>NZ_JBBOXN010000005.1:0-8474 GCF_038007785.1 Bacillus sp. FSL K6-0069 | reverse complement strand
CCAATTAAAAATAGTATATAGTCTCGTTCGGAACAGTGGCGTTTTAGGGCCCATTTCATGTCTTCGATCTGTTCTTTGCTACGGATGGGTTGGACATCAATGAGATGTGGTTTTTTATTCATGGATTTTAGACCTCTTATTTTATAGTGTTTTGAATGTATACTTTTGTTGTATAAATTGAAGATATCAGGGGATTTGGTGGTAAGTCAATGTTTAAGGGGAAATGAATGTAAACTAATATTCAAAAGTTTACTTTCAAATGATATTTCAAAAGTAGTAACTTTGATTTGACCTTGCTACAGCAAGGTCAGTTTTTTTATGCAGCTACTTCAATAATTTCTATATGGGTAATGTATTTAGTCCGTATTACAATTCCGAGCTGAGGGACCTGTATTGTTTTTTTGGTTTCTATCATGTCATTTAATTCTTCTAAGGACGTGTTTATATCGTCAGAATGTGTAATTCTACCACTTATTTCCTTACCGTTAGATAAATAAAAGGTAACATAATATTTATGTTGTTCTTTTGTCATTGTATTCACTCGCTTTCTAAATATAAAAATATATTATTACATAAAAAAGACGTGGATCACCACGTCTTTTTTATGTAATGGGTTAACAGTTTTTACAATGAATTTGTAAAATGAACATAATGAATCATCATTTTTAACTTTTATAAAAATTTTACCTAAGTTCAAAAATGGAGAATCTATCTTGATCAAACTTTTTTAAAATGGATTCTATTTATTTGTTGAAAATCGAGCAAAGCGACAATCGTTTTAAGACGAAAAATAAAAATTTGAAGGATTAAAAAACGGTAAAGGTACTAGGAAATTTCCTAGCAAGCAAAACGAAGTTTTTTAGGTAGTGTGGTCACACTACCGTAGCTTGCCCAAAGGGCGAGCGTAAAAAAACGGAGTTGGGTTTGGCATGCCAAACCCGTAGCTTGCCCTTTCCTTTTTCTTTTGAAATTCTAAGTTTTAATTGTTACTTTTCTCTTGGGTACAAGAACGCTGGTACTTTGGTCCATGAAAGATGATTGATGTTAAGCCATCTTTTATTTAATAGTTTTGCATTGGATAACAAGAAAAAGAACCTTTTTAAGGTTCTTTTTCTTGTTATGATAATATCTGTATCTCAAATGGTTTTTGGATATTCAATAAAAAAACATTAATTAATTCGAAAATTCGAATCTTTGTATTGACAAAACACAAACAGCCATCTTATACTATAAGATGGAAATAGGTAAATAGTCTATTAAATTTCTGTTTTTTTAGATCTGATGTTGGAGCATCAGATGTTGTTTATTCACTTAACAGTGATTTTTGGAAAATTGATTACGGTTATCATCTTACAATAAAGTGAATGTCAAAATCAAGTCTTTTGACAAAAGAAATTTATAACAAATTTCTACAATATTTATTTAAGGATACCGTAGAATCGTTGTTAGAATGTGATTAATCCTTTATTTGAACAGTAAAAAGGGAGGTTAGTTCATAATATAAATAGTAGCTATTTACTTACTTCACTAATTAAAGGAAGTAGGAAAATTTATGTTAATCACAGGAAAAAAAAGAATAAGAAAAATCGGTAAATATTTAGCACATCTAGAAGAAGGAAATATTGCTTATATTGGATTAAGTCTTACAGAAGAGGTTGTTTCTCGATTAAAAGAAATTGGATTTGAAAGTGGAATTGTAGGTGAAACTTTAATACCTTCACCTAAATTGGGTAATATCAGTAAATTTAATGCAAATGGGAGAGAAGTACCTCAAAGAGATTTGCCAAAAGAAACGCTTTATCGTCAGCATCTTCATTCGTGGACAGATTGGCACGGAACAGATTATTCTCGAATAGTAGATATTCCTTATAAGAGATTTCCACGCAAACTGATTCCTGGGCCTTGGGTATCATTAACAATTATTAAGCATAATGATAAACAGTTTGTTGTAGCTGGAGATGCTATTATAAAGGGACAAACACCTGATAAAGATATAATTCATCGAATTAATTTGATGTTAGAAATTTTTAAGTGTGCGGCCATTCTTCAAGAAAATTTAGAACAATATGAGGTACCAAAGGTTAAAAAACTAGATTGGGATATTCTTCCTTCTGGAAAAATGCCGTGGGAACAATTTCAAAAAAGTTTGATGCCACTTTTAGAAAGAGCATCTAATAACAAAAAAGTGATTATTACTGAAAGATTAGAAACTGTTTCCCAGTATAATCCGGATTTTCATGCCATAGGAAAAAATGGGTATCGAGGATATATTATTTTTGGGTTTATTGAATTGAACTTATATGTCTTTGAAACTGCTGAATATGGAAATGCAACCTATGTTTTTGAAGGTAATTGGAAGGAAATTTCTCAAATGACTAAAACTGATATTGTTGCTGGAAATCTACACAAACATCGTTTTATCCATAAAGAAGGGTGGAAAAAGCAAGTAAAAAGTCTTTTTCCAAGTAATGATGATAAGAAAATTTCATAAAACAAAAAAAGAGTCCCTATTATTTAGGACTCTTTTTCTATTAGTTATAACAAAAAAAGCCAATCATGATATAATTGAGTTGCGACGCTACAACTATACATAAGAGGCTTTTTTATTCTTATAAAATTCTAATTACATAATAGCATAAAAAAAGTCTCCGTACTAGTTGTAAATACTAGGAACAAGGAGAAAAGTTATGACAAATACTATCAATTTAAAACAAGCTGAAAAAAATGCAAGATTGAGAGATATCGAGGATTCGAAGATCTTGTCAGAAGAAGAGATGTATTTAGCAAATGAACTTCAAGCCAAGGCTGGTTCAAGAGGAATGAAATTAGTTCCTGAACGTAAAATTAAGAATAAAGCGAAGTTTGTTCAGATTATTCAACAAAACATCCAGTATTTATTTGAAATTGATTATTTAACAAATGCTGAGAAGGTATTTTTATTAGATATTTCAATGTGTGTAGGTTTTTTAAGTAATTGTTTAGTTAGTGATATTAACTCTAAAGAACAAATTCCATTAACTCAGCGTGAATTAGCAAAAAAAATAGGCAGACATGAAACGAAAGTTAGTCCTTTGGTTAGAAAATTAATTGATAAAGGCATTATTGCTCGTTCTGAGAGTGGTGTTGATGATAATAATGTTAGGGCATATGCTTTGTTTATAAATCCTCATGTTATGTTTTCAGGGAATAGAGATGAAGTGAATCCAACACTTAAAGCTATGTTTAGAAAGGTTCCTAAACAACTTAAAAATTTACCTATCAAATTATTTTAAGTCTACTTTAATTAGTAGACTTTTTTTGTTAATTTCGTACTTACCAAAAACGGTAAGTTTACTTACCAAAAACGGTAAGTACGAAAAATCTTGAAACCCTTGATATTACTGGGGATTTTCCACTTTTGTATGCTTGTCCCTTCTCACTCTATATAGAAATGGCTAGAAGTTCCGCAAGGAACGGGTCGTATTTTCTTCCGCGTTGCTACAGAAAATCTCCACCCTTTTCGCTTTGCTACATCCTTGCGGAACTTCTTTCGGCTCGAGTTTGGATATCACCAAGCCGATACATCCAAAAGCAACTATTTGGGATCATCGGCTTGAATTGCTATTATACGAGCCGAACCGCTAGTGCCTTCGCTCAATAATTTCACTTACCATATTAATAGATACGTAATACGTGGGGGTTCGTCCCCACACGACGAACCAGCCTCAACCCCAAAAGCAAAGGAAACCCTTCTTTTAAACCTGTTCCTTTTGCTTTTTAAACGTTTGTTTTCGTTTTGACGACAAATAGTATTATTTTAGATTTATATCTTTTAAAAAGGATTCTGAAGCGTTTAAATAGCATCTTGTATTTTGTTGTTATTTATTTCTAGATTAAGGATTCATATTTATTTAATGCTTATTGTTTTCTTTTAGTATTTTAAAGTAATGTTTGATTGCAATTTATTAAAAATATCACGTCGTTAGTGAGTACTCATATGGAGACATCAAAGGGACTTTGTGTACTCACTGAGTCTACATCTAGGGATACAATGGGGACATTTAGAGGGTTTTGTGTCGTCAGTGAGTGGACATCCTGGGAATTTTCGTGTACCCACGTTTAAGCTAGGATCCGCCTAGTCCCAACCCCTAGTTGGGCCCAAAAACCCCTTATGCTCTTCTGTCTTTTTTAATTTAGAATTTCCAATTTTATAAAATAGCTTGTTTTTTAATTAAAAATTATTATTTTAAAAAACAAATAGTTAATTTATGTCTATGTAGGAAGGTTTGGGGGATCCCTATCTAGGAATAAAATTCATGAAGGTGTTTAGGTGTTTGTTTAAATAGTTTTAATAAGTGTTCATCTGAACAATGTATTTATCTGAACAGCACCTAAACATCTGATATAATAATGTTTATGATCACTGTTCAGATGCTGTTTGTTTGTTTAGATAGGAGTGATTTAAACAATGGTTAGGGAAAAACATGAATTAATTTGGCTATCGGCTGAAGATATAGCAAAACAAGTCGGTGTATCTTCAATGACAATTAAACGAAATTGCAATACTTATGAAGAATTTATTCTATTCAAACAGGGGGAGAAAAATAAGTATTATATTTCTTCTGAATGTGTGGATGTTTTAAAATTTATTAATAAACTTCGAAATAAAAAGAATGTTCCCCATAAAGAGATTCTAGAAGTATTAAACAAAGAAGGTTTTAAAAAATATATTGCTGTTGATATGGAAGTTGTTCAGGAAAACACTTCTAAACAAACATTTGAACAGACTATGTTTACCTTAGATGAAGTCAGAAAAATAGTTGCGGAAGAATTAGAAAAGGCAATGGAAGATCAAGCGAATAAGAAAGATGAACAAATTATGTATTTGATGAGAGAGATTCAAGATTTAAAAAGAATTATGATAGAAGAAAAACAAGCGATATTAGAAATAGATTCATCCGAACAACAAGTAAACAATGAAGAAGTACAAGAGATTAAAAAGGAATCGTGGTGGAGACGCATGTGGAATCGCTGAGTCCTGGCGTTTATGCCGCGAAAGTTCCTTGACGATGAGGGGAACCCTCATGCAAACTCGCCAGAGGTGGCCCCAGAAGGGCGGTTTTTGCCCGCTGGGGTTAGCTTTGGGAGTTTGAGGGTTCGGAGGCTCGTGGTCAAGGGAACCGTGGAATAAAAAGCGAGGACGGACCCCAGGACAGGGCAAAAACCAATGTCTTCGCCAAGATTCGTTGTTTTACTGTTAAAAAAAGGCGAATAAGAATATAGCATACATACAATAAGGGAATGCAGTATAGATCAGTCTACAAGCATTCCTTTGCTATAATGATGTTAATAATATTTTAATGCTGTTGTCGCTATATATGCCATGTATAGCAATGATAAAAAGATTAATATATCTAGTGTTAAAAAAACATATAATATTATTTTTATCTTTTTATATATTTCATTTTTAATCATATATATAATGAATAGCATTGTAGTTGATTGGAATAGCATGGTGAAAAATAAAAATGTAATAGCAAACACGATATTCCCTGGTACAAATGGAGTATTCATAATGAGTAGAGAACTAATTATATTAAGAATAAGCGTAGTTAGTATAAAAATATATTTATAAATGTTTTTAATTTTGATCGCCTACTTTTTAATTTTTTAGTTGGTAATATAGTTGTTTATTTTTATGGTTATATATAAGTATTTTTTTATTGTTTTCATCTACAATGTAAACATCTTTTTCTTCCCAATCTATTCCATGAGGTATATCTTTTTCAATTGAAAATAAAACATCTTTATTTCTAAAAGGAATTGAATTTCGATTAGCATGAATGTTTATTTCATGTTCTTTTGTTTGAATGCTATAATCTCCTGAATAATTGGAGAAAAACGGTGTTAATTTACTATAAATATATAGAATTTCTTTTTTATCGCTTTCTTGATAAAAGTGGGAATTAATAACGTTTAGATCTGATGTTTTTATGTCTTTTGGTATAAGTAAAAAAGCAATGAGACAATAAAATATAACAACAATAGTAATTAAAGAATATATGTAGAGAGCGGCTATTAATAAATATCTTTTATAATTGCTTTGTTTTATTATCTGATTTTGCAAATTTGAATCCTCCTTTAATAAAGAATCAATTGAAACATTAAACAGATTGCTTAAGGCTAATAAATTGGTTAGATCAGGAAGACTTTTTCCTAGTTCCCATTTAGATATAACTTGTCTTGAAATAAATAATTGGCTGGCTACATCTTCTTGTGTCATGTTATTTATTAATCTTAAATGTTTTATTTTTTTTCCAATGTCCATATATGTACCTCCTTTGATTACTTTAATTATTCTAATGTTAAATAGTAAGGAACGCATCGTAGCGTTATAAAAAAAGCATGCAATGATGCGTTGCGAGGAGTTGTAATAAGAAGTGTAAGAGATATTTGTCATTTAAAACATTTTATTATAATATATCGTTTAAAGGTGGTTAGAAGCTTGTTTGAAAAAGATTTGTTGGATTTTTGTAAGAATTATATGAGTATTATTTATATGTTTGAACCTGTTAGAAAAAGAGTAATTAAATTTTCTATTATTCAATTGAGTGTATTAATATCATTTATATTATTGTTAGTGATATTTGTACAATCTTTAAATTGGATTATTATTTATATAGATTTATTTTTATTTCAGGTGTGGATTACGTCTATGTTTTTTATTAATATGTATTATAAAAAATATATTTGGAATGAGTATCAAATTAAATTTGAAAGTAAAGAATGGTATAACTTTAAATATTTACTTTTGAAAAAATTTTTATTTCATAAGAAAATTTTAAATAAACCTAATAAGAATAAGTCAAAAAATATTCAATCATTGGATTTTTGTATAGAACGATTTGAAAAATATCTTGAAAAAAGAAATAAAAAGAAACTTTTAACTGTTATTAGTTCTTCTAGTGGATTCTTTTTGGCTCTATTTGTTGCTCTTTGGACTTCTTTTAATAATTGGGTTTTTCAGAAGCATTCATTTAATTTAGGTCAAGCTGTAGCATATTTAGCGGTGGTATTTGTTATTTTAGTTTTTATTGTTTTGTTGTCGGTTCTCGTCCGTTACTATTTTATTTTATTTTCTTTTGGGGAACAAAGGATAATTAATCTTATTGAAATGTTATATGGTATTAAATTTTCGTTGAATAATTCTTATTATTTAGATCCAATTGACAATGAAAATTTAAATAAATTGATAGCGCAGATTATTAAGGATTATGATTTGAAAGCTAAATTATAAAATGAGTATTTTAGTTTTAATTATGTTATATTGTCGGAAAAAGATGAATAGAAATATAGCATACATACAATAAGGGAATGCAGTATAGATCAGTCTACAAGCATTCCCTTGCTAAGTATATGAATATATTTTTGTATAATATATATTAAAACAAAAAGCTGAACACTATATATAGTGTTCAGCTTTTTGTTTTAATACAATATATACTTTACTTTGATTTTTAATTAGAATATAATGGGTTTTGGGGGAATAAACGTTCGTTAAATAATAAGGTTAGGAGGTATATGTTTATGAAATCTAGTTCAAAACGTGTGACAAGTTCTAAAGTTGCAACTACGGCTTCTAAGATTTTACGTGATGGTAGATATGGAAAGGCAACAAAAAGTGTTGCAGCATCAGCTTTATCTCAAGCAAAATCTAAGAAAAAATAAGGGAGTAAATAGTATGGAATTTTTATTTAACAGTAAAGGGCAACATATTGCCAATTTAGTAAATAAACAACTTCATTCACCTAGTGGTCAAAATATTGGTCATTATCTTGAAAATGAAAAAATATTTATTGATATGCGCGGGCGTTATTTAGGCGAAATTATGTATAACAATCGATTGTTGTATAATAATTATTCTTCTTATAAAAATATGAATTTTGGTTCATACGGTAACTATGGGAATGTAGGAAACTATGGAAATCCTGGGAATTATGGGTCCATTGGGATTATATCAGGTTATAAAGATATTGTTTTTTAATTAAATTTGAAATGTATCTAGTATATTATCTTTTTCTTCTTTATTGATTCCAATATATTTAAGTGTAATTTGTGGTGTACTATGATTTAGTATTTCTTGCAACATGGCTACATCTTTTGTTTGTTTATAGAACCAATAGCCGAAGGTTTTTCGCATGGTGTGGGTCCCAATGGATTCTAAACTGGCAAAATCTCCGGCTTTTTGCAATTGTCGATAAGCCTGGATTTTACTAATGGGTTTGTCTCCTTTTCGGGAAGGAAATAACCAGGTATTATCTAGAGTTTGAGTATAAGAGTATACCTCATCAAAAATGGAAGTAAGGTTAATCATGCGTTCTTTCTTTGTTTTTCCTTCTTTGATTTTGAATTCCTTTCGTTTCTTTCGTTTTAACTTTAGTATAGTTTGCGTTTCAAGTTGGAGTAGATCACTGACACGTAGTCCTGTATGAATT
>NZ_JBBOXN010000004.1:0-16537 GCF_038007785.1 Bacillus sp. FSL K6-0069 | reverse complement strand
TTTAAAATGTAAATCTTATAAAGTTCCATTCTTCAATTTTGCAAAGCTGAAAAATAATTAAGCATTCCTAGTGTAGATTTTTCATTCATTTTTAGAACATCAAAAATAAATTTTGTCGTTCTTCCCATCAAAACTTTCCATATATTTTTCTTTTTTATTGCTGCTTTTTGCATTCTTACGTTTCAAACGCAAAAAAACCAAACGAGACTTGTATCCGTTCAGCATTGATTTTTGTAATGTGTATAATTTGTTACTTACTTTATAACACAGAAAATTGAAAATGGACGAAAAAAGCCTATTTTATTTTCAGTTCTGAATGATAGCATTCAAAAAGAGCCTAACGGCTCTTAAAATCGATTCTGAGGCTTCTCACAGGTATTCTAGTATTCTACATGTATTGTTCTAAATACAATACTTTTTCGAGTGGATCGATTTTATTTTGATGTACCAATTCTTGAATGTATTGATACAATAAATGTTTTTTATCCCGACCTGTCCTTTTACTTAATTCTGCTTTTTGTTCTTCTGTTAGCACATCATACTTGCTTGTTTGTTTTTCTGATTGAACTGCTTTTACACGCTTGAGCATATTTTCATGTAATTCTTTAACGGCTTTTTCTCGCTGCTCTTTCGTTCCTGCTTCATTTTTGTATGAATAATCATTTTCAATTTGCATCAAGTTCGCATACATTCGTGTATCGTCCCATTCATAAAATCCGTCGGTCGTCTTTTTGGGATCTTGTGCTCGTTTGGTTTTCATCACGTTTTCATCTCGATATCGAAACATATTTCTGATTTTCTTTCTTGCTTTTGTAAAAGAATCATAATATGAAAGATACGGTTTCATAACATCTTCCCTCAAATCACCTGTAACCCCTTTCGCTTTCAATTCTACGAGTTCCCCAATCCTTTCAGATACATTTGTATTTAAATCCTTAAAATACGTCTTAATACGGCTATAATTCACCACATCCGTTTGATTAAATAATATTTTCAAAGCAAGATATCCTTTTATACTTTCATAAACCGCCAAATAATCTTGAAAATATGTATGGAATCCCTCCACCGTGTATAAAGTAGTTCTATCAACTAAATGTTCCGAAGAATTCAATAAAATTTCTAAATAGCGATCATTTTCTTCTCCAAGTCTCTCAAAACATTTATCTTTCAATTCAATTCTGCGCAAATATTCTTGTGTATTTTCATTCGTTAATTGTTTTTTATTAACTTGAACATACTCTTTCTTCTCATAATCAAAATAAAAATTCTTTTCATCACGAAACACAACATTCATTTGTTCATATCGTTCATCATTTGCTTTAATCGAAACTTTATTGATTGTAAACATTACATCCACGATCCCAAACATCTTTTCTTCTTTTTCTGTTTTCAAAACCCAAAAAAAGCCTTTTGGCGGCAAAATTTTTTTCTCTTTAAATGTTGCTACATTCATCAATTCCCGTTCATCAAGAGACGGAAATGTATAAATTGCATTTGGTACATCAAACTTGATGAATTCTTTTACATCTTCAATCCCCATGATTTCTTTAAATCTAAAATGTGAAGGTACATCAACAAATTCCAACTCAAATTCTTTTTTTACAAATGTATCTAACATTCTTGAAATCAAAGTTTCTAATTCTAGCGATTGTATTTCTTCCTCTGTTACAAACTGCATAGTATCACCCCTCACGGGCAATATACATAAAAAAGGAGAATAAGCAATGACAAAAATTGATTTTCATAATGTTGATTTTACAAAGATAACAATTATAGATAACTATAACTATCATAATGAAGATTATCATTCCTATAATCTCGAATTTCGTGTACAAGAGCATCCAAACGAACGCTTTCTCGTATGCATTGACATATGGGGAGATGAATGGAGCATAAAGCCCTTCTATCAAATGAAAGCAAAAACAAAATATATATTAGATGATGAACTCAAAGAGAAATTCAAAAATGGTTTAAAAAAAGTCCTTTCTCTTTCCTAAGCAATGTAAAAAGGTACTTCCCCCGGTGAAAGGAAGTACCTATGTAAAAGGATCGATCCATAAAATATATGTAATCCCCTAATACATTAGAAAGTTGTACATTACATTGTTTTTGAGAGGTAAATCTAATAAAAACAACGACAATAAACACAAAAACTTTAAAAGAAAAAGATAAAACCGTGGATGCTGAACCGCCCACACCAGGTTGAATTGAAATAAAAAGACATTTCAATTCTTTTTGTTAGAATCATATATTGTTTTCTTTTAATGGGAAAGTTGATGAGACCCTTTTTTTTATGCGAAAATGCCTCTGAAGAATTTTGACATAAAGCTATATGGCTCTAAGGTTCAAGGCTCTTTTTTGGTATCGATTAAAAGGTGGACTGATAACTAAAGACTTGTCAAAAATCTATTCCTTATCAGTACATGTTTTAATCGATACTAAAAAACACCCCTAATCCCATATGGCTCTAAGGATAGTGGCGTTTTTCTTCAAAGGCATTTTATTCTTTTTTAATCCAAATGTAAATTTGTTCTCCACGCTTTTCAGATTGCTTCAATCCAATCGCTTTCGCAACTTTTTTTGATAATCTAACTCGTGAATATCCTTCATTTTCAAAAGAAACTTTGAAATTCTCATAGATTGCATCTAATTCATTGTCGAACAAATTTCGCTTAACAATTGCTTCTTTTTCTTTCGAATACACATTGAATTGTTCTTTTTTCGTTTTCGCTTTTAGGTTTTCTTCTTTGATATATTTGTTTTTTCTTATCATTTGTTTTGCGTATTCTTCCATATAAGTCATTGCATCTTCTACTTTTTTACGAACTTTTCTTTTGGTTATTGAAACAATTGGCTTGTCTGTTTTGATTTGATCGTTCGGAAATACTTCCCTTGCCTTTTCCAAACCGAAAGATGCGGCAATATATTCAAAATCAACTTGTGATTTTTTGAACTTGATTTTTTTAATGGTTTTTACCATCTCTTCCGCTTCATTCGCTACGTCTTCAAACATTGGAAGGCAATAATAATTGATAGCTTGTTTATCTTTTTCAAAGCGTTTGTATAATGTTTCAGGGACATCAGAGTAATGCAATTTCTTTACAAAACCTAATAGTGCCAACAAATTTATATACCTTACGGCTGATGTTCGTGACATTTCGAATTCTCTAGCAATGTAGTCATATGACACAAAGAAAATTGGTTTGTTTTCATACGACCAGTTCTTATTTATAGGCGTTCCCAACACATACATTATCATTTCTTTTAATATTTTTTTGATTGGTCTTGTTATATATGAATACAAATTCGGATAAGGAGACAATTTTTCTGTAAAACACTCTAAATTACTTTTGATCCACTTTGTATTTAACGTTAATTCTTGATACTTTTCTTTCTGATATGCATCCATATCTAATGTTACACCCAGTTTTTGAGCTAGAAAATCAACAGTTTGTGAGAATGTTACGTGTTGTTCTGGTGTCGAAAGTGTTTCCATCGCAACATCAATCACACTTCTATATTGTTTTGCACAGTTACTAGAGTAACAAAAATACATCTTTTTCCCGTCTCTCATTTCATATAAAGTCGCTGATGGATTGACATCATTATGAAAATGACAACAAAATGTATGTTCCATGTTTTCGAATTCTTCATTTTCAAAGAAATCACTGAATGATTTTTCTTTGATTTCTTCTACAAATTCAACGAAAGACATTGTTTCTTTTGATAAAGTCACATCAAATTCTTCTTTTAATTTTAATGGTGTTGTCTTCTTCATTGTTTTTGGTTCATCGTTCGGCAATAACATTTGATGCATCTCGATATGTTTCTCTGAAACATTTAATTCAAGATGATTGATTAACTCGTCTTGTGTATATGTAATCCATTCCCCATTACTGTTTTGTTTACCCCAATTGATTACTTGTACAAAGAAGGGATCTTCTGTTTCTTTCAAATGATAGAAATAAGGCAAACGAAGAATGCGAGCCATATCAGTGACCACTGGATCAGAACCAAATTTACGAATCAATGCTTCTTGTATCTCTTTGTAACGACTTTTTATCCCGTTTCTGATGACAAAATAAATATGAAAACCGTTTTTCGTTTCTACAATTAAAGCCGTTTCTAATTCTTTTTTGAACTGTTTAAGAAAATCAGCTTTCAATTCTTTTATTCTTTCATTTGTTCGAAACGCTTTGACCGTATACCTTACTATATTTCCTTCTTTATCTTTATTCTCTGTAATGGTGATACGTTTAAATTCAGTCCCGATTTCTTGAGACCATTTATCCCGTTGCACTTCTGCTTCTTCTATTGTTTTGAATTGACGAGTTTCTTTCCCTTTGTCCCAATCGACAACTTGTACTAATGGATTCACTACGCCTTTTCTTTTACGATGAATTGCGAAAAATGGTGCAACTCCATCTTCATTTTCTGTTTTAAAATATTTTAATGCGGGTTTCCCCTTTATCTTTACGTACATATTCAAATTCGCAATTGTTTCTTCTTCGATTTCCGCAACACTTTTCGTTCCTGCTGCGATCCAATTCGTAACATCATGGATGAAAAACATCTCAATTTTTTGTTCTTTCGAAAATCCTATTCTTGTTAAAAAATTGACTAATAGATTCGTATTTTCTTGAATTTCTTTCTTATCAAATGACCACTTTATCACTTGATTTTTACGTTTTTTTACAATGTTTTCTTGTAAAACCATACACCAATCACCTCTCTTTTATATAAAGAGAGAAAAAGAAATTTATCTTTCTTCGTCCGTACTTTTTCTTGACTTTCCTACTTAAATATATAAAAATAAAAGTAGGAAATTTCATTTAAAAAGTTAATTTTCTCTAAAATAATATTTTTCTCTAAGGCTCCCACAAAGTGCTTCCAACACTAGGGGGCTTTTTTCTTTTTCTCTACTATTACTTTTACACAAATAATCAATTTTTGCTAGATTTTTTTCACTTTTCCTGTCGATCCAACGTTAGTTATGACAATGAAAAACGTAATGAATAGTTTGATTATAAAGCGATTGGAAAAGCATAGGAATGCACGAAGTGCGGTCATGACTCGCTTGTCCTAGCGGTTTATAATCAAATCTATGAAAGTAGTGTTCATTCCCCTTTAAATAGCTTCTGAAATCTACTTCTATTTTTATAATTCTCATAAGCTTTGATCATTCTAGGAAATGCCTCTTCTACTTTAGAATCAAAATATGCTTTGTATTTTTGCTCTGGCATGTGAGAGTATATTCCACCTATGAATTTTTGTCCGTCTAAATCAATTTCTATCGTCATCTTTTCGCTATTACATTTATTTTGTTCAAACATATCTTTCCACCACAATGAAACATCTATTGATATGATTGGATTCTTTAATCCCTCTACCCATAATTCATCATCTATTTGATTCGTTGCAGCAAAGCTAAAATATATGAATGCATGATCACAGTCACAATGTATGTATTTACATTGTTCAAATAACGAATCTATTTTTTCCTGTTCTATGAATGGAAAATCTTCATCTTCCATTATCAAACCATCAACAAATTTTTGCCCTACTTCTAATTGTTGAGCGACTTCTAATAATTTTGATTCATTGTTTCTTATTTGTTTACATACATATTTAGGTAAATAAAAATCCGAGTAATCGAAGTATTGTTCCTCTATTTTGTACTCAATCTCAGCCGTGATCGCATCATTTTGTATTTCATCCCAATAAGTAACCTCTAGTAACAATTGATTTTCACAACCATAGGCATAAGACAAATGAAATTTACAAATAGGTTCATCCCCCATCCCATCACCCCTTTTCTATAAAAAGAACTTAATTTTCAACCAAACATTTTCGACATGCTATATATTTTAAATTCCCTTGTTTCTAGCATTTGAGGAATCAATTCTTCTTCAAATCGCTTTTTAAAGTAAGGATATACTTCTTTCCCTTCTTCAATTTCGTAATACCCAATAATTTCTTTAACATCATAAGCCAATTCAATATACATATCTTCTAATGTTAACGGTTTGCTCGTAGAAAGTTTTGAAACACTTTCGTCTCTCACGAAACAATAGATCCTAATTCCTTTTAAACTCGAAAACTCTCGCTCTAATTTGTTTGTATTTAAGAAAAAGAAGCGTGGATCTAAGTCTTCACCTGTTTCTACATGCAGATGGATACATTGTTCTAATAACCGATCAACTTGCTCTTTTGTTATGTTCGGACGGTATTCATCCTCTTTCAAAACACCATTCTCAACCATTTGCCCTACTTTCAACGAATCTGAGAATGTACATATTTCTTCTCCGAAAAATGAAAACAATTCACGAAAATGATAACGGGCGAACTGTGTTTCATCATCTTCAATTTCGAACTTTTTCTCATCACGATTGAAATATCTCGTAGCTTTTTCATAATAATTTTCTTCATCGTCACAATGACTAAATGCTTCAAGCTCAATCATTAATTTATCTGGGTGTCCACCTTCGAAATACATTGTATAAGAAATTTTGTCACGTTTTTCTTCTTCTGTTAACAAGTCGTCCGGAATGTCCAAATCCATACGAATTAAACCTTCAATCAATTCTCCAATTCTTTCATCATTTCGTTCTGCGATTCGCTCTAATGCTTCCCATTCTCGTTCTTCCAAATTCAAAGTGATTCTTCTTTTCTTTTCAGTCATTACAAACACCCCTTTGTTTTATTTGTTTTATTTGTTTTTCGTTCGTTCGATTCTTCTACGACCTTTTTTGCTTTGAAATAGTAATAATTCATTTCGGCAAATGTCTCCGCAGCATTCATTTTTGTCTTGTAATACTCGAATTGCTCCAATTCTTCTACTGTAAGATTCTTTAATGTTGGAAAACGAATTACATCACCCATTTTTCATTTCTCCTTTAAAGAAAGATGTTTTCGAACTTCTTCTAAAAATTGTTCTTCTGTAATTTCGTTATTTAAACATTTAGAAACAAGTTTGTCATGAGTTTTCATGATGGTAATGTTTTCTACTTCTAAAGAAGCTTTCGCTCCTTTCATAGCTGCATCAATTTGTTTTTTTATGACCACGAAATGTTCACCAGGTCTTTGTTTACTTCTTCATCGCTGATCATAAGATACTTTCTTGTTTCGCTGCTGCTTCGATGCCCCAAGAATTCTTGTGTTTTCACGATGTCCCGTGTTTTTTGATAAAAATGGTATGCTGCCGTTTTGCGCATCACGTGAGTTGATACAAATCTTTTGTCTAATCCAATCATATCAGCCGCCCACTTCATTTGCTTATGCACCCATTGGCGTTTAATAGGAAACAATAATTGATCATCTTGCATGTATTCCGTGTACGCCTCAACCTTCCTACGACAAGAATCGTTCAAAGCCAAGATTTTATATTTTCCCGTCTTTTTCGTCTTAATCCTTACGATCCCATTTGTAATATCGGATTTTCTAAGAGAAAGAATGTCCGATATTCGAAGGGCTGTCGATAAGCCCAATTCAAATAGTAGAGAATCCCTAAATCCGTTTTCCCTGCTCGCTAAAACCTCAAGCATTTCTTTTACTTTTTGCATATCTCTGATTGGCTCACAAATGTTTCTTTCTGCCATGCTAAAACGCCCCCTTTTTGTAGCTTTTTGGCTACATAAATGTTATACACGTAAAAAATAAAAAGTCCTTCTTTATTTTAACAATATTTTGCAAGCTACATAAATTATTTTTTGTAGCCTACATATCTAAAAAAATAAAACAAAAACATTTTTTGCTTTGGAAGAAAAACAACCTTTTCTGAACGATGAAAGAAGAAGATACGTCAGAGTTTTGATTTTGCCCGATTTTACGCTATTTTTTCGATTTTGAAAAAATAAATGCTTTTATATTTATTCGAAAAGTATACTTTTTATACATCGAATATATTAGGTATACCGAAGGTATACCATTGAAAATACTAAGGTATATCAAAATTCATTATCATTTTTTTAGTATACTTCAGATAAATGTTGTTATATCAACGTTTTTCAAGATTTCATTGCATTTTCTTCATTCATCGAATAGCATTTTCAACCGCTGCACTTTCAATTTCTTGACCCAAGTTTCGTAATCTTCATGATCTTCAAGATGCTTTATCTTTTCAATAATTAAATTTGAATCATGCGTGACTGGAATTGTAGAATACATACAATCAATCGTTTCGAAAATATCTCCAGTTACTTCATTTTGATGCAAACGAGATTCAATTTGTTTTTCATTATTTAATAGAACAAAAAACGAATCAAATCTACTTCCCTTGTTATGAATAAAATGCTCATAAAATTCTTCTACCTTATTTCCTCGCGGTCTATAAAATTTCGTTCGATGTATATAAATCATAAATTGAAGCATTCCACGTTTTTCTATTGTTATATATTTAAAATCATATTCAATGGGAGTTCCACTTTGAATTTTCCGCCAAAAAGCAAATACATCACACGGTTGATACGTTTTCACATACATAACAACACTCCATTATTGTATACTTTTTACACAATAAAGATTCTAAGTATACAACGTGTATACCATTGGTATATCAATGGTATACTACGTTAAATACTTATCGATTCATGTATACTTTTTATTCGGTTTTTGATTCTTCTTTTTGCACAGGTTTTTGATTTCGATCCTTTTTATTTCCCGTTCCAGTAGGCGCTTTTTTCTTATCTTCTTTTACTGCTGCCGTTGTTGTTTTTTCTTCTTTCTCTTTCACAGGTTCTTCTTTCTCTTCTTCAGCTGGCTTTTGCTCTTGTTTTTCTTCTGTTTTTTCGTTCGTTTGTTCATTTCGAATTTGATTGATTTGTTCGATATGTTTTTGATTCAATTCATTTACTAATTGCATATGTTCATTTTTCAAGCGAAGTTCCGTCATTTCAATATCTTTTTTCGAATCCTCTTTTAACTTTTCGATCTCTTTCGTTTGTTCGATTGTTTGTTTCGTCAGTTGTTCTTTTTCTTTCTTTAATTCTTTGTTTTCTTCTACTGATTTTTCGTTCTTTTCGACCGCATTTTTTAGTTTTTCGTTTTCTTTGTCTTTAATATCAACGAGTTCACGATACATATCTAAACTCTTTGTTCTTTCTTCTAATTTATCTTTCACTTTTTTCGATTCTGTTTTTTCTTCTTTCAGCTGCTCTTTCAATTTCTTGATTTCTTCTTGTTGTTCTTTCGCTTTTGCATCAAGTTCTTCTTTTTGTTCTTTCATTTCCGCTTCTAACTCTTCTTTTTGTTGCGCTGCTGCTTCACGTTCTGTTTTTAATTCCTCTGTCAGTTTTGCATTTTCTTCTTTCAAAGCAACCGTTTTGTTATTCAAAACGTTTTTCGAACGCTCTACCATGTTATTCAAAAGCGTATAAATTCGAACCGTATGTTGATTAATTTCTTCAATATCATTGGCAAATCCCAATTCATCTACGCCATCTTCCACAAACTCTTTCTTCATATAATCAATAAGAAATGGCAAAATCTCTTTCCCTGTTTTCCCCGAAGCTTTAATAAGCCCCTGTAATTCTGCAACATCTTCTGAATTTCCCTTGATTTGTACTTTTTCACTCATTATAAATCCCTCCTATTTTTTAAAAGCCGTTCTTTTTCGTAACCCTTATATTATCTATACTTTATTATTGCACAAAATCCTCCTTTTTGGTATACCGTTTTCAACACTTTTTCAAATATTTATTTTAAGTATACCCCAGTATTATCAACGGTATACCACTGGTATACCGAATTTTGTCGAAATGTTTTTATGTATACTTTTCAAATAAAAAAGACGAATCATTTTTTCGTCTTTTTACAAAAAGTTAGATTGATAAAGCCTTTTTTCTGTTGATTTATGTACATTTCGTTCATCATTTTTTTGATTTCTTTTAATTCTTCTAAGATTTCTTGCTGCAAATCTCGATTTTTTTGTTCTTTTTCTTCTATATGTTCGGTCGGCTCTTTCGATCCTTGCCATTCTTTCACAACTTCTATCGCCGCTTCGCTTCTTCTTCTCCCTCGGATCATTAATCCTCGCATCTTTTGAATCATTCGAAATTCAGTTTCCGTGTATGCCTTTTTACCATTCATTCCTTTTCGAAATACATGTCCTGCTTGCTCCAAATCCTTTCCGTACAGAGACAGATTAGCTTGCTTCATATTCAATTTTTTTGCTATCTCATTTAAATCCATATGTTCCCCCATATTTTCACCTCTTTCCCCTTCTCTTCTACCAAAAAAGATGATTTTGTAAAGGAAAGAACAATGCCTTTATTCTTTTTATGAAAATTAAGATATGAATATTGAATTCTATTTATGTATATACTAAGACTTAATGATATAAGAAGCATTTGCAACAACACGGATTGTAAATAGCAGAGTAAATCCTTTTCTCAAAACGTAACACCTCATTTTATATGAACTGTATGGATTGTAAACTTTTTAAAGCATTCGATTTCGTGCTTCAGTATGATTTGTTTTATATGAACTATACGGATTGGAAATCAATTTTTTTGTTGTAACAATTAAAAAAAGACGCTTTCGCATCTTTTAAAATATCAACCGTAATCGAAGTGTTTTATCTGTACGGATGAATTCATCCAATTGTTTTATCACATTTTTATTTTTTAATTGTGATCGTGCCGCATCAAACATAATATATTCAAACCAATTTTTCGTCCCCATGAATTGTTTAGCTTTTATAAAAGGATGTCTCAATCCCATTATTTTCGTATATGTTGTGAGAAAATGAAAACAATCTGTAAGTTTTGTTTCTATCTTAAATCTAAACATCACAACTCCCTTATTTACTTTAGGATTAGGAATTCTTTTTTTAGTAAAATCATCTATGATTATATTTTCCACTGACCAATATTGTTGGTTTTGTAAGAATAGTGCATATCCATACAGCTTTTGACTTTTCTCTTTTAAATAATCTATGAAAAAGGACGCGAGTTCTTTTCTTCTCATTGGAAGATGTAAATGCAAATCTTCTTCTTTTAGAAAGATTGTTTCATTCATCTCCTTACATCCTTCGATTAGCGAATTTAACAACCTATCTATCGCTCGAATTGAATATTCTGCCGGAACAGAAACAACATTCTTTTGATCCGTGTTTTTATATGTAAAAACAAATTCGATTGCATCTACATCTTTCGGCTTGCGCATCAAAATATTCGTATCTTTATTAATTTCAATCACGTTCTCACCTCATTCCTTCTATGTTTTACCACAAAAAAATGAGTTTTCAAGAACAAAATCACTTATGATTCATACAATGTAGTCTCCAAATTATTAGCTCCTTGGATTTTTGGATTGGAAACCCAAGACCAAGGGCATACCAAGGGTATACCATCGGTATACCCTTTTATTTTGTTTTAATTTTAGGTATACAAAATAGACAAATTCCACATGTGCTTATTAGAGAATATATAATTATTGTTTGGTTTCTTTTTTGAGGTTTTGTAATGCTTCGTGAGACAGTCCTTCACCATAAAAACAGATATGAAAATCGTTATGGGAAAGCGATGTGGGGGACTCTTTTTACATAGACAATCTACGTTTCTTATAAGGGGTAGCGTCAGGGAAATGCGGATTTACAACGGTAAGCATTTGATACAAGTCTTATGAGACAGTCAGAAGTCATTTAAAACGCTAATTTCATTATGTCTCAATAAACTCTACTCTATTGGAATTGTGAAGTGATACACTTAAACTAACGTACGCAGGTTTGTTGAATAAGGACTTCAAAAAATACCCTTAATTAAGCTAAAAAGTCCTTCTCTTTATTAAGAAGGACTTTTTTATGTGTTATTCCATTGTCTCATTCATTGTAATAGTTTCGCTTGCTTCATGACCAGATTCTCCATGTCCTGGTCCAAACAAATTCAATATTACAACTCCTACAAGAATCAGTGTTATTCCTGCAATGCTAGCCATGTTAAGTTTTTCCTTCCAAACTAAAACTGAAATTACTGTAGTCAAAACAAGTCCTAAACCTGCCCATAATGCATATGCAGTGTTTAAGGGGATTGTTTTTAGCGACAAGGATAAAAAGAAAAAACAACCAACGAAAGCTATTATTACCCCTATTGTAGGATAGAGTTTTGAAAAGCCTTCAGATGCTTTTAATAGGGAAGAGCCAATAATCTCCCCCACTATTGCAAGTGCTAAATATAGATATGACATTATTCGTCCTCCTGAATCATGTTTATTAGTTCATCAAAAACTTGTGTTTTTAGTTCTTCATTTAATGGTGCCATTCCAAATATTTCTGAAAACCAAAGACCATCTATGGATAATCTTGTAATTGTTATTTTGACAGGATCAATTCCATCAGTTATTAACTTTGTATGCAAAATATCGTATCTCTGCCGGAATTCATCTAATAAATCTGGATTAATAAACATAGCAGCCATTAGTGCGGAATTTAGATTATTGTTTTCTAAATCGGAAAATGTAGATTTAAGATAAGCCCTATTCCATTTTCCTATTGCGTTATCATCGTCGTTATTAACTAACGTATTAATGCATTCGAAATAATTATTTGTCCAATCTTCCACCATTCCTTTAATTAATGCTTCCTTGCTAGGAAAATGGTATAATAATCCACCTTTACTCACGCCAGCTCTTTGGGCGACTGCCTCTAATGTGAGTTTGACAACTCCTTCTTCTTTTACAATTTCAGATGCAGCAATCAATATATTTTTTTTCTTATTAGCATGCTTTGAAATAGACATAATAACCTCCATAACTTAGATACATATAATATACCTTCTGGACGGTTTTTTTGTCAATCGAATTAAAGCTCTTATTTAATATCACTCTTTCACATAAAAATAATCCAATAAATTAATCTAAAGATTGTGAAGAAATGTACTTAAAGTAAAGGGAGCTTTAGTTCAACAGTCGATTTCTTAAAATCGGCTTTATTTATGGGTGAAAATTACATTACCGTTGTAAATCCGCATTTTCAGGACTCTACCCCTATAAAGAATACATAAGATGTATTCCACTACTTAAATTCTCTTGTGACAGCCTGGAAACTGTTTTAAAGAGACAGAAAAACCCGTTCTCACGAACGGGTTTTTGGAATTTGAAAAAACAAAAAAGATCTCACGATTTTTTTGTTTTTTCAAATTTACTTATTAAATAGACGTTGGAAAAATGATTTATTTTGTTCCTGTTTTTTCTGTTCCACAGTTTCTTTCAAACGATCATCGAATGATTTTATGTTTCTGTTAATCTTATTTAAAATTTCTTCTTGTTCTGTCTGTTTTTCGATTTGTTCTGTTTTTTCTTTTACTTCTTCCAATAGATTCTTTAATTTTTCATTCTCTGACGTTTTATCTTCTAGTTGTTTCTTGATTAATCCCGATTCTAACAACAATTGATCGCTTTTTTCCGAGACGTTTTTTTCTGTTTGGCTCAATTGTAATTGCAATATTTCACTCAATCTTTTATTCTCTTCACGTTGCTCTAACAATTCACTTTTTACGTCCTGCAACTCTGTCATAAGTGGTTTAATTGTATTTGCTGCAACTTCCATCATCACTTCTTGCATCATTAGTTTGAATTTCTCTTCATCCTGCACCGTTGAACGCTCTATTTCAGCCGTTTGATGTTCACGAACGGTTGGTGTTTGCGATTCGTTATCGCCTGTTCCAAAGCTATTCACAACCGTTCTCGAAGCACTTTCCATACTGACCCCAGCATCTAATAATTTTTTTAATTCCCTGAACGCTTTGCAATCACGTTCATAATATACCCGTTTATTTGTCTCTGTACGCTCGAATTCATAACCCCGATTCTCTAACTCTATACTCCATCTTCTCAGCGTATTTGGGCTAATTTCCAAGTCGTTCGAGACCGTTTTCGCATAATATCCGAATTCGTTCACACTCGTTCACCTCTCTTACTATGTATTTCTATATCAATTATTCTTGTACCTTTATAATACAACAAATAACACTTGCCGTTCACGAACGGCAAGTGTTATTTGTAATGTTTATACTACAAACCTCGTTTTGTTTGCCCTGGGAATCCTGCATATGCTTCGCCGGTCATATTTTGATAATGCTCTGTCACTTCTTGTGGCGAACAATAAAAATTTTCTACAATTCCTAGTCTGAAATGCCCAAGATCAGTGCTACAAGCAAAATAAGCGAGTTCCAAACGTGTTAATTCTCGTGCTGTTCTTCTTCCCTTGTACGTCCCGTCCTTTTGTTGTCTCGGATTATTAATTCTTTTTTTAACTTCTTGATACTTCTGCCAAATCTTCGGATTTTCTTTTGATCTTTCTCGTAAATATTCTTCTGCATCTTTATGTGATCGGAATTTATCCAAATATGAAACAGTTCTTTCCAAAGCAAATCCTTTTCTGAAACTATGCGTACTGAATTTTTTTTGAATGGTCACTTCTTTTTTATTTCCGTCTTTATCTTTGACAGTGATTACTTTTTCTCGTTTCAAATGCTCCGCTGCATCTGAAACTAATTTGTTCACGGATTTTCTTGTTTCCTTGATGCTCAAAAACTTTCCATCCGATTTTCTTGCTACAAATGCACGTGAATTTTCTGCTTTTCCATCAAGCATCTTTGTTAATTCCGTTCGTAATTCTTTATCGATTGGAATTTGTATTACTTCCCTTGTTAATCCGCCCTTATCTTTACGAAACGTTATTTGTCCATCCTGCAACAGTTCTCGTACCTGTCCAACCTTTAGTCCAAGCGTGTTTGAAATACGTCCACCGGACGCCGCTTGCAGTTTTGACGTGACATAAGCGATCCGTCTCATGTTGTGCGGATCGTCCTTCATTCCGTGTCCATCGTTCTTTATATTGTAAAGAACTGAATCAATTTCTTTTCGTGTTGGCGTGATAACGCTGCTCGCTGATGAATAACGCAAGACGTTATTCTCTTTTAACTCTTTTTGTATGGATTCCACGCCTTGCACAACGAAATTTTGCCGATTTGCTGGAACTTTCGTGAACGCTTTTGTTGTTGTAACGGCTGCATTAAACCCCTTGACCGCCGCAATCAATGTTTTGACATTATATGCTTCTTTCATATTGCCAGAATAATAGCTTTCTAGCCGTTTTTGTACATGTTGATCCAAACATCCTGCGATTTTTTTCATATCCGAATACCCATGATCCCGATGCACTTCACGAATAAAACTCTTCATCATTGCTTTATATGTCCCAACGGTGCTATCACTCCATGCTTTCGGCAATTGTCTCCGCATCTCTTTCGCTGTCATTTCCCCATTTGCAACTTTCTCTTCTAATTCTGCTTTCTTTTCTTCCCTAATTTTCGCTTTCACTCGCTGCATCCGATCCAAAGCATCTTCCATTTTCTTTATTGTCTGCGAAACCTTCTTACTATCTTTCTCCATACTTCCCACCCCCTTATATATAAGCATTTTTTATATAAATAACGTTCGTGAACACTAGCCGTTCACGAACAAAAAATCAAGGCAAAACCCAAACATTTTAACTTCCAAAGCAAAAAAATAAATTCAAAAGATTAACTGCAAAATCAAATACAAATGCAAGTTCAAATACAAAAGCAAAACCCAAAACCTTTTTTACTAAGCTTGATGCAAAGAGCAAGAGCGCATCAACCAAGTAAAATTAAGTGTTATTTCTAAGCTTTTTACAGAGAAGAACGCTCTGTAAAAAGCAAGAATAACACCCTCACCAGTAGTGGAAGTACGCCCCTCCTGGTTAAGACGTATATTTTTTTGTTGGATGAAAACCACATCCAACAAAAATAGACGTCGTAACCGTAGGGAGTTCAAGAGCAACTCCATGTTTGTTATTGCGATTACCATCGCAATAACAAACATTCCGCCTAAGGTCAAATGCAACTACATATTTCAGTATCCGTTGCTGCCGCAACGAATACCGAAATATTCCGCCTAGAGCATCTCCATTTTTGTTCATGCGACCGCGGTCGCATGAACAAAAATTTCGACTAAGGCAACTCGTATTTTTCGGTTGTTGGCGGCTTGCTGCACTTGTTTTTGCACACGATCCATATCGTGCGCAAAAACAAATCCGCAATCCTTACAACCGAAAAAACTCGCCCACAACCATAAATCCCGAAATAGCATCTGTCACAATGCAAAGCAATCTCACAATTGAAGCGCCAATTGCCAACGCCAACCGTTCATATGTGTTCACACATGTTCAGTTGTTGCGAATGTTCTTATTTTCCATAAAGCAAAAATAAGATACACGAATTTTCAAGAGTTTAGGCACTCTTACGAGTTGCAAATGACCCGCTGCATATTTTCATATGACCGCCTTGTGACAGTAAATCTAAATCAATAACACTAATCCTTCATTTGGTGATCAATCAAACGGTGTCCTTTCATCTAGTGATCAATTAAATTCAAGTGACATTTTTCATCTCATTTCCTCCATTTCAATTTTTATTTTTTTTGCAACACAAGTTTTACTTTCCAAAATTCATAAGTGACGGACGACTCCAAAAACTAAAGTAACTAACGACCTTTCTTTTTCCCTTTCTATAATTTT
>NZ_JBBOXN010000003.1:0-59522 GCF_038007785.1 Bacillus sp. FSL K6-0069 | reverse complement strand
TCCTGTAATTCCAGTAGGACCTGTAACTCCGGTAGAACCAGTGGCTCCCGTAGGACCAGTGGCTCCCGTAGGACCAGTAGCTCCAGTAGGACCTGTAACTCCAGTAGGACCTGTAACTCCGGTAGAACCAGTGGCTCCTGTAGGACCAGTGGCTCCCGTAGGACCAGTAGCTCCCGTAGGACCTGTAACTCCGGTAGGTCCTGTAGAACCAGTTGTTCCGGTAGCTCCAGTAGGTCCTGTAATTCCAGTAGGACCTGTAACTCCGGTAGAACCAGTGGCTCCCGTAGGACCAGTAGCTCCCGTAGGACCTGTAACTCCGGTAGGTCCTGTAGAACCAGTTGTTCCGGTAGCTCCAGTAGGTCCTGTAATTCCAGTAGGACCTGTAACTCCGGTAGAACCAGTGGCTCCCGTAGGACCAGTGGCTCCCGTAGGACCAGTAGCTCCCGTAGGACCTGTAACTCCAGTAGGTCCTGTAGAACCAGTTGTTCCGGTAGCTCCAGTAGGTCCTGTAATTCCAGTAGGACCTGTAACTCCGGTAGAACCAGTGGCTCCCGTAGGACCAGTAGCTCCCGTAGGACCTGTAACTCCCGTAGGACCTGTAACTCCGGTAGAACCAGTGGCTCCTGTAGGACCAGTGGCTCCCGTAGGACCAGTAGCTCCCGTAGGACCAGTAGCTCCCGTAGGACCTGTAACTCCGGTAGGTCCTGTAATTCCCGTAGGACCTGTATCTCCGGTAGGTCCTGTAGTTCCCGTAGAACCAGTGGCTCCGCTAGGACCGGTGGCTCCCGTAGGACCTGTAACTCCGGTAGAACCAGTGGCTCCCGTAGGACCAGTAGCTCCAGTGGGACCAGTAGCTCCGGTCGGACCGGTCGGTAGTGTAAATGGTGGAGTTGGCGGCAATGTAGGGCCTACAAGACTAGGATCAAACGCTGCAGCAGATATGAAATCAGCTTGGGCTAATTCGTTTGAATACTCTTCTTCATTCTCATCTGACATTATATACCTCCTTTCTCTTTAAAAAATTTATTCAATGTAGGGCTTGTACATACTATAAATTATAAAAAAACAGTCTTTTCTAAAATAATTGAAAATATTCTTTGGATTTTCAAAGATTTATTTATTTATTTATTTATTATTAATCAAGGTTAATCTCATTTGTATTTTATAAAAAAATCCATTAAAAGAACTCTTACCAAAAACCAATATTTTTGTAACATTTCTCCCCTTGCTTCTATTTCTATATTTATAAGGGTTTTCGAGTTACAAAAAATAGTTACCAAAAGTATTACCAAATACCTTTACAATAAATGAACCTTCGGTACAATGAAAATATATGATTGTACAGGAGGAAGCAAATGATTATTGGTTATGCACGCGTATCTACGATTGATCAAAATTTAGATCGGCAAATCCATTCACTTACTGAATATGGATGTGAAAAAGTCATTCAAGAAAAATTCACTGGAACAATTCGAAAAAGACAAGGTCTTATAAATTTGTTTGATGTGATAAGAAAAGGAGATACTGTTGTAGTTGAAAGTATCTCACGTTTAGGACGGAAAACATTAGATATCCTAAGTATTATCCAACAGTTCGAAGAAATAGGAGTTCAATTTGTATCATTGAAAGAGAATATGGATACAGGAACGCCTACAGGTAAGGCTATGTTGCAAATGATGTGTGTCATTGCAGAATTAGAAAGAAATTTGATTGCAGAACGAGTGAAAGAAGGATTAGAAGCAAGTAAGAAACGTGGAAAAAAATTAGGTAGACCCAAATTAGAAAAAGAAAAACTCTCAATTGCATTACGCATGTATGACAGTAAAGAATACTCTATTAAAGAAATTGTAGAAGGAACTGGTGTATCACAAGGTTCTCTTTATCGAGCAATTAATCAACGAAAACTCGAATAAACACAGAATTAATAACCCTCTAAGTTTTCTATGCACCCTCTACATATTAAAGAGCCAATTTACTCTTAACGGGGTAAATTTCGGCTCTTTTTTAGATAAATTCTCTTAGCGTGGTTTTTTTCCGAAATGCTGGCGGTACCCCTTGTAGTGATAGGGTTGGGCTTTATTGCTTTGCTTATCCTTATTTTCACACGAGGCAACCTTGGATATAAGCAAAATTCTAATCAGGTAGGATTCAGTAACAGCCAAACTATAAGTGAATAGAAACGAAAACCATAAAATAGTGTTAATGGATTTAGGGCGGTATCCCTACTATTTTAATATTTACGTATCCGATTAGAGCGAGTTTACTATTAAACATAATTATTAAAACTTTAGAAAATAGTAATCACTTGAAAGGCATGTAAGACATGCCTTTCTTTTTTATGTATAATTTATAGCTTAACTTCAAAAGATAGTTCTTTATGCTTATATTCACCCCACAATATTTTCGAACTTTTCCATAGTATTACTAATTTCAATTTGATTATTAATCACTTCTCTTTGTAATTTTTCAGTCACATTCCTAACAATGGTTACACCATTTGTGATACTCTCTACATTTAAATTTATTTTTTTTATTGCACCATCAACATTACTTGCCAATCTTCTTACCTCTTCTGCTACTACTGCAAATCCACGTCCATGTTCTCCTACTCTTGCCGCTTCAATTGCTGCATTTAAAGATAAAATATTAGTTTGGGAAGAAATTTCCTTAATCATTTGAGCAATTTCACTTACTAAGTTAATCTGTTCTTTTAAAGATTGTAGAGCTTTCATATTTTCCTTAGAATTAATGTCGACTTTACTTCCTAAATCTATAGATAAATTCTTTAAATGTGAAACAACTTCTCTTGTTTGATTTTCACGATTTGTAATATCCGTTGCAATTTTTAGTACAGCATCTACTACCCCTTGTTCATTTTTAATTGGAATATAGGTAGCCTCAAACCAAATTAAATCGCCTTTTTTACCAACTCTTTGAATTTTCTTTTGAAACTTAATTCCCTTTTTTAAATTCTCCCATAACTGATTATATTCTCTACTATTTATAAAACTATGGGGACAAAATTGTTTATGTACCATGTTCTTCATTTCACTGATTGTATAACCTAAAGCTTGTGCAAAATGATCATTTACCCAAATTACCTCTGTATCTAAGTTAAATTCTATCATTGCTAAATTGGATTCCAGTCCAACCAAAATCATTGTTTGATCTAGTACCTGATTGCTTACACTTGATGAAAGATTCATAATAACCTCCATTTATCGTTTACACATATTATAACATTTAATAAATATAATTAATACAATAAAAGGACCTACTTGTATTAACAAGACATAGGTCCTTTTATGATTTAAATGTTAAAAACATAAAAATATTATAAACGAATTTTAATTTACTTTACGCCCACTTGATTCCAAGCATTTTCTACTGCTTTATAGGTTGCACTACCATAGCCATCATAATCAGCTGCGGATTGTAATAAAGCTGTACGAGCTTGTTTAAAATCACTTGTTGGTGTTAAATATGTTGTTAACGCGCGATAATAGATCTTTTCTGCTTTCTCTTTACCAATAGCATTGATTGTCAGATATGCAGCCTTATTCGGAATACCACTATTAATATGTACCCCACCGTTATCGCCTTCTTCAGTTGCAGGAAGGTATTGATAATCCCTCATATGAGAAGGTTGGCCATATTTTTCAGGATTTGATAAACTGCGAAGTGCATCTCCAGAAATACCAGGCGTATATACAGCTTCTCCTAAATCCCAATTTGTTGGATCAACAAAATATCCAAATACATCAGAGAAAGATTCATTTAATGCACCTGATTGATTTACATAACGAAGATCAGCTGAATACTGTGTCACAGCGTGAGTTAATTCATGCGCAACAACATCAAGGGAACCTGAAAGTGGAGAGAATATGCGCCCATCACCATCTCCATAAACCATTTGCTGCCCATTCCAAAATGCATTATTTACATTTACTCCATAATTTACACCAGAGCGAATTGTTTTTCCTTTTCCATCAAAACTGTTACGATTGTGAATATTTTTATAGTAGTCATAGACTTTTCCAGCATTATAATGAGCATCGACCGCAGGTCCTTGATCTTTATTTATCCAAGCATTATCATTATCCAGTAGACGATAGTTAACTGGATAATCTGCATCACTATGATTTACCGTAAATGTTTCAATATAGCCTCCATTCATAGGCTTTGTTGTGTCTTTTAAATAGTATTTTTTCTGTACACTATCAAATGTTGTATTCAGTTCTTTTCGATCCCCTAATACTCCATATCCATATCCTTTTTGAGCGCTATCTGCGTCTGTAACTGCATTATATGAATCTATGATTGATCCATCTTCTGCATTCACATAAATTTGCCAGTTAGCTCCATAAGGTTTAATAAATTGCAGTTGCACTTTAAACGTTAGATAATACTTTCCGTCTTTTTCATATACAACTAAGTCCGCTTTTTCATTTGTAGAATCTAAGTTTTCTTTTACCTGGTCTAATGTGTTTCCATCTACTTTTACTAATGTATCATTTTTTGTAAGTTTAATATGTTTCCAAGCATTTGAAAGCGCTGTTTCTTTTGTAATCTTTGCTTCTGTATCACCTTTTAAACTTTCTGCAGCAGCCGGATGAACATCTCCATTTACTGTTTTTACCTTGCCCTCTTTATCTGTATGAACAATGAATTGTGCACCATCAACAGGCACCTTATTTACAGACCTTGTATAAACATAATGTTTCATACCTAAATCATCCGATTTCACTTCTTTCAGTGTCAGATCCGTTTGTGGATTTACCTTAAATAGTTCTTTATTTTCTTCAAGAAACTCTTTCACTGCTTTTTGAGTTTCTACCTTTTTATCAGATAATTCACCTGAAAGAAATGATGGACTTCCTTGTTCCTCATTCCAATTCTTTTGTTGCACTTCCATTTTATCCATTACTTCTTTTTGGGATGCTTGTTCTTCTGCAAATGCAGTTGAAAAAGGCGCACCTAACATTGTTCCTGCAGCAAGCAATGTAATAACAGTTTTTTTCATACATTTTCCCCCTTCAATATAAGTAAAATAAAAAATATAATTACAAAATTAAATATACAATTACTTTCAAAGTATTTATATAGATATGAATAATTACATATTCATATCTATAAAGTATTGTCTATTCCCAAAATGAATTCAGAATATTAAAATTAAAGGGCGTAAGGATGTTTCTAAAAAATGAGTTGAAGGGATGATTTTGAATACTTCATCTATAAAAAATGCCTGCAAATTTCTCTAGGGGTATTTTTATGATTTATTATTGATTGATTCCTTTTCTATCTACTATTTTCTTATAACAGCCATGTTTAACTATCTTTCTCACATTTTATGATCCTATTTATTAGCTAGAGAGCATTCCAAAACTAGATTTTAATTGTGTCATATTTATTACATATTAGAATTCCAAGAGGTATTATAAGGATATTTGAATAAATTAAAATAGTATAGAAATAAAATGAAAGGAGTATTACATCATGAGTTATAAAAAAGTAGTGTGTACTTGAAATTTTAAAAAGTTAAACAACTTAATTTTTCGTTTTAATAGTGTTTTAAACATACCATATGAGGATGTGAGAAGATGAAGCTTGCACAAAGAATTTTAATTATAGTTGCATTTATTTTATCTCTGTGGAATTTTTCTAATGTCAATGATGTGTTTGCCGAGGAAGTTGAATTTTCAGGTGTAACTGCTCCCATCGGAGTAAATGTGCGCGATAATAAAAATTTAACTGGAAATATAATAGATGTTCTTCAAGGAAATCAAACCGTTTACTTCAATGGTTGGGAATATGGAGAGGGATTAAAGGATTATTGGACTGGAAGTATAGATAATCGTTGGTTTTATTTTTTTAAAAACGGTAAAAAAGCATATGTTGCTTCGGCATTTATAAATGGAAATCCACCTAATTCTACAACAACTGTTAAATTAAATGTTCCTAATATTAAACAACAGCAGTCTAATTGGTGTTGGGCAGGTACTTCAGTATCTGTTTTAAACTATTTGGGGCAACCAACTACACAACAGCAATTTGTAGGATATGTAAAAGGTGGCTTATACAATTATCCAGCTACTTCTAGAGAAATACAAAATGGTCTTAATTATTTTGGTTTAACTTCAACAATTAATAGGGGAACTCTTTCTTATGATGGGTTTAGAAGCCAAATTAATAGCAATAAGCCAATAATTACACTTATTAACTGGAAAAATGGAGGGAATATTGGTCATTTTCTTGTGTTAGATGGTTATTTTAAAGGTATAAATAATATGAACTATATTACTTATATGGATCCTTGGTATGGAGATCATTATCAACATAACTTTGAATCATTTAAAAATAACGATAGATTTTGGTGGAATGAAACAGTTCAAGATATTAGTAGAGAATATTAAATGAAAATAAGAAGGGAAATAAGTTTATGAAAAAAATAACGAGAACTATAATTTTAGTTGTATTTTTTAGTATTGCATTAATAAGTATGAATAAAATTGCTCAAGCAACTGATAACTCTAAAGAATCACCTGAAAAGATAGCACTAAAAGATTATCAAAATAGTAAAGGCACTCTATTAAAAGATGGCAAGCAACTTCATCAAAATCATAATTTTACGTCTAATTCAACTTTAGAAATATCCACATTTTTTTCCATGTTTATGAAATACAACAACAAAACATTATAAATAATGACTCCAAAAATCTATCTGAATATTTATTGCCTACAGATGAAAAATTATGGTTTATTTTAAATAGAAACAACCCAGAGGGATTAATTTTTACAAACGAACAAGAGCCTATACGTATGGGGGGGAGAAAACCGTAGTAAAGATTTATATAAAATCTATAGGTCTATACAAACAAATGTAAAAAAAATCAAAGAAATTATATATATTGAATTTGAAGGACAAGGATTATTTGTTGTTTCTCACGAAAATGGAGAAGAAGTATATGCAAGTGAGGGTGCTTCTCTTATCTTAGGAGTTCCATCAGCAAAAAAAATTAATCCTGATGAAATCATTTTAAAAATAAAGGAAAGAATTCTCTTATCTCAACAATAAGATTTAGGAATAGATACGAGAACGCCAACAGGAAAATTCTTTTTAACCGTCATGGCCGCCTTTAGTGAACTAGATCGAGAAATGATTAAGGAGAAACAACGTGCGGGAATAAAGTTAGCGAAACAAAAAGGAGTGTATAGAGGAAGATTGAAGAAATATACAGACAAGCACCCAGGTATGAATCATGCGATTGAATTAAGGAAGCATACCAATAAAACTGTTAAGGAAATCTGCCAGATTACAGGTGTGAGTCAGGCCGCTCTGTATCGTAGATTAAAAGAACTTGAATAAAGTTCTTTCTTTAATTTGTAATTAAACCCCAGAGTGGCCCCTCATACCCAGAATCGTTTCCGTACCCCTAAAATAACTGTTTTTAAAAATAACCCATTATCTTCCTTGAAATATTTGATACTATAAAATAAAGAACATTCAATTTATATAGGAGGGTGTAAAATGGGAATTAAAATGTCTAGTGCTTATCATCCCTTTTTAAATAGAATTGTCGGGATTGATGAGATTCAAGAAAATGAAGCCTTACAAACTGATTTATACTGTACTGATGAAAATTGTCGTAAACAACTTAGTTTTGTGGATGAGTTCGAACGTAAATATAATGACAAAACAATAAAAGTAAGAGCATTTCTTCGCTTAGCTGGTAAAGAAAAACATATTGAAACTTGCCAATTCAACACTGCTGATCAAGTTAAAGTAATTGCAAGAAGTGCAGAAGACTTAATGACTAGCTTAGAAAATGGAAAGTATGAATTTAGACTACATGTTATTAAAAACGCTTTACACAAAAAGAAAAACAGCGCTGTAGCTAGTGATGTTTTAGTACCAACAGGTGCCAAACAAAAGAATCCTCAAAAAGTTTATGAAAATAAAGGGAAGCTTTCTTCTTACCTTGCATCTATGAAAAAAATTATGCAGTTACGTACTCAACTTGAAGATCAAGACAGAGAATTACGTAATCTTGTAGTATTAAAATTTCATAACAAAAAGATTGATTGGAATAAATTTTTTTATGATACCGAGAATTTTAGGGAGGCTTTCGACTACCTTTCTACATCTCCAGATCATCCCATTTGCCTTCATGGTCGAATTAAATCAATAAACAAACCAACTGAAACATTCCCATACCATAGCATTTCACTTTATTCTCCTTGGGTTGAAAAAGCAGATAAAGATAATATAAAGCGAATTCCTTCCGTTTCTATTACGATTTATAATAAATCACTTGTTGAGGAAGTTATGCAAAAGTTTGAAGAAGGGATCAAACATATAGCTATTTTTTCCGATATAAATTATAAAGTTTCAAAAATAGTAATAGATGAGAAGAAACAAGAAAAACCTCAATATTTAAATTTGCAAGGAAAGTTAAACCGTCAAAAACAAATCCATATGTATTAAGTTGATCGAAACTTTTATTAAAGATCCCTAGTTACAATTAATTCCGTAACTAGGGATCTTTAATATTATATCCATTGCAATCAATTTCCTAATTTACTTTACAACAATTTTCACCTGCGCCACGATTATCAGCTGGTTTTATATGCCTAATATCAGCACCTTTTCCGCCTTCACGACAAAGGTCCATAGGATATTCATCCCGATCATATCCTTTTTTCGTTGGAACATTTGCTAATGATTGTTTTCTTCTTTCTGCGGCTCCACCCCGATCAATTGTACAAATATCTGTTTTGCCACTTGCAATCGCATCTTTAATATGCGCCGCGGTTTCCGGATACTTATTTGATGGAAACTCTATAACTTGTGCAATATCTTGTGTTCCACTTGTTTGTTTTGCAGGATTTGAATTTTGAATTGCTGAACATCCCGAAAATAGTAATCCCATTACTAAAATACTACTTACCGCCCCTTTAAAATTCATTATGCTCCCCCTTATGAAAATCTTAATCGAATTGGCTAAACGCGTAGTCATAAAATGCATCTGCAACATTCTCCACAAGATGATAAGAAACATACTTCTCCAATGCTTTCATTAACCTAGGCTTTTCATCTATAAAATTAATCGTGTAATCTATTAAGAAACTCCAATTCCAGGATGGAATTGCAATCAAACAACTATTTTTCATCTCATGTTCGCAAAAATAAACTGTTGGTGATTCATAACTTTTTAGAATTTCAAACTCTACACATTCCATCTATACCCCCCTATTCTTTATTGCTTAAATTAGAATATTTCTTATATCTTTTTTGTATATCATTAGTAATACTTATACTGACTATAATTGCTACCGCCAAGTACTTTATGTATTTAAAACCTGTATGCCCTACAACAACTATACTTCCAATAATAAGAACTATCGTGGTAAGAAATGAGATGATAAAAATACGTTCGTACTTTCGGGATTTACTTTCCTGTTCTAATCTTCCCTCTTTCATACTCTGGTTTCCCCCTTTGGATTCTTATAAAGTGAAATCCTCCATTGTTTTACGAATTTCATCAGCTTCGACACCAATGTATTGTAAAGTTTGACCTTGCGTCGCATGGCCAAATAGTTTCATCAAATAGTACACATCTTTCTTTCTCTGATAATAGTGATATCCAAACGTTTTTCGCATACTATGTGTTCCCCATTGTTCTGAATCAATACCGCAAGCCTCGGTCGCCTTATACAAGAAATTATGTACCATTTGTCTTGTAATGGGTTTATCCCCTTGACGACTTGGAAAAATCCAATCAGAATCAGCACGATTGCTTGTGTATTTCGCAATTTCTTGTTGTAAGACTGAATTGAAATACACTTCTACCGTTGTATCTGTTTTTTCCATTTTAATTTTCATGCCATCTTTTCCACGAACATCTTTTACACACAACCGTAAAATGTCACTAATGCGTAAACCTGTGTTAATTCCAAAATAAAAAGTAATTTCGATATGAGGAATTTTGCAACAGCCAATCTTTCATTTCTTCAATTTTTTCTATTGAACGAATTAGCTCATTTGCCCCAGGTTTTCGTCCCCCTTTCGTCATAAAACTTGACCTCCTAAAACTCTGTTGTAAGCTACAATATGTAAAACTTACTTTAACAATAACTATATTTTGTTAAACTGATAATCTTTTTCTTTTTATTTTATAGCGAAAAAAAAACAGTAATACCATAGAAAATCGCATGATATCGCTAGTTCTTATGAGTTTAACATTTTGTATCTTTTGTAAAACTTGTTTTCTGTTTTTTATTTTACCTTAATTTGCAAATGGTTTATAATTATATTATTCCGAATAATTAAACGTTATAATTGGACCATTATTTTATAGGAGGGCTTTACAAATGCAATTAACAGGACTAGAGCCATTGTATAACAGTATGATCGAACAAGACCTTCAACGTGTGAAATTTTCAATAACCATTAATAAAGCTGTTTTTAGTATTATTTACATAATAGATTCTACGCCTCATGCACTTGCTATTGGAGTAAGAAATAAAAATCTCTTCTTTGAAGTTGCCGTCAAAAAAGGATTTATTATTAATCCGTATTTAGGGGACAAATACGGGGACATTTGCGAAGCACTAGGATTAACTTCAAGTCCTTCACAACCTTTTAGTCCAAAGAAATTTTATGAGGAAATTAACAGCAAAATTCCAAATACCACAAGCCCCAGACAGCTTCCAAAACCAAGAGACTTTGCACCTTATAGAAAAGATGTAGAAGAACCGGAGAAAATTTACTTTTATGACTGGAGAGACAACACAATAAGGGGGGAAAAAGTTAGACCTAAGAATCTCGCTAAAACCAAACAATGGCTGAGTGAAGAGGCATATAAAATGTGCAAAACCTATAATATTAGTAGTTGTTGGACTGCAGATCCATCTAAAGAAAAAGAATTCACATTACCAAGATAAGCACTTAATACAAGGAGAGGGCTTATGAAATACGTTCAAGATTGTGAAGACCAAGAAACATATTATTTCCATGATACAACTTCATCAAATTTGGCAAACCTCTATCGTTATCGGGTACGCTCTCCTTTAGTGGGTGCTTGTATTGAAGGTGGCACAATAAATGATATAGAAATTGTACCTTTTACCATTGATAATGAACGGTATAATTTTACTAGATATTATCTAACATCCTTAATTAAATTCGCCTTTAATATTCAAAGACGTTTAGGATATGAAGAGACATACTATATGCCCATTGAATATGGACAAAATGTTTATCGCCATAAATACTTTGAAGATACCTTGTCCTTAGCAAATTCAATTCCTGATGACATGTTTTATGAAGCGATTAGAGACATCCAGAATATCTATAATCATGTTCAATACATGCTAAAAGTATGTGAATTAGTAGAAGAGGGGGGATTTATACGAGTTTATCGCTCTTTAAATACTATCGAATTAGCACAAGTCCTACGCCAAATAGACATTGGCGGTTTAAATAATCCAGAATTTTCATTCGAAATTGATACAAATATTTTGCTATCTGGACAATGCTTTAATAGGAATTTAGATACAGCTTATGGTCACAAATTGATAAAGGTTGGTTTTAAAGTCCCAGTCGAAGACATTATTATGCACCCCGATTTTTTATTAACCAAATATGCTAAAGCCTCTTATACACCCAATAGTCTAAAATATGAAAATGAAATTTTGTTTGTAAATAGGCACCCTAGAGGTAAACTAACATTTAAAACTAAAGATATATATGACATAAAAAAAGAAGCTTGTTATAAAAATATTGAAACTTTGAATCAAAATAGAGAAAATCATACTACTTATGGGAAACAATATACACGCCATAATAAATATGTAAATGATGCTGCATATTATTTAATGCTAGATACTCAATTTTTAATGGCAAATGATCAATTACAAGATGCTTTAGCAAAGTTAAAGCCACGATTAAGAAGAAAAGTGATAAAAGCTCTTACTAAATGGTATACACAATCCTGAGAAGCCGTTATGTATAAAATCAGCAAAAATTACGCTCTTTTAATTTTCTATTCTGATGATTACGGGGTATGATGCATATACGCGAGATACCCATCATCCATATAAAAACGGATACCCTTTTTAAAAGTGCGTATCCGTTTTTATATGGCAATGGATATTCATTATTTTTAACCATTTAGGCTTGTAAAATGTTACGTATTTCTTCTATACGTAAATTTGTAAACTTTGCAATATCTTCTATTGGCATTCCGTTTTTGTGCATACCACGAATAAGCTGTATTTTCCCTTTTTCAATGCCCTTTTCAATCCCTTTTTGTTCTGCATAAGCAAATTTTGCGGCTTCATCCATCAACGCTTTCTCCCTCGCTTCATACGCTTGTCGGAAAGAAGAATCTTGACTCATACGTTCCCATTTATTCATGGCTTTTTGTAAAATCGGGTCTTGGCTCATCGCAATATCCTCCAATGTTTGGGTTAATTGTTCATCTTCATTCGCTGGAAGTAATAATAACCAACGAACAAACGAATCTTCCCAGGGATTTACTTGTTCATTCCGCCACTGTTGCATCAGCTTTGGAATCTCCACAATATGAACTTCAATATCATCACTTAACTTCTTTTGTTGCTGTTGATTCCATAGAATGCCTGTTGTATGGAATGCCTTGTATTCAGGAAACATAACGAAATTTAACAAATTAATCGTAATTGTTTTATGAAGGGAACTATACGGCATTCCCTTTTGTAGCTGGGATGTATATAGCCTTCCCCAATAATATAAACTTCTCTTAATCATATCATGATTGTTATTCAGCTGTATTTCTACATTTACCTTTGTACCTGTATCTAATGTAGCGGAAATATCTAAAATCGATAATTTATCCTCTTCATGTTCTCGGTGCAAGTGTGGATCTTCTAATTGTAACGAAACAATAGGTGATTCTAAAGAATCCTGCAACATCGCGTTTAAAAAAGCAATCAAAATATCTTCATTTCCACTTGTGCCAAATAATTGTTTAAAAGCAAAATCAATGCGTAAATTCACTAATTGTTGGTTGGACATGGGTTTTCCTCTCCCCATCTCATATGATGTTTTTCTTTCATTGTACATAAAAAAGTGATACACACGCAACTAAGCCCTTATGTCAACATATTAATTTGTATTCCTTCAGAAAAGTTCTTCAAAATCCATCTCATATAAATCTCCTTTACATTATCTATTTTACAACAAAACATACCACTTACTATACAGCTCTGTTATAATTAAATATCTAAAAATATATACTATAAATTAGCCTAAAAGGAGGATTGAACAAAATTTCAGAGTTAACAATCAGACTATTACTTATATTTTTCCCTGGCATTATTTCATTACTATTCATTGATACTCTAACACCTCATAGGGTAAGAGAGTTTAAAATGTTTCTACTTCACTCCTTTATACTAGGGTTAGCATCGTATTTTTTATTATATGTATTCATTTCTATTAATAACTTTTTCGTTATAATGAAAGGACTAATCCCTACATGGAAAGTTAGCTTCCTAAACTCTCTAGTCAACAAACAAGCATCTATAGATATCAAAGAAGTTGTAATTGCCACATTTGTGGCGATATTATTAGCCTTTGTTATTTCTACAATACTTAATCGTAAATTTCTGCATAAATTAGCAAAAAAAATAGGGGTCAGCAAAAAATTTGGTCAATTAGATGTTTGGTCATATGTATTCGATTCACCACAATCCGTTTGGGTAATTATTAGAGATTTAGAAAATGATTTAATGTATCAAGGATGGGTTGAAGCTTTTTCCGATACATTCGATAATAATGAACTTTTCATTCGAGATGTAGATGTATACAGAAATTCTGATGCTCAAAAACTTTACTCTATGCAAGCAGTGTACATCACTAAAGATAAATCTAATTTAATAATTGAATTCCCTTAAAAGCATAATATTTTGTACAGGAGGAATTATAATGGAAAAAAATAAAAGTTTACAAGAAAGTTCTATAAAAAAAGGTGGATTAAATGATAAACCTTTAACACCTAGACCTCCCGCTCCACCTGCACAACCACCTAAACAAAACAAAAATAATTAAACTAAAAAGAAGCTAGTATACTAGCTTCTTTTTAGTTTAATTATAGGTTAAATACCAACTTTTATATCTTACGTGCTTTTGCCAACTTCCAATAATGATATCCCATAGCAGTTAAACGGCAAGCTGTTGAATTCACAGCAGCATAATACATGTGTTCTGCATCAACTGGTACTACCAATCCAACACGTGCTAGCTTCTGAAGATTTCCAAAAATCTCTTCATTTATAGGATTACGTGGTTCTTCTGTTGGTTCAAACGATGGATCTAATGAGAAATACTCTTCTTGACTAGCAAAATATTCGCTTAGTTTTCTAAGGAGTTCCACAGAAATAGGCGGATTAACTGTCCTTAATGATGTAAATGTAGACACGTTTGTTTTAAATATTGGTCGTTGATCCCATGCGCCTAACGTTCTATCTATATAAGAATATACACTACTTGGTGTAATGTTCCCCATCAAATCTGAAGCTCCACCATGTAATGCTTCTACTAACAACGATGTAAATACGCTCGAACCATCAACTTCTAATGCCGGTTCATTTTTCCTACTAGCTGTTAGAACTGTCATTCCTTCACAAATAGAAGCTAATCCCGTTGTTTTATTACTGTCCTGTATACCAAACATCCCCGAATTACAACAATCTAATATAATAATTTTATTTTTAGCTTTTGATTCAGTTGCGAAACTTAAAATATCATGCATGGATACTCCTTCATTATCTGTTTGATAATCAGTTGTAGCCACATATCCACCCGTAGATGTTACAACCCCATGACCAGAGAAATACAAAAGAGCAACATCATTTTCACCTTCAAACAACTCACGTATTGCTGCTTTTAACCCAACTTTGCTACATTCGTCTGTAATAAGTTTACAATCAAAATTAGGAGAACCATCGCTATTACTTTGCAGTACACTATGTACACTATGTGCGTCGCTTATCGCTCCTTTTAAAGGAGCTGTCGGGTAATTACCCAGACCTATAATAAGTGCTTTTTTCGCACCATACATATCTACCTTCCTCCTTTACAGTTCACCCTTAATTGCCTTGATTAATGACTTTGAATTCCATTTTACAATAACATCCGCATTGTCTTTTACTTTTTTAGATGTCCTTTGAGAGCCGAAGCGTTCCACTGCTATGATTTTTTTAGGAACGATAAATCCTGTTTTAGCCAATTGAATTTCTTCATCAATCCATTTGCTGTATGAAGAGTATACTCCTGCTAAAATAATAACCACATGACACGAACTCATTTGCCTCTTAATTGCTTCGCGTAATTCTTTATCATTCTTTGCATTATGAATCGGATCATTTTTAGGAACTGAATAATTTTTATATAAAAAATCCTCATCTTTATTTAACAATTCTATTAAACCTTCATATTCGTTGCTATAAGCCCATGAATGACTTATAAACAGGTTGTACTTACTAGCCAAATCAATTTCACCCTTCCTCTATAAGTTCTCAAAAAACACGTCAATTGAGATATCTCTATTATACCTAATTTAATGTCAGGAAGAACATATATTTACCAAAATCTACACTCATTCTTTTAAACATTACACTTATAACATTTTTCAACTCTTCCATACTTAGCCAATACTAATGAACTTGAAAATACACTAAAAAGACTATCGGTATAATAGGTACAAAAACACCATCTACAAATACTGTAAATGGTGTTTTTAGTCATTTATATTTGTAAAATGTTTCGTATTTTTTCTATACGTAAATTTGTAAATTTTGTAATATCTTCTATCAGCATCCTATGTTTATGCATACCGCGAATAAGTTGCATTTTCCCTTCTTCTATTCCCTTTTTAGGGAACTTTTTTCATTATTTTATTCAATCGTATATCGACTATCTTCTGAAACACATAAATTGGCCGCATTCACTTTTATACTACACTTTCCTAATCGCCGTTTTACTTCCGATTGTAATTTTTCATTTGCTTCCTCTAGAGAACTTGCTGGAATAATTGTAGATTGTGAGCCTGTTACCTTGCCACTATACATCACTGAAAAGTTCAATTCATATTGATGTATCAAGATTTCTCCACTCCTTTTTTCATGGATTTCCTCACAGATCATTCTTATTTGTCGCTTGCTCCTGTTGTTTTTGAAGATAGGTACGCATTTGCGGTACATACCAGCTTTTTCTTAAGCGGATGATCGCAATTCCCACAATTAAAATCAAAAAGGCTTGTAGGAAAATATCTTGTGTTTCCCATAACGTGCACAAATACAGAAGACTTCCCGAACAAAAATAATACATGGCCAATAATAGGTTTATATTTGCGATTATCATTTGTTTCTTTACAATCGCGGCAATTCCTGCCAAAACAAGCGTACAAACTCCTATACTTAGCAAAATATATGCAATAACCTTAAAAAGAATCATCTTCACACCTCTTTTTCTTTAAAAATTCATTTGAACTACTTAAAAGGCTGAATAAGGGTCACAAACTCATTCGATACCAAATGTATTAACAATCCCTTTAAAATTAATTACAAGCGAATTTGAGGCGTCATTTTTTCTGGAATGGAAACTTTTTGTGTTGAAAATCATATATACTTTGTTTTCCAACACATCCAATTGAAAAACCTGTAAAAAAAGTTGCACCTATGATTTTTAAACCCCATTGCCATGTGTTTTCCTGTAAAAAATGGTGCGAAACATAGAGACATACTCCTGTACAAATAATGATCCAGATTCCATATTCATCATATTTTCTCTGTTCTAATTTTTGTTCCTGGAACGGATACACCTGGATAAACAAAAAGGCTATCAGCAAAACTGACAGCCCAATTCCCAATACAATCATTCTTTATCGCCCCATTTCCACTAGATTACACCTCTTTATAGCGCTTCTGTAACAATTGCTGTACACGTGCCGCATACATTCTAAAATAGGGAATGTTTTGCGCGGCAACCTTTCCAAAATCCATTTGCATTAATGTTTCTTCTAACAGTTTGAACTCGAATTCTAAAAATGTATCATGCTGTTTCTGAATCGAATGTGGGATGTTATGCAAGGCATCCGCAATTTCTCGCACATATGTTACACTGGATTCATCTTGGCTTGAATAGGAAAATACATTTCGAATCAATACAAACGTTTCTTGCAATATTTCATACCCGATATGATGCAATACATTTTGATTCACCAACTCCCCTCATTCCTTTCTCTATGGTCCTTCAATTCCTGTATTGATTTGGAACTCATAATTTTCTACAAACCATTTCTCACCTTCTAATACTAAATTTAATTTCATAGTGTGTTTTTCTTGTTGTTCTGTTCCATCAACCGTTACAAGATAATCATATTTAACTGTTACATCCGCTTTATTATCAGCGGTTTTGATGTAATACATATCTGTTATCTTTGCTTTCGTTTGAATGTGCATAGAGCCATCATCTTCTATATGGTTATGTGCATCCTCTGGCGCATTTAATAATTTGTTTCGTGCTTCCCCTGTTATCATTTCTTTGATCTTTTCAAATCCTGGCTTTTCTTTTTGCTTGTTATCATTCTGTATTAACAGCTCTACAAACTGTTTTGCTACTTCTTGCCCTTTATCTTGGGTATTTTCTGTTAAAACTGTTACACGCTTTTCCAATGCTCGATTCTCTGTTTTTAGCTCTTTTACTTGTTCCGTCCATTTCTTTTCTGTCTGCTCAACTTTATGCTGTAAGGTGCGATTTTGATTCCATAACCATACACTGATACCCACTAGTACAACTATGATTAAACCAACGATTCCCTTTTTCATCCCTAATCCTCCCTTTCTTTCCGCTTATTTCGGCAAATAAGGTGCTGGGTCGACTTGACCAAACGTCAAAGATGTTTTGATCTCAAAGTGAAGATGTGGCCCTGTTACTTGCCCTGTTCTTCCACAAACACCTATCTGTTGACCGACTCCAATGTTTTGACCTTCCTGTACAGTAATGGACGACATATGACCGTATAAACTCCAATATCCATTCCCATGATTGATTACAACTACGTTTCCGTATCCGCCAAACCCCGAACCGGAAGCGCCAAATTTCGCCCACTCTACAACGCCACCTTTCGACGCGGCAATTGGTGTGACACCGTCTTGGCAAGAATAATCAATACCTTTATGAATAGTGCCCCAGCGTGGCCCAAATGGGCTTGTAATCGTTGTTTGAGCGATAGGACGAATAAACCCTTGTGAGCTTGCTGATCCAGTATCTACAACGCCGCCTGGCTTTCCCGCTTCACAATTAAAAGTAAGGCCGCCCATTTGCGCCACAAACTTTGTTACTAATACAGGCCATAAACCATTTGTGCCATGCGGATCATTTGCGGCTCCTGGCGGTGCATATTTCGCTCCTATTGCTTCTATTGTTGTAATCCCCATACCGATATAATTTTTATATAAGTTTCGTGCCATAGCGTTGATTCCTTCATCTAAAGTGGCGAACTTCATGAATCCTTTCATTTGTGAACTACCAGGGTCCATGAGGCCACCAGGGTTGTTATAGTTCTTTACTGCATTAGAAGTACCATTACCCGTTTCCAATCTTGCAATGGCCGCTAGTAAAACGGGATCGATTTGGTTTTGTGTTCCTGCATTTAAAAAGGCTTGTGCTTTCCCTGTAAAAACGCCGCCCAGGTGGGGTTGTAGTTCTTCTGGTGCCACTGTTTTTCCACCTGGCCGACAAACCGTCATTCCATTACTTGGGATGGTTGCTGGTGCTTCCTCTTCTTTTTTGCCAATGCCTTGCCCCAAAACGATAAATAAAAGAAATCCAATACAAACGAACAATCCTATCGTGAAAGTAGAACTCCCAAAAAGAAATGTCAGTAACCAGGATTTCTTTTTCTTCTTCTTTTTTTGTTCTTGTGCAATCTCTTCTTGTACCGTTTTATCTACAACTTCTTTTATTTCTGGTCTCATATCATCCCTCCCCCCTTACAACATGTATCAAGATTGATTGGAATACTTTCGAACAATCAGCCCATATGTAAGGGCCAAAAGAATAGGTATAATCGCTAAAACATGAAATAGTAACGTTAAAAGAGTAGATTGCTGGTTTTGTATAAAGTCTAATAATCCAAAATGACCGATTCCTACAAACCAGATAAAAAAGGCTAGTTTGGCCCTGTCATCAATAGAGCAACGTAACTCATTATGGATAATTTGGAGAGTTAAAAGAATAAGCGTATACCAGATAAGTAACCCTAAACCAATCCATCCTAATAAATCTGTCGGCCATTCTCTCTGTATGAAAAGAATGATTATGTTCATCCACCCTAAACACCCAATACAGAGAAAAATACTGATACTCACCATTTTCATACACGTTAATCCCCAGTGTTTCATAGCTATATCGCTCCTTTTTTCGTAAAAAAATAGTAAAGTCCTAAAAGTCTAGGACTCTACTCATCTTTTTTTTGTGGCTCCAAATCATCTAAGTTATCTAAGTTTTGTGGATCAGTAGAAGGCATCCAATTTTCACTTCCCGCGGCTACAGCTCCATATTGTATATCTGGTGTATCGATTGTTTCCGCTTCTCCTTGAATCGGTTCATTTTTGCTTACTTCTTTCTCATTTACTCGTGTTAAATCAGTAGGGGAAATGGATTCCGTTGGGATAAATGAGTCAGAAGAATTTATTTCTTGTACAGTTGACTCGACATCTATATTAGGTTTTTTTGCAACAATCTCCCCAGACTCATTTACTTCTGCAGGAATAGCATCTGGAATATCTGCACTTGTTGTTTCTGGTGTATGAGGGACAATGACACCCTCCTCATTTACATCTGCACGAATTGTATGTGGTATTAAAGGATCATTTGCCTCTGTTTCAATTGGTGTTGGGATTTCTTGTTGTGGAATATGTGTTGAAGTTTCCTGTTCTGGCTGTATTTCTTCTCTTGAAATATCCATCGGAATTTCTTCTGTTGGAATGTCTTGTTGTGGGATATCGGATGGGATTTCTTCAAATGTTTCATGATCTGGTAACACTTCCTCTAATGGAAGTTCTTGTGTTGGTACTTCTGTTTGAATCTCTTCATATGCCTCCATATCGCTTGAAACTTCTTCTAGTGGCATTTCTTGTTCTGGTACCTCTGTTTGGATTTCTTCATATGCCTCCATATCAGTTGAAACCTCTTCTAATGGTACCTCTCGTTCTGGTACTTCTGGTTGTACCTCTTCGTATACTTCTATATCAGGCGGAATATCTCCTAATGGTACCTCTTGTTCTGGCACTTCTGGTTGAACTTCTTCATATCCCTCTATATCAGCTGGCATTTCCTCTCCTGTTGGAATTTCCTCATCTTCTAAAGATACAAGTTCTGGTTGAACTTCCATTTCTGATTCTTCTACTTCTGTTCCTTCTTGTTGTTCTTCCATTTCTTGTTCTAATGCTTCCTTATCTAAGCTGATAAGGTCTTGTTGCATTGGTGCCTCTTCTTCACCTGGTGTCGTTTGTTCTTTTCCTTCCTCTTCCTGCTGTGGTAAATTCCCTTCTTTATCACGATCCTGTAAGGAAATCAGCTTTCCTTTCTTTTTATTCTCTTCTTTTTCTTGTTCCGTTTGATTATTTGGTAAATCGTTCGGTATATTCGCTTGCACTAACGGGTTAGCTTTTGTCTTTTCGTTGTCTGTCCCTGCATTTTCTAACTGGCCGCCTGCCGCCGCTAATTCAGCCGCGCTGTTAAAATGTGCTCCCATTTTGTCTCCAATATAAGACATTGTATTTCCAGCGTACTCTTTTCCTTTATCTACAAAGTTTTCAGTCATAAGAGATATATTTGTGACCGTTTCATACACGCCGCGCGCTCGACTAAAGGCCGCAACAATATTTCCTCTAAACAGGTAGCAAAGAACGAAAACAAGAATTTGAAAAATCATTGTAGACACATATCCTGCAACGCCCGCTTCTGGTAATACATACAGTAATTCTGCCACCGTAAAGATGATAACAAGCATAACTGACATAAATATTTTTAATGCCAATGGGCGAATCCATTGTGAAGCCCAGCTTTCAATAACTCTGCGGTGTCCTGGCAATAGAGCCACCGCCATAACGATTGGTGAGATAATACTCATGACAAGGAACCATAATTGGAATGCTACAATTAGTAAACAAAACGCAATTACTGGAACACCTGCGAATGTATTCACGACATAATACATGACTGTAAATACAAGACGCTCTCCCACCGATGAAATAACCATCATTTGGTTTCCATCATCTGTTACTTCTTTTCTAACTAGATCATCACGTTCTTTACCTGGTGCTTTCGCTAGTAATCCATCTACTCTTTTAGTTCCTATTTTTTCTTTAGAATCTTCCCCATACTGTAGAAACAAATATGGTCGTTCAACCAATAAATCCCAAATCTGCTTTTTCACTGAAAAAATTGCATCTGCTTTAGAACGTCCTGGATCACCCGCAACCGTTCCCGTTGCTTTCGCCAATACTGTTACACTAATTTCAGAACTAATTGTATTCGCACTCTTTAAAATTGTACTTGCGTTCCCGATGTACGTAACAATAAAAGCAATGACAAATACTGTTTTTACTAATTCACTTAAACCTTTTGAGGGTTGGCGTTTAATAAAAAAGATATATCCCGCATAACAAGCGGATAACACACACGCAATGCCGATAATTGCTGGGAATAACCCCGAAGATAAAAAGCCGCCTTTTCCAATACCAGCAATATTTTGCATAGCCGCTCCTAATTTATCTGCAACCGTATCTACAATATCCAGGTTCAACGCTTGATCGACTAAAAAGATGGTTAATTGGCCCAGAATCACATTTAACTGAAAGGCCATATTCGCAAACCATTGACAAGTTGTATACAATATCCGTTGTAAGTCTTTTCCCACACTATCATCACCAAATAAGTATCCACCAACTTTTTGAAACACGTTTTTATCGTCTTCTTTCGGCTGGTACGTATCAATTTCGTAATACTTATCTTTGTAAATCCCGTCTGTGTACCCACTAAATAGATTTTCAGAAATTCGTGCTCCTTTTTGTTCTTGTTTTTCTTCTGTTTTTGTATCTTCCGCTAGGGCCACATGAGGCCCTAACGGTAGTAAAAAGAATACAAGAATCATACAAATAGAGAAAAGTTTTTTCATTCCTTTTGCCCCCATTTATGAACATGAACTGGCTCTATACTTCCCACAATAGAATCTAAACTATTATGACCATCCCAGTTCCATTCGTAATTTTTCCATTTCCCGTCCTTTTCATCTTTTACTACTTTCAATTTCATTCCCATCTGTGCATTTTCTACAGGATCAAAGTATTTCACACGATAGTAATACTCATTTTCTCCTTCTTTTAAGTCAAATCGGTATAAGTCATATCGCTCCTTCATTCCCTTACTAGCACCTGGATGTTTAATTCGATCTTCTCCAAAATCAAATTTTTTGTATTGTAATTCATTCATTTTTTTTCGATCCATTTCAATATAGGCTCTTACATAGTTCATTGCGGCTTTATCCGCTTCTTTCATGTCACGTTCTTTCTGACTCTCTTGTTGATTTACATTACTTTTCGTTTCATTTGAGCAACCCGCAATCCCCGTTACCATTAACATTCCTGCTACACATAATCCAGATAACATACGTAATTTTTTCATCGTTCCATCCTCCATATACAGATAATTTAGAATACTCTTATCTGTATTGTAATACGAATTACGCTAATTGTTGTGCGCGTTCTTCGTCTGTTTTCGTAGAGGAATCAAATGCAGTCTTTAATTCTTGGAAAACAGGATCAATTTCTACAACCGCGGTTCGCCCGAAAATATCCTGGAACAAGGCTTCGCCGCGTCTAAGCTGGCGTAACATTAAGATATTTTCTTCTGTGACCGGTAAGTTATAGTAACGCAACATTTCTTCCGCTTCCTTATCGTATTTCAATGCAAAACAGAATTTCATCCCCACATTTGCAACCTCTTTGTTTTCTGATTGATAATCGGATGCATTTTGTGTGCCTAAATACAAGCCGATATTGTGATAACGTCCTTCTCGAATGATTTTGTCAGAAGACGCCGCACCCTCTTTATTTTTCAAAATACTTGATGCTTCATCTTGTAGGTATACTTTGAAAATACTACGGTCGGAATGCATTAAGGATTTACCAAATGCCGCTAATGCAATTAAGATACTACGAGATAATTTGTCTGTAACACTTTCATTCTTTTCCTCTGATTTCGGAATGCGTAAATGTTGAATTTGTAATACTTGTAACGGACGTTCTAGACTTAATACGCGGTAATCTTGACCTTGTTTACCAAACAATAAATCTCCTAGCTGAATGCCTTCTAAAGTCGCTAAACGATTTGTAAGGGCATTTAACCGTTCTAATTCAGTTGGCAATAAGTTAGGTTCTTTCTTCATTTCCACTAGCTCTTTACGAACCAAAGTTAAACATGCATCTTCTTTTTCCGCCACTCGTTCAATCGCTTTATATAAATAGTCATATCGGATATCCTCTAAACCTACATCCGATAGGAACGTCAAAATTTCAAGTGCTAAACTCTTCGCATCTTCTATCGTTGCGCTGATTCGGAATGGGTCTAAACAGCCCGCATCTTCTTTATTCTTCCCAAGCGTCCATACTTGCAAGGTATCCTCATTGAACCCTGGCAATAATTCGGGCCATCTTGTGCGATCACCCTTAGGATCGATGATAAATGCCCTTCCGCCACTCATAACAATCCAGAAAGCGAGTAAGTTCATTAAGAAAGATTTCCCTTTCCCTGTTTGCCCCGCAAACATAACTGATAAACTTTCAAACGCTGTCACAATGTTATCTAATGCTTTCGCCGCTAGTTCGGGACGAATAAAAACAGGACGATTTAATTTCTTTGTCTTTCCAATGTAAAACCCTTGATTGTCGCCAATTTGTGTCGTTGCCCCAAACATTCCCTGTGCAAGTACGCCTGGTTCCACAAATAACTTAAAGTCTGTATTATAACGTTTAGAGCCTGGTAAGAACTCGTAGAAGTATGCTAGCTGTTCTCCAAATGGATTGACCAATTCAATTTTCATTTTGCGATATTCTGTAATGAGCGTATTGACGCGTGATTTTAATGTTTTTTCATCTTCGGCATATACACAAAACAGTACACTTAGTTCATATCCAGGTGCTCCTGTTGTTTCAAATCGATCTTTTACAATTTTGACGCCTCTTGCTTTACGATCAATTGTTAAATCTGTTGTGCGACCACCTACCATTGCTTGTTGACGTTGATCGTTTAATTCCAATTCACTATTTGAGAGCTTTTGTGTGACCATCTGGTTTTCTAAGTGATACGCTCGAATACTCATTTCAACAGGAAACTTTAATGAATGAGATTGAATGCGATAAATCCACTCTCCACCAGGAAAAGCCGATATTTCGGGCATATCTTTCGCCGCAAGAAAAGCAACATGAGAGGTTTCGATTTCTCCTTCTTCATTTTGTCTTTCGAGTATAAGAGAACGCCCTGGGCTTTCATCAATCACCGTATCCGTTAAGTGCACCATTTCTTGTAAATCTGGCCGACGTACTTTTACCGCCTTTCCTTCTTCATTTTTCAAGGTAACCGTAGAACCTACTTTCCAGTTTTGATCCCGATTTAGTTCTTTCATGCCACGTTTGAAGTTATGATGGAATAAAAAGCGTGTTGTAGATGGTTTCGCACGTCTTGTATTATGAAAGGCCCCTCTAACCTGGCTAAATAACACGTCTTCTACTTCTAAATAATTTTCAATTTCCTCTTCTAAAATATCCGTCACATTCATACCCGATATATTTTGAGCTGTCTCTGCAAATCCTTCTCTAACCTTCTTCATAAACTTCCATGTTTCTACGACAGGGTTACGAATTTGTCTTTCTTTCTGTTCCATATTCAGTTGTACTAAAACGAAAAAGCGATATTCCATGTTCTCTTTCGCAATGGCCGCATTTCGTAAGTATTCTTTTACCTTTTTAAAAAGAAAGCGTCCTGTTGGGGCCATTGGCCCTTTTAAAGTGGAAATATGTTCATCCAGAATTTCATCTGAATTTGTTGTACGAGGAATCACAAGCAAGTGGATATCATATTCTTGATGGGTAAATAGAGCGAGTTGATTGCGATAATATACTTTTTTCGTACTTTCATCTTGATGATCGTATTCAAATCCGTCTACTTCATACACTGCGGATACTTTTCCGTCTGTACTAAACGCTAAATTCTTTTCAACGTGCTTTAATGGTGGTCTTTTCATCGTTTTCAACATATTCAACTTCCTCCTTTTGGGGTAAAAATGTTACATCATAAGCGTGTATGTCGTTCTCTTCTTCACTGAATGAATGTACGATTGGTAAATCTTTGACGTCATGTTGTACACATACATGACCATAAAACACATGTTTTTTAAGTTTGGGTACATTCACCAATCGACTACTTTGATGCTTCCGTAAACGAAATGTGATCCAGGACCGAACAAAAGAGAAAAGTGATTTTCCATCTGTTTTATATTTATCTGCGCCCCATACAAGGAAAAGAGGGATCACACCATAATACATGAGCCAAACTTGATCGATCATATCCCCAAATATCCATTTAAAGGGAGGAAGGAAGCGGAAGGCTACAAGCCCCGCTTCTACCGCCGCAAAATAACCAAGTGCCCTCCATGTAACCGCACGCGGAAGACGATACCCCATAATTTCGTACTGTCTTCGCATATAGTTCATATAGCTTCCGAAACAATAGACAATGATAGATTTTGATTCTTTTTCCTTCATGTAGCCCTCTCCCTTTCCATCCCTTACTTAGACGCCAAATAATCCACCTAACCACGTTCCAATTGTTTTTAATGCATCTGGCTTGTTAATGAAGAATACAACAATCCCGCCGCCAACAATTAATGTGATCGCTTTTCCCCATGCGCGCTTTGCCGCTACGATCAAGATAACAATGATAAACGCACAATATAACGCGTATGTTCCTTGTGTCTTCATCATTTCGAAAAATCCTTCTAACCCGATTCCTAACACAAAATGATTTATATTGAACATATACATGCCCCTCTCCTATTTTGTTTTTAAGTCTGTTACGATCCATTGCTTTCCATCTTGTTTTACAAACAACGTATAACCTGTTTTCATTTTCGATTCAGAATGTGGATCAATCATAGATACCTCTGTTTGTACCTCATATGTGCCTTTTGTTTTTCCTGGATAAATCTTAGAGGAAAGTACATTTTCAAATTTCATGGCTCCTTCTAACCCTTTAATATCTGTATTGGCTAAAACATACGCGAGTTCTTTTTGTGTTGCGGTCGTATAGGATTTAAAAAAGGTTGGCAAAAATTCTCGAATGTCTTCTTTTACAGTCATTTCATGAATTTCCTCTCGTTCTTTCTCTTCTTTCCCTTCTGGTACTTCTGCTTTTTCATTCACCTTGACGATTTGAGGGAATCCACTAATCACAAAAGCCTTTCCATCTGATTGAACAGGAACCGACACTTGCTGGATCACCTCCTTATCCTCTGGCCCACTATTATCTGCTTTCATGCGGCTTAATTTGTATCTCACTTTAAAAATTACATTTGCTTCTTTATCTGTGACCTCATCTACTTTTAATACAGTTGCGTATAGAAAATGGGAATCCCATTGTATACTTGCAAAATCCAAACCAACTTGTGGATCAAATGTTTTCGGTACATAGAGCTGTAAGCGCTCTGAACGCTTCTTCTTGCCTTCATCCCCTCTTTGCCACGTAAAGTATTCTTTTACGAACCCGCGAGCAAATTCAATCGCTTCTGGACGTGAGGCAAGGTTTTGTTTTTGTGTGACTTCCTTTGGAGTGGTGCTGGCCTTTGCTTGTATATCTCCCTTCCCTTTTATTACGGTTGTGATGGATACAATGAGCATCCAACAAAACAGGAGCCAAAAGGCCCATTTTCCAATTAAGCGGCCTTTATAGGAAGGAATCTTTGTGGCTTTCCTTGCCTTCCCCTGTTTACTTTCAAATGTTTTTGCAAACCACTGTTTCACCTTTTGAACCATATTCATCCCCCTTTCAATTTCGGTACTGGCGTAAAGATCGTTCGTAGCAATCACAAGCGAATGAAGCCATGCCAACCGCGGTTGATTCATCTTTTATTTCATTTCTTGCATAATTGATAAAATTGTTGAGTTTTGTTTGACTGCCTGTGATATACGGGAATCTAGCATGAACCACATACCGTTTGTCTTCATCCCTCCCCACTTCAAAGGACGCTCCATCTGTAGCCCGAAACGCCCTTACAAACTCCAAACCTTCCAATTCGTCCATCATGCACTCTCCTTTTCTCTTAAAGCTGTAAGAAACTTGTTTGCCTTTTCTTTAAACATCCACCCTTTATCTATTCTTGCTTGCTCGAACATGTCATAACAGCTGATTTCACGCTCGATTTCTAACATGGCTTTTTCTTTTGTAAGCTCTACCCCATCACACTTCCATTCCAATTCATCTGTATTTAATCCAATTTCTATTTCGATAATTTTTCCGTTCTCCATCAGATAAAACTTCTGCATATATACATCTGTTTGAGACAAACAAATCTCATGTACTTCCTCACAACCTATTCCCTCATAGATTTCCACTAGAAATTGAGCTTCAACTTCTCCCACATTTCCTCTTTCGTAAGTGTTTTTATGGGTAAACATTGTCTATCTCCCCCTCATCTTTTTTACTTCTTATCTATCCAAAGGTGATGATCCGCCAACTTAGATGCAATATCCGCCATTTCATGCGGAAAAACTACTTTTATGAAAAGAATCATCCATGCTAAGAAACAGAAAATGAACATCTCCCATTTTTTTGTGTACATTGCATACCCGATTAACACAAACATGACGATACTGACGACAATACCTACCAAAATGGGATTTCCATGTGAAGATATTAGACTAGGATACGGCATCTTTTAGCCCCCCTTATGATCGACCATCTTCCATATTCCCACTACCACTAGGAAGAAAAGCAAAACACCTTCCCATCCTTGTGTATAGTAAATTTCCACGACCTTACTTTTCACCGCTTCCCAGGCTTCTCTTGATCCTGGTACTCTTTCAAATAACCAATCTGAAAAGATAACTAACAGAAAAATACTGGCGCTTATCGATAAAATAAACCGAAACACATTTTTACAGCCTCACTTTCTTTTCGGGATTCTGAATATTGCGATAAATATTGCCGAATGGGTCTTGTAATATATCTTGAAACAGTGTGATAAACACTGGTATCTCTGGACTACTTACCCCTTTTAAGTAGCGAATCAATTCTTTTTCTCTACTTTCACTACCCGCGATAAATACCAGGCGCCATTGCAATATTTCATACCCCATACCAACATGCGTCCGATACTCTGCCGCTTTTCCTTCTTGCGCCATGAAATCGTTATAACGGATAATCTTTTTTTCTAATACTTCTTTTGACCCGTAAGAACGTTCCATTTCCATAAATACACCAATGTTTTTATCAATCGCTTCTTTTAAACCAATCACCGCAACTCCATCTGGGCGTATGACACGACTTTTTCCTTTTGCATATTGAAATGTGGCCCGCGGTTCATTTATCCATTCCTTTAATTCCAATCTTTCTTCTCTCTTCGATATTAATGTCATGGCACATTCAATCTTTGCTAGCATTAAACTGTGATACACAAAGGATGCTGAACGTTTGGACCAACTATTTTTCCAATGCACTTCCCCTCGAAATCCACGAACCATTTCAACTCCTTTGGGTGTTAATGTATAAATCCGTTGAGGTTTCGCAAATTTTCGTTTCTGATTCCTCGATGATGTAACAGGTAAATACTCGTAACGGATATAACCCGCTTGTTCTAGCTTATATAAACGATTCGTTACCGATTTTTTGGTATAATCTACATACACCTTTTGATGAATGTACTCAATATCCAAGTAAATGTGTGTATGCAAATTCATGAGTAATTGTTCATCTGTGATTTGAAATAAAATGTTTCCCATGCCCCTTACTCCTTTTCCCAACTATCGAAAATACTTACTTCTTCTTGTGGTGTATCTTCTTTTATTTCTACATTTTCTGTTTCAATTGATACCGCTTGTTCTTTTTCGATTGTTGTAACAGGCTCTTTTACTGGCTTATTTTCTTTCTTTCCTTCTGTTGTTGTCGTAGCTTGTTTTCGGAATGGGATAATTTGCGCTTGTTGTGTGGGTTCGACTAGCTCTGTTTCTGAAACCGTTTCTTTCACCTCTTCATTAGAAGATAGTTTCTTTTCTAACTCATCAAATCCCGATGTCACAACAGGTTTTTCTTTGGTTAAATTGACTTTTTCGGCTTGTTGATACTTGCCTTTTCCATATAGGAACTCATCAATTTCTTTGTCGATCTCTAATCCTGCTTTCCCATTTTGTTGCTCTAAAGAATGAATCTTTGCTCTGGTCCATTCATTTGATGCATGAATTTCTTTTTCGTTTTTGTAATTGGCCGCTTTCCCATTTGGTAGATAGCGGTCTAATGGTGGAACACGTATGGTACACCACACATTTTTTGCTTCACCTCTGATATAATCTTGCGTTTGAATCGCTACAACTAAGTTAGGAAGGTTTTGCAAATACTCTGTACGGAATTGCTTTTGCATAATGCCCTCTAGCGTTTTCGCGGAATTATGACCTTGCCTACATACAAAGTAATTTCCGCCCGCCTCTGTTAACATGTCTGTTAGCTCTCTGTCTAACTGTCCCGAAACTTGCTGGGTAATCACCCATAATCCAAATCCATGTTTCCGATCCTTTGCAATGATTTTTGGAAGAACGGGTACTGGCACGTCATGAGCTTCATCTATCACGCCTAAATGTAGTTTGGAACCATGCGGCCGCTGTTGGGCGATACGGTGATATTGATTACAAATGTAACCGACTGTAAGTAATGTATCTTCTTTTCCCATGCCCGCTAAATCGTAAAAGATAAGGTGGCCTTCATCCATCCACTTCCGAATTTCTAAAGAAAAGCCCGTTTGCCCGTACATCCGCTTTAAATACAGCGTATTACGAAAGATATCTAATCGGTTCAAAATCGCTTGTGTGCTGTCTTCTAACGCGCTTCCCACTTCATATTTCCAAAAGTGAGAGTAATATTTTTGTTCTGGACCTTGTAAATTTGCGATTACATTTGCTCGAAACAGTTCATCACTAATAAAGAGTGGGATACTTAAAATCGTATGAATTTGACTCTTATCACAAAGTAACGTCCCAATAATCGCCCTTAGTAATCGTTCTGTTTGTTGTGCTTGCCCTTGAATCATTAACTTAATCATTTCCATAATGGATTCAACCACTGTTTGGATATCTTCATTTGGAAAACGATGAAACAAATTCAAAGCTGGCGGATGATCTGTGTTTCGAAAACGGATAAAGTGAACCTTACTCCAATCCACTTCTTTCCCATCCTTTTCCGCTTTCAATAGTCGATTCATTGCTACATATGCCAAATCTTCGGTTGGATCAAATAGAGACAATCCACCCGCTTCATTCGGATTTTCTAGCCATTTATCAATGACACTTTGCATTAACCTCATGGCAATGGTACTTTTACCAGACCCAACTTTCCCCGTAATGTAGCCATGATTCTTGAAAAAGTCTTCTCGAATTTTTACTAATCGGTCCTTGATATAAGGATGCATCACATGACCAATTGAAATGCCTTCGGCCAATAAATCATTCGGTATCATGTTTTCCCCTTTATCTAGATACAAGATGTTTCGCTCTGTCTTGCTGTTTTTATCACCCGTTACATTTGGAAGATGCAACAAGTTTAATAGCTCTGATCCCGTCCATATCATTTTTCCGTATACGGGATGTGGTACAGCTGGCATACTGCGTCTTAACCTTCTGTATCTCAGCTCATTCACATCAGCCATAATACTTGCGACCATATGTCCTAAGTTCTTAATAACAGGTACGCCAGGGTAATACTCACTTGCGAATGAAACAGATACTTGAAACGCCACTTCGTTTTTTGCAAACCGCTTATTTAATGCGCGAATTTCTTCTTTTTCAAAGGCATCTAGCCCATGCTTTTTCTTCTTTCGAATGGCCTTTTCTGCTTTTCGAATCCCTTTTGTCAGCTGATATCCGTTATCTGGTGTAAAAGCAATATCAATCCATGTTTTTTCTTCCATTGCGCTTCCTAACATCGGTAATACATCACGTGTATAGCGTGCTAGTGATAACGTGGCATCTAGCCGCTTTCTCTTTAATACCATCCGTCCTCCTACCGCTTTTCTTGTTGGAAATGGCATTTCTTCCTTTGGGACGGTATAAATTTCACTGTGGGTATAGGCGCTTTGTATCGCTTGCACAACCTGTTTGATCTTATCCTCTGGACCACCTACATAAAAGCGGACACGCTCATTTTCTCCCTCTGGACGATACATCGTCATGCGGTACCAATCGCGACCTTTTAACAGACGTTCTAAGGGCTTTCGACCCGAACCATGTACATGCCGAATCATTTGCCCTAGCTTATCTGGTGTAACTTCATCATCTATGTGCGGGATGAACAATACATATCGATACCGCTTCTTTTCTAGATATAAATAGATGCCATGTAAGACAATCCGTATGACAATTCCCAACAAGATCAATAAAGCAATACCACGAAACACACCGACTACAGTTGGCACCAGCTTCATCAATTCTGTGAGGATTTTTTCTTTAGAAAACCAGACAAATGCGACAGCTCCTATACCTAAAAGCATTTTCCAGTTCTTTTCTATGAAGTTTTCAATTTCTCTATCTAACTTGCTGTGCGCCACTTCTTCACTTCCTTTCTATCCTTGAAATGGCCTTATGCAAGGGCTAATACCTTTTCACGATGCTTTTCTGTTCGTTCTTCTGCGGCTAATTGAATCAAAATTTGAGGTTGCATGATCCCGTTTTGAGGTTGATTAATTTGATCTAAGAGTGTTTTATAGTTGAAGAGTTCTTGCTTTACTTGTTCAATATCTAATTCACCATCTACCGTTACTTGTTCTTTCCAGAACGTTTCCCAGCATTCTTGACGATTTTGATACGCTTGTTTTCCCATCTTGCTTCCTCCTTTTAAGTAGGGAGGATATTCAGTGAAAGAATGTCCTCCCATGAATATTATGATTTGTGCGCTTTTTTATAGGGGTCTAGCGTGACTAGAAGGGAAGAGAAAATCATGCCCTTTCCCATTTTTCCCGTCCATGCTTCTGTACGCTTATTTGTTGAAGGTGTATGTGTTGTATGTGGAACTCGACCAATATAAAAACCGCGTTTACTTCGCATATGCTTAATTGGTTTCATAAGAAATCCTCCTGTATTGTTTTATCCTTCTATATCGTTAAATAGAAATATTGTATAGTTTTAAGCGATGAGTGGGTCCAATTCTAAATACACATCAAATCTGTGCAATAACTCTTCTGGTATCGCTTGAAAACTCACAAAAACTCTTACATTCAGTTCCTCTAGTTCTTCTAAAAGATCGATGAATCCCTCTGGATTATTGGAATACAACCTTAATCCTTCATCTATAATAACGACATCCGATTGTTTGCATGTTTCTATTTCTGTTTGGCTTAGAAAAGAATCTTTTGATGTAAAGGTGATAATGTGAGCACCCATTTTTTCGTATTCTTTATACTCTCCTTCCCCATCTAAGACAGTCGCTTGTTGATGATCTGCCATGACAAGGTTAAGGAGTTGCTTCATCAAACCCGTTTTTCCTTTTCCTGTTCCACCTCGTACCAGAATATTTCTATTTTCTTCTCCAAATACAAATTGAGGATTCATCTTGTTCCCTTCATTCCCTATGACAATGGAATTTGACTTACTCATGTCATACCATTTTGGCTTCATAAATGTTGGAATTTGTGCACTTCTTCCAATAAATGTTCCACACATAGCAATCTCACCTTTCCATTTGTATCAGTTTTTATAAAGCTACTAAATCTAATTCCTCTAAATCTGTAGAAAGAATCTTAATTTCTTGTTGGTGCTCTTTGAATAGAACATGTTGGATATTTTTTCGCAACTGAAACCCATCTTCCACCAATGCAAGTAAATATGATTTCGTATATTTCCTATCATTGATTTGATAATGTACATCAAATATGCACATTTGATCCCGCCCTCCCTTATCAGTTGAGAGTGTTTTACACTTCTTGATTTTTACGTTTTCTAATTACGTAAACAGCTAGGATGCTACCAAGAACGACAAATGTAACACCAATCCATTTCCAATATGGATTTTCAGCTTTGCCGCCTGTTGTTGGTAAATGGCTTTCTACTTTCTTAGGTTGTTCTTTCATCGGTTGTAGTTGTTTTACAATATGTTGTGGTTTCTCTGGTGTTGGTACAGGTTTTTCAATGACCTGTGGTGTTTGTGGCTTCTCTGGTTGTGGTTTTGGTTGTTCTGGTTGTGGCGTTTCTGGCGTTGGTGGAACTTCTTTTTTCTGATCTGCTACAACATGTTTGATAATCTCACCATCTGTTTTAATTTCAAAAGAGAATGTTTCTTCATTGATTAAAAATCCCTCTGGTGCAAATGTCTCTTTATATGTGTATTTACCAGCTGGTAATTTCTCAAACTTTGCAATGCCTTGTTCGTTTGTTTTTCCTTTCACGACTTCCTGGCCTTGCTCGTTATAGATCGTAAACTCTGCACCTGGTAACTTGTTGTTTCCGTCGGCTACGTCTACTTTTGTAATTTCTAAGCTACCTTCAATCTTTTTGTTTTTTACGGTGTGTTTTATAATTTCACCATCCGTTTTAATTTCAAAGGAGAATGTTTCTTCATGTGACACATAACCTTGTGGTGCAAGTGTTTCTTTATATGTGTACTTTCCTGCTGGGAGTTTATCGAACTTCGCAATGCCTTGTTCGTTTGTTTTTCCTTTCACGACTTCCTGGCCTTGTTCGTTATAGATTGTAAACTCTGCACCTGGTAACTTGTTGTTTCCATCGGCTACGTCTACTTTTGTAATTTCAATTGATCCTCTAATCTTCGTATTCTTTGCAACTAGCTCAATTGTTTTCCCATTTTCAGTGATGCTAAACGGAATCGGCTCTTTTACTAGCACATAGCCCGCTGGTGATGTCTTTTCGATGAATTGGTACTTTCCGAATGGGATATTATCAATTTTGATGAACCCGTTTTTGTCTGTCTTATGCTCACTGATTTTCTTACCTTTTTCATCAGCTAGGATAAAAACAGCACCTTCTAATTTCGTTTTTCCGTCTTCATCTACTTTTAAGAGCTGTACATTTCCTTTTACTTGATCGTTTTTCACTTCAAACGTAAGTGTTTGATTATGCTCTTTTACTTCAAATGGATACTTTGTTTGATTTAATAAGTAACCTTCTAATCCTTTCGTTTCCTGGAAGTAATACTTTCCAAACGGAAGAGAATGTACTTTCGCAATCCCTTCTTGATCTGTTGTTACTTTTGTGACTGCCTTTCCTTCTGGCGTAAATACTGTAAATTCAACGCCTGGGAGAATCTTGCCTGTATCACTAATCTTTTTAATTTCAATATTTCCTTTGATCTGTACATTTTTCATTTCTACAACAGCAACTTCACCTGTTTTTACTTCAAAAGGCTTTGGTGTAGCGTCTAACACATATCCAACAGGTGCTTTCACTTCTTTTACAGTGTATGTGCCAAGTTCTAAGTTACCCATTTCAGCGATACCGTTTTTGTCAGCTGTAATCGTTCCCATAACTTGTTGATTGCTGTTTGCGACTTCAAATACTGCGCCTGGTAGCGGCTTTTTGTTTCCATCCACTTTCATCACTTTTAAGGCGCCATTTGCTTTCCAAAATACTTGTAAGTCTGTGCTTACTTGTTCTGTACTGCGTTCTAATAATACAGTTGCATCTTGAATCGTACTTGTTCCTTTATATACGACTGCATGAACATTCGTTAGATTTGAAACGACTTTTAGAGATAGTTCACTACTCTTAGAGGATTTTGGCACTTGAATACGGAACTTTTCTCCTAGTTGGAACGTTTCTTTTACTTCACCTTGTTCTGTGACAATGCGTGTGCCTTGTGGTGCGTTGTTCATTTCTACATGGAATGTACCTTTTTTTGCATTTGTTTGAACGTTGTATGTTGTTGTTTCAAAATATTCACCGTTTAATTGGGCTTCTTGTTTATCCGTTGGGATGACATTCATCCAGACATCTTGTGTATCCTGGCTTTGATTTGCCGCATGAATGATGTTCTTTGCCGCTTTTTCAACAGCCGCATTTTTGAACTGTAATTCATCAACGGAAATCTGGCCAAGTGCATTCCAAAGAGCTAATTGTGTCGCGTAATGGGCTTCTTTCCAATTGGAAACCCCTAAATTTTCTGGTGTTTTCTGTGGGTACCCATTCATTAAGACGCGATAGGATACATCATCTGTTTTGCCCGCTTCGGGTAAATCCTCTCCATTTGGGGATTTCAAACCGTATACCAGACAATACGCAATTTGACCACTTGCGTTCTTTAGAAGCTCTGTACGAACATCTTTCCCATACTGCGGACTATAGGCCCAATCCATCTGATACCTTTCTCGATTGATTACCTCCGCACTGGCTTGATTCAGTGGAATCAAGCAGCTCATCACAAATAAAAGTACACTCGTAAAGAGTAGTAGTGTTTGATACGATCGTTTCAAAACCATTTTTTACAGCTCCTTTAGGATTATTCAGTTTTCAAAGGACGGAATATTTAGAATTTTAACCTTCTAAATATAGAAATTTATACTTTAGTGATAATTATTTCGTCTTTTAGCCGAATTTCATTTACAATACATTTAGTAGGAATATGAACAAAATAAATGTAATCAATAACATGAGGTTAATTCATTCTGTGATGGGTATTGCACGATAATATGTTGGTCTGAAAAGTTTCTCGATTGGAACTTCAAGAAAATCAGCCATTTTTTTGGCTTTATTGGCTTTGAGACTCCTTCTCCCAATTTCAACATCATATAATGTGCCAATTGGAATTTTAGCGCCTTTAGAAACTTCCTTAATACTTAAACCTTTGGATTCCCTATATTCTCGTACAATGGTTTTATTTTCTGACGCTAGCATTTTTTCACCCTCCCTTCCCTTAATTACATTGTATTCGGCTTAAAGCCGAAAGTCAACACTTTAGTGTAAAAAATAACACTAAAGTATAAAAGGAGGATTATACCTAATGGATAACAATATATTTGGGAAAAATATACGAAAGTTAAGAGCAATGAAAGGCCTTAGTCGAAAAGAGTTTGCCCAAGCAATAAATACACCATATAGCACCGTAACAAGCTGGGAAAATGGAGATAAAGTCCCTAAGATTGAACGTCTACCGACAATCGCGAGATTTTTTAATGTTAGTGAATCAAGACTTTTACACCATCAAATGAGTGATAACGAAATTTTAGAAAAAGATAGTAGTGAAACTGATCCGATCGAACGTATGGCGCAAATTTTGATTGAAAAATATAGAAATGTTCCAGAAGAACACAAACCAAGAATCGAAAAAGAAATTCTTAGGATGGCGCAACTTCTGGAAATTGAAATAGAAATGCAATCGCAACACGAGGAGTAGAGCACATTATAATAACAAATTAGAGTACATATATTTATCTATACTTTTTAGTTAATTACGAGTAATCAATATCCAAATGGTTTGTACTATCATATAAATCAATTAATTTTCCCATGATTTCTAAATCTCCATTACATGCCTGAACAATTTGAACAATAAGTGATTCGCAATTAGATTTATTTTGAATATTTTCCATATTACCGCTCCTTTTTGGGATTAATTGATATTCTTGTTCGCTGAAATCCAGCTCAAACATTAAAAAAACTGTTTATAAAGTAACAAAAGACACCGTATAAACGGTGTCTTTTGTCGCTCTTTGTTTTTCTACAGTCAGCCCATTCCTCCGGGATCGACCATATATTGCACATTATTTGGATTTTGGACTTTATTTTTTTCTGAAATACTTAATCCACTTAATAAAATTAATGATACAGTACATAAAATGGCTAATTTTTTCATTTTACGCCTCCACATTTTAACAATTCTTTACAATCATTATACGCCTTTGTTGCATATTGGGCAAAAAAGTAATCACCATTTTCAATGAATAACTTTTTTGATTCGGCTATTATATCCAGGTCCATTTTTGCTTGACCTAAATAACAATACTGAATTGGCGTCAGTTTTTTATTTTTATTTTTTAAGTTCATTAAAATTTCTATTGCTTTTAAATACTCTTTTCTTAAAACAAAATACAACGCTAATTCTGCTGGATGAAGCTGTTCTAAGTTAATTGTATCTATTTCTATATTGTGTATAAGTTTTAAAAAGTTCATGTTATTTATAGCTATTCTATACTTAAAATCACATTTGTTTTCTAATTCTTTAAGTGCTTTTAAAGTATACTCATATGACTTTTGATAATCCGAAAATAAAAAGCTCTCTCCTAGCCTCAAATTGTTCATCGCATTCATAACGGGAAAATATTTTATATTTTCATACATCATTAATTTATTATTTTGTTCTCTAAATTCATTAACTTTTAACCTTCTTAATAAAGCATAACTCCAAATGTCAGTAATCCAGTAATTATATAGGAGTTTTAAATCTTGATTTTTAATCTTAGAAATATTGGTAACAACACGATCTTTATATGTATCAAACATTCCAAAATCTCCGATATCACCACTAGACAGTAGGTATAAAATATCACAAAATATCTCCATATCTAAATTTTCTTTTTTAGGAACTGTTTTTCGAATATCTTCTAAACACAAAAGGTGTTCCTTCGGATTTCCGCCCCTGGGACGTTCATAGAACAGTTTAAAAAGTGGAGAATATTTTTTCACATTACAATCTGTATGACTGCTAGATAAATCAACTAAATATTTTAAAATCGAGGAATAACCGTTAAGATAGGCAATAACAAATAATCTCTTCATGTTAATTTTTACATTTCTTTCATATTGAGCAAAAATGTTTATACAGCATTCTTCATGAATGTCTCTTCTATCTGGGAAAAGAACTTTCGCCATTTTAAACACACTAAACATTGAAACTTCTTTATTATACTTAAACAGATCAGTTAGAGTAGACTTAGAAACTTTTGCTTCAACAGCAAAACAATCATATGTCTTATGTGCATTATTAATTTCTTCTTGTAATTTCCTATTCCAGTAGTTCATACATTCACACCTCTTGAAAGAAAATTCAGACATATTCAATATATTATATCAAACAATTGTTCTAAATGGAGGGTTTTATTCCAGAAATAGGTAAATGTACATGTTTCTCAATATTTTTCAGACAAATAAGGGCCTTCAAACAACTGCTTTCTATATAAAATAAACACATTATTAACACTTTAGTGTAATTTTTACTTTCAAAAGATTGATATTCTGCAAGAAGAACGATAAAATAAGTTTATCAAAACAAAAAAAACCTACCTCACAAATTTTTAATTGGTTGTTCCGGTCGGCAAACTAGACACCAATTAAAAATCCCAGAAAGTAGGATTTTTAACGCATAGAATTTATTCACTTATATACGTTTATTTTAGCACAAAGTGAATCTCTTGTGAAGAAAATCCTCTACTTTTCCTTAACAAATGTGTGGTGGAAAAAATAGGAGGGTTTTTTGTGCTACTAAATAACTTTTTACTAAGTACAGCAAAACGAGAATTAAGTCCAAACCTTATTCATGTTCCTACAGGTGCTATCAATAAATCTGTTAAAAAAGTAATTAAAGCTATTGATATTATTCTGTTCGAGTATGAAGGTAAAACCACTAAAGAATACTTCGTACAAACACCACGCCGCTATCAGGCATTGGAAGTTGTTTTATCTTACCTCGTACAAGAAGGCTTCTCTCAAATGCGACAAGATCAAATCAGTAAAAAATCGGGTATCTCTGTACCAATTATCAACTTTATTCTGAAGTGGTTAGAGGACCTTGAGGTATGCCATCAAATCAAAACAAGACGTCATGGTAAGAAGGCACCATCTATTTACATATTAAGCCTCAATACCAATTATTTAAAAATCATTGAATACTTTAAGCAAAAATGGGCGTTTTCAATTGATATGTTTTCTACATTTACAAAGTTTCTATCTAAAAAACTAAGTAAAAAACAGGAGCAATCTACAGAACAAGCCGAAAAACCAACTGTGCCTACATGCCAGGGAATAGACATATTAGATTCTGTTGCTCCTTCAAATAAAGAAGTAGAAGAAAAACAGCCAATAAATGCCCCTGATTTGGGTGAAAAGTTAGAACTACGATTCCGCGAAATGGATGAGTTTATGAGTAAAGATCAAAAGAAACTGTATATGTATATCATAAGTAAAGATACAAATATTACTGAAAAAGATGCTTATACAATCGCATTGCGTATGCCGCCAGACGTAGATTGGGAAGCACGAAAGACTTTTGAGGATTGTGTACAGTTTTTTGAGATAAACAAATCACAAGAAAGTACGCCTGCACATTTCATAACAATCTATACAAAACAGTTAACTGCAAATAGGAAGCGTAGACAGCAACAAGCGAAAGAAAACATAAGAAATATAGGATTGAGAAAATCAAATAAGAGTAAAATCCCGTTTGATTTATTCAAAAAGATGCTCGATCCAAACGCTTAAATCGTATTTTTTACAAAAAAATAATTGTTTGATAGCCTTGTTCAAAAAATTCCCCCCTAACAAGGCTTTTTGTCATGCCATTCTTTATTTTAATAGATTAAACATATTATCAATCTATTATACTTTTACAAAATAAGGGTGTTTTTCACAACAAATCCACTATGAATTTAAACCCGAATTGAACCTGCTTTTAAATTAGTAATTAAATAAGAAAAATTTTCTAATCCCTTGTGAGAGTAAGGCTTATTGGGCAAAAATAAATCCTAATGTATTTAATTGTTTTAATTTTTTTTAAAACAAGATTTATTAATAAAAAGTATCCTATATTGGGAGTTTCTTTTTTTATAAACTTCTACATATCATTCCTAAATTGATCTATATACGAAAATAAAATCCTCATTTTCTCTTAATATGCAAATCTACAATATTTTAGTTACTCAACATATTTCCGAACAAACACACTATTTATGAGTAGCTTTATTCGTTTATTTTCCTACATATCATGATGATCTTTTATCTATTATCATTTCTAATCCCATCTAAACATACAGCAAAAATACTGATGCCTATGTTATGCCAAAGTGATGCAAATATGATTCCTATGTAGTGTATACATGATGAAAGGCGGCATCATTTCGGCATGAGTGCAAAGTCAGTTTGATATATGTAAACTCTAGCTTTTTTCTACTTACATAAAGAAAAAGAAAAACGAAGCTCTCCTGGTAAGGGTATCTTGATTCAGCTATGAATCAGATTCCGTTGCCAGGCAGATTTTCAAAAAACTACGTAGGCGGGGCGGCGGCCATTCCCATTCCTCGCATATCGTCCTCCCTCAATCTCGGCCCATCATTCGCCTTCTACACATTCCCGTACATCTATATATCCCCCTATATCACAACTACACGTCCTCTCTAGCCAGGCCCATATGTCTCCGCATAGCCCCGCAATGTCTCGGCTATGGCATCTCACACAAGCCCCCTCGAAAAACGTCACGACCTAGAATCCCCTATTGCTTGTTTGTATGGTTCTCGCTTATAATTGCGGTACACAATTTTTAGGACAAAGGAGTATATAAAAATGACATGGGAACTTTCTGTTGATGTTTTCCTTTCTGATTTATTAAAACATGGCCGTAAATCTTCCACCGTTAAACAATACCGCTACGATCTCACACTTTTTACATCTTGGATTCAGAAACACGTCAAATTGCCTCCAGAATCGTTTTTCCGTTCTTTTGATACAAATGTATTAGACAGATACTTAAAAGCGTTTAAAAAAGAACGTGGAGCGTCAATTTCTAATATCAAACGTGTACGAGGTATTCTAATTAACTTTTTACAATTTCATGGTGCGGCCCAGGATTTAAAAAGTGATGTCTCCCCTCCTGGATTAACTTCTAAACACTTTGCATCGGATAAAGAAATAAAAAAGCTATTCCGCGTCATGCGTAGTTATAACGGATTAACCGACTACCAAGCAACAGGAAGAAAGTTTATTCTAGAGCGTAATCTTTTATTAATTCATTTCATGTTAGATTATGGGCTATCTATCCAGGACATTCTCACGCTTTCTATGCATGATATACACTTTGGGACGAATACCATTACCCCAGGAGGGATGCACGCCTACAAACGATCTATTACCCTTTCAAAAGAGCATGTAAAACTTGCCTTATCTTATTACAACAAGATTCCTAACCTTGTAAGGCCGCGCCAACAAACGGGTGATCCCTTTTTTGTGGCGTTTGATTTTGGCCCGCAAACATTCCGATGGGACTATGAAAACGATCAACCCGCCGCTTTAACTAGAATCGCTGTACAACGCATGTTACAGAAAGAAGCGAAACGCGCTGAAATCCATATAACGCCTACTATGCTACGGAACCGTTTTATATTAAATGCCCTACAGAATGGCATGAAACCCATTGAAATTAAAGCATTTTTAGGATTAAAAAGCGTTGAGGCCCTGCATAGATACGTTCAATTCTGGAATAAACAGCAATAAAAAGAGTTTTATATAAGCATAAAAAAGCCCTGGTGCCAGCAAAACTAGGGCTTTTTTACACTATTTTTCAACCCTAAATTAATTTCTAAAAAATTCAAAATAAGTAAAAAAATGCTTGTTTTTGTGCGCTAGCGCATGATAGAATATAATTAAGAAATGCGCTAGCGCATTAAAATATTAAAAAGGAGCTGTTGACCATGAAATTTTTTCAAAGTGTCACTTCCATCGAAGAACTAAAAAAGCAATATAAGAAACTAGCAAAGAAACACCATCCAGACTTAGGCGGGAAACATGAAGACTTTATCGCATTAAAGAAAGAGTATGACAGACTTTTTGAACAACTACATAGTAACTCTGGAAAACAAAACACAGGCGCATACCAAAACATCATAGACGAACTTATCAAATACGATATTGAAATTGAGATCATTGGAACCTGGATTTGGCTCACAGGCAACACTTACTCATTGAAAACTGAATTAAAGCAACTTGGATTTAAATGGGCATCTAAGAAAAAGGCTTGGTATTGGTATGAAGGAGAGTACAAGAAGTTTCATAACAAAGACTTCTCACTCGATGAAATCAGATCAATGCACGAGGTAAAGCGAATTAAGAAAAACAAGCCGAAACTTGAAGCATAAGAGGGGTTTTCCCCTCTTATCTTTCTAAAAAAAGGAGATGCCCACATGTATATAAATGCAAATTGTGAAAAATTCAAGCACATCTATGATATGAAAAGATTAAAGAGTTATAGTGATATGGTGGATCGGGACATAGAAAGATTAGAAGAAATTATAAAAAAGCTTAAAAATTATCAAATGGATATCTACGATCACGCTCAAACTGTTGCAAATACTGAATTTAAAAGCGTTGTGACACTTGTTAGAAGAAGAGATTATTCTACAAATCATGTGAAATACCATGTACAACTAGAAATGCGACCAAACGTCAGTACAGATTATATAGAAAATGAACGGGTGTACGGTTTTTACAAACATGAAAAAATGTTTACAGGTAGAGAACGTCACCTGGCTTTAAAATATGCGGATCAGCTTGCAAAGCAATATCATTGCGAAATTGAAAGGAAGGGATTTTATGCAAAGAAAATTTAGGCTTCCAGACGATGTCTGGGAGCAATTTCTAAAAAAAACAAGTGCCCCAGGCGAAACATTACGTTTATTAGTGATTAATTACAATAATGATGATAGCGACCCATTAGAAGAAGTCATGGGCGTTGAAGAAGCCGCCGAAAAGTGGGATATGCCACCAGGAACAATTAAAAATTTATGTGCCGCGGGAGAAGTAAAAGCTAAAAAAATAGGTAACAGGTGGATTATTTCAAAAAGACAGTCGGCCCCACGATCTAAAAACAATTAAATTATGTAAAAATCAATAAAAGTCAATACAAATGAATACAAGTAAATACGAATCAATACGAAAAACACTTGTATTTTAATGATTTTTATAGATTTTCACTAATATTTTTTGTATTGACTTGTATTAAAATGTATTAATTTGTGTGTAATTGTATTGACTTTTTAAAAGAGTTTAGCATATAATGGAATTAAGTTAATCGATAAAAATTAATCTTTAGGAGGTTTTTATATATGGCAATTCTTAAAGCTGGTGCGGATGCGGGAAATAGTGGTTTAAAGTTAAATGTATTAGGTCTTGATCCTTTATTCATACCAAGTATTTATTCACATCACATTGGAGAAGCAACAAACATTTTGAGTGATGAGGATATTTCTGTTGAAGATTTAGAAAACAACATTGATGTTACAATTTCATCACCTACCTTAAAAGCAAACAATCTGCGTTACATTATTGGTCAAAAAGTGATTGATGAAAACATTAAAGGTATTGAAATGGAAAAGAAATCGGATAAATCGAAAGATGATCTTGTGCTACTTGTTACATTAGCTGGTTTAGCAATTACAGCTATGAAAAAACAACCAAATAAAAATAAAATTGATGTTACTTATGATCTTTCTGTTGCATTACCTGTAGCAACAATTACGCCTCAAACAGCACAAGAATTTGTAGAGCGTTATATGAATCATCATACGGTAAAATTCCATCACCCAAGCGGACGTGAAGTAGTAGTTAATATCCAAATTGAATTTTGCAAGTGTTTACCAGAAGGTGCGGCGGGTTCATGGGGAATCGTTTATGATGAAAAAGGTAAAACCATCAAAAGAAAAGTAGAAGCTACAGAAGGCAAAACTACAGAAATAGACTTTGTTGACAAAACAATATTATCTTTCGATATTGGCGCTGGTACGACAGAAGAAGTTGTTTCTCATGGTGTTAGTTTTAAACATAAAATGAGTCGTGGTTTACCATATGGAGTGAAAGAAACTTTACTTGATATTATCAAGGTTTGGAACTTAAACAATAAACAAAAGACAATAGACAGTATTGCTGAATTTAATGCAATTTATCTTGATTCTGAACATCCTCGTCATATTCGTTTAAAAGAGGCATCACGTGGCGCGTTATTGGGTTTAGCAAATCGAATTGCAACTGATATTATTAATAAAATTGATGATATGAAAGATGATCCGTATGTATTCATTTATGGTGGCGGTGCCGCAATCGTAAAAGAAAGCCTACAACAAATTTTAGAGCAAAAAGGACGTTTAACAAATGTTATTTTCTTAAAAGACCCACTTTTCGTAAATGCACGCGGATTACTTGTGTACACATGCTCTCCAAGATTTGAAGAATTAAAAGAAAAAGCGCTTGCTCCTGTCGGTGAAAAATAATGGCTCGTAAAATATACAAAGCTGGTGATAGAGCAAATGTCTATATTAAGAAAGACATTTCACCAGACATGATCGATTTTATTAACAAACAAAGTGATCTTACAATGTTCTTTTTGTATGCGGCGCAACAACTTCATAAACAAATTGGTAATACAGATGTAGCGGAAATTTTACCGCGTAAATACACATTTACATTAGATAACGAAACACAACCTTTACCAATCAAACACGATGAAGGTTCAAAAACTGTTCATACACCTGTTTCGGTTCAAACTCATATCGAAACAAGTCAAGAGATAACGAATCCTGGGGAATCCAATGATAAAGAAGAAAATACATCATGGAATAAACTGAATGATTTAGAAGATGATCCATATGCATAATACAATCAAAAAGAGTTGTTCTTTTATAAAAGAACAACTCTTTTTTTATTAAATACACAAGGATTCTATTAAAAAGTGTATAATATTATCCGAAAAGGAGGTGTATGTGACGTGTCACATGACGCCGTAACAGATATACAAAATGTTTACTGGACCCGCGAGGTTGCTGAATTATTAGGAGTTAAGGAAGGAACTATACGCAAGTATGCCCGTTTATTAGAAGATCGCGGCTATAACTTCCACCGTAACGACCATGACCAACGAGGTTTTTTTGACAAGGACGTTATTATTCTAAGAAAAATACAAGAATTAAGTAAAAGTAAGTCTATGACGCTAGATGATGCCGCAAATGCTATTATATCAATGAATCAGCCTAACAGTTTGGTGCCCATTACGCCCCCCGTCACAGACGAAAACACGCATCACATAACGCGTTATGAAAATGTAATGGAAGCATTACAGACTTTAACACAAGAAAATAGTGAGTTGAAACAAATTTTAGGTGTCATTTCAGAAGAAATGGTTGAACAAAAAAAACTATTACAAAAACAATCCAAACAAATTGAGCAATTGCATGTAGAGCTAAAAGAAAGTAAACAAGCTCTTAATGCTCCAAAAGAAAAACAAGGATTCTGGTCTAAGCTCTTTTCAAAAAATGAAGACGTATGATGAAAATTGTATAATACGTCTTCATTTTGTTTTAACGAAATTAATTACTTTTCTTCAAAACTAAATTTTAATTTACTGTTTGCAATTTAAGTCTTTTTTTATATTTTCTTACATGTAAATGTCAAAGTATTTCTGGAAACCGCCTTGCAAAGATTTGTTGTATGATGCGTAAGTCAAATCTTTGCATTATATGTATACCAGATTACTAGCTAAAAATTAAAAGAATCGTTCGTTTCATTGTTTCATAAAAATTTCGCTTTCTTCCCATATTTAAAAAAATATTAAACTCTAAAGAATAGATTTTAAAAAATCTGTCCAAACTTGTAACCAAATTATACAAGTTTAGGAGAGATGCAAAGTGTTTTTTAAAGATAATAAAACCATGTTAAAAAAATGGCTGGATCGTCACGGAATAGAGCAACAAAAAATTGCGCGTACCGCGGGTATTTCTTTACCAACAATGACAAAGGCTTGTCGTGATAAAACCTATATTCCAACACCCCTTGTAATGAAAAAACTCTTGAAAGCTATTAGAAAAATAGACCCTTACGCACAACCGCATGATTTTTGGAGAATGTAAAAAGCACAAGCGACAATGTCTTGTGCTTCATTTATTATTTAAGTAACCACCAACACTGATTTGTAATTTTGTTTAAGGCGTCTGCTATGCCTTCTAACCGTTCCATTTCTTCTTTTGTATATTCTTGTTCATACATCTCACGATGATCCTCTGTCATTCGTTCTAATGTGAGATACATCCAATATGCAATTTCATGCGGGCCGATCTGATACTTTTGAAATGTCTCATTGAGTTCTTTTGCTAAATCATTCATAACAAACAACTCCTTTTCATTTGAATTATCCGTACTTTTGTTGTAATTCTATCCACGATCGCCCATACATACGAGAATGCCTTTTTGTTAGGAAACTATTATCGTATTTTGCTTTAACCGGTGGAGCCATTTTACAAATGAACGATGGTTGCATTTCTCCCCCAGCTCTTACACTAATAATCGCGTGATGTGCTGGTATTTTATATGCTTGTTCTAGTGAAATTGTATCCTCAAATCGATACTTAGATAATTCAAATGTCTTTGTATGATCGTTCATAAATAGGAATTGCTGTACGCCGCCACCTTGTAAATTCTCTTGTAATGACGGTTTCAATTTGTTCCAATGGTGAAATGCATAGATGCTTCCTAGTCTCTCTTTTCTGCCCTCTGTACCCACTCTACCCATCAATTTAGTTAATCCTTCACTTTCATATTGCTCGGGTTCATTAAAAATGATAAACGCCCCATTTTCTTGCTCTTTTTTAGTCATTAATAGCCTGGTCATGAAGGTTTTTAGTGTGATCCAGTGAACCAGGGTTTTTACTGCATGTTCCCCCAATCCCCTAGCATTTGGAACCCTTAAAATAATAACTTTTCCTTCTTGCATCCATTTACCAAAATCAAGTTCTTTCAATGGGTCTTGTGCAAAGATATCATACAATCTTTCATTCCCAAAAAAGCGGTTTAATCTGGTTATGATGGGATCACACTTATTCCCTAATTGTTCATTATCTCCCCACTGTATCAGCTCATTCGCAAGACGCAAATTCCCTTCATTCACTAATTCTTGAATACGATTTACCCGAAAGTCCTCATCTTCTATAATACGTTTAATATTAAATAGACTTCCTTTACTTGCTTTGGCCGCATCCGTTAAATATTTTTCACTTCGGCTTAATCCTTCAATTTGCATGAAATCAATCATTTCATCCGCAAATCTTGAAGCACCGTTCCGCCCTAGCTTTGTAATTACTTCTGTTAAATCTAGAGGTGGGATATAATCACTGTCGTTTAAATCCAGATCAATAATGTTTTCTGGTGGTAATGCATCACGAATCCCGTCTGCCATACCCCGCCCACCTTCTTCTACAATTGCATCTGGTATGATAAAACTAATCTTATGTTTTGTATTTCCCTCAATAACAAAATTCTTAATTGATGTATCTTTACCAGCCCCCTGTCCTCCTATAAAGACGTAACCTCTATAAAAATTGTCTGGATTATCTATTGGCATATAGATTGGTATTTTGTGATCTTTCAATTCCGAATGTCCCAAAAATATTCCTTTCTCATCCCGCATAATCGCTGGTATCTCAATTTCAACTTTCTTTTTTACACTCAATGCATCTGCATATTTTCGTTGCAACTCTTTTACAGGCATTTGCAAAGCTAATTTGCTCATTTCATCGGTACTCATCAAATTTACATTCGGATCAAACTTTGTCTTGCTTGATAGTTCGAATGTGTTTAATTCCTGTAATATTTCTGTTTGGCGTTTTCTCATTCTTATTTTTACGCCATGTAGTTCATTCGTTTCTGATAAATCCATCATAGAAAGTGCTAAGGTTTCCCCCATTGTCTCCCTGGTTAACCGATCATGGGAATGTGAGGCCACCCGTATACGCGTTTTAAAAACAGGTTGATTTCCTTTGTCATAACTCACACGATTTGTTCCAACTTCATCAGCGGTTGTATGTGCCTTTTTAATGATGTGCTCTTTGCTAAATTTTTTATCTGATTTAAAAAAAGCGTTCGAGAACGCCTGGAATGTATCAGTTAATAAATCATTTATTTCATTAATAACAGCCGCAACACCAATTTTAGCCCCTGTTACAAGTCGTTTGCCGCTCATATTAACCCGTTGGGGTGGTTTACCCTTCTTTAACTTTTCAATGGCCCAGGAAGCGTTTTTCACCCATTTCTGGCGGTTTTCCGCTTCATTACAGATACTCAATCGGCAAATGTCTCCATCATAACTTAGTTCATCAATAACACTTAAAATATTACCAATAGGCGTTTTTGTATCGTTGCTATTTGTATTTAAGGAAAAGATGTCATGTTTCAAATATCGCATTTCTTGTACGATTGTATTTTCATTAGAAATTTGCAAATCTGTTATTTCGGCTTCCTTAATTGTCACACTCATTTTGTTCTCTAGTTTTCTTTTGAGCTTTAATGCTTGGTATTCGCTAGTTGCTACATAAAATTCAATTTTCTTCTGGCCCTTTTTCTGTTTGAAAACAACATCAAACCAGAAATAGTCCTTTTCACGATAATGAAATGTAATCCCTTTTCTTTCTATACGACTTCCCATACTTTCGTACATTTCATACATCTTATAGATCGCCCGCCATAAACGCTTTGTATTATTAGATACATCCGCATGAGGAATAATCCGATATACAACCATTTTGTTTTTTTCTACTTGTAAAAATTGTTTTAAAGAATATATCTCTTTTCTTTTAAACCAGGATTTTTTTATTTTCTTAGGTTCATATACTACTGGCAAATATTCATTTTGTGCCAAAACAGGAAGGTTTGTATTTTCTATATCGCATATAATAAAGCCTTCTCCCTGTATCATTTTAGGCCCCTCCTAATATACATATTGCTAAGATAAGTCCGCCTGCAAAATAGGCAAGCGGCTTCATCATTCCGCCTTTGTTTGTCATTGAACCTATCATGATAAATCCAGCTGTCACCAATGCACCATATCCCATAATATCGGGCAAATTTAGAATAAACCAATGACCTAATTCGCTTACTATATCAACCATAAATTCACCAACTGGCTTGAAAATCCATTCCATTTCCTTCCCTACAATAGCATCACTAAAATTATTTAATTGATCTAAAAAAGAACCCTCTTTTGCCTTTTCTCCAATATACCCAGCTGTATTAGCCGCAATCATTTTTCCACCTTCTAAAATGAATTTCACAAGGACCCCTCCTTTTAAATTCCCTTTAAAAAGTCTCTTATGTCAACCGCATGTCTAGCCAAGATATACCCACAACATGCACCAATTAAAATTTCTATTGCCTTTGTACGGTGACCCAATGCCCAGGCCGCGCCCGAAAAGATAATAACTAAAACTACGCCCGCATCAAACCCGTTCATAATGGCACTATGAACATTGCCAAACGTCCCGTTAACTCCCGCGGCAAATGTTACTTTTGGAAGTATTAATATTAATGAACTCCCTGTAGCGGTAAAAACCTTTTTAAGTACGTTCTTACTATTTGTTTCTTTATGTGCTTTCTTTTTATAACTTTGGTCCATAAAAGAGCGAAAAGAAATCGTTTCTGTCTTAGTCATGATGCAACACCCCTCGTATAATTTTAAAAGAACTACACATACTACTTATAAATGAAAAGTAGGAGGTCTAACGATATGCATGTTGCAATTGCTGTCGCTGTAGGCGCGATTATTGGATCACTTGTTAATGTTTTTGTTGGGTAAAAATACAGGCAGTGAGCTTTTTGAAGGCTCCTGTCTTTTTGTTTGCGCCTTAATTTGTTCAATACGTGCCGCGGCACTTAATTTCTTCTTTCCTGTTACACTCTGTTCGTCTTGTCGAATTGGTGAAGGTACTTGTTTTCTATCCTCTTCGCATGTTATTTTTTTATGTTTATCGGGTATATCGTTCCAGATTAATTTCTTTACATAACCCGAAAAATTTTTACGCTTTACATGCTGTAACATGATCCGATCCTTTTCATTCTTCTTATTAAATGCTACAGGTTTACTAAACTTTGATCTTTCCATTCTGTTCACCCTCCCCGATGTGACCGATAATATCGGTATTACTAAAACGTATTCCTTTCTGTTTGTACGTTATTCACCTTTTTATACAAAAAAATTCTCTACTTTTTTATTTAATCGATATGAGCGGTAATATCACTTTTCCCATAAAACAATGACCCTTTTAGGCCACATTTTTAATCATTAGCTATCAGCGTGCTTTACGCTATTAGCTATATGCCGACATTATGAAACTTGTGCAAGTACAACACGAAAAAGAAGCGTCTTCTCAAAAATTCCGAAATATAAGAATTTTAAAATCGTATCAAAGTATAAAATGTTATAATTATACTGTTCCTTTTGCATCCATAAGAAGGATTTTAAAACCGTAAGACACTTAGAGAGGGGAAACAACTATGTCACTTTTACAGCAACATTTTGAAGAAAGAAGAGAATACATTTTCAATCGTCTCAAACAACCAGAATACATGGAAAGAAGCATAGAAAAAGTTCGCCAAGCTCAAAAAGAGATCAAAAATACAGTGCGAACGATTAAAGATTTGTTACTCTTAGACAAAACCACTGATCCTTGTTTACCAGAGGTCGCTCAATTTTCTCTTCAACACATTACAAATTCAGAGTCGTTTGAGAATGTCAAAAACCTTGTTCCATCCTCTATAAAAAAGTTAAGTGAAGAAGAACGCGCAAAAGTGTTAGATGAAACATTAAGCGTAGCAAACCAAATCATGAATCTAGAACGTACTGTTTTTATTATGATGTTTAATGCAAAAGAAAAAATCCTTATGGATTCTTATAAGAAAAAGCGTAGGTCACAAACAGAACTTCATTATGATGTTGCTGACAAAGAAGGATTTGACAAAGCGTTTTATGAAGAGCGTATTGATTCATTACGAAATGACATTCGTGTAATATCTTTCAAAAAGCTATGTGAGAATGAATCCGCACCAGAGGACTTAGAACTATTCAAACAACGTTATGAAACAATTATTTTACCAAAGGTACAAGAAATTGTTTCTCTAATTGAACCAAGTTTAATAGATATAGACGTATTTTTAAATCCAGTAATCGAGTATGGTGTAGGGGAAATCACTTTAGATGAAATGATTGAAAAACTAAACAAAAACCTTTCTTTATTTCACGAATTATCAAAGATTGAATATTGCCCAACTGTTGAATTAACAGTAAAAGAATATGTATTCTTAGAAGCTATGAACCGTTCAAAAAAAGGAGAGGAGTTGCAACCATCAAAATGATGTATACACAAGAGAAGTTTTATGAAAAATTAATAGAAGAAAAAAAAGAAGTAACGATTTTTCTAATAAATGGTGTCAGAGTACCTGGCAAAATTATCGCTGTTGATAAATTTTCGGTATTAGTTTTAAGCAATGGAAAGCAACAGTTCCTTTATAAACAAGCAATTTCGACTGTTTCTTTATAAAATAAAAAACCTTTAAAAATATTACAATAATAACTTTTTTATCCTTTTATGGGATATCCACTTCAAAAATTACCATACATAATGTACTCTTAGATATAAGAGTTAGTTTTTTTCCTTTAGGGCAAGGCTGGTTTCAGCCTTGTTTTTGTTTGCAATTTTTTGGGTACAATTTTTTCGAGATTCTATGTATAAAGGAGTTTACAAGAAAAAGTGGAAATGAGATTACTACATGACATGATCGAAGATCAAAAAAAAGAATTGAGCAATCTTGTAAAAAAATATGGATTTAGCCATCAAAAAGTAATTGATTTTAGTCAAAAATTAGACCTTTTAATCTATGAAGCAATGGGGAAATATCGATTAGATCAAAAAATTAGGATAAAAAAGAATCCTTAATTCAATAAGGATTCATAACAGGAAGATAAGAGACAGATATAGAAATAAAAAGAATTAATTATATTATAATTCAAAAATATGAAAAGCCATATTGAGAAAAAACGTTAGATGGGTTTCTTTGCCCATCCCCTCGAAAAGGGGGAATAGCAAAAAAAAGTATCAAAAAATACTTTAAAATAAAGGTTTTTACTTCTTTTAAAAATGAATATGTCAAAACATATACAGTTTAATTGACATGTTTCAAATAAATATAAGTTGTATTTTTGAAATAAATTTAGCTAATTCCCCCTTTTCGGGGATTTGGGAAAAAACAACCTATCTTCATACTTTCCCCTACTGATCTTAATTGATTGGTAGGGGAATTTCTTGTTTATGCAAAGAATTTACTATACCCATGTTCATTTGCCCAATGTTTAAAATTATCTTTCCAAATTAACTTAGCACAATCCTCCGAACAACCTCTATCAAAATTATCAGCTTTAAAATTACGGTCATATGCTGAATAGTAACCTTCATCAGTCTTGCTAGATACTTTCTCACCACACCAATTACACTTAAAAGACCAATTTCTTTTATCACTATTAAACTTCTTATATGTATACCTAGCCTTAGGAATCAAATATTTACCCGTTTCATCTTCTTCTAACGAAATAGATACACACCTCATATAATCTAATAACTGCATATGTTTATTGTAGTCATCTATATTAGGCATATCTTCACGCATATAAAACTCTTTAATTTCCTCAAACAATGCTTTTACATCTTCTTTTGAATAAACAGTGCCTCTTTCATCAGCTAAACAAGAATATTCTCTAGATTCCCCATTATCTTCTTGTACTTCTACTGGAATAACACGATAAAACTTAGGAAATACCCTTCTTATATCAATAGCCATTTATTTCATCCCCCTTAGTTTTAATAAATTTCCCCTTTTATAATGATAGCATTACATACAAAAAGGGAACATGGATTATCTCCACATTCCCTTTTTCAAATTTCTATATGTTCAAAGATCGTTTAATCAACTCAATGATGACAGCAGAGATAACAACATCAAAATTAACATGAAAATAGAATTCTGTTGTATTTGAATCTTTATCTCTCTTAAAGAAAAACTTAAACATGTATCAGCACCCCATTTTTAATTATTTTTAATTTTAAAATGGTTGATGGTTGCTGACTGAATGACACCGCATTAAATTTCTAAAAGAATAACGAACCTCTTCATCCCATTATAGGGCAAGACATTACATAGGAATTACTCACGTACCTATATTATCTCAAATTTTGCATAATCAAACAAGTGTTTCCATGTTATTTTTTTCTAGAATCTTATTTTGATTCCTGATCTTTATTCTCTTACTCTATATTTCCCCTCATCACTTAACCAGCTTAACTATCATTTGTTTTTCTTTATAACCTGATTCTGTGATATACTCATGATAAGTAAGGGAATCACTCCCCTTCTATGTACTTATTTTAATTTATCTATTCACTTTTGGCGTTTAACTCTATGGAGTTAAGCGTCCTTTTTCGTTTTTCCCCTATATGGGTTTCTTTGCCCATCCCCTTGAAAAGGGGGAATAGCAAAAAATACTTTAAAATAAAGATTTTTACTTCTTTTAAAAATGAATATGTCAAAACATATACAGTTTAATTGACATGTTTCAAATAAATATAAGTTGTATTTTTAAAATAAATTTAGCTAATGCCCCCTTTCGGAGATTTGGGCAAAAACAACCTAGATTGAATTTTCTGATTAATTGTTTTGAAATAAAAACGAGTTGTAGTAACAAGCTGTCATTAAACCCCTTACACGAAAAAGGTTGGCAAATATCCAATCTTTTTTTATGTAAATAGGCTCTCTTGCTTTTTGCATGAGAGCCTATCTACATTCGGGAACTACCTCTCATTATTATAAAGAAATAATCCATATAAAACCAATAGGTTTTTTAATATTAAAACGCTACATTTTTTATATTCTATGTTAAAATTAGTGATTGAGGGTACAATTTTTCAAGAGAAAAAGGCAAACAATATAAATACTTTCTGAAAGTGTTCAATTCAAGTTCAACAAAAAGCATTTGTTATTCTATAGCAAATGCTTTTTGACAAATTATATTGTTTTTTATAACATAAAAAAGAATTGAGTGGTCCAGACTCAATTCTTCGGGTGAAGTCATTTGCCAACGAATACCTGGTGAAAGAATCCTTCTTTAATGATTGGATTCTTTTACTTTGTTTTGAGCATAAAATGTAATACTGTATAAGCCATTTTTCTTGTTGAACATCCTCGTTTGAGTGCCAATTGTTGTAAGAGTTTTTGCTGAAATGGTGATAATTCAATTTCTACAAAGTGCTGAAAAGCATAAGATTGCCTTACAGGTATATCCTCCATATAGATATAGTCTAAACCTTCTGTTACTAACTCCGATGCAATTTGATCTAAATTTTCGTTATACAATGCGAACTCTTCCAATCTTTCATGCAAATGTGGTTCTAATGAAATTAATAACTTCTTATTATTTTTTCGGAATTTCTGTTTTTGGCCTTTCCAGTAATTTTGCTCTTGCATAACTGCATGTAACATTTTGATTCCCCCTATTTATAATTTTAATTTGTATTTCTTCCTTAAAATCAAATCCCTACTTATTATTTCTTACGGTATCAATTGCGGCTAAACAAGCGGCTATCCCAAGACGCTTTTCACTATATATTTTCTTGTTCACTGTTAGGTACCAGCACCCTTTTTCTTTTACACTCAATAGATCGTCATATTGCCTCCCTAATTTTTCTAGAATAAAAGTGGATTCCTCAACAGGATTGAAATATTCAATTGGCATTCTAATAAATGGTGTACAATTCTTCCCCCAATATGTACCGCATTTTTCTAGCCCCAAAAACTCTTTTGCAATGACATGATCTAGCCTTTCTGTTGCAACAGATAAATCATGATAAGGTATCCACCAATTAGAATCACTCATAGCCACAAATTCTTTTGCAATACTGTTGTATAAGATTTGGCAGATACTAATACCTTCAAAGTCATCTTGTGTGACAACAAAATCAGACTGTCTTAATTTGTGCCCGTTTTTATCCGTTGTACCAATTTCAAATTCTTCACTTTTCAATAATTGAACTGTTTTCATCACATGAAATTCCCCCTTTATTTCCTAAATGAACATGCTAAAATATTTTTGAAGGCATCTTATTTCTTGTGCCCTTCACCAATACGATCACTCATCACACTTCCCCTTTCTGTTGCTTTATGGCAATGGAAAGGGATTGTTTTGTAAAGCGGCTTTTACTTTCTTGCATAGCGTTTTGAAGCAATTTCAACTTTGTTTCTTTGCAAAGAACTCTCCATACAGATACACCGATTTTCATTTTTCATTTCTCCTTTTCTTTATTTATTCAATGCCTCTCAAAGCTCTACTTAGCTTTTATATGCCCTAAAAGGGGTACAGCCAGCATTTCGGAAAAAAACCACGCTAAGCAAATTTATATGAAAAAAGAGCCGTATTTTACTCCGTTAAGAGTAAATCGGCTCTTTTATATTCAAAGGGCGTAAGGATTGTAAACTTGTTGCATGTAATCCCTCAAACTTATATTCACCTAAGAAATTGATGTGTTCCCAACCTAAAGGCCATATATACGGCATTAAATCCTCTCGAAATTCGCCTGTATCTTTTAATTCTTCTACGGCTTTTTCCATATAGACCGTATTCCATACACTTATCGCATTAATAATAATATTAAGTGCACTGGCCCGTTGCAATTGATCTTGGAGGGCTCTTTCTCTAAACTCTCCGCTCTTTCCGAAAAATATAGCTCTGGCTAAGGCATTTGTGGCTTCGCCTTTATTTAAGCCTTTTTGTATTTTTCTCCTCACTGATTTACTCGAAATATAATCTAAGGTAAAGATCGTTTTTTCTATTCGACCCATTTCACCAAGGGCGGTCGCTAATTTATTTTGTCTTGCATAAGATCCAAGTTTCCCCATTATAAGTGAGCTAGATACTTTACCTGTTCTTACGGAGTATGCTAACCGTAAAACATCATTGTAATTTTCTTGAATAACCTTTAAATTAATTTTCCCTTTTAATAGTGACTGAACATTTGGATATTCTTGCACACCGTTAATAGTAAAAAGTTTTGTATCCATTAAGTCACGAATACGTGGTGCAAAGCGGAAGCCTAGAAGATGTGTTAATCCGAAAACTTGATCTGTATATCCGGCGGTATCTGTATAATGTTCTTCAATCATGAGGTCTGTTTCATGATGAAGTAAACCGTCAAGGACGTATAGTGCATCTCGGGCATTTGTATTAATTACTATTAAATAGAAGGAAGCAAATTGATCACTTATAAACCTATAGATAGTTGCTCCTCTTCCTGTTCCATAATGCGGGTTTGAATCAGCATGTAAAGAGCGAACGCCAATAGGTACCCGCATTCCATCTGAAGACGATGTATTACCGTCTCCCCAATATGTTGCTAATTGTCGCCTGTGTTGAAAGTTAACTAGAACAGACTGAGCTCGAACCATAGCATCATCATACATTCTCCATTGCGCAGTGTTTGCCATTTGTCTATAAGAGATTCCAGGAGTAGCCTCTGCCATCTTTGTAAGACCAATATTTGTTCCCATTGCCATCAGAGTTGCTAATACTATATTCTTCTCTTCTTGATCAGGAGATTTGTTCGTTGAAGCATGAATAAATTGCTCATGAAATCCAGTCCAGCTAGCTACTTCTAATAGTAAATCTGTGAGTTTTATTCTTGGTAACATATTATGTAGGCGCATACTAAATGCTTTTGCTTCTTCTGGAGTCCCTTTATCTAACCTCTCCACATATAGCTTTCCTTGGCTGATATCAACACCTTCTAATTTTTCACTATTTTTTGATAACCAGTCCAAACGTTGGTTTAGAGAAGTAATCCTTTCTGTTAAGTACTCCTCGACCGTTAAAGGAACTGCCAAGTAATTTTCTGCATTTATTATGTTTCTCCAATCCTCTTCAGATATTAAGTAATCATCAAAAGCCTTATGCTGTCTACTGCCTGAAACAAATATATCTCCTGATCTTATATAATTTCGCAACTCTGTTAATGCTGCAAGTTCGTAATAATGTCGGTTAACATTACCTTCGTCATCATATACATGTTTTTGCCAACGATTTGATACAAAATTCAAAGGTGCACTCATCGGTACTTTTCGCTTTCCGTTTATGTTTAAATCATGTATAGTATGAAGCGCTTGAAGTACTGGATCTGCCGATTTAGTTGATCCAAACTGGAAGACCTTAATAGAGTAGGCGCATACCGCCTAATATAGGAATATCTAGTCTCCAATAAATCTAAATAATCATAACTTACAGGTCTTGATAGCTGTTTGGCTTCCTCAACCGATTCCACCATTTTATCCCACGGCATAACGTCATCTAGAGCTGTAAAAGCATCTTTTCCTACTTCTTTTGCTTCAATAAGTGCTCCACATATCTTGATAAATTGTATAAGTTTTTCATTCAGTTTTTTACCATTTACTTTTTGCATCTCATCTTGTGCTTTTTTTCCTTTTAATTGAAGATTCATCATAATACGATCGTGTATTTCAATTGCATAATCAATTAAATCTTGTGTGATTTCTAACATAAAAGCAACTAAAATACTATATCTTCTTACTTCGTCAAACCTTCTAAAGGCATATGGTTCATATTTTGATCCTAATCTTGCAAGTTGCCGAAGGCGATTAGAATTAATCTTGCTCGTATCAACTACAAGCCCTATATCTTTTACATATTCAAACCGCTCCACAACCTTGAGAAAAGACTCTGGCGATGGTTGAGAAGGAAGCTGTTTCAACCAAGCTAATGGCGAAATTCCATTGTTTGTGGGGAGAAGCAAAGCATCTATTCTTTTCTTTTGTTCAGATGTTAAGTCATCATACAAAATACTGTATATCTTTTGATCTGCTTGCTGTTTGGCTTCCCAAACTATATTTTCAATTACATACATGGCAGGAAGAATAACTTTTGATTTCCGTAACATGGACAGTGCTATTTCAATTAAATGAAGTGAATTGCTGTTTTCCATAGCTTGTTGTGTGAGATGTTTCAACAGATTTTCTTCATGGCTAGAAGAAAAATTAGTGAAATTATACTCCTCACGAATTTCACTAAGATGCTCCCATAATGTGTTATTACGATTGGCATATTTAGAAAACTCTTCTGCAGGAATCTGTAGCTGTCTTGCGATATGCTTGATTACTGACATAGGAATATCGTTATACTCAGTTAAAGCCCATCCAGGATAACGAATTAATGCCAGTTGAAGAGCGAAACCTAAACGATTATATCCTCTACGATGCTTGAAGATTAAATGTAAGTCATGTTTAGAAAAGGTATGAAATGTTACCAAATCCCATTCTGTTAAACGTGATAAATCCATTAATTCATTTCGTTGTGCCTCCGACAGTAATTGTTTAACTCCCATTCTTTCTTTTTTCCTCTCTTTAAGAATTTATTTTTATTTTTTAGTTTAAATTGTTTAAAGTTATGGAGCGCAATGTTGTATATACGGTTAATAAAGATCTCTGCAGATGCTATAAGGGGACATGAGAATAGCCTTTATTATACAAATTATAGCATTTAACTAAGTATAATTTGATTAGTATATATCAAATGTAAAATCCCAGTCTTAATCCATAAAAAAAGAGCCCTATATCCCTTGGGCTCTACCATAAATTCGTATACAATATTAGTCCTTCAAAACTAGTATTGTATGTATATAGTATTAATTTTTTTAAACTGCAGTAGATATAAATACAGAGTATACAGCACTTTGAGTAATTCCTGGAGTTATAAAAAGTGAGATAGCATCTGTCCTTGCAACTGGATTACCAGGTATTGTACTAGTCCATGTAACTGTTGCAGGGGCTACCACTGGATTAGGATTAAATACCTTTACAGGTTGTGCTCCAATATCAGTTGGTTTAATCGAAAACACTATAGTTCCAGTAATATTGGCTGTAAGTGTAAGCGTAATTGTAGAGACTATTTGACCAGCACCCGGTGAAGCTAGATTAGTAGGTACATTATCACATACTCGCAACAAATATACACCTGTACCTAAGTTATTTACATTTATAGAAGCAGAAAACGCAACAACACTACCAGCTCCTGCTGTTACATAAGGGAGCGTTTGTGAATCTGCACCAGGTGATCCTGCTATGCGCTGAAATCCCGCATTAGTACCACCAAAAAGGATAGCCTTTGTAGAAGTTGTTGCTGTAGCGCCAGTAGCTCCGGTAGGTCCTGTAGCTCCGGTAGGTCCTGTAGCTCCGGTAGGTCCTGTAGCTCCGGTAGGTCCTGTAACTCCCGTAGGACCAGTAGCTCCCGTAGGTCCTGTAACTCCCGTAGGACCTGTAACTCCGGTAGGTCCTGTAGAACCAGTTGTTCCGGTAGCTCCAGTAGG
>NZ_JBBOXN010000002.1:0-293176 GCF_038007785.1 Bacillus sp. FSL K6-0069 | reverse complement strand
GTTATCAAGACCTAAATTGTAAAAAATCATAAAAAACAAAGGATTTTACGTATTATATATGACTAATATGTAAAACAATTTTACTTCTTATTCAACAAACGCGCTCGATTGTTGAATAACTTTTTTAAAAATTATTCATGATAAAGTTCAACAAAACTCATTGGGAAGGAAAAGATTTTTATACCCAACCTCCATTATTATGTATAATTGAATTATCTGAAGGTTATAATTATATGTTTATGGAGACGATATTATGAATTGTATGGATTCTACTAATTTTGTTTTACATGCAAAAAGTAACCAGTTTTATTGGGAAGGGAACGGCCAATTATCCATTAAAACATTTTCTAACGGAAAAGCGCATTACAAGACTAGTAAAGGTTTTTTTGCTGTCGAAGAAAGCAGATATTTACTTCTTAATGAAGGATCTTATACAATTTCAATTGATGAAAATAAGGAAGTAGAATCTTTTTGTATCTTTTTTAAAGATGGATTTGCAGAGGAAATTTTAAGCTCACTAAGAGAAACGAACAATAGACTTCTTAGCGATCCTTTTAAGGATAAGAGTTATATTGGATTCTTTGAAAAAACTTATGATACAAGTAAAATTCTACTGTCTCAAATAACGAAATTTAAAGAAAACTTATCTATTCTCGAGAATGATCCAGTTGGTTATGAAGAACAATTTCACAAGTTAATGCAAATTATACTAATTGAACATTTCAATACATGGAGAGAAGTCGAATCATTAAGTGCACTACGTAATTCTACACGAGAAGAATTATATAGAAGGATTAGTATCGCACATGATTATATAAGGTCCTATTATGATAAAGCAATTAAATTGAATGACATTGCTCAAATTGCTTGTTTATCGCCAAACCATTTATTAAGAACATACTCACAAATATATGAGAAAACGCCTCATCAGCATATATCAGAGTTTAGAATTCTAAAAGCGAAAAAGCTTCTAACGCAACTAGATTTCAATATGACTGATATAACATTTGAACTGGGATTACAAAATCCTGTATCTTTTAGCAAAATGTTTAAACAGCATGTCGGGGTTTCTCCTATTGAATTTCGAAAAAAGGTGATTTTGGATAAGAAATACTAAGTTAAACCGTATATTATTAGAATGAAATAATATTCGAAAGGGGAAATTCTCATTGGAAACTACTATGATTCAGAAAGTCGGTCAAATTGGGGTGCCAGTTAAAGATTTAGATAAGGCAATTACTTTTTATAAAGAAAAACTAGGATTATCGCTTCTATTTAATACTGACAACATAGCATTCTTTGAATGTAACGGGTTGCGTCTTTTTTTAAGCCTTCCAGAAAAAGAGGAATTTGCTCAATCTAGTTCAGTCATTTATTTTCAAGTTGAAAAAATTAAAGAGACTTATGAAGACTTATTAAGCAAGGAAATTGTTTTTATCGATGAACCACATATTGTAGCGAAAATGGGACAAACAGAAACATGGATGACATTCTTTAAAGATACAGAAGGTAATACCCATGCTTTAATGAGTGAAATACAAGCTTAATGAGAGCAATGAAAGAGGCCGTCTAATATCAACGATCTCTTTCATTTTTTTAGCATCTCACAAGCTAGATAAATTTCTACTTTGCTTTACCACTATTTATGGTGGTACGGTTCGCCCTGCTTAATATTAATCCAATAATTATTTATTAACAAAATGGCACGATTATTGAATATGTAGGGAACGGAGTGCCATTAGATTTTTTTATAAACATCTGCATAAGCAAATTTTAGCTGCTCGCGTATTTCTTTATTTTCTCCATCCAATTTCTTAATTTTCCGTTTTAATGAAGCAATAATGGCATCCTTATTGTTCTCATCCGTTTCCCGTTTAATTTGCTTTGGAGTAGAAACTTGAGCTTGTTTCTGGCGTAAAGATTCAATCCGTTCGCGTATTTCAGTAGTGTTATAGAGTGTTGCTTTAGCAACACCCGCCTCATTTGCTACGCTATTAAAATTGATGTTCTGATTGGCTCGCACGAGCCTTTGAATAGCTTCATCAATTTTTTGAGCGGTACCTGCCTTTCTGGATGCGTGAATTGCTTTTAACTGTTCTCTACGATCATAATTATTCATATTTCACACCATACTTTCTCTTTATACGATTTTGTCGGCCGAAAATGATATTACCTTCTCTAATATTATTTAAGATACCTTGATATCTGTTTAAATTCCTTTCATGTTTCTCAACCATATCCTCACGATTATGCTGTTTAGCTATTTCTACAGCCCTCGTTGTTGTTTTAATGTGCAACTCATATTTTTCAATATCCAGCTCTGAAAATCCAATCGCTAAGTCTTTGCAAGGGCTACCACTATTACATGTCAAACAAGGTGGTGCTTCCATATGTGGACAATCTCCTTTCAATCGTGCGTGGCATGTTCCATAAGGGTTGTCCATCGCATTTAATTTATGCTCTTGCCAGAGTGCTTGTAAGATATCCTCAGGAATATCTTCACCCGCATTAATCTTTTGCACCTCACCATTCAAATCAAAGCTGAAAACTCCTTGATTTATAACAGACTCGAATGCTTTTCGTTTGGTTTCATCCAATAGCTTAGCATACCGTAAAGTCATTTCAGGAGATGCATGAGCTAGTAATTCTTGTACTGTTAAAATATCTGCCCCGCCATTCAATAATTTCACAGCATATGTATGACGAAATTGATGGGTCTTAAAACGAAAGATATCACCATTTTCATCTACAATGTTTTTCTTTTCTGCTAGTTCATTCAAATGTCTTCGAATCCAACCTTGCGTATAGGGCTTACCTTTTCTTATTCCTTGATATCGTACAAAGATATATTTTTCTGGATTATTATCTTGTGTGCTATTTTCTTTGGAATTTGAAATTAAAACCGAAAGAATTTTTGCGAGCTCCTCATCAATTGGAATTCGATGACCTTGTACAAACGTTTTTTCAATATCAGTTACAATAGAATATTTACCATTCAATTGTACAAGGCAATCTGTTGTGAGTTCTAATACATCTGAAATGCGAAGCCCCGTTTTAAACGCTACCCATACCACCGGTATGATGTCTTTATGAAGTTCGTTAAGATGAACGAATAATTGTTCCAGTACAAAGTCAGGAATGTAATCAATTTGCCCATAGGGCTTTTTTTTCACTTTAGGTTTATCTCCTGGGAAAATTAATAATTTTACGTTTGTAGTTGGAGCAATATCATATTCGTATTTTTGAATGTCTCCTAAAAACTTACTTATAAGTTTCACACCTTCTGATATATATCTTTCTGGATTTTCAATTCCTTTATTTTTGGTGTCTTCATGCAACCATTGAATATATAGCTCCATGTGAGATCGTTTGAGACCTTTCAAATCATTCCATGTTGGTTCTAATGAAAATATGAAAGAAAAAAATTTAGTTAAAGTTCTTGAATAGCCCCTTGCTGTAGCAAACGAAAGATCCTGTCGTCCCATTAAACGTTGCTTGATATATTTTTTTGTACTATCTTTTATTTTTATTGGTTCTATTTTAGTGAAATCAAGAAAATGCGCGGTTAAACTTTTGCTGTAGGATATCCCATATTTGGTATGTAATATCCGTACATCCCAACGATCTTTCTCCCATTCATCACGCGGATCTGCTAACACCAAGAAGTTGGAATGAATGATACGAAAATAGGTTGCTGCGGGGGATTTATGTGTATATCCGTCGAACATTGTGGTCTTTGATGTCTTTGTTGTAGGAATTCCATGTTGTTCTAACCAAAACAACCATTCTCGTTCAGCCTTCTCCATATCCAAATCAAATAAAGAGGGAAGATGGGGGTACTTTTCGTTAAGAAAAATGGATAATTTGTTTAATAATGCAGCTTTTTGATTAAAACCACTACTTAATGCCCACTGTTCTTTGAATAATTTTTGATACCATACATATTTTATTTCAAGATTAACAGTTGGACTATTTATTCGAAAATGCACATTTCGACGTTTCCCCTTGTAATTATCCGCCATTTTCCGAAATTGAGGGATACTTTCTAAGAATTTGATATTCCAATTGTTATTCATTAAAAAATAGGGGTTTTCCACACGGTTAGTGGTAACAGACCCATCAGATTGGATTGTTTTTTCTATATAATTAGAAAGCTCATATTTCAATCGTTCATGAAAATTTACTTCTCCTATATTTATTTGTCGTTTTCGCTTCATATTTACCACCTTCAGCTTTTCTCATCGATTTTAAATGCATCTTGTGCTTTTTCCCAATCCTTACGGATATCTTCGTCCGAAGGATGGAGGTACAAATTCATTGTTGTTTGAATTTGAGCATGCCCTAATCTCTCTTGTACTTGCTTGATGTCCTTTGTCTCTTGGTAGTATATGGTGGCATGTGTATGTCGTAACAGGTGAGGATGAATATCAATTTTTGTTTTTTTTCGCAAGCGTTTAAAGAGAGATTCTACATCGCTATAATTCATAGGTCTACCCATATTTCTTCCACGTAGCTTAATAAAGACAAAGTTTGTTTCAATATTCAGTCCATCAATAATTTCATATAGATAATCATCATACAAATCCATAAGGTGTTGTGATACAAATATCTCCCGTTCTCCTGTTTTGAGCTTTGCACCATTCTCTAATTCTCCTCGGTCCCTCAAGCGAATCCGATGTCCTTTTTGATGGTCAAATATAAAGTCCTCCAAATATAGAGAAAGAGCCTCTCCAATACGTAATCCCGTTTCAAACAGAAGTTGAATAAGAAAAGCATCCCGTATATTTGTAGTAGCTGTGAAAGTTTGTCGCACTTGCTCTTTTGTGAGTATTTGAATTCTTTTACGAGGCTCTTTTACTTTTAATACATTTCGAATAGAGGGCTTATTCTTATTAATATGATGTAGAAAACTCTTATATCGTGTTCTTCCTCCTGTATAAATCTGACGCATTAGTTTTTCATTCATGTCTTTAGATATTTCTTCGTTACGGTATAAATAATCATAAAAATTTGTAACTGTAGTAATGGTTAAGTTTACTGTTTTTTCAGTCTTTTTGGATTTCACAGGAGTAATAGACGCTACATTTAAACTAGTATACGGATGACGTAACCAGCCAACAAAATCTGCCAAGTCTTCTAATTTTATTTCTTTGTAATTTTTTTCAGTTTCTCTTAAATATAAAAAATATTGTTTTAGGGCATAACAATATGTCTTTTGAGTATTCCTACTTTTACCTGTACTATCCAAATATTTGAGATATTTTACTACCGGAACAATCGGAATCCCTTTTTCATCAATTAACATGTATTTTTTACTGTTCTCAAGCAAGATCTCTTGTACACGCATAGAATTCCTCCTCTAGATTTTATGCTAAATCTAACAATTATTTTTACACCTACCTTATAGAAGATATCCTCCAGCTACAAAAACTCCTTACATTTTAAACATAACATACTAAATTACTAACATATAGTTAATCATTATATGATGTGATAAAAAAGAACAATAGACTTTTATATTAAACATACTATTCGCTTTTTATTATAGTAGAGTTAACCATTCGCAGCGATGCCAGAGCAATTCGCTGGTATCCGTGAAATTATTAAAGAAAAGACGAAGGTAGAACGACCTACATTAACTCAGGATGAACAAGAACGAATTGAGAACATGCTCTTATGTTCATTAGTATCAGAAGAGGAAATAATGATTACATATTATGAGGATGGTTATTTGCTCTCTAGTTATATGACCGTTGTTGATATTGACCCGTCAAATAGCGCTGTTGTATGTACAGATGCTTTTTATAACAAGATGAAATTGCAATTCGCTAATATAGTAGATGTAAAATAGAATAAAATGCTATACTCACGTTTGGATCATTATTATGAAAATACGTTAGTTTTTCAGAGTGAATTTTAGGTTTTTGTTATACTTAAATTTATATATAACAAAAATAAGATTTGTTGTGTTAAAATGAAATGGATATGAAAAATTGCTGATATATGTATTTAGTGTAAAAGTAGTGTTAGTAAAGTATTGGTGGTTCAAGTCAAAGAAAAAAGACATCCATATGATGTCTTTTTTCTTTATATATATATGAATAGATGTTATTAGGTTAAATAAAATCTTTAATGTAATTAGCTATGTCACTAGAAAACAGTGCCATAATTGTAACAACTATATACATAGCAAATAACGATTTTGCTTTTTTCCTCTCATCTGCTTGTTCTTTTTGAAGAGTGATATAGTAAAGAGATGTTAATAGAGTTCCAATAAAGACAAATATCAGGATTATTCTTTGGAGTATGACAGCTTGTTCTTCAGCTATTTGCATAAGAGTTTCAACGTCAGCTTTTAATAATATGTTCAGTCCAACCATTACATATAAAACTAATAAGGCTAATTTAAGAAAAGTTAATTTTTTCATTTTTATAGTGTTCCTCTCTCTTAAATTGTATCGTGAAATACTTTTAATATGGTTTATAACTGTATAAAATAATTCTTACTTTACTAAGTGTTGCTGAATTTCTTTAATTAAAAGTTCAGCCCCTTCAGGACTAAGAACAATTTGTCCATTAGCTAATGACATGTTTTTTTCTGAAATATCACCAGTTATTGTACAAGCATCATATGACTTGTATTTTTGTAGTATTATCTTTTCACCTTCTACAAATATTTCTATAGGATCTTTTTCTGCGATTCCTAATGTTCTTCTCAATTCTTTCGGTAGAACAATACGTCCTAATTCATCTATTTTACGTGTAACACCTGTTGATTTCATGCTTTACCACCCTTTTATTTGTTTTTTAAATCGTTCAGTTCTTTTAATAAATCTTCATGTTTCTCACATAATCTATATACATCTAATAACAATTGTCTACCATTTATTGCTCCCCATTGATTAGATATGTTAACACCATGCAAACATTTGATTAAATCTGGATTCAATATGGCATTTTTTATTTCATCTATACTCATTTTCATTTCTTCTTTAGGCATTTGCTCTTTCTCCTTCGGATCTATCTATCACATATGGACAGACGTACTAAATGATGTATTTTGGGTATCATTTGCATTTAATACTACAATTTTATCGATAAGATTAATTGCTTTATCCAACGAAATGTTTTTTTCATAACATTTATAGCCTAGTTCTAATGTTAAAAGTGTAGCTTCACTTAAAAGTGATTGTTTTTGAATCTCCTCAATTTTTTTCCCTCTTTTACGAAGATTAATATACTGTTCTATCGACATAATTTCATGCTCCTCTCGCTACAATTACATATCTAAATTACTATTATCATCTTTTATTTCGTTTTCTCTCTCTTTAGCTTCTAACATAAAGTTAGCATAAATCATTATCTTTTCTAATCCATCTTTCGTTGCATTATAATCTGTGATATAACGTTCTTTTCTTCCTGGACTCATATATTTGTTATTTTTCATTTCGTTTATTGTTTCTATATTTAAGATTTTTCCCTTTCCTTTTAATTCGTTCACGAGTTTCAAATTAATAGCTAGGCCTATACTCCAAAGAATCAAGCCGATAACGAAAGAAAGTAATAGATGTACTGAAAGAGAATTATCAATGATCATGAAATAGAGAAAATAGATAATTGAGATTGTCCACAAAAATGGATTGTAGTACTTTTGAATTTTTTTATATTTTTTTATATTTATTTCGTGTTGCTTTTTTCTCATTTCAAGATTCTCTAACATGTAAAAGCTCCTTTTAATTAGTTAACTAAGCTTTTTTTCAAGCGTTGAGTATAAACATTACGTTTTCACTCTATTTCTATAATTTTAATTGTAATTAGACTGCTCAGAATTACCTTCTTAGTTTATTGTAGATGTGATTTGCTTAAATTCCTTAAAACCTATAACCCTATCATTTGGATCATATGCGTAAGCTAATTTATAAATCCCTGTATTTGTGGTCACCTTGTAATACTCCGTTTTTGATACTGGTTCTATTAAAATATCTGTAATAGGTAATTTGAGCTTTTCTTTTAGCAGTTCCTCTTGTTTTTTTTCGTTGTACGCTAACCTTTCATTTTTTTGTTTAACCGTTTGATCCTGTTCAATTGTTTGGAAGTACCCGCATACCATTAATCCTATAAAACTCCCTACCATTACAACTGATACAACAATTTTTGCAATCTCAGGTAGATTAGAACCGATAATGATTATAGCAATTGAAACAATACATATAAACAATAATAAAAAAGTTACGAATTGTAATGCTGTCAACTTAACTCAAACCTTTCCATAAGCCACTTTTCTCTAATGCTATTTTTGATTAGTGATTGTTGCAAGTTTAACAAAAAAGCTATTCGCAAATTCATGGAAAAAGTAAATTACACCATAAGCCAATAGCAAGACACCTACCGAAAAACAAATTAATACAATTTGTCCTTTCCAATTGTATTCGCCTAAATGCCTAAATTTAAAAGATACAGCTAGTAAAAGAGGGCTTATAAAAAGTAATGGTATAGTGAATTTATTTAAGGGAATACTCCCTCCAATGAAGCTCCCTAAAACTAATCCACAAAATAAAATTGCTAATATCATTGGTTTTTTTATGCTCATTGCAATCTGTCCTTTCATCTGAATATATTTAATAAATTGATTGTTTTCAAAGTAAATAACAGGAGAACTCTCCTATATTAATTAGTTAGAATCGGGGTAATCTTTTTGATGATCATATTATCATCCATATCACGTGTAAAGATAACTCTAAATACCCCTTTTTCACTGGTTACCTTCGTATAATCCTCATAATCTTCGACTAATAATTTATCGCTAGTCGTTCCCAGTTCATTTTCTAATAGTCTATTTTTATCATCTATTTGCTTTTGTTCAAGGTCTCTCAAGTTTATAGCAAGTACTGCAAGATTATGATCTGCATCTTTACCAGAGTAATATAACGATATGGAAAGAATAGCTACCGTCACTATTATAAATACTGTAGGTAAAGGATTTTCGTGAATAGAACTCAAATCGTTATTTATACCGAATAATAACATTACGCCAGCAGTTATAACGAGTGAAATTGCTAGTATTGCTAGTGTTTGCATACTACGTTACCCTCCCATAATTATTGTATTCGCTCAAAACAACGACATAATTTGATTCAACAACTGGAAAACTGTAAGTAGAAAAAACAAGAATTTTAAATAGAATTAATTTCTTTAATCTTTTCCATCATCATTATTGCTTGTAATAGATGAAAACAAAGCAACACCCATCGCCTTCTTATTACTACTAGAATACCCTCTATATGTTGATTTTCCAAAAATCATCCGTTTCATTAATATCAAAGTAATTAGTAATACAGATACACAACCCACTATCCATAAACAAGACCAAAATAAATTAATCAAATCATTGAAATTATTCATTTAAATCCCCCATTATTAGTTAATTTATGTTCATAGTCTATTTGCTTTAAAAAGAGCAAGCAGCAAGAAGAATCCTAATAAGCATAAAATTGTTATATTCAATGAGATCCCTGTGTAATGACCAATTGTTACCGTCAAATTATTATAAGTAGGTTCAAATTTATCTTTAAACATAAGTAAAATTCCCGAACTAATTAAACAAATAATTGCTCCAGTTAATCTAATTATGTCTGGAGCATAAAGCTGCTTAGTTTTTAGCCAAAGAACAATAATCGTTGCTAGGGTAACTATAGAAAAGATAAAGATTGATATGATAAGAGTTAAAAGTCCCATCGTGGTAACCCCCTTTCGTTTAATTATAGTTCATAATCAATAAATAAAACTTTATATATTGATTATATAATGAACACAGATATTAAACAACAATAAACTTCATGAAGTTTATTGTTGTTTAATTAAATTGATAGAAACTCTATAGTAATGCTATTATATAAATATGAAAAAGTTAAAGGGTGTTCAATATGACTAAAAAGAAACATTATAAAGTAGTGAATAGAAAACAATTATCTACAACATTAGCCAATGATTTGAATGAAAGATTAGAAAAACTTAAAGAGGATACAAATATACCTAAAACAAGACTATTAGACCAGGCAGTTTCACTGTTATTACTCTTTCAGTCTAATTCTACTAATGCTTTCATTAGTGAAATGAACGAATTAAAAGAGCAAAAAGGGCTTAATAGTAGTGAACTCACAGATTATATTTTAAATAGTCTAAAGAAGGACTAACATGGTTTTATCTAGACTGCTAAGAAACAATCTATGGGTATAGTACTAATTGCATCAAAAGTATAGGCACGTTATAATAGTCACCTAATTACATATAACGAGGTGTAGAAAATGAATAAGACTGAATTAACAAAAGTAGTAGCAGAAAAAGCAGAACTTACACAAAAAGATGCAGCTGCAGCAACACAAGCTGTATTAGATACAATTACAACGGCACTAGCAAGTGAGGAGAAAGTTCAGATTCTTGGATTTGGTACATTTGAGGTTCGCGAAAGATCTGCACGTACAGGACGTAACCCACAAACAGGTGAAGAAATGCAAATCGCTGCTTCAAAAGTACCTGCTTTTAAGGCTGGAAAAGAATTAAAAGATGCAGTGAAATAATTACATATAATGAAAAGGGTTTGATATTCATATCAGACCCTAATGAGACTAACTTAGTTTTAGATATAGAAAAATTTAATTTTCCTAATAGTATTTGAGATGACTCTCCTGATTTGATAAAATCTTAATATATGTAAATTTGCATGTATAAATGTTTGTTTTAATGTTATACTAGATTTAACCAAGAAGCATCCAACAAATTATGATTAATCACTACATTTTCTTTCATAGTATGTCAACGTAAAAAAAGACACTTTCTATAGTGTCTTTTTTTACGTTACTAGATGAATAGATGGATTACAACTTATATTTGGCGATTTTTTATCATATATTATATGATGCTATTTATTATATATTTAATAGCATCCACCATGCCTTGCTGAAACTTATCACTTTCGGTTGGAACTTTTATACCAATTGGTGTTAATCCCCTATGAGATAATTGTTTATTCTCACGGGGATGTAAATTAGGCACAATAATAAAGTGCTGACCGCCTATGCTATTGTGAATGTCCCTATATATTTCCTTAAAATATACATCTTTAAAAGAAAATCCAATAAACAACAAGAATTTACCAGACATAATTCCATTTAGGAAGTCTTTTGTTTTTCGATCCGTATACAAATCATTATAATCATTTTTCGTAACAACCATTGTTTTAGGCCTTTCTGCCATACCGTGAAAATGAACAACTTGCTTTTTACCTTTATTTAAATGATTCTGTAGATTTTCTATATCTTCGATTATCTTAGGAGAACTATAACCGTCCTTCTCTTTATTCCTATATACATCTAATGCATTATCATAATTTGTAGTCAGTATAAAACTAGAAGCCAAATTCATAATATCCCTAATGTTATGCTTACTTTCATCTACTTGATTATTAAAATCGCTGTCTATTTTATTCGTTATATATGTTTTTATTTTATCCTCAGTATTTAAAGTTGGTGAATACTCAAGTATTGTATCTACAGCACCTAGGAAATCACCACTATTAATTAAACCTTCACAGTACTCTTTATCTATTGCTGTATGAAGCTTTTCTTTCATACCCCAAATTAATCCATACCAATCCGGAAGACCAAGTGGCTTTGAGACGCCTGCTCCTAAAAATGGGACTATCTTATCGACATTTTCTTTCAATAACAAGTAGTTATCCATATATTCCTCTTGCAAATACTTTGTTAGCATTTCCTCTTGTTTAGAATTTACCATCTGTATAAACTCCTCTCTTAATTCAAATATTTCTTTAATAAAATGGGATGGACTTTCATGGATTTTCTGCTCACAGAACTCACAATCTTCGTTTAAATCTTCTACAACATCATGTTCTTCATGTTTTAGACATTCATAGGCATAACTTTTTTCAAATAAACTTTCTTGTAATAAGTGTTTCACAAGAAAGTTTATTTCTTTTTCGTTTAATTTTGCATGATAAAGATCTTCTTTTGAGAAAGGTTGCATATTAACTGTGTTAATTAAAGTTTCAAGTAAACTTAAAACCTCTTCTTGCGACTTGAGTAATTCCTGTTTAGCGGTAATGATTAAGTTCTCCAATGACATGATATATAAACTCCTTGCCTAGTGATTTTTTCTGTAAAAATACTATTCTAAAGGATGTCTGCTTAGCATAAATTGTAGTCTGTGAAACCAAACAATTATCTGGGTTAGTATTTCTAAAATCTAAAAACCAAGAAATAGACCATTCTTCTAAATCAGATGATTTTTCAAATTCAGTATAGAGGCTATGAAATAAATCTGTATAGGCAACAGGAATTTTAGATCCTCCGGATTGTGCAGCCCCTTTACTAAATTTACTGGAAATAAATTTTATTCTTGTTGGATACCCTTTTAGAGGTATCTGTTTTGCTATTTTTACTATATCCTTTGTTTTATACTTTTTGCTTATAAACGCAGAACATAACATCGATTGTATTTTCATTCCAAGCGGAGCAGTATTAGTTTTAATAAATGCACTATCATTTGGGAATAGTTTTCTAAGAATAGTTTGGACGCTATCCTTTACCTCTTCTTCTGTAGCTTTTAAAACTTCTTCATGGATGTCTCCTAATAGATTATGTAAAAGATTGGAACATAAATTATACATTCCTTTCCTATCTGACTTCACATCTATACTTTCTAAATTAATTAAAGGTTCAACTATCAAATTTTTAACAGTTGAATACAAGCGATTAAAAGATTTTGGATAATCATCATATTGATTATTCTCATCATTTTTTTTAGATTCTGCCTCTTTTTCATTCTCAATATCTTTTATGTCAGTTAAATTTCGAATCATTGTTAAACAAGTACCATTTTCGAAATTAATATCTATTCCCGCTATAAAGTATCCTATCCTTGTTCCTCTAGGTACAACTTGAACAAATATAAATCTAGCAGTTTTCACCTTATCTCCATTAGTAGTATAGTCATAGCCTGCAATAAATTTAGTACCTAAAGCCTTTATGTCTAACATATCCATTAAATAATACTTACCATCATTCATTTTAGAGAGTAGTGCTTGCGGTATTCTTGTTTCGTTATTAAAACTTTCTAGAATTCGCTTTACTTTCATGTTAAAAGTCGAAACCTCTAACGTGTTATCTGTAACATTAAATCTATCTACAAAAATATTTCTTAATCTACTGTACATTATATGCTCAAAAAATATAGTGTTAAGTAAATACCTATCTTTAGGATTATTTCTAATTACTTCTTCAAAATACGTACTCAATTTCTTTTTATCTTCAATTTTTATAGAAGAACTTAATTTTTCATTCGCTTCTTCTATAATCTTAGAAGAGTCTACAAATTCCAAAAACTTGTGGCCAGTAAATACATAATTTGTCGTCACTTAATTCACCTTCTATTTATTGTTATATAAATATCCTTATTTTAAGTACATATCACTAAAGACAGATCCTGTACCAGTTACTTTACATACTATATTTTTTTGTAAACCATCAATTGTTTAATACTCAACGGAAGCATGATATGCATTATAATATTACTTTAATGTTTTTAAATTATTTAAGATAGAAACGAATCCTAAGACTTTTTGTATTCCCAAAATCCTCATTTCAACCGATTCTAGAAATTTTATAAATTCATTCTTAGTAAACTTCCTTTGTATAATTTCTAACTCTTTTAGCTCTTGCAAATTTTCGACCTCATCAAATCCTTTATGTAATGTAAAGTAAAGGACTCCACCATCTTTAAAGATTTCATAAATTGAGTGTAAGGTACTTTCTAAGTGCTTATTATATTTCATGGAATCTTCACTTTTATTTACCATTGTTAGGCAATCAAAGAAGCGTAGTTTATTCACTATCAAGATATCTTCCTCTATTTTTTTATATGCTGGCGTTAAATCGTAGTTAGAATACTTCTGTAATCTTTTTTCTTCAACTTGTTTTTTTCGCATTTCCTCAGCATCCGGTATTATAAATATACCTTTTTTTATTTCTTTAAGTACACCTTGCTTTTTTAAAGCTAACAATCTTTGTTTACTAATTTCAAATCTATCCATAATATCTTTTGAATCCATCGTATATTGTTTAACGATTCTTTCTACAATCTCTGAGCTATTAATTTTTAGGATTAATGCAAGTTCTTCCAGATCAATAAAATTTGTCATTACAGACCCTCCCGTTTACAAAGTAAATAGATGCTTACTGAATTGTACTATGTACTGTTTACTTTGTAAATAGGTTTAAAAATAATATGGTACGTGAAATTTTATAATCTAGTGCTTTTGTTGAAAATTTATATAGTATTTTATATGGATTATATGTTAAAATATAAGTAGAAAATTTGTTTCCATTGTTTATACTCTATTGTACGTAGCGTGAAGGACAAACCTTACGCCCAGTTAACTCGGGCGAGGTTTGTCCTTTTTTTTACTTTAAGGAGGAATTTACTATGAATAAAGTCTACAAAATTGGAGCAATTGTTACTACATTATGCGTTGCTTGTATCGCTATCTTTACTTTAACTAAAAATGAATCTGTTAACCCAGAGACTGTAACACCAAACAAAACAATTGTATCAGCTGCAGAAACAAAAGGATCGCCCGAAAATATTAAAGATATTTCAAAAGAAGAATTAAAGCAAAAAATACAATCCCATGAAGAGTTTATTGCGTACTACTATCAACCAACTTGTCATTATTGTAAAAAGGCAGCACCAGATATCAATAGTATGTCAAAAAAGCATGATAGAACCATCTATCGTATTGATATCTCTACGCCAGAAAATCAAAGTGCCTTTCAAGAGTTCGATATTCCTGGCACTCCAGTTGTTGTAGCTTATAACAGAGGTGAAGAAATTGAACGCCTAGAAGGTGCAGTGTCAGCTGCTACATATGACGGATTCTTTGCGAGACGTAATTCGAGCGCTAGTTAATATAGTGCTCGTTTTTCTTTTTAAGAAAGGGGAATTTACATGCAACAAAACGCCCGTATTTATTCTTTAGACGCAATAAGAGGTATAGCCATACTATGTATCCTATTTTCTAATCTACCTACTATGACGGGACTAGATCCCTTTAACCAGGCCGGTTATTCCGGTACAGATAAAGGGATTCGTTTTTTAATAGATTTGTTTATACAAGCAAAATTCTATACTATTTTTGCATTCTTATTTGGGGTAGGATTTTTTATCTTTATAAAAAACGCGGAAGCAAAAGGATATTCTATATATAAGCTATTTAGCCGTAGATTGTGTATTTTGCTACTCTTTGGTTTACTCCACTTTATCTTTCTATGGTATGGAGATATTCTACACGCATATGCCTTAGCTGGTTTTATCCTATTGTTCTTTTATAAGCGATCTACAAAGCTTATCTTTATAGTTGGCTGCATCTCTCTATTTGTTAGCTATACACTACATGCTATTTTATTTATACAAGCAAGTTCTTCTATTTCTGCCGTACCTAGTTACTATCAATATATGTTTACAGGCAACACTACCAATCACACTGTAAATCTATTTACACATTATTCACAACAAGTAAAAGCTCGTCTGTTCTTTTTAATAATCGAGGAATTTCAACAATTACTAATAGGAATTCCGGAATATATAGGCTTGTTCTTAATTGGTTTATGGGCTGGTAAGAAAGATATTTTTAAAAGGGTACCGGAATTAATAAAGGAAATTAGATTTATCCAGTGGAGTTCGTTATGCATTTCATGTCTTCTCTCTTGTCCTATTATCTACTATTTTATAAAAACGGATGTCTATTACTCTCAGGATATTAAACTATGGATTCTATTTGGAGGGAAAACGCTAGCTATATTCTATGTTTGTACTCTACTTAGGGTTTGTGAGAATAAAAAATATATAGAGCAGCTGCAACCCTTTATGAACGTAGGCAAGTATGCTTTAACGAATTACATTAGCCAAAGTATACTAACTCTTGTCATTCTTTCGTTGAACTTTAAAGATGTCTCACAGGTATATTACTGGCAATTATGTATCTTCGGGATTTTAATTATCTTTGCGCAAATTATATTCAGCAAAATTTGGAGTAAATATTTTCGCTATGGTCCCATTGAATGGATATGGAGAAAAGGCATTTACAAAAAATAACCTATTTTTCACCAGTTTCATGCAATTGACTGAAAAAAATGATAAAATATCATATGAAAGATTAAAGATATATTTGTGATTGTAAAATGATGTTATTAAAATTAAAGTGGTTCAAGTCAGAGGAAGGCACCTTAGGTGTCTTTTCTTTATTAAAATATGTATTTTAACAAAGCTTTAATACTTATGTATTAGATAATAATATTATTTAGTAAACGGCATTTTTGGATATAAGAGCCAATAAAAAAAGCCCTAACAGGGCTAAATAATTTTCTTCATACCACATTGACGACATTCTCTTAGAAAGATGAAATCTTTAACGGAACTCTTGAACGCGGTATTGCCACAGTTATCGCAACGGCCGCTAATCTTATCTGGCAGCTCTTTGTATGTGTATATTTTACTTAGATCGTAGTGTTGTTCAGGTTGTTTATTTTCCATTCGTTTCACCCACATAGCAATTTGAATTAGTATAGCTAAACCATAATAACACGAAGTGTCCGCATAGTGGATGCTTTTTATTTTTTAAAGGATGTTTGTCCCAGCAGAACCCTATAGAAAAAGCTCCCACAATTAAAATGAGAGCTAACTTCATGCAAAAAATGTTTAAAAATAATATAGTACTTTACGAACTATGAAATAAAACTTTCCTTAATCCTTGCTTTAGAACCGTATAGATTTTTTCTTCTCAATAAATCTACCGTTAAGTTTTCCATTAAAACAAATTCTCCATTGATTAGTAATTCTGCTAATTCTATTGGATACTCGTTTGAACCTTCATCTAAAACCAACCCTTTATTTCCCGAAAGAAATATATAACCATAAATATACCCTTCTCTTTTTCCTGATTGAAATTCACTCATTGTAAAATACCTCCTTATATCTATTTATATATCTAAAATTATTATTTTAATGCATTGCTTTATTTTTCGACCAGTGGAATTAAACATCTTTATTGTTACTAATCACCACTTGTTAAAATTTTACCTTCATAAAAAATATTAAAAAATGTTTTCAAGTGCTACATTAAGCAAAGAAGGAAATTTATAATTCGCTTGTGTTTCCTCCAAAGAATCAGCAATTCGAATTGTTCTTGTTCCAGCCTTCTTCCCTGCACATATATCGGTTTCTTGGTCACCAATCATATAACTACTCGCTAAATCAATATCGTGCCTTTGAGCTAACTGCAGCAGCATACCAGCCTCTGGTTTTCTACAGGGACACCCATCTTTTGGCCGATGGATACAGGCAACAAATTCATGTATATGAGCATCGACGTTTTCATTAATTAATTTTTCTTGCATATGTTCATGTATTTCTAAGAGCTCTTCTTGAGTCATATAACCCAATCCGACGCCCGCTTGATTTGTTGTTACTAGGACCATATATCCCTTTCTATTAAATATAGCAATTGCGTCAGCTGCACCAGGTAGCAGGTAAATATCTTCTGGTTTATTTACAAATCTAACACGATCTGTAAGTACTTCATAAATTCTGTTGTCAATATTTAAATTAAATTTGTAAACTATTCAATTGCATAAGCTCTATAATTTTCAAAAGTATAACTAACAAATTTAAACTAAATTGTTTAGGAAGGTTCGTACCCATGTATAGTTACTTTTGAATCATTCACACTAAATTTCATGTGAAATTCAAATGAAAAAGGGAAATAAATTCGTTTCTAAAAACAAATAAAGATTTTTATCAAGACCTCACCCAAACAATTAAACATTTCCAGAAAACATCCAATATATAGCTTTTCATCCTAAAATGCATACTTTTCTAGTTTAAGATTAATTAGAAAATTATATTTCATTACAACTATAAATCCATCGGAAAATTATAAATTACATTCCAATTAAAATACTGATTAATAAGCAAGAATACTATATTCTTCTCAAATTACCTATACCTATATTTTCACTATTTTATTATGATATCAACATTTATTTAAAGAGGTTTATACAAAGTGAATAAGTGGAACTTTTAGAAAGGGAAGACGTGCTTTCGTTTTCTCTTTCTAAATTCACATAATTTTCAAATATTAAAACCTAAATGTTAATGTTTGATATATAATGAAATCAACCCGTAGTTAGAGTGTTTGCTCCGATTCAAATTATGAGATAGTTTGTTTCACTTTTTTATATTATCCACAAAAAAACTTGTAGGGGTTCCTACAAGTTTTTTACAATACTAATATGTCTGCCTCAAAAATCAAATGATTAAGAACATAATTCAATGGTAAAAACCACATTTAAAAATAAACATCCTAAAAAATTACAATAAGTTAGATCTTTCAGTTAATCTTTTATTTATTTGAATCATTTTTTCATCATCTTTCGGTTGCCTTAGCCAATATAACCATTCAGGTATTAATATTGACCTTATTCTATTATAAATAAAAATTGCATCTTGATATTCTCTACATGCACTTGCATTAATCTCAGATAAATTCCCAGTATCAAATTTGTTAATAATACTATTTCCTAATGCCTCTAATTTATTGGATTGCTTCTTCAATTCATCGGATGTTTTAAAACCATAAATTAATATAGACATCGAAGGTAATAATATTTTTATGATATATTCTTGCATTGACATATTCACAAAAAATCCAAATGCAATAGTTAAAATTAGATATAACCCAGAAACTGCAAATAATAAAATTGAAAAATTACGTTTTAATGAAATTGCCCACATCAAATTACTTCGTTGAGCTAAAATTACATTAACATAGAAGTGTTTTGAAGATAATCCCCCATACCAGTTTTTTAGTTTTTCTTCATCTCCTTTAAATTCAGATGAAAAATCCCTAATGTCCTCAGGAGAAATTTGATTACCTACAAGCACATTGTTCCATCTTATATTAAATAGGTTAATATCAAATTTTTCTTGTATCTTAGCTCCTTTTTCAATATAACCACTTTCTAGCTTCTCGATTTGATAAGCAATTAACAACCATATGGAACCTATTACTGAGAACCAGACACCAGCATTCGATGTTCCAGTGCTCCCGCGATTAAATAAATAAATACTTATTGAGAGTATCGGAATAAATATACTAATACATATTCTTACCGCATAAAATGTTTTTGACTTGTTATAGCAATATCTCATTGCTCTCAAGAGCTCTATATTTTCTTCACTGTTTTGCTTCTCTAACACCCTTACACCATCCTAATCTTCATGTGATGGGAACTCATCACCAAAAACTTTTTTCCAACATTCTATAGCTTCTTTATGTTGTCCTAAATTCTCATACCTTATAGCCAAATCTATGTTTTCAAAGCATCCACTAGCTTGGTTACTAATGGAAAACTTAATATTATAATCCAATGTATTTAAATCCCCTTGTATCCCTTTGGGATCGTAATGACTATTGTATATAGAGGTTTTTAAGTATTCGAAAAATCCTCTTAGCTCTTGTTTCATGCCGTTCCAATAAAATTTATTTTGAAAATAATCCAAAACAATATTTTCCATTAAGTAAGAAGATATTTTTTTAGAACAGTTAGTATTCCAGTACTTTATAACACGAATAAGACCTAATACATTCCCATCAAATTTTTGGTTCGTTTCAGTCGCTCTTTCATTATCAATTCTGGGATCAGTTTTTTTCCAGTTTCCACTACCATCTGGTATAATATAATAACTTTTTCCATAAGCATTCTCTGAAGTAATAAAAGCTGGTACAATATCAAAAACCCAATCATAAGTTGAGAGCTCTAAAGTTGTTGCTTCTTGTCTTCTATGAATTTCTGCTTTTTTGTATTGTGGAATTATTGATAAACTACTCTTAATCTTTTCTATTACTCTAATTGAATTTAGTGTACCATCATCATTAACTAACTTCCTTAACTTATCTGCATCCTCCGGGACGTTTAATACTATTTTATCTGCGTATTCCGTATACGTCGTTCCTTCACCTGTAAAAACTAGCATAAGATCGATATCGTCAAGTGGACGTATTTTTGTTCTTCTTCTAAAAGATCCAAAACCAATAATTTCTTTCCCTGCATAAAGCTTTGGGAAATTTTCAACAACTTTAGGAAAATTTTTTAAATTCCCATACAACCAATCTCTACTATTTCTAGCAATTCCAGTTTGTTCGCTATCTAAGTCCACAGAATTTTTAATAAAATTATCGTATGCACTATTTGCTGTTTTTACCAATTGAAAAATCCCCTCTTCTTCATTTATTAAAACTCTCCACTAATATGTATATTGGTATATTCATATTAATTTATTGCTTTCCATTAGTTTACAACTTATTTATAAATTATGAAACTCTATTTATAGTAAGTAATAAAAAGCTTAATTGTAAGAAGAAGTAAATTGCAAACCAGTAAGAATTTTCCCTATAATGCAAAAATTCTTACTATATATCCTACGAATAATTTTTCTATATTGTACTTAATTCTTTAAATAAACATCTTGGAAATACATATTTGCTTATAAAAAGGGATAAAGATTTTGAAAAAGAAGCTGATGCTTATTTTTTGTCTGTCTATTTTATTCATATTATCTGGTTGTCAAAAAGAATACAACGGAAAATAGGTACAATGGAGCGATACTATAGAAAGCTTTAATACCGACAAACTTGAGAGGAATAATATTCCATATAAAATGAAGGGTAATAAGGTGCATATTCCAGAAGATGCATTTGTAATCATGACTAATAAACTCCATATACTTTTCCTTTCCAAACATACCTCTTGTATATAGCTTAATAAATCAGTTTGCATATTGTTTTTCAGATACATGTTTGAGTTCATTAATGTACAGCGCGTATTGATTTTTATAACAAGCTTGAGAGAACTATCTCTATCAACAAAGTTCCATCTAAATTGAAAGTAACTACTTTCACCATTCTTTCCCTTTTATTAAAGAGTACTAAAAAAGGGCCGTATGCCCCTATCTAACAAGTATTATTTATAAAACACATCATTAGCAGTAAAAAAACCTAAGGAAATGTAAAGAGATCTTCCCTATAATCTCATTCGACTATTAAATACAAATTATGTCTCAACTCAGTATCAAATGCTATCTTACTCATTAACGTATTTCCCTATCACGGTTGCTGGGACCATTCCACTCATTTCACTATATTTTCAACAACAATTCTTCGTTACTAAAAATGTAAATATCACCGTCCTCTGAGATTTTAATCGCAATTCCTAAATTTGAGGCATATCTAGCAGCCTTTGTTCCTGTACCAAATGTATCTTTATATACCACATTGTTAGGCATTTCAATAATCTCTCCGAAACTCACTATATTCATATGGCCATCAATTACCATTGCACCATCAACTACTGAAATAGTTTCTAATAAAAATTTATCTATCTCTGTAACACTCAAATGCCTTTTATTATCTCTAATAACATTTAAAAAGTCTCTGTCTAAATTATTTTTCTTAAATTTATTCTTTACCAAAAATTCTTCAGCATCACTATATGTTAGATTAGTGTTATGTTCATTTTGAAGTACAATAATAAAAATTGAACTACTTCCTTTTTTCGATAACATTTCAATAACGTTTACTAATTTTATTATAGAAGCTGTCATTTTCAAATGAAGCTCTTTGTAACAATCGGCCCCTAAAGAATACAATAAATCTAGCGTTTTCGTAAATAAAATCCTCATTAATGAAGCCAACATTAAACCATAATGTTTCAATTTCCAATCCCCATTGTCATAACTAAGAAAAAATTCTTTATTAAGGAATACATCCATTTTTTTGTCTGAAAGTGAAAAATAAATATAGTTTAAACGTTCTTGAGTTCTTAATCCCTTAGTATAAGCTATCAAAAATTCTTCTGATTTACGCATTTCATTTTTTAGGTCCTCATTTAACTCATGTCCCTTTCTTGATTTTTTGAAATCATCAGTTAAATTCAAAAATGTTTTTCTCTTCATCTCATTTATTGTCCAGTTATTAAACTGCGATTTGATTATATCTGACAAGCTTTTCCCTTCATTTTTTTTTCTTATCATTGCAAACACTTCAAAGTTTTTATTAACTGCCACTACTAACGATTTGTTATCTATTAGTCTTAGAAAGGGTTTTTCATCCAGAAAGAATTGTTGAATAGGCTTTCTATTCTCAATAGTTTTGATTTCCACATTTAAATTCTTTATTTCTTCAATTGTTAATTCTTCATCGAGACAATATATTACTCCAATATTCACCGAATTTCCTTCATAAGTTTTAGTTCCAATATTTTTCAATGAATTTATATTTTCCCAAAACTTATACTGCTGTGTGGGACTTAGACTAAGATATTTTTTATCAATTAATATTAGGGATAATTCTCTTTGAATATTTTGCAGTATATTTCCATTAAGCATACCTGTATCACCGACTGATTTTTCTAAAATCTCTTGAACAATTTTAATTATTTCCATTGTTACTCTATTAGTTACCTGAGGTATATTTAACGATAGTTTACCTTTAAGATTGTAAAGTAAATTTTCTTCCTGCTGATTAATTGGAAATTTAATATCCAATCCAGAATATTGACTTATCTTTTCCCCAAGTCCTTGAAAAAAATCCTCAATTTCTTCTACCGAGTTTTTCTCTTCAAAACTTTCCTTTTCATTTTTATCCAATATTGTCCCTCCATTATATAAATTTAATTTAATTACATTATAACCATAAAATGTAATTAACACATCATTTTAAAATATTGATTTGTACATTATTCCCGTCCCAATCTCATTTTTGGCCTTACATTAAATGTAATCGATTTTTAACTCCTTTTTTAATCAGGGCTCCATATACTTCTACTTTTAATCGTATCCATGTGTTAGATTCAAAAATATTTCAAACCTTGAAAATATATCATAGGAACGTATAGCTTTTTCTATATCATTAAATTCCGCACCTATCGGTATACCGAAACCCATGCTACCGTAAGAATTTTTTCTTATTATTTTATTTTCCATAATTAATGGTGATACATAACTATCTTTACTTGTCATGCCCCCATTTTTTACATATTCAATATGATTTCCCAATTTTAATTTTTAAAATTGATTTTATCAATCTAAAATATCAACCTACATCCCTTGTTGAATAGCATCAAACATCAAAATTTTTCTTGATAACTCCATGTCAGTAAATCCCGTTAATTGATATGGTTTATCCCAAAACTTTTTATGATTTTCTTTAGCAATATGGGTAGCCACTTGACTTTGACTATTTTTGAGACTTTCTTAAAACAATCTTCTTCCAACATTTTCACTTAGATCAGTAAGCATTTTTCTTAAATAAAAAAATAAAGTACCCGAAACCGTTACACCGAACATCTTAATTACAATTACAATTTCCATTTCATAGATAATGTGCATGCATCTGTTTTAAATTGCTTATGTTCTAAGGGATGCTTAAGGGCTACATTATTATTATGAACATTATCAATTTCTAACCATTCATCATTATTATCGGCTTCATCAATCCAAAGTAGATAGACGAGGAAAATATACAAGAATTCTGCTTTTCATAGCCAATTCCGTATGTTTCAAATGGGTTTAAAACAAGGTTCCTTAATTCAATATATCGAATACTATATTTATTCAAATCCCATAGCGGGCTTTGAATAAGTACGGTTTCATTTAATTATTAATTAACATTTTTTTATATAAGCCGTACTCCATCAACTTTTTTATTAATTTTCAGTCCGTGACTAAAATTATTCATCTTAAACACTTGAAATGATATTTACTATTTTTTTGTAATTTACCATTTTGATATTAGTGGCCAAATCCTTTTATTATCGTCCTCAGAAAGAGATGCAAATTTGTGAATTCCTAAATAATTAAATACCCTCTCTACTGGTTTAGTATTAGGCGGAATACTGTCTACCTGTACCGCCAGGAATTCTTGAGATGCAGATATGGTACCTTTTATTGAAATAGCTTTAGAAGTTTCAGTTAGACTCTCAAATAAATTAATTTGACTTTTTTTATTTCCAGTCCCATTCTGAAATTTCAATAACCCTGATTTCATACAATATTTAATCGTCATTTTTTTAATCCACATAAACTATCCATCCCAACACACTTTTTTATAAAAATACTTCATCACAAAATATAACAATCAAAAGTACCCGCATCTTAACTACATGCGGATACTTTTGTTACTATATTTTGCTGTAAATAAGAATCATCTTACATACTTCATATGGAAAGAGAAATGCTCATGTAAGAAAGTGGAAATAAAGAAATAGCTATGATCATAGCCCTCCATTTTTTTATAAGTTACCAGTTGACTATTTTTTTGAGCATTCTCTAAGAAAATATGCTCTTCCAATTGTTTTGGATAAAACTCGTCTTGACTACCTTGCATAATAAGAATAGGTGGAATCGTATCTTCTTTAATTAATTCTGAAGCATCCCATTGTTTCCAAGAATCTTTATCTTCACCTAAATAAGAAGTGAAAGCATTGATTCCCCACGGAACTTGACTAGGGGTTAAGATTGGCGAAAAAGCAGAAATTGCTTTGAATCTCTTAGCATTTTTCAAACCAATCACTAAAGCCCCATGTCCTCCCATTGAATGTCCCATTATACTTTCTTCACCTGAAAAATTAGGTACGATAGTCGAAGCAATGGATGTTAATTCATCTACTATATAGGAATACATTTTATACTGCTTTGCCCAAGGCTCCTCGGTAGCATTTACATAAAAACCTGCTCCTTGTCCAAGATCCCATGCTGCAACATCTGAAACGTGTTCTCCACGCGGTGAAGTATCTGGCATGATTACTGCAACTTGATGCTTTTCAGCCAAACGTTGGAATCCACTTTTTTGACTAAAATTATCATCTGTACAAGTTAAACCAGATAACCACCATATAAGCGGGATTTTTTTCTTTTCTTTATTTGATGGTAAGTAGATACTAAATTTCATATCACATTGCAAAACTTTTGAATAATGACTATATTTACGTTGTTCTCCTTCAAAAGAACGATGTTGTTCAATACATTTAAGACTCATTATCTCACTCTCCATATGTTAAAATCGTACGAATGGATTCACCTTTGTGTAATAAATCAAATGCCTCATTGATGTCTTTGAATTCTAAATGATGAGTAATAAACGAATCTAAATCAATATCACCCTCCATATAATCTTCAACCATTTTTGGAAGCTCAGATCTTCCCTTAACCCCACCAAAGGCTGACCCACGCCATACTCGGCCTGTTACTAATTGGAATGGACGGGTATGAATCTCTTTACCAGCACCAGCTACACCGATAATAATACTTTCACCCCAACCCTTATGACATGCTTCAAGAGCGGACTTCATTACTTCAACATTACCAATACACTCGAAGCTATAATCCACGCCTCCATCTGTCATTTCGACTATAACTTCCTGAATTGGGCGATCATAATCCGCAGGATTCACAAAATCAGTCGCTCCCATTTTTTTAGCTAGTTCCCATTTTTCGGGATTTAGATCAACTGCGATAATTCGGCTTGCTTTCGCTTGAACCAGTCCTTGAATAGCGGCTAATCCAATCGCTCCTAAACCAAATACCGCTGCCACAGCTCCTTCTTCCACTTTTGCAGTGTTGTGTACCGCACCAATACCTGTAGTCACACCACAACCTAATAAGGCAACTTTATCTAACGGAGCATTTTCGTCGATTTTCGCTAAGTTAATTTCATTCACAACTGTATATTCACTGAATGTACTAGTCCCCATGTAATGATAAAGTGGCTCTCCGTTATAAGAGAAACGAGTTGTTCCATCAGGCATTAAACCTTTACCTTGTGTTTCTCGTACAGCACTACATAGGTTTGTTTTACCAGAACGACAGAATTTACATTCTCCACATTCAGCTGTATATAGTGGAATCACGTGATCACCAGGCTTTACTGAAGTCACTTCAGCCCCTACAGAAACAACCACACCAGCACCTTCATGACCTAGTACAGCGGGAAATATACCTTCTGGGTCATCACCTGATAAGGTAAAAGCATCTGTATGACAGACAGAGGTGTATAATATTTTTACTAATACCTCTTTTGCTTTTGGCTCTTCTACATCGATTTCTACAATTTGAAGTGGTTCTCCTGGTTTAAACGCAACAGCAGCTCTACTTTTCAACTGAATCCCTACCTTCTTTTTTTATTATTTACATTACTAAGATTACACTTTATATTTTTAATTACAATACTGACAAATCTGTCACTATAAACATTTTTCGTGGTAAAAAGTCGGAAATTATGGTTATTCATTATAAGGACAAAGAATTTTTCAATGGACACGATTTAACTTTATCTGTAGATAGGAGGAAGTTGGAAAATAGCAATTATATGGATTTTGTTACACCGTTCACCTTTAAGATTAAGTGAGATACAAAAAAAATTTCTTGATATGAATCAATGCATGTTAATCCGACGATTAAGAGAGTTAGAGGAAGATAAAATAATTACTAGGTGTGTATATCCTATAGTACCTCCAAAGGTTGAGTATGAACTTAATGAAATAGGTTATTCCTAGAACCCGTAGTAACTGCCATCTGTGATTTGGGAGATGAATTTAGTGATTTTGTAGAAAAAACAACTAATAAACCACTGGGGGAATAGCTCAAGGTATTTAAATCATTGCTACTATCTGATATTTTTGGCATATAAATTGTTCGGTCCTATATTTTTATAGTACCTATAATAGTTAGTATTCCTCTGCAAAGACCAGAAGTTTTATTTCCTAAAAAACTCTTCACATTATAAAATGTTAATTTTGTTGCTTTCATTTTTTTATAAATATTATTCTGGGAATATGGACAATTTAACTATGTAGATGTCTAGAAGAAATTAGAAAATGAATGATTCGGAACACCAAACGAAAATGAGTGCCACTGAACACACTGCGCTATGGGCTTAATATATGGATGATAGCTTGGCGTGTTATATTTTTCGCTATTAAATAATACACAGAACAGCAAATTTAATAATAGTAAAACTAGTTCTACTGGATGGTTAACTAAACGAAGACCTATTAATACAACTGAAATTAGTGGAGTGTACTTAAATATTCAAAAAACAACGTTGAAAATGGTGCTTGAGTTAGGGTTAGTCAAATTAATTGCTCTAAAGAAGTAAGAGATTATATGAGAAAAAGGATGGCTAGAACAGCCTCCAATTGCAGTTGACCGTAATGACTTGACTAAAAATTAAAATGTAGTGGCAACAAGTTTAATAAATTCAATTTGATTAACCATCCTGTGTTTAGAGGTGAAACATTTGATTATAAAAAAAAGTTCGGATAAAAACATAAAAAAAACAGATGAAAAGTCAAGCAGCAATATGCATTCAATAGAAGATTTGCTTGAAAAAGCAAAAAAATCTCATGATTTTTATCAAACGCAGCTAACGAAAACTGAGGGGTATTTACTTATATCGTATTATACTTCAATAATTGATCAGAAAAAATTAGAAGAGCATATTTTCCCGATCTTTAGAGCTCCATTTTACCAAAGCAATAATATTAAGAATATTAATGACATACAAAAAATAATCCCTATCGAAGATATTATAATAACGGATGATATTGGTTGTATTAAATCTAAATTGATGACAGGGTACGCTATCATTCAAATTACTGAAAAAGATAAATGTTGCGCTCTGGTAAATATATCTAATACAAATGCTGGAATGCGTGTTCAAAACAACGTTGAGAATGAGTATAGTGTGATTGGGCCAAGAATTGGTTTTATTGAAGATATTACAACTAATTTAAATTTGTTACGACAAACTGTTAACACGCCAGATTTAATATTTAAAGAAATTCATATTGGTACAATTTCGAACACTAAAGTAGTGGTCGCCTATATTGATGGGGTAACAAATGATGACTACGTTCAAACAATGATACAACGTTTAGAAGCTATAAATTATGATGTAGTTTTTGACTCTTCTCAGCTCCATCAGATAATAGAAGATAATTCCAATTCGCCTTTTCCTCTTTTACTCCCAACAGAGCGTATTGATAAGGCTGCATTTTCTTTAGTTAACGGTCAGGTAGTTGTATTTAATCATGGTTCGTCTTACGCGATTACCGGGCCATCCACATTACTTGATTTTTTCACATCCCCTGAAGACTACTACTTTCCCTGGGTATTAGCTTCATTTTTTCGTGTTATTCGGATATTAAGTGTATTATTCTCAATTTTTGCAACACCAATATATATTGCAGTCTTAACTTATCATTCTGAAATGATACCTAGAGTATTACTTAGCACCCTTGGGTTTTCTCGTCATAATGTTCCTTTCCCTCCAGTGTTAGAAGTGATTTTTTTGGAACTTACAATCGAACTTTTAAGAGAAGCAGGCGCAAGGTTACCAACTAAAGTTGGCCAGACTTTAGGGATAGTAGGTGGTATTGTCATTGGTCAAGCATCTGTGGAAGCTGGATTAACTAGTAATGTATTACTTATTATCGTAGCATTAGCAGCGTTAGCTTCATTTACAACTCCAAATTATAAAATGTCTAATAACATTCGATTTTTAAGATTTCCGTTAATATTTTTTTCAGCTGTTTGGGGTGGATTAGGAATTGTAATAGGTATTTGTTTTATACTTACACATATTACGCGACTAGAATCATTAGGAGCACCCTATACAGTTCCGTTATACCCTTTAAGGGTTAAAGATTATTCAGATACCTTTCTTAGGCTACCATTAAATAAAACCGAAAAAAGAAAAACTTATTTACGTCCAAAGTCTATTTGGAGGTATCATCCTAATCCTGAAAGAAAAAAGAAAAATGATTTTGATGAATGAGTAGTTATTGAGGTGAATAATGAAGAAGTATTTTTTGGGAGTATTTTGTATTAATTTGTTTTTAGTTGGTTGTGTTAATCAAAGAATTATTGATCATGTCCAAATTATTCAAGTCCTAGGCTACGATTTAAAAGAAGAAAAAGTAAAAGGAACAGTTGTGTATCCAACTTTCGAAGAACAAGGAAAAAATATATTTCATACATTGAGCACTGAGGCGGAAACTTTTGATAAAGTACTTATAAATTTAAATTCTAAATCCTCCTACCCGATTGATATAGGGCAACTACGTACAATTTTATTTAGTGAAGATTTTGTTAAGGAACAAAAGATCGATGAAATTATCCAATATTTAAGTAGAGATCCTATTATAGGATCCCGGCTTCAAATGGGGATTACTGAAGGAGATGTCGAGGCAGTTATAAAATCTAGTATGTCAGAAAAGGTCTCTGCTCACTTCTACGACAAAATCAATCAAAACATTAAATATGCGGGATTACCTAAAATGAACCTTCATATATTTTTGAATGATTTTTATAGTGAAGGAAAAGATCCTTATCTACCTTTTTTTATCTTAGAAGATGGGAGAGCTAAAATTGATGGAATTGCATTATTTAAAAAAGGAAAGTATATAAATCATATTAATTTGGAGCAGTCCTATCTATTAAGATTATTAGATTCTCCAATCAAACACGGTAGTTATGAGACGAAAGTGGAAGATGATAATAAAGAAGGGAGAATTTTTTTAAGAAGTTTAGATTCGAAATCGAAATATAAAATCAAAAACGAAAAAAATCCTGTAATAAACATCAAGCTATCTTTAAAAATTCAGGTTAAAAAGGTTCCCAAATGGATTGATTTATCCAAGAAAGCAGATGTTCAAAAGACGGAGAAACTATTGGAGGCACACTTTAATAAACAAATTGAACAGTTGATTTCAATATTTCAAGAATACGAAGTAGACCCGATTGGGCTTGGAGAGAGACTCAAGGCTAAATCAAAAAACTGGAATTATCAACACTATTTAAGTTTTTATCCTCAGATGAACATTTCAGTTGATACAAATGTGGATATAGTTCAGACAGGTTTAGATGAGTGAATGTCCCATAAGGAGGATGACTGTGAAAAACGTTGTTAATGAACGATTTATGGTATCAGATTTTTATGTCTTTTTTTTAATATTCTCTAACGTCATTGGTATTGGAATTTTGAACTTCCAGAGAGAAATAGCAAAGGATGCCGGCTATGATGCTTGGTTATCAATAATCTTAACAAGTATTAGTATACATATGGCAATTTGGTTGATATATAAGATACTAGAGGCAGTTAACAATGATATAATTTTTATTAACCAGTATTGTTTTGGAAAATGGATCGGGTGGCTATTTAATTGCCTTTTTGTTATTTATTTTTTTTCATTGGCCATAATTGTTTATAGAGTATATATTGAAGTTGTACAAGTGTGGATGTTCCCTTTAATGAATACATGGCAAATAGGATTAGTATTTCTAATCTTGATTTATTATATTGTTTCAAGTGGATTCCGCGTGATTGCAGGCATTTGTTTCTGGGGTACAGTCATCCCGCTATTGATCCTTCCCCCTCTTAATTTATTTGCAATTGATTACGCTGACATCAACCATATATTACCATTGTTTAACCATTCCTTAACAGATATATTAGGATCTTCTAAAACCATGTTTTTTCAATATCTTGGCTTTGAAGCAATACTAATGTTTTATCCTTTTCTTAAAAAACCTGAAAAATCAAAAAAATGGGCGCACCTGTGCGTATTTTTCATTACCTTACTATATCTTTATATTGCTTTTCTGACATTTTTGTACTTCAGCGAAGAATATCTTAAGCATACCAATTGGCCTTCAATATCAATAATGAAAATAGCCGAGTTCCCTATAATTGAAAGGTTTGAAATTGTTGTAGTTTCAATTTGGTTCCTATTGGCTCTACCAAATATTTGTATTAAATTATGGGCTGCGTGTAGAGGTGCTAGAAAAATAACAAATATTAAACAAAGAACTTTTTTAATCCTTTTTTTGATTTTAATGTTATGTATAGGGAATCTAATCGAGAATAAAGACCAGATCCAAAGTCTTTCGCAACTATTTTCAAAAGTCGGATTATATCTTATATTTTTATACTTACCTGTACTCTATCTTCTCATTAAAATAAAAAAGAGTACCATCTAAATTGAGTTCTTTCGGTCTAATGACACAAAAGTTCGCATGGATTGAATAAAATTAATTTAGCAACTGGTATAATTATTGGTGTATGTAATCTTATAAATTGTTTAAGCCTAACGGAAGACAATCAAGGAAATACAATACTGGAAGATGGACGTATAATTTTAGATATCGAATATTCCTTAGGAGATTTGTGGTAGAGAACTATATTTGGGAAATTTCCAATAAAGAACTGTTACCCAATTTTAGGATGAAGCTTTTCCCCCTATCATCAAATAAACACTAATAGATGTAAAAAAATCTAGCAGAGGTTTAAGTTTAAAATCCCCTTAGTCATCTCGAGTCCACTCAAACAGATTATATTGGGGTATCGTCTGGAAAATGCGGATTAATAAAAGGCATAACATATTAGTCAATATAAAATGTGTTATGCCTTTGCTTGTTCAACTAAATCACTTTTTCTTAACTTTGTTAGAAGTGCCGGAATCAATTTAGAAATGTGCTTAGCGTTGTAAATTTGAAATTTTAATAGTGGTACCCCTAATTTGACTGATTTTTTAATAATTCGGGGAATAAATAATGTATGATATGCATAGTTAAACGTCGGGACTCTCCTTTATATGGATAGATGTGCATATACATGGATGGATTAAAGTTCGCTTCAATAATTCCGTAAGCATTTTTATTAGTAGCAGGAACTTCGGTATTTTCAATAATTAAATCGATACCACAAATTTCAACTCCAAGTGCGGATACTGCATCCACTGCTATTTTTTTATAATCATCAGGAATGTGATCTGTCACATCAATCGAGTCTCCACCTGTACTAATATTAGAGTTTTCACGTAAATAGACGATTTCATCATTCTCTGGAATTGAATCCGTTCCATATCCTTGAGCTTTAAGCATAAGGTTCTCCAATTCACCTAACTGTATAGTTTCTAAAGGTGTCCTATGGTCTCTTCCTCTTAGCGTGTCACGATTCTTTTGCACGACTAACTCTTCGATTGTATGTTTGCCGTCACCTTTAACATTCGCAGGAATTCTTAATAAAACAGCATAAACTCGATTATTTAATACAAAAAATCGATATTCTGTTCCATTAAGAAATTCTTCTACTAATATAGAAGAGTCTTCTTTAAATGCTAATGTAATGGCTTGTTGATAATCTTTGTAACTGGCGTCTTCTTTGAAAATTGATATTCCTAATCCATAATTTGTTGTTTTCGGTTTCACAACAAAAGGTTTGGTAGCAAAGAAATCATAGGAACGTAAAGCCTGTTCAATCGTCTGAAATTCCTCACCTTTCGGCACACGGAATCCATGTTGTTGAAGAATTTTCTTTGTTACTGTTTTATTTTCCATAATTAAAGTGGATACATAATTGTCTTTACTCGTCATATTCCCATTTTTCACATATTCAACATGATCTTTTAATTTCAGCTTCAAAAATTGATCTTGTCGATCCAAGATTTCTATTTGGATCCCTTGTTGAATCGCATCAAACATTAAAATCTGAGTAGACAACTCCATGTCAGTAAATCCTGCTAATTGATAGGGCTTATCCCATGATTTTTTATAATTTTCTTTAGCAATCGACGTAGCCACTTGACCTTGACTGCTTTTTTCACTTTCTTTATAAAGTCTCCCAGCTAAAGTCTTACTTGGATCCATTAACATTTCTCTCAGTTGCACAAATAACGTCTCTGAAATAGTCAAATTTAAAGTTTCTGCTAACTGTTCCATCTCATTAATCATATTTTTAGCTTCTATTTCAAATTGTGTATGCTCTAATGGGTGCTCAAGAGCCACTATATCAGTGTAAAAGTCGCCCATTTTTACCCACTCATCACAATTTTCTCCTTCATCTTTCCATAGTAAATAAATTAAGAAAAGATGGAGAAATTCCGCTTGTTCATAGCTAAATCCATACGTTTCAAAAGGGTTTAAGTCTATATTTCTTAATTCAATGTAACTAATACCGTGATCCTCTAAATCTGAAGCATGATGTCCGCCTCTTAAACGGACAGGTGAATAAAATTCTCTTTCTGCTGACAGAAGCCCTCTTTTAACCATCAAAGAAAGATCTGATACATAGTTCTGTATACTGCTATATGACACTTGAACATCATTGGAATTGGTATAACCATATTTACTGCTTCTAATGCTTCTTACTACCTCTTTCAACGAATCTTCTTCAAAAAAATTCTTTTCACTACTAGGAGAAGATCCATAAAAATAAGTGAATAACCATCGATGGTGTAAATAGTTTCTTGTGGCTTTTAGATACATCTCTGTTTTAAAATGCTGGTAATCCTTAATCTCCGATTGCGCATTAAATAAAGCCTGAATTAACTCATCGCCAAATTCAAAGTTAAAATGAACACCACAAAGCATTTGTTTACGACGGCCATAAGAATTCGATAAAGTTTGACGATATTGAACATTCTCAGCATTTTTCAATTTTGCAATCACAATATCTTCGTCTTTTTCTGGTAACTGTGGTGGCATGCTTAATGGCCAAAGCATTTCATTCTTACCCATAGAACGATAAGCAACATCATGTATTGCTGCTAGGTAATCAAACAGTTCCTCTAATGTCTCAGTAACAGGTGTAATTATTTCCATCTGTAATTCTGAAAAATCACGCTGAATATATGGATGATCATCTCGCAGCGAAATACTTTTAGGATGATCTGTTTTAGCTAAATTTCCCGATAAATCTACTCGTTTACTTTCTTTTTCAATCCCATAACGGGCTTTTAATAAGTATGGTTTAACACGGTCATTGACTAACATTTTTTTGAAATTCAATTTAACGATACCCCCAATTAGCTTACCCATGCTTCAAATAATTTCTTATTTTATAGATAATAAACTTAAAAATATAACAACATGCAGTTATCGAAAAATACCCACATTCAATTACAATGTGGATATTTTTCGTAAAAAAGAATTATCTTAAGTACTTCATATGAAAAGCAAAATGTTCCTCTAAGAAAGTAGCAATAAAGAAATAGCTATGATCATAACCCTCTATTTTCTTGTAATTTACTACTTGATTATTTTTCTGAGCATTCTTTAGGAAAATTGTTTCATCTAATTGTTTTGGATAAAACTCATCTTGAATTCCTTGCGTAATGAGAACAGGTGGCATACCAGCTTCTTTAACCAGTTCTGACGCATCCCATTCTTTCCAAGAATCTTTGTCTTCACCTAAATAAGAGGAAAAGGCTTTTATGCCCCATGGGACTTGACTAGGACTTACAATAGGAGAAAAGGCAGAAATCGCTTTGAATCTCGCAGCATTTTTCATGCCAATTACTAAAGCACCATGACCTCCCATTGAATGACCCATTATACTTTCTTCTCCTGAAAAATTAGGAATCAATGTTGACGCAATAGCTGTTAATTCATCTACGATATACGTATACATGTGATAATGCTTTGCCCATGGATCTTGTGTTGCATTTAAATAAAAACCTGCCCCTTGTCCAAGGTCCCATCCTGCATCATCAGCAACATATTCCCCACGTGGTGAAGTATCTGGAATCATGACTGCCACTTGATATTTTTCAGCCAATCTTTGAAATCCACTTTTTTGACTGAAATTATCATCTGTACAAGTTAAACCAGATAACCACCATATAAGAGGAATTTTTTTCTCTTCTTTATTTGATGGTAAGTAGATACTAAATGTCATATCACATTGTAAGACTTCTGAATAATGGCGGTACTTACATTGTTCTCCACCGAAAGAGTGATGTTTTTCAATAAGTTTAAGACTCACTTTTTCACTCTCCATATGTTAACATTGTACGAATTGACTCACCCTTATGGAGCAAATCAAATGCCTCATTGATGTCTGTAAAGTTTAAGTGGTGTGTGATAAACGAATCGATATCGATTTTACCATCCATATAATCTTTAACCATTCCTGGAAGCTGCGTTCTACCTTTTACGCCGCCAAAAGCAGAACCACGCCATACTCGACCTGTTACTAATTGGAATGGACGAGTATGAATTTCTTTACCAGAGCCTGCTACACCGATAATCGTGCTTTCACCCCAACCTTTGTGACAACATTCAAGAGCAGACCTCATTACTTCAACATTTCCAATACACTCGAAGCTATAATCTACTCCTCCATCCGTCATTTCAACAATGACTTCTTGAATTGGTTTATCAAATTTAGAAGGGTTTACAAAATCAGTTGCGCCCATTTTTTTAGCTAATTCAAATTTATCCTCATTTAAGTCTACAGCAATAATTCGGCTTGCCTTCGCTTGAACCAGTCCTTGAATAGCGGCTAATCCAATCGCTCCTAAACCAAATACGGCTGCCACAGCCCCTTCTTCTACTTTTGCTGTGTTGTGTACCGCACCAATCCCAGTAGTCACACCGCATCCAAATAGACCAACCTTATCAAGCGGCGCCTCTTGGTCAATTTTTGCCAAAGAGATTTCAGGAACGACTGTATATTCACTAAATGTACTTGTTCCCATGTAATGATAAATAGGCTCTCCATTATAAGAGAAACGAGTTGTTCCATCAGGCATTAAACCTTTACCTTGTGTTTCTCGTACTGCACTACATAGGTTTGTTTTACCAGAACGACAGAATTTACATTCTCCACATTCAGCTGTGTATAGTGGAATCACATGATCACCAGGTTTTACTGAAGTCACTTCATCACCCACTGAAACGACAACACCGGCACCTTCATGACCTAGTACAGCAGGAAATACACCTTCTGGATCGTCGCCTGATAATGTAAAAGCATCTGTATGACAGACAGAAGTATATAGTATTTTTACCAATACTTCTCTTGCTTTTGGCTCTTCTACATCGATTTCTACGATTTGAAGTGGTTCTCCTGGCTTAAATGCAACAGCAGCTCTACTTTTCAATTGAATCCCTTCTTTCTTTTTTCTAATCTTTACTTTTCCCATGATTACATACTATAATTCATCGTACAATACTGACATTTTTGTCACTATAATTTTTAAATAATTATTTATGAAGGAACTTGAATAATATAAAGGGAAGTTGTAAAAAGGTGTCGATGGAACAAAATTTTGATTAATTCAATTTGACTCCAATAAAAAGACTGATGAAAGGAGGTCTAGAGCCATTAGTGACTCGAATGAAAAATTTGCTTGAAAGATCTGGACTATGCACATTATTGTCTTTTAAAAAATTTGAGGATATAAAAGAGGGATTTGCGAAAAGTGAAGCTAAGGCCACCAGCTTTTATTAAAAAAATTACTTAGCGCCGTTCACAGACAAGTATGTTGACATATTTACAACGATCCAAAATTTATCAAAACGCCAACAATGGGCTTTAATAGTCGTAGAAAGGATAATTCCACTAGAAGATTCGCTGGTACGGACTGAAACTTCAATAGGACTGCTTTGACTTCATTTTTATTGGAATCAATTTCCCCCTGGAAACCCTTTACACGATGGGCAGTTTTGATTCGAGGAAGTTAGATTGTATCAGCAGCAAATATTCTTCCTATCACAATTATAATCATGAGTGAAAAAACTCGGAACTCGTCATCGTACTGCTCTCGGTTTAACTATGTTAAGTCACGCTCTAGTTCTTGTTATTTCTGAAGAGACAGGTAAACTTCCTTTTCACTAGGTAGAAAACCGTATCCGATAACTGGTTTTAGATTTAATAACTAATTAACAGAAAGTCAAAAAGCACTTTAGGCCTTTATATTGTAGACTAAGATGTTACTTCAAATCATTATATATAAAAAGACTTTATCATTTCTTGGTGAAGTCTCTTTTACGCGTCTACTAGTATGCTTCGATATAGGGTGAAAATCTGAAATAGGGATAAATCCATGAGTGAAGTATTGTTAAATAGGTATATTGTTGAAGAGATTACTCTAAATACGAATAAAAAAGATGTAAAACCTAACCTTTCTAGAAGATACAAACCGTCATAAGCTTGATATATTTAATTATGACAGTTTGTATATTAGTTTTTTGGTGAGTTCCTTTTGGTTATTCAAATTAACATTTTTGCTCCATTGCTGATGAAGAGCTCATAATATAGTAACCGATAATTAGTACCAGTATGGCCGAAGCGTAAAGAAGTGTATCAATCGGATTTTCATGGTAGACGATGATCAGACGAATCATAGCAGTAATACCAATATAAAGAAAGTATCGTAGTGGAAAGTGATAATGTCCTTGGAAGTATTTTGTAATCATGGCGATAAACTCAAAATATAAAAAGAAAATTAAAATGCGATCCAGAAGCTTGTATTGATTCTCAAAACCTTCGTTAAATATAGAAAACTGAATGAAATATATTATTTCTTTTCCAAGTAAAACAAAAAAAATAAAAGCTAATAAAATCAATGCTATATTTAAAGCAAATTGAAAAATGACGGGAACCGAAAATTTCAATTTTTTGTTTTTAATATATTGTGTCATGATAACACCTCTCTAGATTAATGGAATGTAATTAACTATAAAAATAGTTGCAGTCGCTCCTTCTTAGAACGGCTGCAAAAAAGCGAATTTTATAAACCTTGTTTTAGTTAATTGCTGATCTTTATTTAGAAGGGAACATCTTGTCCATAAAATGAGGTTACATTCAGTTTCTTTCGTTTCTTCTACAGATGTTTCACACGGATTAGTACTTGTACATAGATTCTGTACAGCGTTTTCTGCCTTGTTGACCATACATTAGAATCCTAAAATGCTGGATCAGCACGTGTCCTGATCTAAAAATAATTAGGCAAGCTACCTGTACAAAATTATAAAACAGCCGCCTATTTGATGAAAAATCAATAAACAGGCGGCTATTTATCATGCGTACCAGCAAGATTTACTTTTTACATTTCGGACTTACACTACATTAAAGTATAAATTTTTATTCATTTAATGTGCCATTTAGTTTAGCAGCATTAATAGAAATTAAATCCATTAACTCAGGTGATAGGACATCATAGGTAGGTAATCCAATGTTATTTAAATTTTTTCGTATATCGGCCATTTTTGAAGCGGGAGTACCCGTTTCGATTACCGACGAAACAAATGCAGCAAATTGGGGTGCAGACCACCCTTTATCCTCTGATAATTCTGTATGAACAAAATCCAAACCATAAAATGCATGATCTTTATTTTCTATACGACCAAATAAATGTGCTTTACACTCTTTACAAAAATGTCTTTGAATTGCTGCTGTTTTATCAACAATCTCTAACTTATGGCCGTTACTAATGACATGAACTTTGTCACGAGGTACTACAGCTACTATAGAAAAAATGGATTCTTCTGGTTTCCAGCACTTAGAACAACCACATGCATGGTTGTGCATTGTTTGCGAATCTACCTTGACTTCTACTTTATTTGATTCACAGAGACACTTTAATGTTCCTCCTGCAAAGTCTTTTACTACTGGATAATCATTAATCCCGTTATCTAATCTTGGATGTAATTTAGTGGTAGTCATATGTCGTTATCCTCCTTGAATATACTCATTATTTTTCATATGTTAACATCGTACGGATTGACTCACCCTTATGGAGCAATTCAAATGCCTCATTGATGTCTGTAAAGTTTAAGTGGTGTGTGATAAACGAATCGATATCAATTTTACCATCCATATAATCTTTAACCATTCCTGGAAGCTGCGTTCTACCTTTTACGCCGCCAAAAGCAGAACCACGCCATACTCGACCTGTTACTAATTGGAATGGACGAGTATGAATCTCTTTACCAGAGCCTGCTACACCGATAATTGTACTTTCACCCCAACCTTTGTGACAACATTCAAGAGCGGACCTCATTACTTCAACATTTCCAATACACTCGAAGCTATAATCTACTCCTCCATCTGTCATTTCGACTATAACTTCTTGAATTGGGCGATCATAATCCGCAGGATTCACAAAATCAGTCGCTCCCATTTTTTTAGCTAGTTCCCATTTTTCAGGATTTAGGTCAACAGCAATAATTCGGCTTGCCTTCGCTTGAACCAGTCCTTGAATAGCGGCTAATCCAATCGCTCCTAAACCAAATACAGCTGCCACAGCCCCTTCTTCTACTTTTGCTGTGTTGTGTACCGCACCAATACCTGTAGTCACACCGCATCCAAATAGGCCAACCTTATCAAGCGGCGCCTCTTGGTCAATTTTTGCCAAAGAGATTTCAGGAACGACTGTATATTCACTAAATGTACTTGTTCCCATGTAATGATAAATAGGCTCTCCATTATAAGAGAAACGAGTTGTTCCATCAGGCATTAAACCTTTACCTTGCGTTTCTCGTACGGCACTACATAAATTTGTTTTACCAGAACGACAGAACTTACATTCTCCACATTCAGCCGTATATAGTGGAATCACATGATCACCAGGTTTTACTGAAGTCACTTCATCACCTACTGAAACGACAACACCGGCACCTTCATGACCTAATACAGCAGGAAATACGCCTTCTGGATCGTCACCTGATAATGTAAAAGCATCTGTATGACAGACAGAAGTATACAGTATTTTTACCAATACCTCTTTTGCTTTTGGTTCTTCTACATCGATTTCTACGATTTGAAGTGGTTCTCCTGGCTTAAATGCAACAGCAGCTCTACTTTTCAATTGAATCCCTTCTTTCTTTTGTTTTCTAATTTACTTTTCCATAATTACATATTATAATTCACTAGACAATACTGACGTTTTTGTCACTATAAACAAAACCCTAATAGAAAGAATTGGTGATATATGGTTATTGATTATAAAGAAAAAACTTTTTTCACTAGCAAAGATTTGGCTTTATCCGTTATAGGTGGACGTTGGAAAATAGCGATTATATGGTGTTTGCTCCAACAGGCTCCATTAAGGTTAAGTGAAATACAAAAATACCTTCCCGATGTCAATCAACGCATGTTAATTAGACAATTGAGAGAATTAGAAGAAGATGAAATAATTACTAGAGTTGTATACCCCGTTGTACCTCCTAAAGTAGAGTATCAACTGAGTGAAATTGGTTTACTTCTAGAACCCGTTGTAAACTCTATCTGTGATTGGGGAGATGATTTCAGAGAATTTTTAGAGAAAGATTCTAATAAAAAATCAGTTGAATAAAATCTAAGTTGATTCAAATTGGCAAGAGGATATACAGAGGCTGTAAACAATCCATTTCCATAAAAATCGATACAAATGTTAGGATAACGAAGGAATCGAATAATAATACTCAATTTTCTTATGTATACGATATACACTCAAAAGAAGAAGAAATTCTTAAATGATGTGTTTGAAACATCTAAAAAACCACGAAGCGCTTTCATATCAAGGTGTTTCGTGGTTTTTTCATTTTCTCAACCCTTCTCTTCCCCTTTTCTTTTAAGTGTATTTTTCTATAAATCAATTTTCTTATTGAGCTTTATTCCATAAATAGAAGTGCAAGAGTTTCCAGAAGTACATTAATGCATAAAGAATAAAGGATGTTTTTCGTCATTTTTTAGCTGGAGCAACCTATGAAATCCCTCAGTTTTTTCGTTCATTAGCAGAGAATACGGCAGAAACTTTCATCGCACAATAATACAATTAACAAGTTTATGAGCGTAACATGTGGATGATCCCTAATCCAAAAAAATCTCATTGCAGTACGCTGAAAAAAATTAAATTGAATCAATACAAATGTATATACTTAAATTTACTGGACGATACTATAATGAAATTTCTGAGCAAAACCGACTAGGAGGTAAAGAAATGAAAGCAGTGACGTACCAAGGGGTAAGAGATATGCAGGTTAAAAATGTCCCAGATCCAGTTTTAATAAAAAACGATGACATTATCGTAAGAATCACATCAACTGCGATCTGTGGTTCCGATCTCCACATTTATCAAGGCGCATTACCAGCTCAACAAGATTATGTAGTTGGTCATGAGCCAATGGGAATTGTTGAAGAGGTTGGCCCAGAGGTTACACACGTGAAAAAAGGCGATAGAGTTGTATTACCTTTCAATATTGCTTGTGGTCATTGCCAATATTGCCAACAAGATATGGAAAGTCAATGCGATAATGCCAATACTGACCCTAATCCTTATAATATAGATACGGGCGGGTACTTCGGTTTTACAGACCGCTACGGGGATTACGTCGGAGGTCAAGCGGAATTATTACGTGTACCATATGGGAACAATATTCCCTTCATTATTCCGGAATCATGCGAGCTGCCCGATGAGTCAGTATTGTTCCTATCTGACGTATTACCAACAGCTTATTGGAGCGTCGTACATGGTGGAGTAAAAAAGGGTGATACTGTCGTTATTCTAGGCTGTGGACCAATCGGCTTAATGGCACAAAAGTTTGCTTGGATGCATGGAGCTAAACGTGTTATTGCTGTTGATCGCCTACCATACAGATTACAAAAAGCAAAACAAATGAACAATGTGGAAACAATTAACTTTGAAGAATTCACTGATACCGGACTATATATCCGTGAACTAACACATGGCGGAGCGGATGTGGTTATCGATTGTGTAGGTATGGATGGTAAAAAAACAATGCTTGAATCTATTGAACAAAGTATGATGATGATTGGGGGGACACTAAGCCCTCTCAAAATCGCCTCAGATGCAGTCCGTAAATGTGGTACAATTCAAATCACAGGCGTTTATGGTTCCACATACAATCAATTCCCTCTCGGTAATATATGGGAAAGAAATATCAATTTAAAAATGGGCCAAGCCCCTGTTATACATCTCATGCCAATGTTATTTGAAAAAATTACATCCGGCGAACTAGATCCAACTCAAATTATTAGTCATCAAATCCCATTGGATCAGGCAAGTGAAGCTTATCGAATTTTTAATGACCATGAAGATGAGTGTACTAAGGTTATTCTCAAACCATAAATATAAAGCAAAGTCGTGTTTGAAAGAACACGACTTTGCTTTATATTTCAATGATATTAAAAGAAAGTGGGATTACTTACATGAAGGTACTTTCAATGATTCAACCATGGGCTAGCCTTTTTCTGTCTAATGAAGCTCACTATGAAACAAGGACATGGAATACTAAATATCGTGGTTCATTGGCAATTCACACGAGTAAAAAGATTGATAGTAATGCTTGCAACAATGATATAATTCATTCTATACTCAGCAAACAAGGATTGAACAAAAACAATCTACCAACCGGTAAGATTATTGGTGTATGTAATCTTATAAATTGTTTAAAGGTAATAGAAGACAACCAAACGAGTGCAGTATTGGAAGATGGACGTATAGTTTCAGGAAATGACTACTTTTTAGGGGATTTTAGGGTTGGGAATTATGCTTGGGAAGTTTCTAATAAAGAAATGTTAATAAATTATATACCCGCTAGGGGGAATTTAGGCCTGTGGGATTATGATATTAATTCATTGTAGCCTAACTATAGGATAAACAAGCTACGCATTCTCTACCTGTCCTGATTGTCAAGTGACAATATTGTTGTTTAATAATAAATAAAGCCGTTTACATAACAATTAAGTTGTTATCATTTACAATAATTGCTTAGCTTTTTACAGCTAGTACATCTACCTTCCCTTGCATATTTAGCAAGGGTTTTACAATGTAAATTATATAGTTATTAAAATTCCTACATACAAAAATTAAACAACTTTATTTTTACAAAAAGACTATTATCTAGCATAATAATGCCAATCCATCAAGTAAATATTAAGCATCTTTATTGTCACTGTACACCAATAGAAAATTCACTGTTTAGAGCAACTTCTAAGTACATACCTAATGATTCATAAAAAATATTGAACTTACATTTCTTTTCTCTAAACCTATATTTTTCAACTCTCTTTGTAGTTCCTTGAAAGTTCCCTTTATAATACTTGTAGCAATCCACACTGCTATATTCATTCATGCAAATTTAACACGTGACATGATGTGTTAGTTTCTCTATCCGCTTTACTAATCAAAAAGTCTATTTTTTCTGTCGTTGACTTCAAGAATAGCGAAATCCCTATGCTATTCTTGAATCTCATACTATCTTTCAGGAATGCCAAATTTCTATTTTAACGACTTATACAAAGGGATAACAATGATAAATATATCGCCATAATGGACCACCATTCCATTATTTTGAATGCCTACTCTAAATCAATCGTTTAAAATTCCTTTCAAGCCGATATATCCCTGCATATTACTTATAACGATTTATCGTTTTTGCTGCCCACATAAACGACGATATATATCCATCGTAAATATAACCATAGTGATTTCATTACGGCTAGAGTAATAAGTGTAAATACTCGTTTCCTGATAATCTGCAATAAAGCTTTTAAGACATTATAGCAGCTAGCTCAAATTAAAGGAATTGGAGTAGAATTGCCCTTACAATCTTCCCAATTAAGCATACTTCGATATCCTAGCTATAGATATTCGATTAGCTAAGACATCTATCGCTCCGAACGGTTGTTGATTTGTAAGTCTGTAAAAATGAACTAGGACAGCAGCCACTACATTAATACATATAAAACTTCTACTGTAAATATATCCCAAATAACCAGTCGAAGTTTTTAAAATTATGACCACTAATATGTATTAATTAAGACAAATCCCATTGACCGAAATCCATGTTAAAAGTTTATTAATAACAGATAAGTGTATTGCACTCCTTATAAAAACGTCTTTAAAACACAATATCAATACTACATAAACTTTAATAGATATCGGCCAGTAGAAGTTAGAACGTCTCTTTAAAATAGTCTCAACAAACAAAATTTATATTTTTAATAATATTCATTCGAAAAAGACATAGCTACACGTAACGCTTCGCCAGTACGTGATCCCTTGTTTTGAATAGAATCCGATGGTATTCCCGCGTAACAGATGCGGCCTCCATATTTACCCGCATCTGGACCCATATCAATCAGCCAATCTGCTTGTGAAATAACGGTTAAATTATGCTCAATCAACACTAAAGTATTCCCCTTATTTACCAAATCATTAAATAACCTAAGCAACTTTAATGTATCCTGTAAATGAAGTCCGGAAGTTGGTTCATCCAAAAAATAGATTTGACCAGTATTCTCCAACTGAAATGCTAATTTTAAACGTTGCAACTCGCCACCAGATAAGGTAGTCATTGATTGACTTAGATTTAAATAATCAAGTCCTACCTGTTTTAAATTATCTAGCTTTTTATAGATATTTGGAATGTCTTTAAAAAAATCCAAAGCTTCATAAATCGGTAATGAAAGTACTTCATAAATATTTTTTCCTTGATATTTATATTGGAGAGCTTCTTTGCTATATCGTTTTCCGTTGCAAAGTTCACATGTTTGAGTCACAGGATCCATAAAGGCCATTTCTGTAATTGTCACCCCTTTCCCTTTACATTTTGGACAAGCCCCTTTTCCATTAAAACTAAATAGTTGTATGGATACATTATTATCCTTCCCAAAGAGTTTTCTAATTGGAGATAATATATTTAAATAAGTTGCTGGTGTCGACCTTATATTTATACCTATGGAGTCTTGTTTTAAATCAATATAAAGGTTCGGAGAAACCTGCCGTTTCACGGCGTTAACTAAAGTACTTTTTCCCGAACCTGCAGGACCTGATATTACTGTCATAATTCCAACTGGAATTTTAACATCAACATCATGGACATTATGAGATTCAATATGATTCACCTGAATATATTCAGAAAAAGATCTTGTTTTTTTGAATTTTATGGGTTGTTGAAGCATTCTCCCTGTTATGGTATCCGATTCTAATAACTCTTGATAACTTCCAGTAAATGTTATATAACCTCCGTAAGTCCCAGCTTTTGGTCCCATTTCTACAATATAGTCAGCCATTTCTATGATGCTAGGATTATGTTCAACTAATATAACTGTATTACCTTGTTCTTTTAGTTTAGTTAGTGCTTGTTTAATAAGGATAATATCATGTGGGTGTAACCCAACACTAGGTTCATCAAAAATATAAACTAAATCAGATAATGAGCTGCTTAAATATTTTGCAATTTTTATTCGCTGAGCCTCGCCGCCTGATAAAGTGTCTGTTCCACGATTTAGGGATAGATATCCTAAACCAATATCAATTAATGCGTTTACTTTTGATAATATTTCACGCGTTACACCCTTGGCTATTGGTTCTGTGATTTTCTGAATAAATCCAACAAGATGAATTAAATCCATGGAACAGACCTCTGCAATATTATATCCATTAATTCGGCTTGTTAATGTTTTTGAATTTAACCTTGCCCCCTTACAATTCGGACAGTTTTTTTTAGTAACAACAGCTTCAATTGCTGCTTTGTGATGTCGACCTTCAGCGCTTTGAATAATGGAACGTTTTATCCTAGGTACCAAGCCTTCATATAACGCAGTTTTCCCCCATTCTTTAGGAGGGTTTTCTAATTTTTGACGCGGGGCATGCATAAACATTTCAAATTCTTCTGGAGTATAGTCTTTAAGTGGTTTGTCCAAATCAAATAAACCACTATTGGCGTATCCTTCCCATCGCCAAGTTCCTGGTCCAAAACTAACGAAAGTAATAGCTCCTTCATTAAGTGACTTGTTCTTGTCAATTAATAGGTCTTCGTGAATCTCATCGATATATCCTAATCCTTGACAGGTAGGACACATCCCTTGAGGTAAATTAAAAGAATAATGTTCAGAATATCCAATGAAAGGTTTGCCAATCCTAGAAAACATTAATCTTATTAACGAATAAATTCCAGTATAGGTTGCTAAAGTGGATCTAGCACTTTTTCCAATCGGTTGTTGTTCGACCACAATTGCTACTGGTAAATGTTTAATATTTTCCACATGAGGTTGACCATATTTCGGTAAATATTGTTGTGTAAAACTTGGAAATGTTTCATTTAACTCCCTCCTTGATACTGCAGCTAGTGTATCAAAGACAAGTGATGATTTCCCCGATCCTGAAAGACCAACAAACACTGTCGTCTTTTTCTTTGGTATCTTTAAATGAATATTTTTCAGATTATTTTCTGTAGCATTAATTATTTCAATAAAATTATTTTCGAAAGCATTTAACATGATATACCCCCTTTTTATCCACCAATATAAGTAAGTAGAAATGTCTCTTTTTTAGTATCAATATTAGCATTAGCTTTTTTAGTTAGTGTACGCTTTCTTATCTTTTGTAAACAACATTTTTTTACAAAAATAAAATATTTATGTAACATCATTATCCATTCTAAGCCCTCTCTTCTTTTAAAGTGGCACTCATTATTAATTCACTAAATGGTTCTTATTTCAAATAAATACATCTGTAATGGATGGAATATACTCTTATCTAAAATACTACCGATCATCTGCGCTAGAAATACTAATATGATCCCCTTTAAAATCTATATGATTGCATTTCTTGATAATTAAATTGATAGCTTGGAATTATTAATGATTTATTTATTATATATAAGAAAATAGATTATTTGTGTTATTATATTTACCTCTCGTCTTTTATTAAATTTACGATTTTATAGAAACTTAAGTATATAAGACAATTTGTATTAATCTCCTGTGTATATGTCATGCTTTCTAAATAACAAACTAAAAATATTCTTCAACATATATTTTTTAAACGACTTCTTGATATGAGGAATGCCTTCCCAATACTCTTTCTCTTTCTACAATTGACTCTCAACAAAATTCCATTCGCCTTTAAGATCAATAACATGCATTGAAAAACAAATTCTTATTTCTTTAACTTAGGACTTCCAATCCTCCTATTGCAACAAATAATGGTATTGTAATAGGAGGATTTACAATTTTCCCATTATCAAACTGATAAAATAGCCAGTACAAAGAGTCACCTCTCTTTTTCAAAAATAAAGATTTTATTGGATTCCATCACCATTAGGCAAAAGTCACATATATTATCATGGATTGTTATTCATAGTTATGGTCGGAGCACCCTGGTCAGGTGCTCTTTTTTTACCCATTTAATAAAATCGTTATTTCAAATGAACACTTACTTATCAATTAATCACCTCTTTTTTCAAAAATAAAGATTTTATTGGATTCCATCACGATTGGGCAAAAGTCACATATATTATTATGGATTGTTATTCATAGTTATGGGCGGGGCACCCTGGTCAGGTGCTCTTTTTTTACCTATTTAATAAAATCGTTATTTCAAATGAACATTTACTTATCAGTTAAAATCTTTCTATAAATTGTATAGAGTTCCATGGGGAATTGTTGATATATATAACCCATCTGCTGAAATCACTATAGGATTGTAATATCCAGTAGATGCATAATGTTGTTGCATATGAGGATACATATAAGGATACGTGTGTTGTTGCATATGAGGATGCATTTGTTGTTGCATTTGTTGTTGCATTTGCATTGCATGATGAACAGCGTGAAGAGTACCTTGCGCTGCACTATATGATATAGCCGTGGTACCTGCTTGAGGACGATACCTTCTAATTAAGCCATTAATACCAGGATAATCCATAAATATCCAACCCTCTTTCATTTGAATTACTACAATTTATGTTATGACGATGGTTTTCTAAGTGTTAAATATAGAATCTAATTTATTTTTTTATTACCTACCTAGTAAGGGTTTTATTTAAACTCGTACATACAATACAATCGTAGTCACCTATTTTCATCATTAGCCTTGGCCATAGAGCGCCTCTCTCCCAAGGTACTCTTTAATTTTAAATAAGGATTTTGAAGAATATATTTTACCTCAAGACAAATAGATGACTTTTCTAATTCTATTTTCTGCTTCAAACCACTATAAACATATATGTATAACTATTTTCTATAGAAAACCAACTCAACTTTGACAGAGGCTCCCAAAATAGACATGGTAAAATTTTATCGGAATATTTATTTTCTAAAATACATGTAGTTCCTGGAAATGATATTATTACTGCACTTAATTCTTTACTATCACGAAATCTTTTATTGTGTCCCATCTTTATCGCTTTCCTTCCAATTCCCTCACTAATACTATGAGATTCGAATACAGGAGCTTCTATCCATAAAACGCACGACATATTTCCTTGGAAGTAAATCTACCTCTAAATGTTCATAGTGGATGCACATTTTCTTTACCAAGCCCTAAACGGAAAAATTGAGTTTTGATAACACCGAAGTTCAGTTTTATCGTTTAGAAAAGGATCTACTTTCTTGAATTGATGGACATGGAGTACCAGAAAGTGGCCATCATCCAAAAAACGAAAATGAGTTCATCTTCTCATAGGTAGCCATGAAAAATGAACTCATTTTATATCTATCAATATTTTTTATTGATTAACTGAGAACCTGCCTGATAATATACTTTCATTACCTCTTTTGGAACCATACTCCCTCCAGTTCCCCATACTATATGAATACCTTGGTTCAATTTTTTTGTTAAGTCATTATTTGTTATATATCTTTGTCCTTCTTTAAACAATTTGATTGGCCCAATCATACCCGCTAATGCTGATGGTTCCAACTCTATACCCTCTGTATCTACTAACCCTTTTAGTAACTTATATAGGTGATTATCGCTAATTGTATATATACCACTTAAAAATGGCTCTATTGTTTTACCTACAAATCCAGATGCTCTTCCCACCGCAAGTCCATCTGCATCTGTTTTATTGTCAATTCCAAAATCTTGCACGGAGATTCCATCATGCAATCCTGTCATCATACCTAATAGCATACAAGGAGAATGAGTAGGTTCTGCAAAAAATACATGCGCATTATCACCATACATTAACTTTAAACCAAACGAAACACCACCTGGACCTCCACCTACTCCACATGGCAGATAAACAAATAGAGGACAAGACTCGCCGATTTTTATTTGAAATTTCTCTAATTGTGTATGTAAGCGCGCAGCGGCTACAGCATAGCCTAAAAATAAATGCCTTGAATTTTCATCATCGATAAAATAACACATCGGATTCTTATCAGCTTGTTTTCTTCCTTCTTCTACGGCTTTACTATAGTCCGCTGTATATTCTATAACATTAACTCCTTTACCTCGAAGTAAATCTTTTTTCCACTTTTTCGCATCTGCTGACATATGAACAGTCACATTAAAGCCTAACTTCGCACTCATAATACCAATACTTAAACCTAAATTTCCAGTGGAACCCACAGTAATAGAATAGTTTGAAAAGAAATCCTTGAACTTTTCACTATCTAGTATAGAATAATTATCTTCTTCGTGTAACAATTGATGTTCAAATGCTAAATTTTCAGCGTATTTTAATACCTCATATACACCTCCTCTTGCTTTAATAGACCCTGAAATTGGAAGATGGCTATCACATTTTAGTAATAATTGTCCTGGTATTTCCTCGTTATATTCTACTTGCAGATACTGCTGCATAGCATTAATTTTCACTAATGGAGATTCAATAATCCCATTCATCTCTTGAGTTTCCGGGAAAACTTTTGCAATATATGGAGCAAATCTTTTTAACCTATCTTCTGCATCAATAACATCTTCTTTAGTTAAAGCACTATTTTGAATAGCAGATTTAAAATCTGTCTTATTTGGATTACTCCAAAACATTTCCTCTGTCGCAATTAACTTTTGAATTAAAGGATACTTCTTTTTTAAATCCTCTTTTATTTGTATTGAAATCTCACTCATTTTTAAACCCCCTGTTAACTATTATCAACTTAAATTAAGTGATGAATTTTATAATAAACTCTTAAATAAAAACCAAAAAGATGCATATAAAAATATCATCATATTATTTACCATTCTTTCGCTTAAATAAATGTTTATAAATTAATCAAAGTTTATTATAATCAAGTTCATATTAGCACTTAATTAAATAAAGGTAAATTAAATTAAATTAAATTAAATTCCATTCACCTAAAAGAGGTTACTCGCACGAAGTATTTATACATTTCTAAATATTCAGTTACCGATAAAGGAATCTAGATTAACTAGTAAAGGTTTAGCAGAGTTAGCTAATATCCCTCATTCAATGTTTAGTTAAATCGAGAAAGGGATAACCAATACACAAGAATTAATTTTGAGATCTAATCAAAAAAATAAACCTCCCTAAAAGTGGGAATGTTTCATACAAATAATGATTAACAAATTATATATATAATTTAAATATTTGAAAATACTAAAAAGTAAAACATCAACTCTCCTTTAAAAAGAGTTGATGTTTCATCTTATTGGTTAGGTTCTTAATACAATTGGAAGGGACAATAATTCTATCTATTTATAAAAGTATTAATTTAATATGTCTATATCTTTTTTACATCAATACTATATTACTTTTATACATGATAATACACTCACTTATTTAAATCGCGTATTAATTTACACTAATATTTTCTTCTTCAAAATCCGTAATTTCAATTCCCCTTGAATGTAAACCTCTTAACAAGACTAAATGTTTATATAACAATTTTTCATTTTCTTTCTTTTGCTCCTCATATTCAATTTTAAAGACTTTACTTCTCATTTTTTCATTGTCTAATTGCTTCTTGACCTTACTAATTTTAACCTCTTGAGATAACAGATCCTTTTTTAATTGGCAAATAGTTTGTTGTAATTCTTCAATCTGTTTATTAAAAGCGAAATTTTCTCTAGAATCAGATTTTTCTTTTTGAATTTTTACCCATTTAACATCCCAAAGCTTTCTTAAATGTGGCTTGTACAATGCAGTCCTACTCAAGCCAGTCATTTCAGCAAGCTTTTCAGCTTTCATTTTTGTGTGGTTCCCCTCAAGATCACGCAGTGTTTGAATAGCCCATTGAACCCTCTGAATAGAATCTTGTTTCTTTTCATCTTGATATTTAGCTAGACCCAGACTCTTCATCTTTACTCCCATCTATGCACATTTTCATCTTTCATTTTGTTCTTAATACTCCCTTCATACTCCACTATTCCTGATTGACATACTTCAATAATCCTTTCCAGGTAACTTACATTTCGAATTGCATTTTCTAAATGTGCAGCTCTTCTTTCATCATTGGCCGTCCTCTCGATAACATCTAGCCAATATCGATGCTCTTTTTTGTAATCTTCAAGATAGTCGGCTTTAGGTATAAACCAATCACACGCATAACATTCAAAATGAATGGAAGTACCTTTTGGATTACATCCTATGATATCCCCGCATATTCCAACACCTTTTTTCCCATTAACTTCCCATGTCAAATATTTGTTAATATCCTTTGATAGATATTTAATAGTATTTTCATCTAAATTCATAATACGCCCTCTAAAAGACACAGCACTATCTCGTGCATTTTTCAAATTACCAATATTAAGATGTACCTCTTTATGTTTTTCTTTAATTTGCTCAATATAATTAGCGAGCATATTTGTATTTTTGTGTTTTGTAAGCTTAATAATTTGTTCAACTGTATAACCAACTTGATACAATCTATCTGTAATAGCGTTATGTCTGAATTGATGTGTAGTAGGGCAGTAAATATTCCCTTTAGTATCTTTGATACCAGAAATCAATACTAATTCTTTAATTAATTTATTTATCTTTTCTACATCCCATATTCTAAGATTTTTATGTTGCTTATTATAAACATACGAAATTTTATTATTATCATCACGAAAATTCCAATGTTTTACAACGAATAAATAGTCACTGTTTTTCTTATATCTATCTCCTAATTCGAAATTCTCCAATAAATTTTCAGTTTGTCTTTGAAGCTTTTTTATTAAATCTATTACAAACTTTCCATGCCCCTGATAAATCACAGGTATGATTTTAAGCTCGGCCTGTAAATAACCACCATTTTGTTTAAAAGAAGGGATTGTAATGGTATATTCACTAAAGAAAGTGTTTAAACAAGACCTCTTCATGCTCAAAATTTCTGTAATTCTATTTGGAAAAGAACGCATAAGCCAGTACAGAGTTCGAAACTCTAAGGGAACATTTACACTGAAATCTTTCATCAAAAAATCTAATTTTTTAATTACCTCATTTGGTATAACGCGTTTATTTTTATTTCCTACCTGCTTAAAAGGATTAATCTCTTTTGTTGGAACTATATCTGGAAAAACAGGAAATCCCCTCATAACTTCAAATATGTCCTGAACCGCACTATATATATACGATTTTCTGTTAGTAGAATACTCATGATTCAGTCTAAGTTCATACTCGAATTTATTGATGATACTTCTGTCTACTTCTTTTAGAGTTTTGCCTTGATAATTTGCCTTCAAGAAAACAAGGAATATTCCGAACATATATACTTTTCTTTGGATAGATAGAACTGAATTATTTTTGATTAAAGTATAATATTTTAATGCTTTTTTATATCCATCATCTATAGATAAAAACCTTACCACGTAAGTTCTCTTATGTTGAGCATCTTTGTGTTTTTTATTAAAATACCACACATCGTCTTCAAATTTAAAATCACCTAATTGATTAATTTTACTTTTCAACTCTGTTTTTAACTTTTCATTAAAAATAGCGCTCTTACTTGATACTATTATATTTTGCTCCATTTAATTCTAACCTTTCATACATAAATTTTTCTAATTGTTTAATAGTTTTTTTATAGTATTCTAGCAGATGAAGTTCTGCCTGATATTCTCTATATTCATGCCAATCCTCCATCCCCTCCTCCTGGAATCTTCTCATTATTTCTTCTAAATATCTTTGTTGCTCATCTTTTAACTTTTTCCACATCGGCAATTTTTGTGGACCTGTTATTAGCATTTTACAACCTGTACATTTGCTTTTTTTACAAGGTCCAAAAGATACATGTTTAGCACAAATACCGTGTCCCTGAGGAGTTTCTCTGGAACCTAGCGTTATTTCACGTTTAAGACTTATAAATTCTGCATTAGAGTATGCTTCTTTAATATCTTGATCGAGATTATTAAACATTAACTCAAAGTATTCCATATCAAGTTCAGCAATTTTTTTTAATTGTACATCATGATAATGTTTAGCTGTTGTACTAGTATGCAAATGATCTAGTATATCCCCTACTTCATCCAAATTTGCTCCTTCTGTGAATAGATTTACAGCTACGGTTTTTCTACACTGATGATGAGTATAATGCCATAATTCTCCTCTACTATCTTTAACTTCATATTTTTTTATTAAATTATTAATGAAATATGAAATGTTTCCACTCTCATAAAATCTGATACCTATGTCACTCTCTTTAATAAAAATATTTTTAATTCCATTATGCTCTCTTAAATTTTTTGTGTTTTCAATTTGTTCCTTTATACTATCCACCAAATTCAAACTAATAATAGGGATGGTATGATAATCTTCCAAACCTTTTTTTCTACGAAATTTCAATGTCTTTTGTGGAACAAATTTCAAACACGTAACATTGCTGTGTTCATCGTATATTAAACAATCTTTAGTAAGGGTAAGAACCTCTCCTATTCTCATCCCAGTGTTCATCATGATTAACCAAACTAATTGTACATAGTCCGGTAATTCTTCTAATTTTTCTTCTAATTTCAAAATCACTTCTTCTGGAATATAACTAGCACTTGTAATAAAACTTTCAGAATTGTGCATAGTAATTAATCGAAAAGGATTTACTAAATACTCTTTTTCGTATCTTTCCTTCAACCAATCAAATATTAGTCTACATTCTGAAATACATGATTGAATAACTTTTACTTTATAATTTCCCCCTTTTGCATTCTTCAGCTGTTGAAGTGAAAGTAATATTTGTTCAACTTTATATTGGTTTATATCTAAAAACGAAAAGCCTTTTCCTATTGACATGCTATCTACTGTTTTACCGAACATTTTTACATAAGTATATTTATTTTGTATACTCTGAAAATTCTGCTCAAACGTGATTTGAGAATAAAAGTATTTCTTAATTTCATCTTTTAATTTTCCAGAAAAACCATTCCATTTCAATCGAACAATCTCCAGATAATCTAATTTCTTTTTCATTAAGATATACTCATCTTCTGTTATTTTATAACTATAACTACCCATATTTTTATAAAACTTTTTTTTAATATTATCTACTATTCTACTTACAAAAACCTGGAATTCTGGTATATCTTCATATCGGTGAGAGCTTATCAATTTTAGCCCTAATGAATATTCCCCTAACTGTTTCTTAGTTATATTAAATTCTTGCTCTATTAACTTTGTACCACAAACAAACAAGTAATTCTCAAATTCTTCTTTAAACTTCAAAAATATACTGGAGAAAACCTCCCCCTTCGGAAACGCATTCAAAATTTCAATAACTCTTTCTCTATTTATTTGAATTAACGCCGTTCTAATCTCCGTTAACTTTTGTTGATAATATTCCTGTAAAATTTCATAACAAATTTTAATTCCTCGTAGTTCTTTATTAAACATTATGAATTGATTAATTATTGTATCTTTGACTATTTTATTTGGATTAATTATTTCTCCGACAACTTCTCCAATACGCAAACATCCACCTTTTACATATATTCTTTCACAAGCAATACTAACCATTGTTATAAATTCTTTTCGGAATACTTCAGCTGCTATAATGAAAACTAAATTCTTACTATCTTCCCTAGGATAATTTAAAATCAATTCACTGAAATCATCCAATTTTGACCTTTTCATAATTCCTTCAATTTCATTAACGAATTTCTTTAAATTTTCCATTCCACAATTGTTCCATTTGGAACTATACTTCTCGAACGACCATTTTAGTTCAACTTCGATATCATTAATTAAATATACATAAAAAAGATGCTTGGATTTTTTCAAAAACTTCACATTTGCCATTTTAGTCAGTCCCTTAATTTTAAACTTTTCTAAACATCAAATTTAGCACCTATTTCCCTAATCTTCTCCATAATTTTCTTTCGTTGTTTCTTTGAATACCCTTTTTCATAGACTTTTAGAGTATTAATGCTTGTCCATCCCATTTCTTCCTTAATTAATGTCTCTGTTACTCCTACTTCTGGTTTATCTCTCATTATTTCAACTAATTCCTGAGCTCTTGTACTTCTACCACTGTGTGTTCTAATTTCTTTTCGATCAAGACCTGCTTTTTCAGCCGCATCTTTTAATATGTTTAAAAAGTTCCTTGTTTTCAATGGTCTGCCTTTATACCTTCCTTTATAATTTAAAAACAAATAATTACTGTATTCAACATCTGCCTCTCGTCTGTCATTTTCTTTATAAATTTGTATATTATCAACTAAATTCTCATGAATCGGAATTTCTCTTTCCACAGTTTTTGCTCTAGCTTGATTCTCAATATTTGTTTCTTTAATAACTTTCAACCAATTATCAAAGGGATCGAAATGTTCTAATTTTAATCCTAATATTTCGCCTATTCTCATTCCAGTTTCTATACTAATACGAAAAACCAATTGATCCCTTAATGTTGGAAGTTGATTTATTATTGCTTTGACTTCTTGTTGAGTGTACCATTTAAGATGATTTCTATTTTCCTTATGTTTAATTTTGTTTAAAATTGTTTTTTCGGTATCCATTTCCCAAATTTGCCCATATAAAAATTTTGTCTCTACAACTTCTCTATTATTAATTTTCTTCCTACCATACACAATTGGATTCCTTTCAATTTTTTCATTATCTTCTAACCAATAATAAAAACTTTTTAAAACACCTATATTTAATTTCAATGCAGAAAAAGTTATCGGACTTTCGATTGAAACTACTACTCCTCTCATTCCAAGTAGATTCTTAACATATTCCTCAATAACTCCTTTTTTTGTTACTTCTTTATAGTGAATCCCAATTTCTTTTAAGTATCGTAAGTATCTCAACATGGAATAAGCATATCTTTCTCCAGTTAAGTAACTATTCATTGACATTAAATCAAGCCATAAACAAACATCTGGAATAGGTATTCCATCCTCCACAATTAAATACCTTAAACTTTTTCCATTTGAGGCTTTCTTTACCCTTAGCCCATTCATAATTCGTCCACACCCCCTCTCAATAACCACCTATATTCTAAAATATCATTTATAGTTTACAAATACCTTAAAAGTAAACTATTCTAATCCACTTATTTTATTAAGATAATGCAAAAAAGTTAACCATTCCCTATGGTTAACTTTAATGTAACAGAAGATTAATGACCCCATCACGGTCTAAAAATATTGCCTTTTTTTTAGCCAAGTTACTCTCTCCTTACCTACAAATTTTCTATTAAAAAATCTGAAGTATAACAATTATTAAGTTCATAGTAGCATGAACGACAAATGATACTAGTAACCTATTAGTACGTACATATATTGCCGCAAGTACAAGTCCAATTAGAAAATATCCAAATACAAAAGGAAAATCAAAATGCATGATAGAGAAAAACAATGCACTAACTAATATACACACAATTTTATTGAATTTACGGCTTAATATATTTATGGCCGCGTAACGAAATACAAGCTCCTCAACTAGTGGAGCAAGAATTACAATTGATAAAAGAGCAAGAGGAGAAATTGCTACAGATTCAATATTACTTGATGTATTTACTGATTGTGTAGTTAAGTGAAATATACTCGTATCCAAAATACTACCAATTGTCTGTGCAAAGAATACTGCAACTATTCCTATTAAAATCCAACCGAATAATACTCTTGATAATTTAATCGATAACTTTGAATCATTCATCGTTTCTTTCTTATATATAAGATAAATGAATATTAATATGAGTGAAAACCCTATTAGTTCCCAATGAACAAGTAGTTGCTGAATTGCTTGCTGTTGATTTCCCTTAATATCATACCAACCTGTCTTAGCTAGCAATTGTACTCCTATAATCCCAACAAGTTGAGTCATTACAAAGTAGATGAGTATAACATAACCTGATTTATGTAAATTACTATGATTCATTTTACTATATTCACCTTTCATTTACCTGCAAATTTTATATTATTCGAATTTTAAATCGAAATAGTATTATCTACTCTTCTTTAAGAATTTTATTTATACCTGTAGGTTTATACATAACAAAATCCCCTTCACTATTGCTGACTCTTTTTGTTTCAAAGTAGATTCGGTATTCTTCCCCATCTTTTTTTATTTCTGATACTAACTCTTTAGTTATCCAGTAATTTCGATTCAGCAGATCTCCTGGTACAGCAGTCATTCGAGAATATTTATTATCTGTATTTAATTTTTTCGCAACCATTTCCTCTGCAACTTTCACGTTACTCCTAGTTTGTTCCATCCTTATCTCATGATTCTTATCTTGTTCCGCCCTAAATTCCTGAGCAAATCTAGCACCGATACTGAGTATTAAGATTATGCCAATAAATATAAAGAATGCTTTTGCATTGAACTTTTCCATTTCCATAACATCAAATCCTTTCACTTCCTAATAATACGAAACCATTTTATTATTGTTTAAGGTGCGATAACCGAGAGAAACAATATATAACTACTGCTATATATAGAAAAATCGTTAAATTACTAATAGCCATTAACGTTTCTTCTACTGTAAAACCTTTAGTCATTGTCATTCTCCCTACCATCTTTAAATGTTTTTTTATTGTAAATTGTTCATTTCCTTAACAATTCGTTTCGTTCTTGCAACTAACCAAAATTCTAATACCATGAAAATAAAAGGAACTACATAACATGCTATAATATATAGCCACACAGAGACATTAGTATCAAACAAATCCTTAGTTACATTACCAAAAATAATACTGATAATTGCACCAATTAAAATAAGAAACGAAGATAAAACATTGCTCCCAAATTCTTCTTTCAAGTCTTTCATAGTTTGAAATTTATTCATAATTCATCCCTCCATTTTTTCTTCTCAAATAATGCTTTTTTAAACTTCTTTTAAATCCTCGTACAGAGGAATATGATCACTTTTCTTCACCTCCCTTTCTACACAAAACTCAAATTGTATTAAATTGAATTTATTCTGTGGAAATTCCAATAAACATTGATAAATTACCGGTAATCCTTTCACCTACTCTTAAAAATAATCCCGCTGGTTCTCCACCAATTAAATGTGACCCTATTAATAATTTACCTGTATAATCTCCATCCCACGTATCTATAGTGCAGTCCGGCATTTCAATATACTTTTGATAAATTTTATGTTGTTGCTCGTAGTAAGGCGTTTTATCTGCAGCTACTTCTTTCCCTTCATTGATGATGGAAACCCCACCGCCTTCCCTTCCAAATGTCGCTTTTTTCACATAATCTATATCATTTTCTTCAAATTTGTCCTTTGAGAAATAAGTTGGTAAAAAGTACTTTTCGATAATTTTATGTTCTTTTTCTGTAAACCATTTATTTTGCTCGTGAAGTTGCCATATAAGAGCTAGTACACCTTTATTTTGAATTAAGAATGCTGAAGGAGGATTAATAATTTTCACTCTCCCCTGTGCAATATGGTCTAAAAACATAAGGCCAATTGATTTTCCGCTATAGTCCTTATCTTCTAATAAGTACTCTAGTGGATATAATCGATACAAATATTCTATTTTAACGCCATCTGGTGTATATAACCCATCGTCTGCAACGATAATACTTTGTATCCCCACATAATCACTTGGCTGCGGACAATATTGTTGAATAAATTTTACCGTTTGATAATCTTCTTCATGCCAATCATAACTAGTGAAATGTATAACATCATGAGGATTCAATTCATAATCAGAAATGATTTTATGCCACGTTGTTTCTAGCTTCTCTTCTATGCAGTTTGGATTTATAACTTGATGATGATCACATAAAACTTGATTAGCTACAGATGGCTCCAAATAGCCGGTGGGTGTGTCTGCATTAATTTCTATTAGTTTGATTTCATCGTTTGCAACAATGAAATCAAACCTAGTGAAATATGAAAATAAAACATCATAATTTGTTCTAGTCACTTCCCATAATTCGGTGGGTAATTTTAATTGTAAAAAACCCTCGTGACTTTCTAGTAAATATTTATAAACCTTTTGAAAAATGATTTTTACTAATTCAGTTGCTTCTATAATATTATTATATTCCTCTTTTCTGATTCTTTTGATACCAGTAGACATATACTGACACCATTCATTATTCTCTAATAAGCTTGACCAAGTAAAACCACGTGTACAAGCTTGCTCAGATAAAGCAAACCATTTTTTCATATATTCTTGTTGCTGTTGATTGTCTAACATTTTTTCTCCTCCTATAAATTAAGATCCAGCTGGTGCTTTTGCATTTCCGATGCCACTAGATCCACTGGTAACCTTACTTGTTGAAGATGGTTTTGATGATTGTGTTGGATTACTTGTTTTCGGAGATGGTACGTTACTTTTATTCGAGTCACTTTTATTTAAATTAACTTTATCTTTTGATTCATTTTTATTTGTAGAAGCAGAATTATTTGTTTGCTTATTTGCACCTCCACCACTTGTGGTAGTAGTACTTGTACTTGTCCCTCTCCCTTTTTCCTTCTCTTTTTCTTTTGGAACTTCTGGTAACGGTCTTTGTGTCATTGGTGGTCTATATGTATGGTTGGTATTATTATTAATTTGTCCTGGATTTTTCTTATTTAATGAATTAATCAACATCATGCCAGCTGCCCCTGCAGCAAACGGAACTAAAGCCGAACTCCAACCATTATCATGCTCTACACTTGGATTATCCTGTTTGTCTTCGTGCTTAATTGGTCCTGTAGTTGGCATCTCTTCAAAACACTCATTATCATTTATTTGATTAGAAGTACATTGTTTTTGCGTCTCCTCTTTATCAGTTGTGTCTTGGTCAATTGCTAGTGAATTATCTTCTTCGAGATCTCCTACACATCCCGTTAATAAAACTGTTGAAATTCCAAGGTTTGCCGCGATTTTCATAAATTTTTTATTACTCATTTTCATAACTAAAGAGCCTCCTATATTTTTCATCCGTATGGTGAGTTCAAAATCAATTACAGTAGCACCTTTGCTTTTCAAGATTCTCTGCTGCCATCATTATCACTAACCATATATAGTTATAAATACATTAAATCTTGTCCTATACTTGTTTAACTTATAAAGGATTAATTAAATCCCATTCATGTTGAACTTCCCAAAATTTTTTATCAGGATGTTTCCAATTACAATCACTATAAAACCCCTTTTTTATTACTAAGTATTCGTCAAAAAACTCATCATAAAAGTAGGCTAGTATATTATCTTTATTAACAGGATAGTAAATCCCCTCGACAGAAAACATATAGAGAGCAACTTGTGATTCTTTCGTATCTAATTCTAATTGTCCATTTAAATCAGCATTCAAAAAGCATTTAACACTTTGTTCTGGTATTGATAGCATTTCGATTCCTCCAATATCAACTTTATAATTTTATATAAGGATTATATGATTATACAATCTAAATAAATCCCTATACCACTTAAACTTATGCTACTTGCAAATGCTTTAACCCAATCTCTAACGCGCCTGTTCCTCCAAAACCCTGATTAAATAAAAGCGGGACATCATACTTCTTTGCGTACTCTTTTGCTACATCAATAGACACATGACCACATGCACCTTTCTGCACTACAATAACATCACATTTTTTTATAACACTACGAAATGTTTTCTTTACACCACCATGATTTTTTCCGTCGTGAAAAATCACCTGACAATCTCTTTTTTTCGCTAACTTCTCTAATGTTCTACCATTTGAACCACCTAAAACTAGAATTGTACTCATTTCCATTCACTCTCCACATCTTTATTTTTTTTATATGTACTTGGTGATACTAATAATACAATTGTACAAATGACAATATTCAGGAATACCACACCCACTATTAATACAATTGCAAAGACTGGTAACAATAGCATGAAAATAAAACCACTTACAAGCAAGCAGATGAATATAAATCCATTGCTCATGTCTTCATAACCATCTAATCCTGTTACAATATCTAAACTGTGCATCCAAACTGTGATACTATCCCAATTTGTTATCAACAGGTATCCACTACCTACTAATAAAGCCCACCCAAATATTGTCCCTAAAAGTCCCGAGCCTCTTCCAGAAGAATATCCTGCAAAATAGTTTGCTGCGGTTCCAAATAATAATCTCATTCTTTTTACCTCCACATCTATATCATTTCACTAATATATACAAATTCCATTTAACCATAACTTTATTATATCAGAAAATTAAGAATATTCAATAAATATTTTTAGGTACTCTTTATATTTTTTAATAAGGGCTGTGATTTTTATTCACAACCCTTATCTTTCAGTTAATCCACAGGAACTTCTTCTTGTCCATGCGGTATTTGTTCAATTGGTGTTACAATTTGCGCATATTGATTTACCTGAATTTTAAATTGTCGTGGTTCCAAGAAGTTTACCTGTTGTATTAAAACCTCTATATGAAATGTATCTACTTTTTTCCCGCGGTCAATTTTGGTAATACGTGCATTGTAAAACTTATCTCCATTTAGGAAATATCTTTGAACAGCTTCTGTAGCAAGCATACGTTCATTACTTGTCATTTTCATTGGTTCAATACCAAATCCAGCCTTTGTAAACAAATATGGAACATCATAACTACTATTAGAAATTTTTCGTAGTAAATCCTCTACTGTTTTTGTTTTTGCAATATATTCTTCTTCTTTTGTATCAAATCTCTTTGGTTTATCTCCAAGCATCTCGATTTCATCTTGATTTACTTGCTCTTCCTCTTGCACTTGTGATTTCAGCATATAATCATGAATGGTATTATAGGTGGCAACACCTGCCACTAGTACGATAATCCCCAATATGACCAAGTATTTACGAGGCATATTAGATAAAATGTTGATTATTTTCTGCATCTACTCTCATCCCTTATCAGTCTATAACATTACGGATTTGTGTCATATGTTGTCCTCTTGCCGTATAGTTTAGACCTGTAATTTGTACACCCTTATTATCACCAATATGAATCATTTTTTGATTCCCCATATAAATCGCAACATGCCCTGGATTTTCATAGAAAATTAGATCCCCTGGTTGCGCATGATTGATGTCTGGCACTTGTTTTCCTTGTCCGACTTGAGCACCAGTCCAATCTCCAAGTTGTACACCTATACTTGTTCTAAATACATACTGAGTAAATCCTGAGCAATCTGAAGTACCTCCTGGCGGATTACGATCCCCTAAGACATATCTCACTTTTCCTTGACCAAGCCATTTTTTCGCTTCTGCTAATACTTTTTGTCGTTTGTCATTCGTCATAATAGGAGAACCACCAGATGATAGTCCTGGATCATCATTTTTCTTAAAGAATTTCATTGGATCCGTTGGTTGGTCGTTAATACGAATTTGGAAATCTAAATGAACAGCGTAGCCATTCATATTAAGGAAACCAGTGTTTTTATCATAGTTAGAACCACCCATCTCTCCAATAATTTGTCCTTTCGTCACCATGGTTCCTTGTGCAATTGATATTTTACTCAAATGTAAGTAACGAGATACAATACCATTTCCATGGTCTACATAAACACCTAGACCTCCACCATTTACATTACCTGCTTGGACTACAATACCTGCTTCCATTGACCACACGGGGTCTCCAGCTTTTCCAGCGGTCATAGCTCCAATATCTACAGCATTATGTTGCTTTCCACCACGAACTGCATCAAATGTATCTGTAATACGCCCTGATTTCGTTGGCCATTTCCAACCTTTATCGGAAATCCATTCTCCATCTCCAGATTCTACACAACCTAAATCTTTATAATATTTCAAAACTTTGGAAACGTAAGTGTAATCTCCATAACACGCTCCAACTTTGGTTCGGAAGTTATTAGGATCAGAACAACCTGCTGGATTTTCACCAGCATGCTCCCTAGAAAACGCAATAGCTGTTTCTTCTGAATATCCACCTTTTGCTAATGCATAACTAATGAATCCAGGACCGTAATTATAACTCTGTAAGGCAAGTGCTATATCTCCATTTGCCTTCGCTAAAACATCTTTAAATTCTTGTACGCCTGCTTCAATAGAAATATTGGGGTCTTTAATACACCCTATACGAGCACTTCCTTTTAGACCTATACAAGATGAACTTAAGTCTCCATAATGCCCTTCTGCAGCTTGCATCGGGTCACTTCCCTCTCCTTGTGATTCCTGCATCATTTGGGCAGCCAAAACACCAACATATTGAGCTACACCATGTTTTTCTGCCATTTCTTTAATTTTAGGAAGGTATCCTGTAACTTTTGCATTAAGGTTAACAGGTTCTCCGCCAGGGCTCACATTACCTACACACATACCACCAACAAAATTACTAGAAGGTGCCAGATGTCCATACATTCCTTCTAACATTCCTGCTGCTAATATCTCACGCGCACGATCTTTTTGACTCTCACTAAATTTTGCAAGCTCCATCGCTTTTTCTAATCCATGAGAAGAAACTGTTACTTTTTTACTACCACTTGCATTAATTTCATCTATTTTTTTCTTAAAATCTGTATCTCCCAATATCTTTTTTACATCTGGTCCGGAATAACTTTCAGATTTGGTTTTTTGCATCTCCTTTTTCTTTTTTTCACAAGGACCATTCGGCCCTGCCTCACATACCTCTTTTTCCGTATATTCTTCATATTGGATATCCAAGAAATATGATATAGCATCATGCGGATCTTTTCCAGTCAAATCATTATCATACCGAGCCATGTCAAAAGCGACGACCTCTTTCCAGTCTACGTTTAGTGCCATTGAAATTTCCATATACTTTTTGACTTGCTCTTCTGTTTTACTCTCATCATCGGTAAATGGTACAAAAGATGCTAGAATCACACATACAGTAATAATAAGAGCCATAATGAGAGCAACAGGCAATCCTACTGCTCCCACGATAGCTCCGACAATTTTCACTATACCAGCTCTTAGCAGTTTGGCAGCAGCTTTCGCTGCCGCTCTTCCTGCTTTTCCTGCCATTTTTGCCATTTTCCCGCTTGCCTGCATCCCTTTTTTCTTAATAAAGTGAGATGTCGCATCTTTTAAAGGGTTACTTTTCTTCTGGTTATTTGGATCGTTAGGATTTTGACTCATAGACTTGTCACTCCATACTTTCCATTTTCATTATTTCTACTTCTTCGCTGTGCTAAGCGAGGGTTTGGCGCAAATGGAATCAGGTTTTGTGGGTCATGTTCTGATAAATTCAAATGTGTCTCTGTACGTACAACTTCGTCCTGTGTATGAGTTACTAGGATTTCTTCTCTCGGTTTAATACTGCTATCTTTCACTTCACAAACCCTTTCAATTCTTTGGTTTGCTTGTAATCGTGTATCTCCTTTTCCGAACGGAGAAATACGTGACACTGTACCGTCTGTAGTTGTCGCAACCATATAACTACGATCTCTTTCTACCACCATTTGCACATTCTGGTATCCCCCCTGGTCTAAATCAGACATATAGAAGTGACCATTGTCTACCTTATGACTTACTGTAAGTGGCGGTTCACTAAATACTGGTTTTTGTTGTAAAGGTCTTTGATTTTGATTTCCTACTAATTGGTTTGGATTAATATTGATAGAACGATTGATACTAATTTTCCCACCACTAGAATCTTGAATATATGCTGGTGTTGCTTTCATACCATTACGGTACTGCGTTAATTGTCCATCCGAAATATTTAAGTCTTGATATACAACTTGTCCCGAACGAATGCTACTATCACCACTACCATAACGAGATACAACTTGTGTCATTCCACTGGAATCTTTCGCTTCAATCCATGATTTATTATTTGTCGTAACAAGACGTACTGCACCTTGAGCAACTGATTGTCTTCCAGTCGCATCTGTTATTGTTGGTACCATTCCCTTAATCTCTTGAATTTCTTTTGCTTCTGTTTGAACTGCTTTATTATATGGATTATGTTTACTTACCATACGTGCAGTAGCTTGGTAAGCACCTGCACCACCAATTACACCTGCTGCATAGCTTAATCCTTTTGTCACATTGTAATGGCGTTCTGCTGCATTACCTCCTAATGAAGTATGAACGGCAGCTGCAGTTCCACTCATCACTCTTTGTACTGCATTTCCACCAGCCTGCTGAACAGCACTAGATGCATTAAAGTATGCTTGTGATATATTTTCCATACCTTTTGTATGCACGAGATGTTTGGCACCTTCCATCATACTTACACCAATCATCTTACTTTGCTGTGTCATACGTCCCACTGCTGAAGTTGGAATCGTCATTTTCCCAGCACTTTGCGAAATATTTGCTACACTAGCTGATGCATCCGCATACGAGCGCTCAATTTCAGAAACAGACAGATTTCCAGCACGTGCCATACTCGCTTGCGTTTGCGTAGCTGCAAACACAGCTTTATTGATTGCACCACCTGTCGCAACACCGTGTGAACGAACACTTTGAATCGCACTAGTAATTCCAGAACCTACTTGTTGACTCACTGTTCCAAGACTAGCATGACTTTGTAAACCTTTCGTCAATTGCGAAGCAAAGGCATCTTTATTAATATACGATTGATTATGTAGACTCTTACCACTCGTATCTTTTGCCTGTACGGGCATCGCACCCGCTTGTACCGCTGCTTGCTGAGCGACTGCTTTAAATTCATTCCCTTTATCATTCAAGTGAGACTGCCAAGCTTCTACTTTTTGCGCTTGAGACATAGTTGGAGACAAGTTTTTCATAAAGTTTGCTTTGTTCTCTGCTGCATATCCTTGTTTAAAGGATTCTGTAGATGCTTGTACTAAATTCCCAACATTACTTACACCTTTTTGTTTCTGGTTTCCATATCCATTTGCTAAACTATGTGTTTTTACACCATTTACCGCTTTTTGAATGCCAGATACACTAGATACACCCATTGCATTTATATTTGGATTGTTTTGTAATTGTTGCGATAGCTGAGAAGCAAAAGCTTCCTTATTAGCATAGCTAGTCCCATCTTTTTGTTGCACAATCCCTGCTTGTTCTGCAGCTTTCTGTGCATGATTTTTAAATCCTTGCACTTTTTGACTCAAGTGTTTGTTCCATGCAGCCTCTTTTTCTTGTTGTGGTACATCTGCAGGGAATTGCTTCATGAATCCAGCCTTATGATCTGCTGTATATGCCTTTTTAAATGCAGCAGTGGACGCACCCACAAGTGAGTCTACTTGTCCCATATTTTGATGGCCACTCTCTAGTGTTTCTCCCTTTACTCCTTCAACCGCTTTCCCAACTTTTCCAAGTGCAAGTTGAGAAGCAAAGGCATCTTTATTTACATAAGACTTATCAAACAGGTTGTTGCCTTGCTTATCTTTCGCATCAACTGGCATTGCTCCAGCTTTTATTGCCGCTTGTTCTGCATGATTTCTAAATCCCTGAACTTTTGAGTTTAGATGGTCATTCCATTTTTTCTCTTTCTCTTCCGCTGACATGTTTTCTGGTAATTGACTCATAAACGCATCTTTATGGTCTGCCTCATATCCTTTTTGGAATGCGTTAGTTGCAGCGTTAACTAAATCTCTAGCGTTTCCATATGGTGTAGCATTTTTCTTCATATTTTGTAAATCTTGTTTTCGCTGATTTTTGAAATGAGACATTTGATCACTATTTGTTTTTGCTACTTTTTTTGCAATCTCTGCATCAGATGCACCAGGGAATGCTTGTTTTAAACGGCTCGCAACTGCAGAATCAGGATTATCAGCTTTCCAATTTTCAAAATCTTTCGTAGCTAAGTCTTGTGCAATATCTTCATCTGTTAACTCTGGATATTGTTCTCCATTTAACCCTTTATACGTATCTAGACCTTTCTTCACACTAGAACCAATATGCTTCCCAGCACTAGTAACTCCTTCAAGTCCAGCTGCCAATGTTCTTCCTGTTACTGCACCAGGAACTCCACCTGCTTTACTTCCAGCAAATGTTCCTACTGCCATTCCTTCTGGTCCAAGTCCTGCACCCATTGCTAACCCCGCGAGTCCGCCCGTTGCTTTTCCAACCATGCTTCCAATTTGACCTGCTTTTAACATACGAGCTGCACGAGATGTTGTACCTACATCTGTCCCTAAATTGGCTCCCAACGCGTTTTTAGGGTTATCAGCATCTTCTTTTTTATCTTCCTCACCTTCTTTTCTAGCTTTTGTCTTCTCTTTATTACTACGATGGTCATCACGTATCCCTTTAACGATACCTGCCATACTTGCTAAGGCTCCCATTCCAAGCATCGTACCTGCTCTATTTACCGCTCCCGCCGTATTTGTACTTAAACCAATGAACCCTTTTACAATTTCACCTATAGGAATAAACATAGCAAATAAGATTAATTTAATAATGGTATTATCTGATTTGCCTACTAGTACAAAAATCAACCATATAGTAATCGCATGGATACCTTGGATGAGTACTGTACCAACAAATTCACGCATCCAATATAGAGTTTGTTGTTTCTTTTGAGGAAATAACCACATACCAACCATAATCGGTCCCATTAACATCAAAATATATAGAGATACCGCTCGCATTAAATAGAAGAAGTTTGCCCAAAGTGACAATCCAACTTCAATCAACATCGCAAAAATTTGAAATAAATAATCATCCTTATTTTTATCCATAGACAATTCGGCAATTGTCTGACCTGGTTTAAAAACATCTAGCGATTGTTCTCCTATTGCTCTTTTAAACTCCGATGCTACCCAAGTATTCATATCAAATATAATGTTATAGAAGAAATCTAGATGCCATATACAAATAGAAACGATCATTAAATCCTTCGCATATTCAATGATATATGTTCGATTTGTTGGATTAATAGCAGCAGCTGAATACTTTGCACCAGCAATTACAGCACTGACTAAGACTAAAAAGGCTGCAAATTTAAACATGACTGGTAATCCCGTATTTAATACACTCCCAGCTGTGTCGTCTTTAAATAAAAAATTTAATTTTGCACTATCCCCACCAAAAATTAAATCGGGGATAGTATCAATTAATTTATAGATTGGAGAAAGAAAGGTCTTGACCATAGAAACAATTAAGCCGCCGACCCATCCTATTATCTTATCAAGCATAATTTCACCTTCCTTTTCAAAGGTACGCTATTATCCTGCGTACCCTTGTACTTTCTTCATGTTATTTAAAAGCTCTTGCAGTACGGCTTCATTGGATTCAATGAACATCATTTCTTTATCTGATGGATCTGTTTGAATCCAAACTGAACTATCTCCTATGCGGAAAATCCCTTCACCTTTCCCTGGATTGTTGAGAATAATGTCAAGCTCCCCAGCAGTTAAGTTAAAGTTCTCTTGGATTTTTTTCTTATCAATCTTATTTTGCTCTAAGAAGAAATAAGAGAAAGTAGATTGCAAGATACCACGCGCTTTCACATTTTCCAAAATACGAACAAAGTCCTGACTTGCCCAACACATACCGGCATTTCTTTTACGTGAACGACGTGCTACTTTTTCTAAGAAGTTAACAGTTTGTTCATAATCGATAAACTGCCACATCTCATCCACATATAACACTTTTCGTTTGATAGCGTGTTCTGGACTCTTAATCCAATGCTCCCAAATATAGTTCAAGATAACGTGGAAGGCGATCGGTTTTAAGAAGCCCTCTTCTAAATGACTAATATTAAAGTTAACAACACGTGATTCATTTAACTGTGTTTCTACACCGCGTCCAAAATTACTTTGTCCATCAAATAATGGTTTTGAGCCATCACGTAAAAACGGACGAATCGCAGCAATTAACTCTTCTGCTTTCACATCGTCTCCATGGTTTTCTACTATTACATCATAAATTTCTTTTAACTCTGGCTCCGGCTTTCTCACTTGAGACTGAATTAATTGTCCATCCACCTTCTTCACTTCATCTGTATATAAAGATGAGGGATGAGAAGTAATACCATGTTTATCGAATACTTCACGAATTGCATCTTCTAACATTGTGCGCTGGAATACATTTAATCCTGGTTGATCAAAATCTTGTCCGCGAATAATAATGTCAAAGAATCCTAGTATTTCATTGATTTTCTCTAAAATAGGCACAAATCTTACATACTTCACGCCATCACGCTCTACGAGTTCTTTCTTGTCATATTGTTCAAGCGCTTCTAGCTCTTCATCTTTATCCGTAATCTGAAGTTCTGTTACTGCAATTGCACAAGGATTAATAATGATATTACTTTCTGGTGAAATATTTAAGTTAATACCACCTAATCGTTTGGTGATTTTTACGAATTATGATGATAGGTAAGGCTTTGATGTAATCTCCACCTTTTCCCCCACCTCACACCGTACGTGCTAGTTTCCTAGCATACGGCGTTCCATCGTTTCCAACTGACTTTAAAATCAAATTATGTTACTATCGGTTCATTTCCAGCTTTAGTTCTTAGCACATTCAGTTTATCCATTTGTTTCTTGTTAAGTTTAAAAGACCGAAGGTAATGTGTAATCTTATTAAGATTCGTCATGTGAATCAGTTTGTGTATAAACCAATCTACAATTACCAAGTTGTTGTACTTGTCATCCCCACCTTGTTTAATGGGAACAATGTGATGACAATGAACACGTTCAATACCAATTTCCTCACCAGTTACATAACACTTACCATATTGAGCAACGTATTTTGATATCCTATTATCGTTGTACTCAATACTTTTATTCTTCGAATAAGTCCTCATAACTTGGTTGAGAACATCCTTAGGTATTGCCTTAAGATTACTATGTACTTTATTACGCCCCGTTTCCGTATAGTTACAGATAACCTGCGAAAAATTCCACGGGTTTTTATGATGTATTCCTGTAACTGGTAAGAGTGGAGTGTTCTGTACAACGTAAATCTTAGTGTTAGGTTGTATTCCTTTGGTCTTCCTTTTAAAATTCACAGATGTTTCACAGAACTTCATGTGCTTCATATTGTTTCTAAGTCTGGTTCTTATGACTCTTCGCAGAGAGTAATTTACCTCCGTTAAATCCATGTAAATTGTAACCGCATATTTAAAGTAATTTTGTATACCAAGAAGGGTTGAATTAAATTGAGTAACTTTCTCTGAAGTGGGCTCCTTTTGAATTCCTTTGATTCGTTCTTTTAGTTGTCTTTTAGCTTTTGTAATAGCTTTGTCGGACATACTGGTTTTTGCAATATATCCAAATTTAGCTTTACCTTGTTTAACCACTTTGATTTTGAATCCAAGGAAAACTGACGAGTTTTTCTTGAGATTAACCACTTTGGACTTTTTGGGGTTAATTTCTAATCCCAAGCGGGATTTGAGAAAATCAACTGTCGCATGATAAAAGCGTTGTGCTTCATCATAAGTCCGACACATTATTTTGAAGTCATCCGCGTATCTCACTACATAACCACATTTTAGATTCGTGTACTTCCTAGCATATTGTCGAAACCCTAAATGCCGAGTAGAGATTCTGTGAGGTTTGTAGGTTTCCCATTGGCTACTTATCCACCAATCAAGTTCATTTAGAACAATGTTGGAAAGTAAAGGAGAAATAATTCCTCCTTGCGGAGTACCCTTATTGGGAATACCCTCTCCTTCTATCTCAGATTTAAGGATTTTTGAAATAACACATAGAAGTGATTTGTCTCTTATTCCCAGAGTCCACATTTGCCTTAATAGCTTTTTGTGGCATACATTATCAAAGAACCCCTTAATGTCAATATCAACACAGTAGTGTTGGTGACCTATGTTAATAAGACTTACAACTCTACTTAGTGCATGGTGTGTACTTCTGTTCGGTCTAAATCCATAACTATGGTTATGAAACTTAGCTTCACAAATAGGTTCCAATACTTGGAGGATAGATTGTTGTACTAATCTGTCCCAAATTGTTGGAATCCCCAGGGGTCGCTTCTTATCACTGCCCTCTTTTGGGATAAGGACTCTTTTAACTGCTTGTGGTTGATAGTTATTTAATCGTTTCCTAACTTCATGAATAATCTTTGTATCGTTTAGGTGCCAAATATCTTTAATGGTTAAATTGTCAACTCCAGCCGTGTTACTCCCCTTATTAGTTTTGATGTTGCGGTATGCTAATCTAATATTTTCTTCCGAACCGATAATATCAATTAATTTATAGAAATTGTTACCATTAAGGCTATTAGAATATAACTCATCATACTTTCTTTGCATGTCGTAATATTCACTGTGCCTTAGTTTAGTTTTCTTTAACATGGGCTGTAACCTCCCCTTATTTACTGGAGGTTTACATCTCTTTAGTCTTACTCGAAACCATGTCAACCATAAGTAACAGTCAGTTTTCAATCGACTAGTGGCTATCCCTCCACGTTCATTACACGTTTCATAGGTACTGTGCCACCACTTTCACTGTCATAAACCTAGGTTATACAATTTACAATTGTTTTCCCTAGAACCACTTCATCGGAAGCAAGCCCTCAGTGTTGACAGCTTACCACGTTCCGTCATTCCTATCTGTGCATATACCGTTAGGTTTCTCCTATGAGCCTGCTACCTTGATATTGCCTGTAACAATATATGGACTTTCATAAAGGCGAGTTTTACTCATCCACAGTAGCGACACTAATTGTGTCAGTAAGCCTTTCGACTTACTTCCGATATAGACCCGTACCATCAGAGATTCGTCCGCACATACCATACTCTATTGGTTCATAGTGCATACTAACCATAGGTAATTTATAGACTTCCGGTTTATAGGTTACACCACCCACCTCTGAGTGACTTTCGTATCCTATAGGATTACGGTAACTCTCAACCGACTTCACCGAGCTTCATACAGTTCAGTTCTTGCTAACTTCACTGCATGTCGGAGTATTAAAGGAAGCCCTTCAAGGCGTTACCCTATCATTTGACTTCTTGGAATGACAGTTCACTGTTGAACTGTAAGTTCGACAATGCCTAAGCTTTTCACTTAGGAACGTGTCGCACCACCCTCGGGATCTATGATCATCGCATGTGTATCTGCAAGTGATGTTTCACGAGCTAGCTTCATTTTTAAGAGTAAACTTTTACCGGAACCTGAAATCCCTGTCACACCAATGTTATAGTTTGGTGGACGATAATCTGCGTTACCAAATGAATTTAAAAATTCTACTTGGCCAGTAATTTTGTTCTTTCCTATTGGTATACCACCGTTAAATCTTCCGGAACCTGATACAAAGGGAGCAAATGTACATAGAGCACGTCTATCGATATTGCGATATGTATCTTGCAGAGTATTTGGTGCACCTAGTGGCATAACTGCTTTCAAGCCACTCTTCACACGATTCCAAGTACTCGCTATTTTAAAGTGAGATGCTTGCATTTCATCTTCGATATACTCACATAAAACATCTAATTCTTTCTTTGAGTCAGCATACGCAACCGCCATGGTACTTACCATATAAGAGTCATTCTCATTAAATTGAATTTCATCCATTAAATTGTTTGTATCCTGAATTTTTGCATCTAAATCTTTTTCTTGGTCAATATTTCCACGTGTACGTTGGAAAGAAAGGTTCGAACGTAACATCGTCAGCTGCATATCTAACGAACGCATCGCTTTTGCTTTTGGCTCTTTATGAATATCAATCATGACATCAACCTCTCCAGCTGAAGTTAACATGTTCAGCCAATTGGTCTGCATCATACGAGGGTATCCATCACGTGGAATATAAAATGGACGGAAGAAAGTATTACTTCCCAAAGACTGCTTAATTACCCCATAGTCTTCTGAATCAATTTTCATTCCTTCTGGGGCAATGACATCAAACACAGTTGTTTGATTTTCTAATTGAGGCGGAACTTCTTCTTGTTCGTACGCTTCCTCCTCTAGTTCCAATTCGTCATTCTTTTCAGCTTCTAACTTCTTTTTTTCTTTTTTCTTCTTTCCAAACAATTTCATACTTATGCCACCCCATTATTTGATTTTTCAGCTTTTTCTTCCGCTAGCACTTTCTTCATTAACTCTAGTTTTCTCTCATTTGTTTCACCAGTTGAATAGAGAGAGAAGTTCTCATTTTCAATTAAATCTTGGAAACGTGCTTTCACCGCTTTACGACGGTTAAACGCTACATATTGGAGTTCTATTAATTTATCTTTTGTTAACATTTCTACACTAATTTTTGCTTTCGATAGTAGATTTCGGGAAGCATTATAGCGACGATATAATTCGTTAAACGCTTTATCTACAATCTTTTCTTCCAATTCATCCTCTGTATCAGCTGTAATCGTACTAATATCCACTTTGTATGGATAAATTAAATATCGCTTTTGTTCATATCGAGGCTGCGAACGTTGCCAGTACTCTAAGTTGTCGATAACTTCTTGCCCATAAAGTACTGTCTCTGGTGTAAGGTCCTTCGCACCTTTCATTGTTTCTGTCATTTTTCGTACAGGATCTGTTAAATCTACAAACTTACTTTGGATATATACCTTCGTATTAAACTCTAATGTGGTTAACCATGATTCAATTTTGATATCAATCGCTTCTTGTTCCGCATTGGAAAGTAAATAATAGTTTACTGGGTGTGCCTCCGCGATTAGGATAAACGTGTCATCATGATAACGAATCATATGATTTTCAACTTCCTTAATGTCTTCTATAAAAGCACGAAAGAAATCAACATTATCCTCATCAATTTCCGATTCAGCAGGCGTATTCTTTTTATTTTTCTTTCCATTTTTTTCAGCAGTACGTTTCTCTAACCCGCCCTGGCTTTTCCCCTTTTTCTTAGAACCAAACATCGGTTTTCCATTCATTTTCCGATAAAAGAAAAACCCTACAATGGCTACCAACGCAAAATATATCATTTCTAACATCTATAAATTCTCCTTTACCCATGTAATTGGCTCGTATCCTTTTCTCCACTTGCCTTTTTCAGAACGGCTACGCATTTTGATAAGTAAATATTTATCTAGATACATGTGTTGTTTTTCTTTATAAATAAAAGCAAACGTTATTACAACTACTACTGTTGGTATTGCTAAAATTAAGCAAATAAAAAATGCTACCGCCGCATTAAAAGGTGCAAATAACCGCCATAAGAATGGCACATATAAATAAAGGGATGCTCCGCCACCCAATAGATAAATCAATTGGCGTTTGCTCAGCACACCTAACAGTGTTTTTTGTTCCGAAGTCATATCAACAGGAACGGTTACTTTTCTCATTTTGTTTCCTCCCTTATATAAGAGAAGCTCTCCCCAAATAGAGGAGAGCTTTTACAAACTCTTATGTTAAATTTTTGTAACCCAAGAAGCGATGTCGTATGCTTTGATCATGACAAAGCCTCCAATTGCTGCACACGCTAAACCAATCATGGCTTGTGTACGGTTTTCAGGGTTTTTACCTTGTGCACCAGATAGTTTAATAGCTGCAAATACAACGCAAGCTGCTACCCAAATACCACCAAAACCAATTAGTGTTGTTACAAGGGTATTCATGCTTTTTTGTACAGTGGTAGCATCTGCACCACTGGTGTGCCCAGTAAGCCCCCCCTCAAAACTTTTTTTTGCCAGTAGAAAATCTCCTACTGATGTTGTCATAAGTTTTGCAGACAACCAATTCAACATAATTCCTGCACCTCCGGGTGTTTTTGCTCGCAAAACGCAAAAAGACCCCAATACACGCACACGTCCCCTAAGGACATGGCGCATATTGAGGTCTTCTCTTATATGCGAACTGATTAATTTTTTATTTTATTGTTAAATCTTATTACGTTTATATTATAGCAATACGATTTTAAAAAAACAAGCCTTATTTACGCCTAAAAAGTAAAATTGGACTTTTCGTGTTCCGTTTTATTTCATTTCTTTTTATCCTCTTTGTTTGGATCGTACCATACCATTTGAATTTGAAAAATATCACTGTCCTTAAGACCCAAAACATTCATTTCCTCTTTCAATGAGCGCCATGGTTCTATTTTTATAGATTTTATACTTTTGTCTCTAAGCGTATACACATGTACATAATATGCTTCTTTTTTCTTTTTCATAATACAAATAACTTCCCCTTATATTCTTTATATTTTTTTAATAACAGAATAATTGAGTATGTAAAAATTACACACTTCAAATAGCATTTCCTCTTGTTACTTTCATAACTATTCCCCCTTCCTTCACATCTATTCACTTACTTTCATTAAATCAAAAAAACAGGTAATCGTGTGTACCCACAATTACCTGTTTTTTTATCATTTATATCTACCTTTTATTTCTTATAATTTCATTAACCTCTTCAACACTTAATTCTGCAACTTTTGCAATTTTTTCTATAGGTAATCCTATTTTAAACATATTTTCAATCATCTCTATCTTAGTTGCAATTTTAGTTTCTTCTGTAGCTATTTCTGCAGCTTTTTTCGCAGCTCTTTCTTCTGCTGTCTCTATTTCTGATATTCTATCTTTTATTGCTTTTTCTCTAGCCTCATATAAGCGTAAAAAATCCTTATCGCTACTTAAACGCTCCCAATCCTCTATTGCTTTTTTCAAAACTGGATCTTTTTCCATTGCTATCGCCTCCAGGATTGTTGTTAATCTCTCATCCTCATGCGCAGGAAATAATAGTAACCAACGCGCTAAAGAATCTTCCCACGGATCCATTCGTTTTCCTTGCCATTCTTGAATCACTTTTGGAATTTCAAGAAAATGCAACTGCATATTTTCGGTAATGATACGTTTAGATTTTTTGTTCATCACTGTATTAATACTATGAAACTCCTGCTCTTCTGGAAATAGAATGAAATCCACTATATTAATACAAATGGTTGGTCTTAATTCTGTATATTTCATCCCTTGAGTCATTTGAGAATAATACATACCTGACCAATAGAACAAAGAACGTTCTATCATATCTTTTTTGTCTCGAACTTGAATCTCTATATTAATTTTTATACCACTATTTAGCGTAGCTCGCAAATCTAAAATAGACAATTTATCATCCTTCTGCTCTCTTGGAAGATGCGGATCATCTAAGTGCAAAGATGTAATTTCTTCATCAATAGATGATTGTAGTACCGCGTTAAGAAACCCAATTAATATATCTTCATTTCCTTCTACTCCAAACAAACGCTTAAAAGCATAATCAACTCGTAAATTTACTAGATTCTTTTTTACATATACACTCATGTTTTCCCTCTACCTTTCTCGTTTTAAAATTGTATTTAAGAGCATAAAAAAAGATAGAATTATATTCTATCTTTTTCTCCTCTATTCATCTCATCAAATATGGCTACTAGTTACTTACTATATAAGAAATATCCTCTTCACACATATTTGTCGCATTTGCAATTGTCGTGATAGAAACTCCCTCATTATAAAATCGTTGAATGAGTTCCATTCTTTCTTGTTCCCTAGCTTTTTTATCTACGTCCATTAATTGTTGCATAATATCCATAATACTTAATACACACCTTTCTTTTATATAAAGTCCTCTAGCTAAACTGTTAAGTGTTTTGTTAAAAGAAAGTTTTACACTAATACTTCTACTTTGTTGTAAAATGTACGACTTTCTTTTAACGTGTACAATTTTGTTTTAACTTCACAATTATGTGTTTAATTACAACAAACCCTTTTACTAATATGCTTTTAAACCATTATATTTAAGGCCCTTAAGAGAAAATAATTACAAGAAAGTTGAACACTAATGTATTTCCTTTAGGAATGCATACTATCTTAATTATTACAAGAAAGTTATGGACTATCCTACTAAAATAAATTATTAAAAATTTATACACTCCCACTCAATACTTGAGCATAAATAAAGAGTGTGTTCTGAAAAGGATCAAAACACACTCTTTATATTTTTTCTTGTAAAACAAAAGTTCAGAACAAAATGGGTTAACTTTCTATCTATATCCCCTTGTTTGTTTATACATTCGATATTAATTTTCTTCTTCTCTTATTTATTCATCATACTCACTATATCTCAATAAAAAAACCGAAATCATAGAAAGATTTCGGTTTATCCTTTTTATAAAAGAGTTATATTTATTTTAAACTCACGAATGAATTTTTTTGTTTTAAAAACGATGATTTATAATCCTTAGCCCATACTATCTTTTAGTTTGTTTGATTATGAGCTTTGATCAATTTTTCAACGTATTCTTTTATATCCCCTTCGCCTTCCCTTACAGCCACCTTTATACTTGCAGCCTCTTTTATTTTAGATAAAGTAACTACTTTATCTTTGAATTTTGTATTTAATAAATATCGAACTCTTCTTTTTTGAAAATCTTGTAAAGATTCTTCAACTGTGACAATGTAACTTTGTAATAAAGAATGATTTTTCTTTTTTTGACATTTCTGGTATACACCTAATATTTTCGTAACAGCTGCATACGTTTTTCTAATTAACTTACCTCTGTTTTTTTCATATTCATCCCAGTTATCAACTATTTTTTTTGCTTCTTCGATTAATATTAAATCTTCTCTATTGTAGCTTTCTACACTCTTTTTTTTTGAATGCTTCCCCAAAACCTTAAGTGGTGAATGTTCCTCTAACCACGCTCTCTCATAATTGCTTAGCCACGCATATGCAGCTCTATTTAAACCACTTAATTTCGCTCTCGTATACGCTGGATATTTATTTCGTAATTGTATCCATTTATGCTTGTACTGAGCTGTTTTCTTTTCTCGAGCGACCTTCAAACTGTCTTCTCTCGATTTTTTAATTGGGACATTTTTACGATCCTTCAATATTTTTCGTATAGTCGGTGGTGTAAAACCCGTTTTCATAGCTATTTCTTTTTGTGTTAATCCACTAGATAAAAGTTTGCTAAACTCCACTTCCCATACGTGGCCTTTTTGAATAATCCTATTATTAAAGAATGCAACTTCTAGGGGGTTTTGCTCCCATTCCCTAAGTCTATATATATAACCACAATCACACTCAAAATCCCCTTGAATTTCTCGATTCAATCCGTGAACACTGATTTCCACCTTATCTACACATTTTTGTAAATAATGATTCGATAGGGAATTCATGCATAACCATGGACCTTTTCCAAAGGGTTCATACAAATATTCATTTTCAAAAAAATTTTTTACTGAGCCACACAAACATCGCATAATCAATATATGCCTAATGGGATGACAAAATTGTATACTACCTTTCCCCAGAATATAATTTACCCATGATAATCTTTCATCTATTTTAAATGAGGATTCTAACATCCTTAATAGGGTTTGCGAATAATGATCTTGAAGTAACTCCCTTAAGCGCTGATGTCTTTTTAAAGTGGGGTATCCAATCCCTTTAACCTTCAAAAGTGTCTCATATTTCTCAACATAATAATCTTTTGAAAAAGACGAAAAATTTTTATCTAGCAAATATTTTACATCTTCTGCAATTCCTATTAATTCATCCACAAGTTCACTTTCCATGAATATCTCATTGCTGTTACTATCCTTTAGATTTGGATAGATAAAATTATGAGACCGAAAAGTCATAATATTAACCGGATGTTTCTTTAGAGGTAATTGATGTTTAATGCATACAAAAACTCCTGGAACCTGATGTACTCTATTCCAATACCCTTCACCATAAAGTTGATATTGTTCCTTTACGCATACAGAGCAATAATATAAATGCTCTTTTGACTTTATATTCCCTTTTTTCAAACTAAATAAACTCTGATAAACTTTTGAAGAGATTCCTATGCTTAATTGTTCGTACCATTCTTTTGTTTTAAATGGTCTTATAAGTGGAATCAGTGAATGCCTTTCTATAAAATACTTTTCAGTAAACACATCTGAAAACACTTGTAAATTATCAACTAAATATTTTAATTCACCAATGGATTCAATCCCGAAGAAACAGCCACTTTTATTAAACAACTTCTTCATAGTATGCTTTTTTGATAAATCTGGACTTCGAATATGATATCTAGAGACTATACTATAAAACAATTCATCCTCATACGGTACAGGAAAATAATCAAGCATTTTACATCACCTTGATTCTTTATAATTAAATTCTTTTAAAGGGTCCTTAATATATCCTTCACCATTGAGAGCCTCATACGCAGACTGTCTATTCTTTTTACCTTCATCAATGATACACTTTAATTTATTTTTATCCTCTACTACAACTTTTTTCTTTTTGCTTCCTTTGTCCTTAATATATTGTAAAGCTTCTTTCATCAACTCACTAATTTTAGAGTTAGGTGATTTATTTAATACATATTTTGTTGCTCTTTCTGCATCCTTTTCGTTTATATCTAAGTTTATAAGGGAAATAATCAATTTCTCTACCTTTGTTGGTTCTATTTTCTGACGCTCTTGTGCGATTTTTTCTTTTTTATCTTGGAGTTTGGCTCTCATATCAATTACTGGAAGTTTATTAAATATATAATCTTGTATATCTAACGATACAAGATCTTCATACTTTGCAATTTCTGTTTCACAACCAGATTTAAGAGCTTGAAGCATAGGTTGAACAAGTCTTAAATCTTCTTTACCCACTTTTCTGATTAATTCTGATGAAATTTTTTCTATGCCCGTTTCAATCGCTCGCCCCTGTGCTAGTAAAAACAACTTTATAGCTATATCAGTAATACCCTCGCTTTCCTCGTAAATAACATCTAATAAATCTTGATTTAGTTCCACATGTTGCTTTGTCCACTGATAATCCCACATACTTGTAATTAAAACTTCCCAATCTTCTTTATTGCTCATTTGTTGCCAGACCATATCACCTTGTCCACTACCACGACGTGCTTGTCTAAAATCTTTTTGTAAAAGGCTCCTAGCCCTCATGGTTCCAATTATCATTACCGGAATACCAATTTCATTAATAAGGGTAACAAAAAAATTCATCATTTTCTCAGAGGCATCCCCTGTCGCTGCCAACAGATGTTGAATTTCATCTATGATCAATGCACCAACACAATGTAGTCTAGAAATTTGCCCCATCCTAGTTACCATTGAACTTATAGAATTAGAGGATTTCCCATAACTTTCGAGATAGTTTGTGCCAATTAATTGATCTATCTTTTCAAAGAAGTTTTGACATAATGACTTTAACGACCCATCATGTGGGCAATTTAATTTTAACCAAACAATTTGAAGCGTATTGAGGGGATCTCTATGAATAATAAGTTGAGGATATAATGAAAGTATTCGTTCTATAGCTGTTGATTTTCCAATGCCAGAGAAACCCATTAATGTAAAACTAGATGCAGTAGCCCGTATATCCGCCGGCAGACTTAAATTATTTCTTTCTACTAATTGATGATGTAATTCATTTAATACTTGAACGTGTTGCTTTTGAAGAGGATTCCGATTCACATATCCATAGCGTAAAAATCTTGAAAAACGTCTTTCCAAGTCTAATGTTTGAGAAATTGGTTGAAAAAAACGAGTTAAACGTAATAAGGCATGAAATCGATGATGATCTGATAAATTTCTTTCTTTTTCATGATAATTGGGTAGGAAGCTAAGTTGATCAAAAGCTTCTTCATATGACAATATGCCAGGTAAAGCTTCTATCAGCGGATTCCCCTGATAATCAACTAATTGCTGTTGCTGATATTGAGCTAGAAAAGCGTATGTCCCATTATCTAACTGTATTTCTCTTAGAGTGTCACTCATGCTTATGCCTCCTCCTTTTATTAAATAATTCTTTAACTGAGCGACGCTTGAATTCATCTTCTTGTTGTTTATCCAAATGAATAACCTCTGGTAGAGCCTCTTCTTCATTGTTATCAAGTTGAAATACTTCCTCAGTTCTTCGCATTTTCCTCTCCAATTGGGTATGATGCTTGATGTCTTTAATTTTCTTTCTCTTTATTACATGCTTTGTTTGTTTTTTGCTTGCTTCCTTAACAGCTTCTTTAACAATCGATTGAATATTATCAAAAAAGTTAATTTCATTTTGTAGTAATATATGTTCTTCTTCTTTGTAACCTTTACTTTCTAAGCTATTTAACTGTCTAACCTCCTCTAAGGCTTTATCTTGATATCGCTCTTGATGTTTTAATAAATAGCAGTTTTCAAATATCTTTTCATCCTTTGTATGAATATAAATATTATTCATATTTCGAGGATCATAAGAAGCATCCACTTTCCAACTTTTCTTTGTTCTTGCTGTAGCAAACCATGATTGTTGTATTGCCGTGTCACAGCTATACAACATTTTTTCAAATCTGATTCCTTTTGCAGTGATTCTAGCAACACCTCTCGGCATTAAATAAAATTTCATGATATCAGGATGAACGACTCGTAATTTCCCAGAGCGATTTTTTATTCCCCATTTCCACAATTCAATTGGTGTTGGTTTTACATTATCAACTATCATATCTTTGTCCCGTATATAATTCTTCATATAGAAATTTTTATTGTAATGCAGAATAAAATTGATAATAATTTTTGTATATTGTTCTATATTGAGTTTCGCCTCTAAACGTGGATCTTTTGCCCCTCTTTCACCCCAATCTTTTAAAACATATCCAGGTAAAAAGGGGCGTATTGTTTCTTGAGATGTATCAAATAATTTTTCTACAATGCCTTTCCAGTCTGGACGAAAGGATGGATTATTTTCCACTGTAATATTAAGCCCTTGTATCAAATGATTTACATTATATCCTTCTAACTCTCCGCGATCTCCTAAAATAATCTCTGGTAGATGTGCTGCTGGCCAACAATTATCTGTAATATTAATACCATAATCCGCACAAAAGTCCTTTTTATAAACTGTAGAATTCAAAAGTGCCATCATCATTCCAGTCCATGAGGGGCCTTCAAGCCCAATATAAAAACCAGTAATTAAATGGGTAAAGACATCCGTTACATAGTATATAGTTGGTCTCTTCAATACCCAATCAGAATTATAACGAGAAACTATATATACGTTAGCGATTGTCGCATCAATTTGATATCTGGATCCCGGTCCAAAAACTTCAAAAGAAGACGAACCTAAAACAGCCCTATGATCTCTTTCGAATTTCTTTCTCCCATGCTTAGCTGACGTAATTTCTTCAACTCCATATTCTTTATGAAACCAATAATAGAACTGTCGAAAAGTAGGAATGGTATCTGCGTCTTCAATCACAATATACTTTGTTCCATCTTGATAACGAATGCTTGCCTGAAAAGCATCCCTAATCATCATTTTGTATGTATATGTCAGTGTATTTTCTGGACTTGTAAAATAATAATTTTGTATAGCTTTCTTGAATATTCCTTTTAATTCCGATGTAATATTGATTCCCGTGCTATTAGTCATTCTCGGTCTACCCGTCTTATTTCCGCTCCAATTCTTCGACTTCCCCTTATTACCGCAATTTTTAAAATCAGGAAGTAGGCTATCTCTGACCTTTCCTCTTTGCCAATACCGCTTTAAATATTTGTAAATCGTTTGTTTTGAGCACCCAAAATTCCCTCTCGTTTGTCTAATTAACGTACCTCTTTTATCTCTTTTATAAATGTTAGGTTCTTGAATTATTAAATCTTGTATAATATTCCATGCCTTATCTCTCATAAGTATATCTTTTTCTGTCAATTCTTGATGATTTACAACTGGAAATACTTCATCATTGCTTACTTTCATATACTGTCCATTCGAAAAGCCTTCTTGAAGACTTTTCAGTGTATCTACAAAAGGCATAGCTTTTTCATCATATACATCGATTAAATATGTAATAACATTACTTTCATCTATCCAGAGTAATCTGTATATCTTTGAATCATCAATTGACTTAAATATTTCATTAACTGATAGCGTAATCAAAATTCTCATCGCCCCTTTCACTAAAAGCTAGTTCGCTTATATGTAAACCTCGCATATTTAATTTTTGCGTATTGATATCTACAGAAATTAACTTTCTAGCTACTAAATATTTAAAATAATTAATTGACGAACCTTGTTCCAAATTATACTGTTCTTCAAACTCATTGCAGATTTCTATAAAGCTCTTATCCACATTTTGAAACGTCATTAAGTAACTAAAAAAGAATTTCACAAAAGTTTCATCCTCAATTTCTTCGAGATAATAATGGTTATGAATCCACGAAATATTCTGACTCATCGTATCGGGAATATCCTTTTCTGTTACAACTCCCCAATCGATTCCTTTCCTTTCCCAATATTCTCTTTCTATCTCAAACTTTTCAATTACCCTTTCATTTTCTAATTCACTACTAGGCTTTATAGTCCTAGCAATATATTTAATTTCTTTTCCGTCTCGAACCGTCAGGAAAAAATCTGTTGTCAGAACTATTAACGTTTCAGTTCCTTTACAAATAGGATGATGTATCCCTTTTTCTTCAGCAATTTTATATGTCAATTCTCGATTTAATGGAAATTGTTCACGAATATCAATAACTTCTTCTATCCATTCTAATATAAAAAAGTAATCCCTCTCTAAATCCGACAGAAACTCATGTCTCCTATTAGTTTTCCACCCCATTATACGAGAGCTATTCCCCGTTGAAGATACATTTTGTATCGTTAACCAGGGTTTATAGTTATTTAACTCCCCTTGTCCTCTGCCTTCTTTTATATACTTCTCTATTTTCTTTTCCGTCCAATCATTTTTACGCTTTGCCATTTACATATCCCCTCTTAAAAAATTTTTATCATTTCCATTATCGGATATTTTTATGCGTACAATACATATTCTTGTTTATAAAAAAACGGATATTTTATAAAAAATATCCGTTTCACTCTTAGTGTTGATATAGGTTTTGTAATACTTGTTTTAACTCTGGTTTAATTGCAATAATAGAACGAACTGTTTTTACTTGTTGTTCTGCATCTTCTACATTAGAAGCATGACCTAATTCTAATAATAATCCTGTAGCAACCGTACCAGTACGATTTCGTCCACCAGAGCAATGGAAAAATACTTTTTCTCCTCGTTCTACAGCTTCTTTAACGGCTCCAATTGCACTTTTAACAGATTCATCTTGCCCTTCTACACCCTCTACAATTGGATAAGCATGTCGCTTAGCTTCACCTGGAAATCCTTCTGGCTCTTCTCCTCCAGCACGTAAATCAAACACCTCTGTAATCCCATGCTTTTTTACTGCGTCTTGTATAGCGTCTACTCCACCAATATATACTTTTCCTTTTACAAGTTCGTGATAGTTCGTCATGTTTGTTAGTCTCCTTTTATTTATACTTTAGCAGCAGTTAGATCCGCCACTAATAACAAGGCCTGCACCTTGTTGATCTTCTACATAGTCTAGTGTCAATGTATTTACAATTTCAACAACCTTTGGATCCATTGCAACTTGAATACCGTTTACTGTTTCTGTGACATCATTTTCTTGTGCTTCGCCTAGATTAATACCGTAGCTAGGACCACAGCAGCCAGCACCATCAAATGTAAAACGTAATGTTGTAACACCATTTTCTTTCATAGCAGTTTCAATAAACTCTTTTGCTTTATCTGTAATATTCATTTTAACTTCCCCCGTTTTATAAAGATTGACTCCAATCATGCACAGCATGATTTTCTAAGAAGCGTTCGGAATCCAATGCAGCCATACAACCAGTTCCTGCAGCCGTAATTGCTTGACGATACTTATGGTCTTGCACATCTCCACATGCAAATACTCCTGGTATATTTGTCTCTGTCGTTCCTGGTTTTACAACAATATAACCAGCTTCATCTATCTTAACTTGACCATTTAAAAACTCTGTATTTGGACGATGGCCAATCGCAATGAAAATACCGTCAGTTTCAATAATTTCTTCCTCACCAGTTTCGTTATCTTTCACTTTTAGACCTGTAACTTTTCCATCTGCTATTACTTCTATCGGTGTTTTATTTAATCCCCAAGTAATTTTCTCGTTTGCTTTTGCACGATCTTGCATGATTTTAGATGCACGTAGTTCATCTCTACGATGTACAATATGAACTTCTGTTGCAAACTTTGTTAGGAAGTTTGCTTCTTCCATTGCAGAGTCTCCACCACCAACTACAATGACTTTTTTACCACGATAGAAGAATCCATCACATGTTGCACAAGTTCCTACTCCACGACCCATATTTTCCTTCTCTCCTGGAATCCCGAGTAATTTAGCAGAAGCACCTGTAGAAACAATAATGGATTCAGCTTCTATCTCTTCCATTCCAGTTACAGTGATTTTAAATGGTCGCTTAGATACATCCACTTTTTCTACCCAACCATTTTTAAACTCTGCACCAAATCGTTCTGCTTGTTTCCTCATATTGTCCATTAGCTCTGGTCCCATAATACCATCAGGGAAACCTGGAAAGTTCTCTACATCCGTTGTCGTAGTTAATTGTCCACCCGGCTGAGTTCCTTCAATAATAAGTGGATTCATATTCGCACGTGCTAAGTAGATAGCTGCTGTTAATCCGGCTGGTCCTGTTCCTAAAATAACGACTTTATGCATTGTGAATGCCTCCTAATGAACAATTATTGAACTGTCAATTCTTTTAGTTTTTCATATCCAATAACATCTTCTGATTGCCAAGGAATAATCACACTATTATGTTTTGATTCTTTTTGAACTTCTTGAATCCATTGCACTTCAGATTGTGATCGTCCCTTTAATACTGGGTCTATTGTATGCGTTGCATAAAAGCTTTGATTAATTACCCACCATTTCGGATAAATTTCTGCACGTTTTAAATCCTCTTGTAGACGACTTGCTTCATGAACTGGTGTCGCTTCTGCTAACGTTACAATTACAACACTTGTTTCCTCTGGATTACGAAGACGTGGTAGTAAGTTTTTCACAGACTGCGGTACTTCACCTGAAGATCTTGCGATTTCTTTATGATACGTTTGCGCCGCATCTAGTAACAATAATGTGTGACCTGTTGGTGCGGTATCAATTACCACGATTTCATCATTTGCTTTTTCAACAATATCAGCTAAAGCACGGAATACCGCAATCTCCTCTGTACAAGGAGAACGTAAATCTTCTTCTAAATACGCTAACCCTTCTTCATCTACTGTATCTTTCGCCTGCTCAATAACTTCCTTACGGTAATTTTCTACTTCTAGTTTTGGATCAATACGGCTTATCGTAATATTCCCTTGTTCGCCATGCATAACATAATCAATATGTGCCGCTGGATCCGTTGTAGTTAAATGTACATGATGTCCTTTTTCAGCAAGCCCAACTGCAATTGCTGAAGCTACAGTTGTTTTTCCTACTCCACCTTTTCCCATTGTAAAAATAACTCTTTTTCCTGTCTTAGATAGGTCTGTAATCAAGTTTTGAAGAGGTGGTATAGAAACATTGTGTTGTTCTTCATCTGAAATTGAAAGATTTTCTATTGGTTGAACCAACTTTCTCATATTCTCTATGCCAGTAACATTAAACGGCACTAATGGAATTTCATAAGCTGGAAGATCTTTCAGTTCTTCTGTCATGTTTTCTAACGCACGTACTTGTCTTGTAAACAATGCTTTAGAAACACTATCATTTTGCACATAGTTCGTTAAAACACCATTTACTAGCAAATATTGATTACTAACTCCAATTTCTTTTAACTCTTTGGCTGCACGTTCTGCTTCTTGCAACGGGGAACTATCAGGACGTGTCACAAGCATTAACGATGTTTGCTTTGGATTAGATAACGCTTCAACAGTTTGACTATATAATTCTTTTTTATCTCCAAGTCCCGCTAACGGTCCTAGACAAGAAGCTCCATGTGTACTTTCTTCTAGGAATCCGCTCCAAGCTGTTGGAAGTTGAAGAAGACGGAGCGTATGTCCTGTTGGCGCTGTATCGAAAATAATGTGATCGAATTTCGATGTTAATTCTTTATTTGTAAGTAACGTAGAAAACTCATCAAAAGCTGCAATTTCTACTGTACACGCTCCGGATAATTGCTCTTCCATTGTCGCAATAACCGTATCAGGTAGCTTTCCACGATATGGACCAACAACACGCTCTTTATATTCATGAGCAGCTGTTTCAGGATCTAAGTTAGCTACATGTAGATTCGGAACATTAGGAATGACTTTTGGTTTATTGGTTAGTTCGATTTCAAATACGTCTTGCAAATTTGAAGCGGGATCAGTACTAATTAACAAAACACGTTTCCCCATATCAGCTAACGTTATGGCTGTTGCACATGCGGTTGATGTTTTACCTACGCCACCTTTACCAGTAAAGAATAGAAATGGTGTAAATGTCATTGTGCTTGGATTAAATAGGTTTGTCATTGCCTTTCACTTCTTTCTCTATTTTTTTACGTTTACATTTAAACGTATCTTTGGCTTCTGACTTAACTCTTCTTCCGTCATATTCGTTAATTGTGCTAATTCTTCATTTGTTAAATGAACTCTTTCTTTTACTATCTTTCCATCTACTATAGTTACAGGTAACACATCTGGTCCTTTATCCATTAATAACTGACTAATAACACTGTTATTAGCAAAAGCATCTGGTTCACTCGCAAGATTATAACGAGTTACATCAATTCCTTTATTTTTCAAATTGTTAACAGCAACTGATATACGAATTAATTCTGAATCAACACTTGGGCCGCAAACTCCGGTAGAGCAACACATTGCAGGATCAAAAATTTCAATCTTTTTCATCTCTGATTTCTCCCCTTCTTTATAAAATAAGCCGAGAAAAAATTCTCGGCTTATTTTGTTTTCAATTATTCTCCTGTTTCAGCAAACTTTTTAATACGTTCACCAATTTCATCACGAACTTTTTGGAATACAGACCACTCTTGACCAGCTGGATCATCAAAGCCCCAGTGAACTCGTTTTACATGTGGTGGCGTTGTTGGACATACATCATTTGCATGGCCACAAAGCGTTACAACAAGATCCGCTTTGTCTAAAATGTCGCGATCAATAATATCAGATGTTTGATCCGTGATATCGATGTCTACTTCATTCAGTGCTTTAATCGCATTTGGATTTACTCCGTGTGCCTCAATACCAGCAGAAAGTACATTCCATTTGTCACCTAAATATTTTTTGCCCCAAGCTTCTGCCATTTGGCTACGACAAGAGTTTCCTGTGCATAAGAAGTAAATTGTTTTTTTGTTTTCCATGATAATTCCACCTTTATTATAATTAGTTATTTTGGTTGTGTTTGAAAGTATTTACGTTGGAACCAAAGTGCTACATTTACAAGCGCTATCATAACTGGCACCTCGACTAAAGGTCCGATAACTGCCGCAAACGCTGCACCAGACTGGATTCCAAATACACCTACAGCTACAGCGATTGCTAATTCAAAGTTGTTACTTCCAGCTGTAAATGCTAATGTTGTTGATACTCCATAACTTGCACCAATTTTCTTACCCATATAGAAAGAGATAAAGAACATTAATACAAAATAAATCAGTAATGGGATTGCAATACGTACAACATCGAATGGTACGCTAATAATAGCTTCACCTTGTAATGAGAACATCACAATAATTGTAAATAATAATGCGATTAATGTAATTGGGCTGATTTTGGGAATGAATACTTTTTCGTACCACTCTCGCCCTTTTGTTTTTACAAAAATAAAACGTGTTAACATTCCTGCGATGAACGGAATTCCTAAATAAATAAAGACTGATTTTGCAACCTCTGCCATTGTAATATCTACAACAGCTCCTTCAATTCCTAACCATTCTGGAATGACTGTTACAAACACATAAGCGTATACTGAGAAAAATAACATTTGGAATACAGAGTTAAAAGCAACTAATCCTGCCGCATACTCCGTATCACCTTTCGCTAAGTCATTCCATACGATAACCATCGCAATACAACGAGCTAAACCAATCATGATTAAGCCCACCATGTATTCTGGCTTATCCTGTAAAAATATAATTGCCAAGGCAAACATAAGAATAGGACCAATAATCCAGTTTTGTACAAGTGATAATACCAATACTTTTACATCTTTAAAAACGCGCCCCATCTCTTCATAACGAACTTTTGCTAATGGAGGATACATCATTAAAATTAACCCAATCGCAAGTGGTATAGAGGTTGTTCCTACTTGTAAGCTATTCATGCCCTCAACAAATCCAGGGGATATATAGCCAACTCCAATTCCTACTGCCATTGCAAGAAAAATCCAAAGGGTTAGATATCGATCTAGGAAAGACAGACGTTTTTTCCCCGTGTTGCTCATCCTTCTCACTTCCCTTTCTAACTATTTATTAACAACCACACTGGAGTGTAGGATTGCTCTTCTCAATTTGTTTAATTTTCTCTGTTTGGTCTGGTACATGCGCTAAAATATCTTCTAAAAGTGCGTATAAATCACTTGTTTGATTTAAAGAATAATAAATCCACTGACCTCTACGCTCTTCTTGCACCAAGCCTAAATCCTTTAACTTTCGAAGATGTTGACTGATTGAAGGTTGACTCATGTCAAACACTTCAAGAAGTTCACAGACACAACATTCACGTTGTTTGAGAATTGATACTATTGTTAGTCTTGTTTTGTCTCCTAGTAGCTTTAGTAACTGTGACACTCTTGTTAATTCTATAACCGTTTTTTCCATATCCACACCTCCTATTTATAAATACATAAGCATACACTTATATATTGAGCGAAAATTAAACATAATATTCATTAAATAGATTCTTTTTTAATTTTCTCTCCTTCTTGAAATAAGTATATAATTAACTACTTATATAATCAACCGAAAAGCTCATTCTTTACAAAACCTTTACAATACTTCTTTACAACGTATTCTTACAGACCTTTGTATCTCTTGCCACATAACAGATATAAAAGAAAACCGAATGGACCTGTTAAAAAAACAGCAACTAACCATACTACAAAATACTGTTTACTCATTTTATGCTGTCGATACTCTAATGTGATATATGTACACATAAAAATGATTAGTAGGTAAATCCCCACAATAAATAATTGATCAATCAAATAGATCTCCCCTTTTAATAAATTTTTCATCCCTTTTGTAAAGATTTGTTAGAAATTCTTTTCTATAACAATAACATAAGTATATAGTTATATACTTAATAATTCACTTTTTTCTATTTTTTAGTTGTTACTACATACTGTAAACATACTGTACCTAGATAAAATAAAAAGAGCCTTTTACAAAGGCCCTTAATGTGATTTAATTTTCTAAATATCTATATAAAGTAGATTTACTGATTCCAGTTTCTTCTCGTATTTCAGCTAAACTATAGTTACCACTTTGATACATTACAATAGCACGCTTTACATTCTCATCAGGTTTTCTTGGGCGTCCTGCTGTAACTCCCTTTTGTTTCCCTTCATACAAGCCTTTCTTCGTTTTTTCACTAATTACATCACTTTGAAAATCAACAAGATGTTTTATAATATCTCCAAAATGATACCCATTTGCATGACTCGTATCAATATCTTCTTGAACAAAGTAAATGTAAGCACCTTTATTATCAATGACTTGTAATAACTCAACAAGATGACGTGTTGAATCAGCTAATGTGAACAGTTTTGTAACAACAATTTTATCATCTTGCTTTAGGTTATCTATCATATTTTTAAGTTGTACTCTTTTTTTGCCGATGAATGTTCCTCTGAGATAATCATCGTACAATTACATTTCTCTAAGCTTTTGAGTTGTTCTTCACATTTCAAGTCATCTTGGGGTTCAGCCGGGATACGTGTAAAAATGGGTCATAGACTGGATTTCATTTCCATGACATAACCTTTTTCTACTTTTATAGATACATGACGGGGTCCCGCCAACCAAATGACATAAAAACCACTCTAAGACTCTAATTTCCAATTTAAAAACTGTTTTTCTATATATTAAGTAATTTCGGTTATTATACTTCCAACATACTCATGCATCGTTTTCCCCAAAAACACAGGTATGGTTGAAATAAGTTCAAAAAAACAGAAAGACCTCGTTCAAGAATATTTATCATGAATGAGGTCTTTTTATTATAAAAGTTGTTTCATTTCTACCTTAAAAATGTTGTATATTCATTGACTTTAAACAATTAAACTAGTTCTGTTGCATGAAAATCGCATTTATATCTTTTTAACAAATTCAGATTTTAATTTCATCGCTCCAAAACCATCAATTTTGCAATCAATATCATGGTCTCCATCCACTAAACGAATACTTTTTACTTTTGTACCGATTTTTACAACAGATGAAGTTCCTTTTACTTTAAGATCTTTAATGACTGTTACAGAATCACCATCGTTTAGTACATTTCCATTTGCATCTTTAATTACCTTTGTATCTTCACTATTTTCAGTTTCTGATTCTAAAGTCCACTCATGGGCACATTCTGGGCAAACAAAAAGATTTCCATCTTCGTAAGTGTACTCTGAATTACATTTTGGGCAATTAGGTAAATTAGACATATTTTTATTTCCTCCACTTGTAGTCATTCATTATATATAGCTTTTTAAAACTTCCCTTTTATAATTTCATAAGACTAACAATTCTAAAGTTGAAATTTAAGAAGTTGCCCTTATCTATGTTTCAAGAACCTATTTTTATCGCAGATCCTTCAGTTTCTTAATGATCATGTTCGGTGTTGCCCATTCATCACGGTCAAAGTCAGAAATAGACACTTCAATGTTTAAACGTTCTTGAAATTCTACTAATAAAGATACTGTAGCAAAAGAATCTAGAATTCCTTCTTCGAATAATTGCACATCTGGGTTCTCTTTTACGATATCATTTTCACATACGTCTTCTAACACATTTAATACTTGCTCTTTAAATTGAGACATTATTTATTCTCCTCTATATCCATGATTTATAATGAATTTCTTCATAGTATTCTATTTTTTAACACATCATTTAAAAGAATTTGCCCCATCATCATTACAAAGTTATCCCTGGTCTTTGTATAATAGTTATTAAGGCTTAACAGATAGTTGTTCCCTGGAACATATGTGATTACAAATCCATTGTTTGTTTCTTTAGGAAAAGGAATATATATGTTTTTAACATCCGGGTTTATGGCAGAAAAATCTTTTGGAAATAAACAATTTAGATTACTTAAGAACTCTTTTCCATTAGAGATAGGTTGGATTTTTTTAGCTATGTTCACACCATCTTTATTTTTACTCGAAGCTACTCCCCATATAATTACACCACCAGAAACATGAGAAAAAAACGAGACATTTTTTTCATAATTATTTTTATCCTCTTTTGAAAAGATACTGTTTGTATAATCCGTTTTTCGTTTAAATGTAAGGAAGATATTCTCTTCTTGCTGTTTCATGATCATATGTTGGATGTATGAAAAACCTTCTTGTTCACACCTTGCAAAAATCTTTTCCGCATTCTCCAAAGCAAACTTTCTCCTTCTCTATTTTTTAATAAAAGGATTAAAAGAGTAGATCTAATCAAACAAACTTTGTATGTGAAGTAAATTTTTTAAAAATCTAATGCATTTGCCTTATTCTTTATTGTATTCACTTCCTGAGATTGTTGAGAAAGCTCGGTACATTCATGAAAAGCGAAATGCTTACACCCTATACATTTCTTTGTATTCAAATGTCCTAAAGCACAGTTAATGGCTTCCCCGGTATGATCAAAAAAGTTTTCTTCCCCAATCTCAGCATACAATCCATTCTTATCTAGAGTTGCTTTTAGCTCTGATTGAATTCCTGAAATGAGAAGTACGCCACCTTGTTTTTTAAAATGCTGAACAATATTCCTAAAGTAAGACTCTCCTGTTGTATCAATAAAAGGAACTTTTCCCATACGTAAAATTAAAACTTTGGGTTTATAATGAATGGTTGCTAAAATATTTTGTTCAAATGTTTGAGCAGCCCCAAAGAATAATGGCCCTTCTATTGTGTAAATACCAATTTGCGGGCAATCATGAGCTTTATTTACCACATGGGGTAACAATTTTTCATTCTTTTTTGTATGATCAGGAAGCACTTTAGATATGACAAGCATATTACTCATACGTTTTGTAAACAAAATAACCGCTAAAATAAGACCGATTTCTACAGCTGTTGTCAAACTTGTAAATACAGTAAGCAAAAATGTTACAAGCAAGACAAGGGAATCCCCCGTCTTCATTTTAAGTATGTGAACAAAATGTTTTTGTTCACTCATATTCCAAGCTACCACCATTAAAATGGGAGCCATACTGGCAAGTGGAATATGTGAAGCATATGGAGCCAATAGTAGAAGTGTGAATAACACAAATACCCCGTGAAAAACACCTGACATCGCAGATGTAGCTCCGCTCTTAATATTAGTTGCTGTTCGAGCGATCGCTCCAGTTGCTGGAATTCCTCCAAATAACGGTGTAACAATATTGGCAATTCCTTGACCAATCAGTTCTTTGTTACTGTTGTGTTTACTATTTGTCATACCATCTGCCACGACAGCGGATAAAAGAGATTCAATACCACCCAACATAGCAATAACAAATGCAGGACCGATTAACTGTTTTATACGCTCTAATGTGATTTCGGGTATACCAAATTGAGGAAGTGTGTTTGGAATCGTACCATATGCTGTACCAATAGTAGGTACATGACCTGAGAAAAATATAGTTGCAATTAAAGTTGATATAACAACACCTACTAATGAACCTGGCACTTTTGGCAAAATCTTTGGTGTTATGAGTATAACAAAAAGGCAAATCAAAGCAGTTATAACACTGTAAAAATTGATCGTACCGATATGAGTGAAGATTTCCTTCAGGTTTGCTATAAATTCCTCATGCTTTTTTATACCTGTTAGACCTAAAAAACTAGCAATTTGTCCCGTAAAGATAATGACAGCAATACCTGATGTAAAGCCAATTGTTACAGGTCGTGGAATAAACTTAATTAAAGAGCCTAGTTTAAAAATTCCCATAAGACATAAGATAATTCCAGCTAATAAACCAGCAAGTAGTAAATTTTCATACCCATAGGTAATAACAATTCCTAAAAGAATCGGAACAAAAGCACCTGTAGGTCCTCCAATTTGATACTTTGAACCACCAAATAGCGAAATGAGTATCCCGGCAATACATGTTGTATAAATCCCATACTCTGGCTTAACACCAGAGGCTATAGCAAAAGACATAGCAAGTGGAATCGCAACAACTCCAACAATTATTCCTGAAAGAAGATCCTTTTGAAAATGTCCCAATGAATATCCTGCAAACCTTCCCGTAAATAACCCTCTCATTACAAACCCTTCTTTTCTATTTTTAATAAATCTTACTTCCTCCGAAAGAATATTATCTTTTATTGAATTTGAATTGCAAATTCATTTCTTATACTCTTACACTTTTTCCTTATTTAAAAGAGAGCATCATCCTAATATTGGTTATATGTTTTGCTTAAATGACGCTCTAGTTTGCTGATATCTCCACCTTGTTGTACGTAGAATTTCAATCTTTCCGCTAGAAGCTCTCCGGCTCGACTATCTAGCTTCTTCGTATCTATAAACGAGGTAATTCTTACCTTATCTGGAGTAATATCTCTACGAAACATTTGTCCTGGAATTTCAATCCAGAAACGATTCCATTCATCCAATAACCCTATTTGGTCAAATAAAAAGCTCTGAATCCCGCATAACCAAGCTGTACAAGCAGTATTTCTTTTTTGACATCCAACTCCATCCTGTAAATGTTGACATGAAAAACAACAAGAATTTCCACTTTTAATACAAACATTACAAACGTGATGAGCTCCTATTGAGCGAAATATGTCCATTCCATGTTGAATGATATCTTCTTTCTTAACTTCAATGCTCAACCTAACCCTCCTTACCTATCGTTTCAAGTTCTGTTTCATCTAGTTCTTCTAACATTGAAATCGTATCGATTAAATGGTTGTTAAAAATTTTTCGTGCAACTACCAGTAAATCCACAATCATAGGGTCTCGTAGAGAATATAAAACTCGTTTTCCATCTTTAGTACCAACAACAATGTTTTTTGAACGTAGTACACTTAATTGTTGAGAAACAGCTGAACCTTCCTTGTTAAGGATGGTTTGAATTTCATTTACACTTCTTTCACCCTCTGACAATAGTTCTAGAATACCTATTCGCAAAGGATGTGATAAGGCTTTAAAAAAATCAGCTTTAAATTGTTGCATTTCGGTTCCCATTAAAACACCTCTAGTATTTATTTTTAATTATAACCCCAAAAGTATCATATACATCTTCAAATGTTTGAATATGTATATGATACTTCTAGAACTTAAAATTTTCAATATAAACATTTAAACCAACATGATGAAATTTTTAACATGATTTATATAAAATAAAAAAACAAACGATTCTTTAGAGAAAGAATCGTTTGTTTTTTATTAGTGAGTAACTACTTTTCTACACAATTTTTGTAGGTTAAATTAGGTTCTATGCCAAGTATAATTACTATTTAATTTTCTAGATACCTGTATAGCGTGGATTTGCTAATCCCTGTTTCATCTTTTATTTGAACGAGACTATACTCTCCACTTTGATACATGACTATCGCACGTTTTACATTTTTGTCAGGTTTTCTGGGTCGTCCAGGAGTGATTCCTTTTTGTTTTGCTTCATATAAACCTTTTTTTGTTTTTTCACTTATCACGTCACTTTGAAAATTAACAAGATGATTTACAATATAGCCGAATGGATATCCAGCTGTATTGCTTGTATCAATTCCCTCAGTAAGAGATTGAAAATAAGCACCTTTCCTATCAATGTTTTCTATTAACTCCACTAGATGGCGTGTTGAATCAGCTAATGTAAAAAGTTTTGTAACGACTATTTTATCACCTGGGTTCAGGTTACTTATCATACTTTTAAGTTGTGTTCTTTTTTTGGCTGATGAATGTTCCTCTGAAACGATTGTTGTACAATTTACTTTTTCTAATTTTTTTAGTTGTTCTTCGCATTTCAGATCATCTTGATACGGTCTCATATATCCGATTAACATACATGCTCTCCTAACAGTTAAGACGTTTCTTTTATCATACCATAACTTGGACGAGTAAAATAAGTATCAAAAAGGTTCCTTTTTGGGACGATAAGTGTTAGACTGTTTTTATCGTAATGTGAACACGGCTTTTATGAGACTTAAAAGCCAAAAAATAAATGATATGAGGTGTATAAAACAGTGGTAGAAAAATTAAAAACAGAATGGTTTTCAAATGTTAGAGCGGATATCCTTGCGGGGATTGTTGTTGCACTAGCATTAATTCCAGAGGCAATTGCATTTTCAATTATTGCAGGTGTAGATCCGATGGTGGGATTATATGCATCCTTTTGTATTGCAGTTATTATTGCCTTTGTAGGTGGTCGTCCTGGAATGATTTCAGCGGCAACAGGTGCAATGGCATTACTTATGGTTCCTTTAGTAAAAGAGCACGGGCTAAATTATTTATTAGCCGCAACAATTTTAACAGGTGTTATACAAATTATTTTTGGTGTATGTAAAGTAGCACGATTAATGAAATTTATCCCACGTGCTGTCATGATTGGGTTTGTTAATGCTTTAGCAATTTTAATTTTTATGGCTCAAGTACCACATTTTATTGGTATTTCCAATCTGACATATGTATTTGTTGCAATTACATTAGCAATTGTCTATATTGTACCGCGATTTATTAAATCAATTCCAGCTCCATTAATAGCGATTGTATTATTAACAGCGATTGCGATTTATATGCATTTGGACTTACGAACTGTCGGTGATTTAGGAGCGATTACAAAATCATTACCATCGTTCTTTATTCCAGACGTTCCATTCACATTTGAAACATTAAGCATTATTTTTCCATATTCCATTGCTTTAGCGATTGTTGGACTATTGGAATCTTTACTAACAGCGTCTATTGTAGATGACATGACTGGAACAGAAAGTAATAAAAATCAAGAGTCCCGAGGTCAAGGAATCGCTAATATTGTTACGGGTTTCTTTGGTGGTATGGCAGGTTGTGCAATGATTGGGCAATCTGTAATCAACGTAAAATCAGGCGGACGTGGTAGACTGTCTACTCTAATCGCAGGACTATTTTTAATGTTTCTCATCATTGTATTAGGAGATTTAGTTGTACAAATTCCAATGCCTGTTCTAGTAGGTATTATGATTATGGTTTCCATTGGTACATTTGATTGGTCTTCGTTCTCATATTTAGTAAAAGCGCCAAGAAGTGATGCAGCAGTTATGTTAGTGACAGTTATTATCGTAGTTGCAACGCATGATTTATCTAAAGGTGTAATTGCTGGTGTATTACTAAGTGCTATATTCTTTGTTGCTAAAATTTCAAAGATAAAAGTTACAAAACGACAAGATGGTTCAAATATGATATTTGATGTAGATGGTCAATTGTTCTTTGCATCTGTAGAAGGATTCGTAGAATCATTTGATTTTAATGTTAAAAATAGAAGCATTGTCATTGATTTCTCAAACACGCATGTTTGGGATGATTCGGCAGTTGGAGCTATCGACAAAGTTGTTATTAAGTACCAAGAAAATCAAAATATTGTTACCATTACAAACTTAAATTCTTCTAGTAAGAAACTCGTAGAAAAATTAGCTGTATATAATAACCCAAATAGAAAAGCTTCTTCACATTAATTCATGATTAGGAGTGAAAATTATGTATAAAAAAATCCTATTGGCTGTAGATGGTTCTGAACATTCCTTACGTGCTACACAAGAAGCAATAAAAATTGCATCCTTAGCTAACGAATGTACAGTTGAGATTGTATTTGTAGTTGATTATGCAAAAGCAAAGAATGAAGTTATTCACGCACAAGGGAAAGAAGAATTAGAGTTATCCCGTCGTAAGAGACTTTTACCTATTGAAGAAAAATTAAAAGAAAATCGTATTTCTTATGAAGTTAAAATATTACATGGTGAACCAGGGCTAACCATTGTAGAGCATGCGAATAAAGGTCATTTTGAATTAGTGGTACTTGGTAGTCGTGGACTCAATGCGTTGCAAGAAATGGTACTAGGAAGTGTGAGCCATAAAGTAGCTAAAAGGGTTCAATGTCCAGTACTGATTGTAAAATAATATATTTTTTGTATGATTCCTGATTTTGAAAATTCTTATTCAAAATCAGGAATTTTTATAATAAAGGAAACTTGAAATATTTTAATATGTAAGGAGTTGGCACATGAAAACACTACAAAGTGGAAAAACAAAGATTTTTGCTTTAGGTGGCCTTGGAGAAATTGGAAAGAATATGTATGTCATTGAGTATGAAGATGAAATCATCATTGTAGATGCCGGATTTAAATTTCCTGACTCTGAACTATTAGGTATTGATTATGTTATACCCGATTATACGTATCTAGAAAGAAATAAAGATAAAATAAAAGGATTATTCATCACACACGGACATGAAGATCATATTGGCGGGGTTCCCTTTCTATTTAAATGCATACAAGTACCGATATATGCTGGGAAGCTAGCTGCAGCATTAATTAAAAGTAAATTTGAAGAACATAATATCCGCCATGTTGAAATAAGAAATATATTGGATGAAACAGAAGTTAAATTTCAACACACGAAAGTACGTTTTTACCGAACAACACATAGTATTCCTGACGCATTTGGTATAGTAGTCACCACTCCAAATGGAAATGTTGTACATACTGGTGATTTCAAATTCGATTTTACACCCGCTGGTACTGAGGCGAACCTACACAAAATTGCTGAAATCGGAAAAGAAGGTGTATTGTGTTTACTATCCGACAGTACAAATAGTGAAGTTCCTGGCTTTTCAATGTCAGAAAAAAAGGTTGGGCAGTCTGTAAAGGAAATCTTTTCAGAGGCTCAGGGACGTATCTTATTTGCCACTTTTGCATCTAACGTTCACAGATTGCAACAGGTTGTAGAGGCTTCTATTTTGTATAATCGTAAAGTTGTAGTTGTAGGAAGAAGTATGGAAAAAACAATTCAAATCGGAAGAGACTTAGGATACATCCAAGCTCCAAAGGACATATTCGTTGGCGTACATGAAATCAATCATATTCCAAGTCACCAAGTAACTATTATATGTACGGGAAGTCAAGGGGAACCAATGGCAGCTTTATCAAGAATTGCATATAATAATCACCGACAAATTCAAATTATTCCTGGAGATACAGTTGTTCTTTCTTCCTCCCCGATTCCAGGGAATGTGTTAAGTGTTAACAGAACGATTAATCAACTATATCGAGTAGGTGCAAATGTAATTCATCATAAAATAAGTGATATTCATACATCTGGTCATGGAGCACAAGAAGAACAAAAATTGATGCTCTCCCTTTTAAAGCCGAAATATTTCATGCCTATTCACGGAGAATATCGTATGTTAAAAAAGCATGTAGAATTAGCTGTAGAATGTGGTGTCCCTTTAGAAAATTGTTTTGTTATGGATAATGGGCAAGTATTAGAAATCTCCAAAGGAGAGGCTAGAATTAGTAGTAAAACCATATCTTCTCAGGCTGTGTATGTTGACGGGAGTGGTATAGGTGATATTGGAAACATTGTTTTACGTGACCGTAGAATTTTATCTGAAGAAGGAATCATTATTATAAGCCTAAATTTAGATTGTAAACAAAAGCGATTAGTATCTCAGCCGGCGATTGTTACAAGAGGCTTTGTATATATGCGTGGATCAGAAGAACTCATGAAGAAAATAGAAGATATTGTAGAAGATTGTATATGTAATTTACTAAATGAAGGGATCATAAATTGGGCACAAATAAAACAAACACTTGTAGAAGTATTAAGTCCATTCTTATATTCCAAAACCGGACGTCGGCCAATGCTTCTTCCAATCATTATGGAAGTTTAAAAAGAAAAACATTCATAATATTTATACCTTATTTTATGTATTCCAATACGTCAGGTTCCAAACTATTAAGGTACTAGATTAATAAAAAGCAAAAACCAGTGATGCCACCAATCACTGGTTTTTGCTTTTGGATTTGAAATCATTACAATATTAGCCTAATAATTTTTCCATAATCATAACATCGACATGCTCGCCGTCCATGATTCCCTGTTTTTCAAATACCCCTACTTCTCGATAGCCCATTTTACGATATAACCCTTGGCCAAGATTATTAAAAGAAAAAGTGAATAAAACAAATTTATAGAATTCATTTTGTTGTCCATTTTTTTCTAGTGCTAAAAGTAAATTCTGTCCCAAACCTTTTCCTCTATATTCTCTTTTTATGTATATAGATAATTCTCCTACTCCACGATAGGCGCATCGATGACTGTATGGATTAATGGAAGCCCAGCCAACGATATGAGAATTTTCTTCCATGACAATTACTGAATATCTTTTTTCTCGTTGAAATAGCCATTCCATTACATATTTATCTGTTCTTATTTCTGTCTCTAAAGTTGCAATACGATCTTCGATACCCTCATTATAAATAGTCGTAATTTCTTGTACATCTTGTTCAGTTGCTTTTCTAATCTCCATACTTATTTCCCCCTAATCTCCCTTACCTTTACATTACTTTTGATTTTTGACTTAAGTTGTGCAATTTAAGGACGTAACCAAATCCCCACCAAGTCATAGGGTTAATATCATTATCTAAAATATTCATTTTTCAAATAGCTTATTAGCTTTCTCACAACAAATTTAGCATCCGATCCAACTCCCCTTAATGTCGCAGAAGAAAACGAACGTTGACCTTCCAAGCCAACATAATACACCCCTTGGACCTCTGTACTTACACCAGCTATTTGTAAAGGTCTTCCTTCTGAGTCCAGTGCTCCAATAGCATTGAAGTAAGAGAGATTAGGGTGATAGCCCGTTGCAAAAATGACCGTATCGATTGGCTCCTTCTTCCCATCAGGCCAAACTACACCATCAGTGTAAAAAGATGTAAACATAGACCTTTGATCTGGATTCCCCCTAGCTAATCGTTCCTTGTAATCACCTAAATCGATGACTCCTCCTGAACTCGGTGCTGTTTTTCCAAATCGCCAAAACGGAAAGGTATCTACACCTAATACCTTAAGCCAAAAATGTAAATCCTTCCCCCACACTTTTTGTTTCATGAGTTGAACAGGCTTTCGTACAGCTAAAGATACTTTACTTACATCGGCCAGTTCAAGTGCAATTTGGACAGCTGAATTTCTCCGCCCCACCACCACTACTCTTTGATTAATATACTGATTCGGACTCCGATACATAGCGGAATGTATAATATTCCCCTTGAATTCCTCTTGATCCTTTATTATCGGATTAAACGGACTGTGGAAAGAACCAGTTGCATTTATAATAGTTCTAGTCAAAAATGTCTTTCCAGAGACTGTTTGAACTTTAAATATTCCATCTTCTTTTTCTATAGATTCTACTCGCTGATTTAACATAACTGGTAGCTGAAAATTGTCCACATAATTTTGCAAGTAATCAATCACTTCGTTCCTCGTGGGATAATCATCAGGATGCCCTGGGAATTGCATTCCAGGTAACGATGAAAAACGTGCGGGAGAAAACAATTTCAGACTTTCATAATAGTAAGGCCAAGACCCAGCTGTTCGCTCACTCGCTTCTAATATTAAAAACTGTAATCCTTTTTTTTGAAGGTGATAACCAGACGCAAGACCAGCTTGCCCTCCTCCAATTACAATGGAATCTAATATTTCTTTCATCATTATCCCACCTTTGATTTACTTATTTAATTAGATTCTTTTAATTCTCGATACGCTTCAAGGAAACTCTGATAAGTTTTCTTTCCTAAACTGTTTTTTTCGAGTCTGAACATACTTTGAAAAACATAATCCTTTGCATTTTCAACATTACATTGGTGGGCATTCATTATTAATCTTATATAGGATACAAAATAGTCTTTCTTTAAATTACCCGCATGATTAATAACCATTTCATTGTGTTCTCCTTTCAAACTTAATTCTTCTGTAAGGAGGCGTAATATAAATTACTACTCCTTACAGTCAGTCTCCTTAACAACAAGATTCTGTACCACAACATGAATCATCTACTTTATTAGGCTTTACATTCACACTACAAACACCAGTCTCTGGCAAATCAAGTTCTACTTTTTCAGCTGCCTCATAATCACCAGTAAGGTAAGCAACTATAGATCTAACTTGTTCATATCCTGTCGCCATAAGGAAAGTAGGCGCTCTTCCATAACTTTTTGAACCTACAATATAGAAACCTTTCTCTGGGTGTCGAAGCTCTTTTTCACCATGGGGGCGAACAGTGCCACAACTATGAAGGTTAGGATCGATTAGTGGTGCTAAAGCCCCTACACTTTCAGTAGCAGTATCAATAGAAGTACGTATTTCACTTATCATAGATAAATTAGGACGATTCCCTGTATTTACAATCATCTCTTGGATATCAGTAATTTTTATTTCTTTCTCATCTTGATGACCTACAATGTCCATTCCATTTTTTGTACTAACTACGTATTGAATTTTATATGGTGTCATTACTTCCACGATTCCTTCATCAACCAATTGATGAATGTGGCTACCTAAGGTTCCGCGCGCTTCAAGAGCATCTTTTTCCTCTCCCCCGTATGCTTCTTCCACACGTTGCTTTCTCATAATCCATACAATCTTAGTCCCTGGATAGGACTCCTTTAATTTTGCCAACTCCAATAAAGCATTGATTGCAGAATGACCACTTCCAACGACAGCTACATGCTTATTGGCATATCGCTTTTGTTCGTTTCCTAATATATCTGGAATACCATAAAAAATATGCTCGTTAAGGGATTGCTCTTCTTTCAACCAGATACCATTAGAATTTGCCGGATTTGGATTTCCCCACGTACCGGAAGCATCTAATATCGCTCTAGCTTCATAAACTTGAAGTACACCTTCTTTTTCTGTATAGATCATAAATGGCATTTTTTCACGATTCGTTGTTTTCATTTTATCTGTATCCTTCTTACCTATAGATAGTACTTTAGTATTCAAATGGATAAATGGTTTAATTTCCGGAAGATTCGCAAGCGGTTGTAAGTATTGTTCTACAATTTCTCTTCCTGTTGGTAATGCTTTTATGTCTGGTGATTCCCAGCCATGTTGTTCAAGAAGAGCTAGAGCTGCTTTATCTATGTTATATTGCCAAGGTGAGAATAACCGCACATGGCCCCATGTAAGGATGTTTGAACCTATATTTGCCCCAGCTTCTAATAAGATAAATGATTCACCATGTTTTGCTAAATGTGCAGCTGCAGCTAAACCTACAGGACCTCCCCCAATAATGGCAACTGGTAACTGTTTTAATCCTTGCATATCGATATTGCTTTGTAATGTTTGATTGTCTGTTCCACAACAATCTTGTACTTTGAATGAAAGTTGAATAGGTTTCATAAAAAAACCTCCTAATTTTCTTTAAATTTGTAAGTGTAAAATATAAATTTAATTATTTAAATCAAAAAAAGTTGATTTAAATACCAGAATGATTATTCGAGTTTAATCATTTATAAAAAGCTGTATTGATCAAAAAAAATTGATTAATAATATATTAAAATGCTATTTCGCCCCAACCAAAATTATGACATAGGACGAAATATACAGCATAATTGCTCAGATAATAGTGCATCTACTTCTTCTTTATTAATGTTATAGTAACTCCATGTCCCTTTTGTTTCTTTTGTAATAAGATTTGCATCAAGTAAAAGTTTTAAATGATACGAAAGTTTTGATTGTGGTAATTCAAGAACACCCGTTAAATCGCATACACAAGTTTCTCCACGTTGGCACAATTCATACAAGATGTGTAACCTTTTTTGATCTGCCAATGCTTTGAACTTTTTTTCATATTTTTCAAAGGATTGAGGAGTTGATTGATTGTATAATTTTATTTCTTTCATGGTAATTTCCTTTCATCAATTTTTTTTGATATTTATAATATATATGCCTTTCATTACTTTTGCAACTAATAAATCAAAAAAAATTGATTTATTAGTTGCAAAAGTAATTATTAATTAAAAAGACATTTACTAATATCATCCGTAAATGTCTTTTTAATATTAACGTAAACCACTGACTTTTTAAGAAATCCAACTGCTCACTAGATTTACAAATTGACCAATCTTAATAGCAAGTTGAGATCCCCCTTCCACCGTTGAATTAATTTCCGTCAAAGCATTTGTTGTTCTTCTAAGAAGAGACGGCTTCGGTTCATGACCTTCCTCGATATTTTGTACTACCTCTCCAACAAAATCTATAGCATCTTCTTGAACATCTTTATTTTCCATAGATGCCCCTCTTAGGAGTTCCATTAGTTCTTGAGCTATTTTTTTAAGCTCCTTCCCCTCATCTTGGTTATTTATTTGATTAGCTTCAATATTCCCTTGTTCTGCATAATTAAATTGTCCTACATTACCTTGAATTAATACTTTTGCATTCGGTTTTTCATCAATTCCCAATTCAATTGCCATCTCCTCTAAATAATCTGTAATATGATTTACTAAAAGTCTTACAACTTGATAATTAAATTCTCGTACTTGATCTGAAAATTTTGCTCCTTTATAGAAAGCATATCCAAATGTTAATTCATGATAATCATTTAAGTGCACTGTTGCATATTTTAAAAGTTGATAAATAAAGCTGATTTCTTCATTATTATCAATAGGAATATCATACTTTGAACCATATGTCTTTAGTCCTATCATTTCCTCTAAATTATAGTCTTGTGTATGACATTTACGTATAAAGTCATAAATAATAGGTTCACTTTCAATATATGTAACAAACTTTTTAGCCAATCTCATGGTCTCATGTATATCACTTGAATTCAACAAATCTCCAGAGACTCTCCTAAAATTTTTAGAGAGAATTTTAAATTTTTTAATAGGAATAAGAACTGAAGCTTCCAACTAATTCACCCCACAGTATGGACAAAATGGAGAATGACCTGCTTTAGTTAATATAGTTAATTTAGCTTTTCTATCACAACATAAAAACATCACTTCATCTAAATCATCTTTTTCATATAATACTCTTGGTTGTTTTGTTGTCATAAGTTTCCCAGCTTTAAATTTCATGCCCTTACTTCTTTTCAAAGACTTTTCTAATCCTTTAAATAGATCATTTACCGCTTTTGCCATTTCATTCTCTGCTAATATCATAGCATTTTCCTTAATATCCTCAGTGTAGTATGTAGAAACTGGACAAGGAATACCACAACTAGGACAAAATAACTCCATAACATCATCTTCTTGTACTTCATCGGCTCTTAATTTAAATTCTTCTCCACAAAATGAGCACTTAAAAGATGAAAATCCAGCCATGTCGCTTTGTTTAGAAATTATAAATTTTTTTGGCATTACTATAGCTCCCTTTATTATGTCTTAACTAAAAAGTTAGATATATATATGCATGTATGTAAAACCGACTTCTTAAATTAATAATTAGTATAATTCTTCAAATTTCTATTTAATATATACCTCAATAAAAACAATAATTTTGTCAATACAGAATCCTAACCATTATTAATTCTTTAAAACCTCCTAAAATTCCTTTTTTGACCTATAAAAAAAAGCATGACGTACAATTGTCATGCTTTTCCTCATATAATCTAATAATATTTTAAGTCTACATCTTTCATGTATCATGTATAACTTTGTTGTAGAATAAACAACTTTCTTGTATAATCCACGACTTTGTTGTAATTACACATTATGATTTTTTATATTGTGCGAAAAACTGGTTTGAAAGCAGCTTGCATTGCATCATCCAGACCTTTCCCTTGTGCTGGGTTCCATGCCGCAATAATTACGTTATAGCCCTCTTTCTTTAACTCTGTCGCAAAAGCAATTAAGGCAGCTCTTACTTTTTCATTCTCTACTAAGTCAGCATCAAATGCTAAGTATACATTTTCTACTCCCATATCTTTTAATACTGGCATAACGATTCTCCATGCATTTACACCTGGAATCGCAAGAACTGTTGTCCCTACTTTAGCTATTTCTTCTTTATTTAGTCTTTGAGGAAGTAAATCGGCAATCAAATCCGCCTTCATCGGCCCTTCTGTAATCATTACTGATTTTGTTTTGTGCAGCATACCAGACTTCCAATGTTTCAAATGTGAGCTTGGTACCGCTACATGTACAGGAAGTGGATTTTCACTACCTCCCGCACCGGTTCCTTCATTTTTATTTGCTGAAGAGATCCATAAGTATTTTTGACCTTTATGTATCTTTACAACAACCTTTTCCCCGTCGATTAATAATTCTTTATTTTTCCCTATTTCTAGTTTTCCTTCATAGATACAATCCTCGTTTTTCGTTATTTTCACAACATTAGGCTGTTGGACTAGTTCGGCTTGTATACCTGTAGGCCCAGATTTCACATGAACAGAGTTCTTTACTTCATCTACACGTACTTGCCAACCAACAATTTGATTATATTGGTTTCGGAATGGAATCATAATTCCTGGAAAACCTGCCATTAAACGAAGAGAAGTTTGTCCTTTCTTCATTTCATAAAATCCAGGTATTCCCTTCCAACAATCTTTTTTGCCAATTTGTTTAAATAACTTTTCCCAAATAGTTGTGTACGTATTATCATCTTCCAACACAATTTGTTGCTTTAAAAACGAACGATATTGACGTACCTGTACTTCTTCTTCAGTCATTTTTCTATCTTGCAGTAAATGTATATGATGCTTCTCCTCTAACGGCAAAAATCCGATTAAATTACGATTAAATACATCTAATTCTTCCTTACTTCGCTTACTATGCCCCTTTACTACATCTACCTCTGGTAATTGGTATTGCTTCTTACCATTTAGATAATGGATATAACTTGGATTACTTGAATTTTTACCGTATACCCACTTACTTTCCACACGGGTACATGCTACTTTCTCCTGTGAAACATGCAGCATACAGTTTCCAATACCATTACAGATTGGGCATGGAACACGATAAAATTCCCACCAACTTCCTCTTGGATGTGCAGTTGTTAAACGAAATTGTCCTTTTTGTATGTTATAATTCATCATTTCCCACTCCTTGTATACTATTTATTATATATGGAACAGCTACTTCCATTAAACTCTTTATACTTCTATTTAGATGTTCTCTTTGTTCTCCTAACGGATAGACAAAAGAATATGTATCACAAACTAAATAATCGTTTCTATGTTCTTGATCTAGCAAAGCTGATTCTACATATGCTTCAAATGCTCTAGCAAACATCTCATGATTTGTAGACCAATACTTTTTGGTTCTCTTCTTATCTAACTTAATGGCTGTATCAAAGTATATAGACCCTTTCACTTGATAGGATATTTCAACAAGTTTTTCGCCAGTTTTTTTATAATGATATGCAGCTAACATTTGTGCGGTTTTCTCGAATTCTTTTTCAATTTTACGCTCCATACGCGTTTTTGTAGCTCCTGATAAAGTATCAAGCTTCCTACACAAACTAGCATGATGTGATTCTAAAATATTTGAAAGATTTCCTTTAAACACATCATAACTATCGATAACACCACCATAGAAATACCACTTTCTACTGTAGGCATTTTCCACGTTGATTACTCTGGCAACTTTTCCTTGTTTACAAGCCTCTAACACAGCTTGCATCTTTTCCTTGATAATAGCAGGCAAGATATTCCCAATACTCTTCCCGCTTGATAAGAAAGCAAGACTACCATTTTGAAAATCGTGACTACAATCATATAAGAAATGATCCAATGCATGTCCCCATTCATGACACAATGCCCCGACTCCATTATCACGAGTTAAATTAATGACTTTGGTAGAAGGTTCATAATGTGCTAATGCATTGCCGCTTCCTCTCGCACCAATAGCAAGTCCTAAGCGTCCTCCTAACCCTATATACTCAGGTGGAATTCCCAATATACGAGCTAAATCCTGCAATGCTTCGGATACATGCCCGATATGTTCTTTTGCATATTGTTCGGTGCAATAATGACCAAATTGCATCCCCTTCAACCCAAACATAGCAACTACGTCTTCAGGTTTGGTAGCAATTTCTACTTCTGGTCCTTTTCTTTGCAGAGTATCTGGCAGTTTCCTACTCCAAGCAGCTGCGGATTTCTTACGAGTCGTAACCTTTTTCGTAAGTAAATCCTTCCATGTTAGTTCATGTGATACACGAAGATACGTAGAATTAATACTTTTTGAATTTGTGCAAAGTGATATGAATTTCTTTCCTAATATTAATAACTCCATACCATCTGCATCAATAAACTCATCAAAATATTCCTCTACCATTCTTTTAAATGTGAATGTTACATTCTTATTTTTTCTAAATGCAGACCAACTATTGTTCATTTCCATTCCATAAGAGACCACAAGATCTACCCATTGTTCTGAGGTATGTACCGACTGTATATCATGCCATATTCTTCTACATGCTTGAACATATAGTTTCCTTGCAGTCGGTGTATCTACAATTGGCTTCTTATTAATTCTGCCCACTAGCAGTTGCTTTAACTTTGCAACACGTGGTGGGACATCATTTTCTTTTTCATGTTCAAAAGAGAATGGAATCAATGTATTTCGATCCAATGCATTTAGCGCCTCTACTGGAGATTCTTTTTCAATTTCAGCTAAAATTTCTAAAGAAAATGATACTAAAAATGATTCTTTTAAAGCTCGTATCTCTTTCTTTGCTCCCACTAATTTCTCACCTACATCATAACTGTATCGATTGCGAACTTGTTTATCTGTTCTCACATCTTGTACCATTACGTCTTCTCCAACCTCTAAACCAAACAGTTCAAATAAATTCATACTAAAATCCTCCTGAATAAAATAAAAGACAGAAATTCATAGTCATTTTGCACTACGGATTTCTGTCATTCCCTCTGTCTGTACACTTCCATATAGTTATGTAAATTACTCATTACGATACACTCACACCTGTTAAAGAGAATAGATCCTCTTTTGTCGGATTTAGTGCTTGTAACCAGCTATCTACCTCTAAGAAGTTTACTTTTTTTAATTGTTCGCCTTTTTCCGCACGCTTAACCACCTCTAAACCTCCATGATGATGCACAATCATTACAAGATCATCTTTCTTGAAAATACAATCTACATCTGCAGAGTTTATGTGGTGGTTACGTAGAATTGGTTTCCATTTCTTAAGTGAATACCCTTCTACATTTAAAAAACCACGGATAGCAGTAAAGCGAAAACTCGTTCCTCTAAAACATCTTTCCAATAAAAAAAGGAAATCCCGTACACATCCATTAAAATGAACATGATACAAATAGATTTCCCCTGCTTGTTTTGCTGCTCGCTGTGACAAGTTTGATGGTTTAATGGAAAACTGATAACAATCTCGTTCCCAAAATGCTCCTTCTTTTGTAACTCTCATTCGTAATGCACGTAAACTTGGAATAAGTTCATCTGGATGTGCAGAACAAAATAAAGATACTTCATAACTGATATTCATAAATAAATCCCCCTAAATAATAATTTTGCCCAGTGTAATAATGGGTTCTAACAATCAAACAGACTTGAAAACAACACAAAAAGGGCTTCTTCAAGTCGATTAAAAATGTGCATAGCAAAATAAGCTATATATACACTAATCGGCTCAAAGAAGCCCTTTCATAAGTGAAACAAGACGCAACTTGCTTCTACAACTCAACCACAACACAATAAGGTGTGGGAATAAACGGAATCAATTAAACAATAAATATAGTTATATATTATTAAATTTATTAAGTATTATCAAGTGTCGTTATATATTTATAGTATTTAGCGGTATAATACAAATATATAAAGGAGGTAGAATATTTTGCAAATAGGGTATGATTCAAATAATCCAAGATTAATTCCTTCAGTTGTATCTTTTATCGATGTATTAGGATTTTCGCAATTGGGCATGAAAGCGATTAATTCCGACGAAGGAGATGTATTTTTAAATCAGATACATACATCATTAAACAAAGCTCGACACGCTATCACCAATCAATTGTCGCTAGCAAAGGTTAAGGTTTTTACTGACAACGTGGTAATTGGATGGCCTATTTATGGAGATGGCGAGGGAGAATTAGGAACCACTTTCCTTAACCTAGCACAATATCAATTCTCTTTAGCGCTTGATGGATTCTTTATACGTGGTGGAGTAAGTGTTGGTCCTCACTTCATGGATGAAGAAACTGTTTTCGGCCCTGAATTGATTACAGCATATAAACTAGAATCTCAAGTAGCTGTTTATCCTAGAATTATTCTAGGTGAAAAAAGTATAGAACAAGTACATAAATATATGGCTTATTACCCATCACAATATGATAACCCTTTTTATTTTGAACTGCTTGAGGATATGGACGGAGAGTGGTTTTTAAATTACCTATATGTTTTATTTGAATTGTACGAGGAAGAAGCGTTTAATGGGGATTTCACACCATTCTTCCCCCATTTAGAAACACATCGTAATCAGATTTTAAGTGCATTACATACCTATGCAAATAATCATAAATTACTAAAAAAATATTCATGGATAGCAAATTATCATAATTATTTTTGTGATGAATTTGTACCTGATGCACCTGATGATCTTAAAATCGATTCTCCAATAAAAATGTCACAACCAAGAAGAATAATTACATAAATCATAAAAGCATACTATTTTTAACAATTTAGCATTTCAAATATTTTATAGTTATATCGTGCATATTCTTTTTCACTTTCTTGAAATCATGTATAATTAAAGTATCCTACACGAGATATTGAGTCATATCTCATCGTCATTTTAAAAGACCTCCATTTTATATGGAGATCTTTTTTTAGGGGATAAATAAATAACTACTAATTTTACACGGCAGGAAATTCCCCCTACACATTCTCTATTAATATCCACCCATCTTAATTACTAACATAGTCATAAACATACTAAACATGAGGCTTTTTAAGTACTTATTTTCATCTTTTGCTCTAAAAAGAGCTAAACAGCAGAATAAAGCCCATCCTAACCAAAATAGCATTCCTAAAATCATTGGTAAATCAGTCAATTAAATCTACTCCTTCGAATATTTTATCTATTACACTATTTAATATATTCATTTTGACTTCATATTTTATTTATCTTAAAGTAATCCATTCATAACTTGCCCACTCTTTTGGTTTTTTATCGTACTTAATACGACCAGTCGTACAGAAGGAAGCAATCATCCATTGTATAATGTTCATCTTGGCATATGGATCAATACAATCCTCTATTTTTTTTAATTGATAGCCTGTACTATTTTTCTGCCAAATTGTATATAAACGAAAATGTGTTGTAGTAACAAGCCTAGCTTTTGTTGTAACTTGCCATTTTGCAATTTTCGTTAAATCCTCTTTGACTTTTCTCTCATACTCTTGTTTTATCACTTTATAAGTCTTGTCTTTATTAATTAATCCATTAGAGAATGTAAAAGGCATTTGATGCACCTCATAAACTGTTCCTTCTTCATCTCCTAAAATATTTGATTCTACTAGGAATATGTTTTTTAGTTTTAACTGTTCCGTTAATTCTTTTCCGCTCCGATAAAACGGTTTTTTTATCTTCTGAAGCAAGACAACCTGTACAATTAATCCGATAAGTAACGGATACGCTAGTATAAACACCATATTAATAAACATATTGGTAATAAGTACCCCTACTAATGCGAATATCGTGAAGTAAATATACGTTTCTCTTTGATGAATGATTCTACTATTCAAGCTAAAATACCTCCGTTTTGATAAAAAGTGAAAGCAACATATACAATTGCTCCTAATAAAATAGAACAAGCCCCCGGAAAGCTCTGTATCAGCTGTATTTCTTTCTTTGGTAGCTTTGCCCCAAATATAGAAGCAGCATGCTCCAATTGGTCTTTAAACGCCCCCACAAACCCCAAAATTTTAATTAATCGATACACACTAGCAATCCAAAAGAATAGTAAATGGAAAGCTGTTAATGTAATAGCAGTAAGGATTGCTGATTCTTCCACTAAATTACTAACATATATAGCTACCACCACAAGCATTTTTGTATCACCGGGTGAAGAAAATTTAAATGTCTCTAACAACAAACCACACGCTAATGCCATAGCTAGTACAATCACAATCTCTTTCCCTGTTCTTATTCCAGCAAAATACGTGATTCCTATACCTACAATTAAGAATAGCAAATGCCATATATTTTTCGTTTTTCTATATTTCAAATCAGTAAATACATTCAGGGCCATATATCCTAGTAGTATTCCTATTACATATATACTCATAATTTTTTCTCCTTATTTTTTCCTATTTTAATGAATTATTACGGTCCACTCACTAGAGACCAGGTGACCGTAGAAGTATAAGTAGCTTGCCGATTCTTCCCTACATAAGTTGTCCCTGGATCTAACTGCAGTTGTAATCCATTTTGTCCAAAATCGACTTGATATTCTCCAATTGCTACATCTTTTGAAGCCCGTATAATAGTGTGTGCCGCCCCAGTATCAATAGGTGTACTTGGAATTTGTATGATAGGTTTCCCTGTCTCTGGACCTTTTACTTTAGTTATACTTACCTGATTTTTTAAGGATAAAGAACCCTTTGGCAATTGTTTTGCAATATTCGGCTCTGTAAATGGAGAAATTGTCATATTCAATCTCCATCCATCCGCTTGATTTCGACTATCATGTATCATGAGTTTCCCTAATGTACCAAATGAATTTTGCTTTTCTCCATTTAGTTGAATAGGAGTAAACTCTACACTTTTAGGAACAGTAAGCATGTCTACTCGTCCTTTTTGTGTTGTAGATATATGCTTCGTCGTACTTTTATTCCCAGCTTTATCTACTGTACGGATATGTACATATTGTGGTTTCGCATAATCAGTTGGAAACTGAATGCTAGTCTGATTTGTAAACTGAACACCACCCACTTTATCAAGTGAAGTGTCGGATTTATCATTCACTACATATTCATATCCCTTTACACCACTTGTTACAGTTGCAGGAACTTCCTTAGAAAAATCCGAAACGCCATTCCTGCCAACTCCACGAATTTTATAATGATAGGTACTCCCTTCATCTTTAGCAGGGGCAAACGTTACTTTAGTTTCTTTCAGTTCTCTATTTTCAAATTGGAAGCTTTCAGGTGTTGTTGGCACTGCCTGATCTTTTGCTTCTTTATCTACATAGTCAGAGAGTCTACCCTTATATATTTGCTGATTTCCCCTGTATACTTCCGCTTCCGATGCATATCCCACTTTTAACTCATCCACATAGGTAATCCCTTCTGAATAAGCAAGCATATAAAAAGTTACACCTCGTTGCTCGGTAATATAAAACGGATTATTTGCAACTTGAGTATTCATACTAAACGTAGACCATCCATTTATATCTTTATTAGAATCATTCTTTGTGATCGTACGATTATTTGGTAATTGGATAGGTGCTGCCCATTTTCTTGTTTTTAGGCGATCACCTTGTTTCATCGGGGTCACAATAGGACTATTTAATATTATCTTTCCCTTTCCAGAACCATCCTGATACGGTATTACCTTTTCAATCATAGGGGAATCTTGATACACATCTTTGTTTATATCCGAAGTTATATGTCTTCTATCCCTTGGTATGTTGGTACCCGGTTCCTTCTCTGGAAACAAAGAGATATTACTAATTTCTATTTCTTTTGAACCGCCTGGAACATCTTTCAAAACAGTAGCATTATAATAGTCAAATTCTCTCCCTGTTTCCCAGCCTCCATCACCATAGAAACTAATTCTTCCTAATCCTTGTGACTTTGCTTTAAACGTTGCTGAAATATAAGCATTATTAGGTACGTTTAATCGCTTAAAAACAGCAATGGAACTCTCTCTTACTGTATAAGGATATAAGACACGATTCCCTCCCGATTTTGTATCAAATACTTTGTATCCACTAGTATCTGTACCATTTGGATAAAAGACTTCAGATTGTAAACTTTGATTCCCGTTTCCGTAAAACTCTCCCCAACCACTCATCAAATTAACGTCTTTGGGGTTATTAAAATCAATTTTCCATAAGACGTCCTGCTCTAAGATATCAATCGCCCATTCTAGCTTCACTTCATTTTCTTTTCCACTTGCAGTGAGTGTTGGAATACCACTTTGCTGTTTTACTATTTGATCAGCTAATACAGAGTTATCTTTTGAATCACTAATTACGCACGATACACCTAAAAGTATGATCGAAGTAAGAATCTTCCCCCATTTCACTGTTTCCTCCCCCATTCCATTTTTACGCTATCTAAGCTGCCTTATTTTGCTCCTTCTGACTTGCATGTTTTTTTCTCCACCATACAAATACAAACATTGAAATAATTAATATAAAAACACCAGCGGCTATTATATATATTTGATTAGAATATCCAGGCAACACTTTTATTGCACCTGTTTGTTCCGCATACTCTGTTACATTAGAAGCAGTTATGCGTATCTGTTCTGTAAATATTTTTGGTATACCATTCTCTTTTATAGTGACTTTTAGTGTATACTTTCCATCTTTGTATTCTTTCGCTTTCCATGGGATTGCTAATCCTACCTTAGATTTTGGCGCTACATTGAACGCTGGAATATTACCATGAAATAGAACGTTATCCTGTGATAAAACTTCATAGTAAACTGCTACATCCCTTACAATATTTGCATTTGTATTTTGAATAAGTGCATGGACTTGTGGTTGTGTTGGATAAGATTCTACAGTTGTGCCATTTAGTTTAAGATGTTCTTTACTAACTGAATTTTCAGTCTCTTCATTATTCAATTGTATTGCTACCGCATATTCAATGCGATTATGTACAGAAAAGTTCAATCCGTCCTTTTCAAGCTTCTGTGCTTTAGTATCGTGGGCTAACTCAAATAATAATCCTCCTAAAAACACTCCATCTTGATTTGGTGTCGTTAAATGTACCTCTATAGTTTTCGTTTGATTCCCCTCTAAGTTAACAGCGTCAGGAGCTTGTACATACTGATCCATATAGAAATCTGTATCTGTTAATATACTTTGTGAGACTTCACGATTTGGTACATACATAATACCTCCATTTGTAGAGGTGAGAGCGTTAGCAACTTTTACATTGACTTTGATTGGAGTATTAGCTTTATTGTGTACATCCATTTTTACTGTTTGATTCTGTTTCTTTTTCACCTGTAAATTAAAATAATTTTTTATATCGCCTAGTTGATTATCCGGGACATGAATGCTTACATCAAATGGTAAACTATCTTGTTTTTCTTCTGCATAAACTACTTTAAAAGGTTTTAAGCTTATACTTAAAATGAATATAATCACAACCAAAATACTAATTAAAATTTTATATACATAGCTTTTCATTCTGCCCCTTCTTTCTATGTACAGAAGAGAATCATACATACGTGATTCCCTTCTATATAATAAATTTCTTTTAAGGTCCTGTTACAATAGAATATGTCAGTTTTGACTCATATGAGGTAGCACCAGCCTTATTCTCAACATACGTACTATGTGGATTTAACGTTAAAGCTAGAGACTTATCATTGAAACTAACATTATATTTCCCCATACCTTCATCTTTTTTCGCACTTAAAATCGTAACTTGATTATCAGTATCTATAATAAAGTTAGTCGTTTTAAACTCTGGATTGGGTGAACTTGTCCCTCCTACTTTCGTTATAGCAGCACCACCACTATTCAAAACTAAGGAACCCTTTGGAAGTGTCCGATTTGACTTTGCATCTCCACTCACTTTAAATTGATCTGCTTTCACATTGATTCTCCAACCATTCCCTGAACCAGTTGCATCTGTCACTGTTAGCACACCAGGATTTGCATGTGTCACTTGCGTTTCTCCACTTAGTGTTACCGCGTTAAAGTTACTAACTGGTGTAACAGCAATATTATGTTCCCCACCTGTTATACTTTGATTTAGTTTTGTATCAGCTGTTGTTGCTGCACTTGCAGGTGTACTAATTAATGACATGCCAAGGGCTAATGTTGCTAATGTAGGAATCATTACTTTACTGAATTTCATCATAGTACCTCCTTATATTTTAAAAGGAGGGAGCTATATAAAACACGCCCCCTCTTATTTTCAATTAAAATTTATTTTTTGTTCCAAGAATCTACATCCGCATTGCTTGATGCTTTTGTGAATCGAGCTAGAATTGTATCATAACCGCCTTGGATTGCTTTCCATACAAATGGCCCAATTACTAATACAATAATGACCGCTAAAGCAATTAACATACCGTTTTCTGATGATAGTTGTGAATCCTCATTTTTTAACCAATTCTTCATTTTTGCTAACATTACATTTCGTCTCCTTTATATATCGATTTTAAGAATTTACTAAAATAAGAACTTAATTATTTAAATCTTTTATTACTTATTCCAAGAATTTACGTCTGCATTGCTTGATGCTTTTGTGAATCGTGCCAGGATCGTATCATAACCACCTTGGATTGCTTTCCATACAAACGGCCCAATTACTAATACGATAATGACCGCCAAGGCAATTAACATACCGTTTTCTGATGATAGTTGTGAATCCTCATTTTTTAACCAATTTTTCATTTTTGCTAACATGATTGAATCTCCCTTATTCATTTATTTGAACTATATACATAATAAACATCATGAACCTAAAACTTTTATTACTTGTTCCAAGTATTCACATCTGCATTGCTTGATGCTTTTGTGAATCGAGCTAGAATTGTATCATAGCCGCCTTGGATTGCTTTCCATACAAATGGTCCAATTACTAGCACAATAATTACCGCCAAGGCGATTAACATACCATTTTCTGATGATAATTGTGAGTCTTCATTTTTTACCCAATTCTTCATTTTCGTTAGCATATATTTTGCTCCTTTACCTATTCCATTTTGAATAATGTTTTTCTATATACTTGCAAATCCTTGCATTAAGGATTGAATAAGAATGACCATCGGAGAAGTAAGCATACATCCAATAAGCGCAACGTTAAATTTATTCATTTCCATTGGCTTATTTTGAATGAGACGATTATAGTTCTCATGTTTTAACTCACGCATCATTTTAATCTGTGCATCCATAATACGTAGACTCTGTACCTTGTCCGTTTTTTGTGCTTGTTGCAATGCAATTGTAAAGGTATTTACCTCTGGACTATTTAAGGCAGCTGCAAAGTTTCTAAATGGTTGATCCGAACCCGCATACATTTCTAATTCCGCTGTAAGTGTAGATACATACGGTCGAAGATGTCTTCCAGCATATATCTGCGCCTTTTTTACTGCTTCTAATGTTGTATGTGTTTTTAACAACTGCAGCATAGGAATTAAATACTCCGGTAATTCGAACTTCCTTGCTTCTATCGCCTGCTTGATTCTTATCTTTAATAGATAATCTGGATAGAAATAAAGCAGTGGTGAAATCAAAACGCCCACTTTAAATAAGTAGTAATCGTGAAACACTGTACATATCAAGAAAACAGAGGTGAAAATGATGGGATATGCTACCTTCATTTTCAAATATTCTTCTGGTTTCGTATCCAAACCAGCTTCTTCTAATTTTTTCTGGATCAGCTCTTTCTTTTCTTCTGTCAGATACTTATGTGATAGCGACTGGAAGGGAGCGAGCATCATTTGATTTAAATTCTTTTTTTCAATTCGTTTTGCATTTTCTACATAGTTTGTAAGTAGGCTACCGCTGTCTTTTTTACTTTGTAGAAAGGTAGAGAATACCCAGTACATGACAACGAATACCACTAAAGCTAGAATCGTAGCCAATTTATTCCCCTCTTTCTGTTGGATTATAATTTGCAATCTTTTCTACACGGGTCGCTAAGAAAAATACAATGAACATATTTACCGCTAATGCAATTTTCCCCATCATAGAGCCTGCTACAAATCCATATGCTTCTTTTGACATCAACATAATCACAATCGGCATGGCAATCACGATTAAGCAATTCTGTACAAACGCACGTTGTGCTTGTGACAAACTAGAACGTAATCTTGCCAAATATAACTTTTGTTTTTCGAAATCTTCTGCAATATCTAATAAGACTTGTACTGAATTCGATCCGCCTTCTCGACTACACACTTCCAACATTTCATGGAAGAAAACCAATTCTCTAAAATTAAAAGTTTCATTGAATCCTTTAAATGCACGGTGCATTGTAGTTCCACCTTCTAATAAAAGAGAAACTTTTTCTATTTCTTCTTGAATGCTCTCATGCATCATTGGCTTTACTTGTACTAACACGCGTTTAGCGTTATTACTAATTTGAAGCGCATTCGCTACTGCCTTCATATAAATAGAAAGACGGTCAATGACAACTAAGTAGTAACGTTTTTTTCTTCGATAGAGAAGAAATTTCGGAACTAAAAATCCACATAAAGCAGAAATCAGTGTAAAAGGATCTCTTCCAAAGGAGAAGTAGAATATTGCTGCTATACTCATTCCCGAAAGAATCGTATATACCCAGTACATGCTTTTCGTCAATTTCCACTCGTACTTTTGGGCTTCTTGGATAACAGATTGTGGAAGATACATTCGTATGCCTTTAATATTCCTTAATTCCAAGCGCCTTTCTTCTTTCTCATTTTCTTGTACAAATTGGGAAAGTGCAGAACCTTTAGATTTTGCAAAAAGTAAAACAAGTAATACTACACTAATAAAGATTAATAATATACATCCATAGGCGAACAAACTATGCATACTGCACCTCCTGTTGTGATAGGAACGGTGCATAAAGAGCTGGATTTACAGAAGTAGCAGAACGGAATTTTTTCTCCATTTTAGCTGACATTTTCCCTGTAATAATGTGCTGTCCATGAATTTTTCCTATGCTTTCATTTATCTCATCCTGTTCCTGGTATGTCGGGATAAACTGAGAAAGTTCATTAAACTGTATATCACCTCGATAATCTAATAATTCAATCATCTCTGTAATATAACGATTCCCATCATCTTTCTTTTCTAAAAAGACAATCACATCGAATGTCTGTGAAATTAATTCATATAAATACTGGGCATCAATATTCGCACCACTTTGCAGACACATGAGCATTAAACGTCTGACTGCTTCTATGGCACTTCTTGCATGGACAGAGGTAAAGCCAGGGTGGCCTGTTTGGAAAAAGTTAATCATTTTTAATGCTTCTTTACCCCTCGATTCCCCTACAATTAATCGCTTTGGTCCTTGACGTAGTGCATTCGTTAACAATCTATCAAAATCAATTGCATTTTCTTCTACTTCCGATGCCCTACATTGCATCGGAACAAAGTGATGTTCTGGAAAAATTCGATGCAAATATAATTCAGGGTTATCTTCTACTACAAGAGTACGTTCTTTTTTCTTTCCTTTCGGAATATGAGAAGCAAGAAATTTCATAAACTCTGATTTCCCTGTCCCTGTTGCTCCAGCGACTAGAATATTCATTTTGGCTTTCACGGCTGCAGCCAAAAAGTCCAACATCTCTTTTGACGCTTGATTAGTAGATAACATTCGCTCTTCAGAAGCACGAAGATGATCTGCATTCTTACGAATCGTTATTGTTGTCCCGAGTCCCCCAAGTTCATCTAAAGCAATATTGATACGGATATAGGGAAACACGCAGTCCACATATGGTTTTGCTGTATTTAATGACTCTGACGTACTATTTACCATCTTATAGGCTAAAGCCTTTACCTCTTCTTCCGTCTCAAATCGGTAAGGGAATGTTAACTCTCCCTCTCCAATTTTTTCGTAAATAATTTCTTTTGTACCATTGATATAAATATCGGTTACATCCTGATCTTCTTTTAAAGGTTCTATAATTCCAAATCCCACAATATCATCACATACCATATTTAATAATTGTTCAGAAGGTACATCTGAAATGACGACTTGATTACTTAATAGAAAACTTTTAATGATTTGTTCTACAGCTGCTCTCTTTTCTTTATTCATAAAAGATTCGCTTAAAATATCACGATGGTCTTTTACTAAAAATGCACGAATTTCATCCGTGATATCTTTAATTTGTTGAGCTGTAGTTGTTCCTAACTTTCGAGCTGATTTGGAACGAATCATATAACCAAAATGATATAAATCAACTCGATTTCGCTTTAAGGCGACTTGTTTTCCCTGTAAATAGCCCCACATACTACTGCCTCCCTTTTAATTTCGTAAACCAAAGAGACCCTTTTTCATAGAGGATGTATGCTGGGTTGGAATATCAAGACCAGCTGCTTCCATAATGTGATGGACCTTTGTATTAATTTGCGGGGAACCAAACTGCATCCCCCATTCATAACTCGTACGATCCCTGTCATACGGAATTGTCACCGCAATTTTTTGGGAAGATAGCTTTTCAATATCTTCTACATAATCCTCATCTGCCATATTTAAAACATGAATCATACGAGGCAATGTTAGCTTTGCTTCTTCTAGTAGTTGTAATTCTCTTTTAATTGCTATTGCACCACGAGGGTTGCCGTTTAACACATGAATTACAAGGTCTGATTGGTATAGGATTGGATAACTCAGAACCTCAGATAATTCAGTTGGTACTGATAGAATGATAGAATCGTATTCTGTATCTACAAGTGATTCTATAAATGTCGTTACAAACAGTTCTTTGTTTTGAATCTCTGGGAATTGAGCTAAGTTATAACCTGATGGAAACACTAGAAAATCCATCTTATCGTGCAATTTTTGCATCAACCTTGGATTCATTTTTCTCTCTAATAAATCTTGCTTGGTACAAATATATTGCGAGAGATTGTATTCATTTTCTTTTCTTACAAGTTCTAAGATGTTTTTACTATCGTGGCTAAGACCAGTTCCAACCGCAAAGCTAGGTCTTACTTGGTCTGCTTCAACATAAAGCACCTTTTTCCCTAAATGAGCTAATTCATTTGCCATCGCAATACTTAATGTGCTTTTCCCTACATTTTCGTTTGTTGCATAAAAGGCAATGATTCTTGCTTGCCGCTCCATCTTAATAACCCCTTTCTTACTTAGATTCATTCAGATACTGTGCTACATACTCTTTTACATTTTTAGAAATTGGATTAGTCGAATGCTTCTCTACATAGTCTAAAATGTTCTTTTGATCAGATATTTGTGAGAATCCTTCAGCTGGTTCTAATTCTTTCCCTGTTTGCTCCACCTTTTGTCCAACTGCAACAGGAATGACATCTCCAAGTGTTTTTGCACGATTTAAGTATTGAAGTTGTTCAGGGGAAACAGCCAGTGTGTATAATCGCGTTACTTTAGGCTTTTGTTTTCCTTCTTGTTCCTCTTTTGATTCTTTCTTTTCTAGCACAAATGCATCTTCTGTATTGCTATCTTTTGCAGCCGTCACACGTACACGTTGGAACAGACCACCAAAGACAACCTTCTCATTGTCTCCTTCTTTCACAACTTGTTTGAAATACAAGTCCACATACGTGTTTGGGATAATACTATTCCCTGAACTTGTTTCTAAATCAACGAGTAACGGGAAAGCAACTTCTCCATCTTTCAAATTTAAAATAGCAGAGTCCGGTAACTCCTCTTTCTTTACTACTTTGTTTTTAAAGAGATAGCTATTTTCTGTAATGGGTTGCCCATCATTTGTCCACTTACCTACAACCTCTTTTTTATTTACACGTAATGCATTTGGGGGAATCGCATCACCAGGTAAAGTTCGTTCCACTAGCATGTCTTCTTTAATTTCTGTATGTGCAGGTATATCCTTTGCGGCTACAACAATCTTTGTTGGTTTTACAGCATTTTCTACTGCGAAATGATTGTATCCATAGATACCCGCTACTGTTGCAGCAGCTAGACCTACCGCAACAATCTGCTTCTTTTGAAACTTAGATGGCTTCAATGTTTGTATTCCTCCTTATGTAGCCTTTAAACGCAAAAAAAGGACACACCTATGGCATAATGCGCCTTAGGTGTGTCCTTTTAGCTAATCTAAAGTCTATATGAAAATGTTGGATTTGGTTTCTTTAATATTACAATTTCAATATTATGATATATAGAGTTATATGTCAATCATTTCTAAAAAAAATATTATTTTTACCATTTCAAATCTCTGATTCCAAAACTCAAAAACCCTTAAAAACATTGTCATATCAAGGTTTTTAAGCTATTAACCCACCCGTAAATATGGTATAATTAATATAACGTAACTGAATATTTCAGGGTGGTTGGTTGCTATCCTTTCTCTTTCATTTTATGGAGAAAGGAGGTGATCGCATGGAAATACTTTTCATAATAGCAATTGAAATTTTAAAAGTAATTGCTAGAGAAGTCGCTGTGTTTTTTGCAAAACGAGTAGGTAAATACCTATCAACGTCTTGGAAGAAAGCACAAAAAAAGCGACGAAAAACGAAAAGAACCACCCACAATGTGAACTGGACCCGAAAAGTTAGACATATATTTAAGCAGCTAATAAGGATTGAATTCTGTATTTTACAGGAGGCAATCCTTTTAATTTTGCCTTAATCCTTTTATTATTGTAATAATAAATATAATTCTCTAGTTCTTCCCTAAAGTGTTCCATACTTTCAAAATCTTTAAGATAAAGTAATTCAGATTTTAATAAGCCAAAGAAATTTTCAATGACTGCATTATCTAAGCAATTTCCCTTACGGGACATACTTTGAGTTATATTATTTTCTCTTAAAATATATTGATATCTATCCATTTGATAGTGCCAACCTTGATCTGAATGAAGGATAGGAGTATCTTCTTTATCCAAGCATTTTAAAGCCTTATCTAACATCCTTTCGACTAGAAGGAATGTAGGGCGTTTCTCAATATTATAGGAAATAATCTCACCATTAAACAAGTCTAGAATAGGAGATAGGTAGAGTTTTTCACCAAACAAATGAACTTCAGTAACATCTGTAACCCACTTTTCATTAGGCTTAGAGGCCTTGAAATCACGCTTCAAGACATTTGGCGCTACCTTCCCAACCTTCCCGCGATAAGAGCGGTATTTAGTGATTCTTACCAACGATTTTAACCCTAATTGATTCATTAAGCGAAGGACGGTTTTGTGGTTAATGGTATAGCCCTGATTACGTAATTCAAGTGTGATACGCCTATAGCCATATCGCCCTTGGTGTTCCTGAAAAATCTGCTTAATACTTTCTTTAACCTCGTTATATTTATCTTCACGACTCATTTGTTTCACCCAGTAATAATATGTACTACGAGCCATTTCAGCCGCTTTAATCAAGTCGATAATTTTATATTCATGCCTTAACTCATATATTATGTGTGCTTTGTCTTTTTCAGAGATTGTTGTTTTTGTTGAATTAAGGCGTGTAACTTTTTTAAATAAGCATTTTCCATGCGTAAGTATTCAATTTCTTTTTGTAAATCATTTTGAGAGTTAATATTTTGTTTTTTCTTAGGTGCAATAGCCTGTTTCTTCTTCACAGTGGAGTACCCCTTACTTGTTTTACGAAGAGCATCTATCCCCTGTGATTCTAGCATTGATCGCCACTTCCTAACGGTACGAGGAGATGGAACGTTGAACATAGCGGCCGCTTGTAGGGGCGAAGCTCCTGTATTGTTCATAAAATTCAATACTTCCATTTTAAACTGAATGTCATACCTTGTACATTTAGAGTTTAAGGACTCTATTCCTTGTTCTCTAGTACGTGCCACCCACTCTTTTAATAACGATATACTGACTTGATATTTTTTGGCAGTCACTTTAAAAGAATCATTTGTATTTAAATAATGTTCAACGGCATTTCTTTTTAATTCGAATTTATATTTTCTAGACATAATAAAACCGCACCTCCAATTGTTAGTTATTTGTCTAACAAATTGGGTGCGGTTCAAATGCCTGCAAGCGTGTGAAGGGCGGTTCTAAGAAAAAATAAACTTTTTAGCAACTAGCCACCTTGCGGTAACAGTTACATAAGGCGAGATGTTGGAGCATCTCGTCTTCTTTAGTTTATGCAAAAACTATTGTTATAATACTTCTACACTTATTATAACATCAACTATTGTACATGTCATGCAGATTTATCCGCGATAGTTGATAAAAAAGACATTATTATTAAAACGAAATCAATTTTGTTCCTGTTTCAAAATACTTTGCAGGAGCATAACTTGTCCCATTTCGATCTTGAAATTCATTTCCAACATATATTGATACTATCATTGCGATTACTCCAATAAAAATCACTCGTCTCACACGCTGCTTTTTCTTTTTATCCACTCAAAATTCCCCTTTCTATGAAAAAAGGCACACCCCATTAAGGGGTGTGCCTTTGGTTTATCCATTCAGCTACTAGTTCAAGAAGGATTATATACTTTTGTCGATTCAAGTCATTATACAATACTATTTATCTAATTTCTATTCTTCATATAGTACCAATTTGATAAATCAGTAATAATATTTTCCTTTCCAACCCAATTCCAACCTGGTGTTTGCACAGGGAATGGAAGATCCGCAAGCACCCTTCTCTTTTTAAAATCATCGTACGCAACACCTTTAATTTCCACTTCATCTGTCAGGCACAAACTCATTTCATTCACACCTGCTGGGTTTGTTTCAACATTGAACGAATATTTTCCATCTTTTGTTTTTAATGGCGCATACCATTTTCGTTGGCCATCAATAATTTTTTCCTTACCATCCCAATATAAAGACTTAGTTGGTCTTTTACTATCAAAGACATGTCCTGTTACTTCAGACAAATACATATTTTTAGGTAGGAATTTAGATGTTAAGCCATTATTAGAAACACTCTCTAAATCATAAGCTGTTTTTAGTCCTTCATCTGCAAATGGATACTGTGCCGTTGCTTTTGTAAATACACCTGGATAATTGGTATTCCAATCATTTTTGTATTTCCCATTAACTTCATAAGAAAAACCATACCCCGCATGGAGCTTAGATGGTTCTAAATTATCAATACTTCCACTTAATGTTTCATAGAACATTTCTCCCACTGTGTCCTCTTTTGACACACGTTCACTTACTGTTTCTACCACACCTTTTACACTCGTTACTCCGCACATTCCTTTTTCATGAGATGGTGAATAGATAGCTGTTTTAATAGGATTATTTTTGTATGTGGTTTCTTCTATATCTAATCGGTTACCAGCAGGGTTAATTTCTGCCTGAATTGTTCCTTTCCCCTTATGTTGCCAGCCAAGGTTCAAGGTTTTCTTTTCTCCCTCAGTTAACCTTACCTTTTGTGTTGCTACTTGTTGTCCGTTATGCTTGAGCACGACTACCGTTTCAGGATTTGCATACTTCGCTTCTAGCGCATCTAACTTTTTAATTTTATTTTTCTCTTTTTCTAACTTCTGCCTTGCTGTATCTAACCTACTTGCTGCACTATCCAATCTATTTTCTTCCCAAGAGCAGTCTCTATCGTAATAGTGATGGTTTCCTTCTGCATCTACCTCATGAATTGGATTACGACGGCAATAACTAAGACTAGATTGCGCACTATCTCTATCGGATTCAGAACTATTTACCGCTTGCTCGGACTTATTAATATTGTTATTTACCTTTGCTCTATATTGGTCACGTTCGGGTTTAAAATTATCACGTGATACATCTATTCTTGTTTTTATATTCTTTCCTTCTCTTGCTGTTTCTCCTTCAATTCGGTCAGCAGAGAAATCGATTTTATATTTAAAATCATCTTCATCACCTGGATCTGGATTAGGGGTTACTTCTGTACCACAGTTACCATTTATGGTGAAATCAACAGTTTTCTCATTTGATTCCCTTTGAACAGCATCAATGGCTTTAATTTTCGCAGTATATCGGCCACACATTTGTGGCTGCCACTTTAGTTCTTCTGACTTAAATTGCCCTGCATCACCTTCATTTGGTTTTTGATTATCTTTTTGCGGAGTTGAACGCAGATAATTTTCTTGATGATACACGGTTTCGCCATCTTTTGTAATATCTAACATCCATTTAACTCGGTTCCGTTCTCCGGCAGCTTTTTGATAAGGGTTTATTGTTGTTCCATTAGGATCTCGGTCATTGTATCCTTTATTTTTACTTACATATTCAAAACCGTTAAATGTAAATTTTACGGGTATATCTTTTTTCCCACTCGTAGCTTTAAAATCTTTTATTTGAGGTTTACTTGTGCGTACATACCACAAGCTATACCTATTCACGTCATTTACACCACCAGCCCCTGCATATCCGCCAGAAAGATAAGCAATGTCTCTAATCCAATAGAACTCTCCATAAGATTTATCTGAAAACCCATTTTTAATCCTATGTGGAATTAAGTTTCTTAAAACGAATTCAGGGTTACCCCAATATTTACTTGCAATTATATCGTTTGTAATTCTCTCTATTTCGGTTACCATTCTATCTCCCACTACAACTGAAGGGTTAATGTAGCCTTCATTTGATATACGCACATAAGGTTCTGAATGGTCTTCATTTTGGATAAGGTTTTCCCTTGAATTCCCCCAATTAAAAGAACCATTATAAACAGCAGGAAAATGTAAATCCGCTTTATAATCGAACTCTTTTGTTTTATAACCACTTCCTGGTCTAAGTAGCTTCCCATTCAATTGTAATTCAGGTGATTTTAAAGACGTGTCTTCATTCCCATTATAAAATGGAATATCCCCATTATTTGCACTTGCTACTGATGGCCATACCAACATCACTGAAACACACGTTAATAGTATATTTTTTCGCAGTCTCATAACCTCACTCCTTTTAACATAAAAAAAGGACACACCCGTACCTTGGTAGGTACGTAAGGTGTGTCCTTTACGTAAATAAATTGTATATTAGTTAATTATTATATTACATCTTTAAATGTATCAAATGTAGCTTTAAAATGCAATAATATTATACACGCACTTGAATGTACATCATATGATCAGCTGTAGAGTGCCCTACACGAACTTTATAATTTCCTTTTTCATAGTTATTAATTTCTTGAGCATCTACAGTTTCCTGAATTTCTTTATCTAGAACTAAATCTGAATTTAACATAGTAGTCCACTTTTTAGCTAACTCAATAGTTGCTTCGTTATTATCTAGGAAAATAATTTTAAAATCATTTTCACTTACCGCATCAATATAAACTTGTGCACCAATTGTACCTGCTGGTAAGTACATATTTTTATCAACCAGTCTAATTGTTCCATTTATATCTGCATACTTAAGGTTAGTACCATATTTACTATTCACACTCTTAATAAGATTTTGCGCTTCTGTAGAAATGGATTTTTGAGCAATCGGGTTTTTCATAGCGTTTGGATTATACGTAACTTCCTCTGTAACTAAACCTTTATCTATACTTGATGGTAAATTTGTATCTGGTTTTTCTTCTGGTTTTGTTTCAGGTTTTGGGTCTGGCTTCACTTCTGGTTTTTCTTCTGGTTTCGTTTCAGGTTTTGGATCTGGCTTCACTTCTGGTTTTTCTTCTGGTTTTGTTTCAGGTTTTGGGTCTGGCTTCACTTCTGGTTTTTCTTCTAGTTTCGTTTCAGGTTTTGGATCTGGCTTCACTTCTGGCTTTTCTTCTGGTTTTGTTTCAGGTTTTGGGTCTGGCTTCACTTCTGGTTTTTCTTCTGGTTTCGTTTCAGGTTTTGGATCTGGCTTCACTTCTGGCTTTTCTTCTGGTTTTGTTTCAGATTTTGGATCTGGCTTCACTTCTGGTTTAGTCTCTTTTTCTACTGCATTAATAGAGTTATATAAGAACTGGCTATATTGTTCACGAGTTACATGTGCATATGGTGAATACATTTTACCTCCTGTACCAATAGTAACGCCATTTTCTTCTAATGCACTAATTGCTTTTAATGCCCATGAGTTTTTATCAACATCAGTAAAGGAAGTTGTCTTAGTAGCTTTGAACTTGAAAGCATTTGTAAGTACTTGCGCCATTTGTTCACGAGTTAAGACATCATCTGGACCGAATTTCCCTTCACCATAACCATTTACTAGACCTGCTTTAGCAAGTGCTCTAATTTCTTTTTCAAACATGTGTCCTCTAATATCTGTAAATGGATTTTTGAAGCTAGCATCTGCATCTGCTGGTTTAACGTACATATAAATCATACGAGCAACTTGCCCACGAGTTACATTGTCACCAAAACCAAAGATATTATTTCCGTATCCTTGTACTACTTTACGATTTGTTAAATCATAAATTGCTTTTGTAGACCAGTGATTTGCTGGAACATCACTGAATTTTAATGAGTCTGTGTTATCAGCCTTAGCAGTAAATGCTCCTGCTCCTAGTAATGATGTACCCATAATTGTTAATGCTGTTGCTGTTTTTAAAAATTTGTTAGCCATTGTTTGTTCCTCCAAGTATATTAGTTTTTTAATAGATTCCTTTATTGTATCGAATTTAAATATAAAATCCAGATACTTTAACATATAAATTTATAAATTAGCGTTTTTTTATAACCGCTGTTCTATATGGAAAATATCACCATATAAAAATAGGCTTGTAAAGTATTTTTATATATTTATTTATAAATATTTATTTCTAGTAAAAAAACTACACTTTTCAGTATAGTTTTTAACTCTTTATATATATTGATATTCTCAACGGAAATAGATTTGTCCCATTCCATCTTTGTTAGCCCATATTGGTGCTTTCACACTATCAATCCCTATCATTTTAAAAATAAAGAAGTGATGTTCAGCTTTTATCTTAAAATTTAACGGCTGATTATGATCCACGCGCCCTTTAGTATATTCATATTTCCATCCATCCATATTCTGCTCTTTCATTTTCTTCTCTATATCAGGAATTAGATTTACGTTTTTTCCTTCATATGTGTACTGAAAACCACCTGTTTGTTCTGCTAACTCTACTGTACTAGAAGCAAAATCATGTGCTTTTACTAACTGCATTCCATACAGTACACCTTCTGGTATAAGAGTTATCAATAATAAAGAAAGCGTTAGAAAAAGCGCTGTTGTTACTGTATTTTGCATTTCTTACACACCTACTTTTTCTTATTTATTTCACGTTTCCTCCAGCTTTCTTGTTGTCAGAATCTGCTTCATAAATAAATATGTGTCTTGCGTTACTCTTAATGTTACCTTTCTTTTCATCAAATTGTTTCGTATAACTAGCAGCTTCCGCTTCTCCTTCAACCGCAATCATTGCAGGTTGCTCTTGTACAGCATGTACAGAAAACTCTCGTTTTGATGCAGGATCCTTAAATGTTGCATTTTGTTTATAAGACTTTTCAAATTCTTTCTTTGCGATACCTGGTTCAATAGCAATTTCTTCTTGCGCTCGTAAAACACCTACTTTTACGGCTTTATCCATTGCTGTACTTCCAGCGCGTTCTGATGCAGACTTATTATCTGTGTGTGTTGTATCTCCAATAATCATATCTGTCATTAAGAATAAACAGCCAACAAATAATAATATTGAGGCGGCCCCTATAATAAATTTTTGCATCTTTCTTCACCCCTCCTTAATTTTCAGACTTCCGAAATCGAAATCCACTTAAAATGGAACTTTTCTTTTGATTCAACAATTGGTTTGGCAGTAATAACTCTGCTATTTCCTTCATTATTCCTTCAAGCTCTTTATAATAGTTCCGACTAGATAGTAACGTACTACTTTTTAATTGAGATTCAAATACATCCTCTATCTCATATGGTGCTAAAGCAGTTAATACCTTATCGCCAAAACATTCTTCTACTACTTCATGCTTTAAAAGTGCAGTAGAAAACTTATTCCCAATAATTCTCGTTTTCTCTAAAACTAAGTAAGAAACAAGTTTTCTCTCCTTTTGTGTAAGAGGATGCGCTATCTTTAACAATTGATGCAGATCTGGTTCTGCTACAAAGAAAATAAAATCTGCCATTTCACATATTTCATGGTATAAATCTTTATCCCAATCGTACCCCGCATCAATAATAGATATAGGCGCTTCTTGGTTAGCCAATAATACCTTAATAAAATGGTCAAAGTCCTGCTCTGTTTCGTTTTTCAGCTCTTGGTCCACTATAGGATTCTTTACGATATAATTTATTCTTCCTTGCTTCCATTTTGGAATTGATAATATATCAGATTCCTTCTGTAGCATCTCCTTATATCGCTGTAACATAAATTCACTACGATAGTTTTCTGGTGCTTCTGTATATCCCTTTAATAAAGGATACGTATATCCATCATCATATAGATTCTCTATATAGTTCACATCAATCTGTAGTTCATTTAAGTAAGCAGCTAAAAGATGTGAAACAAAAGTTGCACCACTTCTTTTGTTCATGCTGGCCACAACAATTGTTCTTCTCGGAATAGCAATACCTATTTGTTTTTCATATACCGGCTCAAAAGCCAATTTATATTGTTTTTTTATAATAGGTGCTTTTTGTGACTCACCTGGAACAGACTTACGCTTTTGATTGTTTTTAAATAGTTTCTTGGAGTTAGAGGAAGCTTCATTGTTGCCACCTTCCTCTAATTCACTTGATACTTCCTCTTCTTCCTCATCAACAGGAACTTCGGGTAACTTTGTTTGTTGTGGTGCCTGACTTGCGCCTACAATTTCTGCTACATTTTTAATATCCGACTCCTGTAGCAGCTGCGGGATAACTTTATTATCAATATCAATTCTACGAGAGTTAAAAATGTCATAGATACCTAGATAAATCAGTTTCGCCAAAAACTCATCATCATTTTCACGCTCTGTAAATACCACAATACGAATATCTCGATTAAAGCGAATATCTCTTAGTTTCTGTAAGATAATCAATTCACGTTTCTCTTCATGTCCCGCATCAATATTTAATCGTTTGTCATTAATACATAGAATATCGGGCTGTTCTGTATCTAGAATTTCATCTAGATACTTGATATGCATCACATCACTATCAGCTACTTCAAATCCCGCACCAATAAAATCCTCACGTAAATATGCCGTATATACAGTATCACTAATAGCTAAAACGATTTTTTTCACCATAGTTAACCTCCTACAAAATCTAACGTTGGATTAAAATCATGTTTTCAATTGGAATTTGTGCCTCAAGATGAACCTTCCCAATAATCTCATTCAAAATATACTCAATTTCAACTTGTTCCATTGTACGTGGAGCTCCAAAATCAGAATTTAGCTTTACTCGTATTTCTAATCGATCTTGTATCTCATGTAAAGGTGTACCAAGATAAAGAATGCTGTAGTATAAAACACCATCTTCAATATTTTTTTGAATCATATCTTTTGTTTGATGAATAAACGTAACCTCAGCAAGCTCAATAAAAGGATCATTAATTGTTACTTTGCTATTCCAATTTAAATTCCAAATCTCGCAATGTTCTTCCGCATGTACAACAACTCCATTAACAGAAGGCGTAATCGCGAAAAGACGATCTACAGGAACTTTGGTTAACGAGGTACTATTACCTTTCTTTAATTCAATTCCTTTTTCCATTCGCTCATGTTCAAAAGCATATTCAGCACCAGTGAATGCAACTTCGCAAAATACTTGTTCTAACAATGGACGAATCCCTTCATATGTTCGTATAGCAAATACACTAAATTCCTGTGTTTCATCTGTACGAATGATTTCGTACAATTCATATTCAGATGCATTTGCTAAGGCAAAAGGAATATCTTTTATAAAATTCGGATCAGTATATAGATTCTCAGGAATTTGCGTTTCAGGATGATTTATAAACTCAAGGCATAATTGATATCCTTTTAAAAATGCATTTTTAACAGCTGCAGGGAATAGAGTTTCAAAACGTTTCACATTATTTTTAAACGTTTTTTCTTCAATTTCGTTATTAAATTCTCTTTCCTGTAAGATATTTGCCTTATTCCCTAGTAATAAAAAGTAGTGATTAATAATGCGACTAATATCCTCTTCAAATGCTGCATTCTCCTCACAATACTTTGTAAATCGTTCTTTACTCATGTTCACAATTTCGTTCATAGCTTCAAATTCTCCCTTTTTATTGTTATTTATACAAAAAAAAGACACACCGATGGCAGGTTATGTGCCTTCGGTGTGTCCGTTTAGCTAGAAATTAAATCTATTAATTTGTATATTTCTCTTAGTTAATTGTAGTTCACGTATAAGAATACCTCTATGAATTTTAAAAGTCAATAGATTAATTACCTCCTTGTAAACTTATATTTATTCCTTCTTTCTATTTTTCTATGTATTTAATTTAAAAAAATACAAGTAATTAAATATAAATAATCCAAGTATTTTATATAAAAACAACAAGAAATATATATAACTAAACTCAATCATTAATTATAAAGAGATTCAGCAAACACCTCTAAAGCCTTGTATTACATACGTTCCTGGATATTAAGCTAAATTCACTATCGTAATATCCCCATTACATACAAGCTCTACATCATAGAAATCACAAATTAAGAAGTTAAATACCATATTACTAAGAATTCACAAGGTTAGAATCATATTACTAAGATAACCACAAGTATTGAATCGAATTATGAACATACCGAGTCGTAACCAAACATAACGTAAATCAATTATATGCTTCCGTAAAAATGCTAATAGATATATTTTCCTAAATAAAAAAGCATGTCTTCAAATTAAAGAACATGCCAAATAACCCTTGCTTTTAAGTAACTTTTTAACAAGGGTTTCCATATATATTTTTTTAAAATCACATAAATTCCGGATAAACACCATTCTTCTTATGATAATTTATCATTGCATCGTGTTTTTTCCCTGTAGACAAGTTTTTTTCCTTAAAACCTATCCAGGACTCTCTAAACTTTACACGCATAAATGCTGGAATAGAGAATATTTCTTGCTCTTTCAAACAACTTTCCACTTGATCTAATGCATAAGTCATTGCGTAAATTAATAATTCACTTTGTTTTTGTTTCGTCGGTAAATAGATTGCGATATCAACAATTTCTTGTCTAAATGCAGTCATTATATTTTCTTTATCTTTTTTACGTAACGCCTGTCCCATATGTTTCAAACGAGACACCGCTTCTTTTCTGCACTTCGCTACTGGTCTATGTAATTCTTTTTTATCATTCTCAATTACGCAGTTTGAAGAAAATACAACGTTGAACTTCTCAATGATGATTTGTTTTACCTGTTTCCTTGCACTAGTAATTCTTGTTTCATTAGATTTCTTCTCTTTAGAATCGATTGCAGTAAATTGCACGATGGGGTTAATAATTTCTATGTAGTGTCTTACTTTCTTTGCATTACGATTTAATCTCCTTTTTAAGGAAGACATCTTTCTTGTAATCTGAAACTCCTCAATTTTATGTTTATAATGTTCCATACCTACTTTTCTTGAAAAAGTATTGATTAAATCTAAAAGGAATATAATCCCTCTATTATCACGAGCCTTTACTAGACTACTCATTATCGTTGTTTGAATTAGGTGAAATGGAATACGGAAATACGATAGCGATATGCCTGTCATCTTTGCAGTTTCTGCAGTAGTGTGGTTATACAACGCATAATCTACAATTTCATATACAGTACGATTTCCAACAGGTGTTTCTTTTACGAGTCTACGCTCCAAACAAACTTGAAACCCTGTATAAATTGTTGTGTAGGGAATCCCACTTTTCTTAGCAAGATCCATTATTTGAAATTCACGTGGTAGCATTCCTATATCATTGCATTCAAAGTGAAGCAAGATGTAAGTAGCTAAAGCTGAAGATGGTAACTCTTTTCTTTCATTTTCTAGTTTTACGATGTTTAATAGTCCATCAAAAAATTTAACCCCATGAACTTTAAAGTTCTGTTGGGAAAAAGCCATTTGCGTATGCATAATGTTGCTAACTCCTTTCGAAAGAGCAGAAAAAGGCACTGTCATACCACGGATACAAAAATACTACTCTCTTAAAAGAGTAATACTTGTATAACAACGGTAAACAATGCCTAAAATTACGCAAGAAATCCCCTTTTTAAGTTGCACAAATACATAAGATACAGTAAAATTATCTTATAATTTCATGCAAAATAAAAAGGTTTATTGGCTTTGTTTACCGCGGTCGATTGAAAATTTCTTTTGGGATTTTTGTGCGGTGTACCACAATGAAGTAGTTGGCGCTATTTCATTGGGCTGATGAACCTTTTTTTGCTTTTTTATATTTTATTTTTTATTATATAAATATTTTATTATTAATAAATTTGTATCTAAAAAAATACAAAAATATAAAGTAACTACATCATATATAGTTTTTCCCATGGTTGCAAGGTGATTTTTTCAAAAGTATGACCTTTGCTAAATGACTATGTATAAATAACCACCACTCAAACACCTCGTTGAGCGCCGCTCAATCAAAAGTCAATTCACAATAAGTAAGAACAACTTAAACAGCCTCTGATCAACCGCCTGATTGTCGCTCAATTAACAAATATCATCGATAAAGCGCATTAATGGCACATTTTTCATTATCCACACCTTAAATCACCCAACTAATCACCAGTCACTCGTGTGTAAATACTGTTATTTTCGTATGTAGGTTGAGTGGTGATTGAACGGTTGATTTCATTGCATTAAACCTAATTGTAATCAGTCAATTAATCACCGGTCAATCATATTACTATTTTAGAATGAATGATTAGCGAATGGTTGAGTGATCGAGTGAAGGTGTAAGTTTTGAATAAGAATAAACTGTTTTTTTTATGATTAATATAAAAATAGTTTCATACTACTAATTAAGTAGTATGAAACTATTGAAAGAGATGTTTTGGTCAAGAGGTTTTTGCTTACTAACTACTGGTGGTTCATCAATAGACGTAGTAAAAAAATATATTGAAAATCAAAGTGAAAAGTGAGGTGAAATGATATGACAAAGCAGAATAAAGCATATAAATTCCGTTTGTATCCAACAGGAGACCAAGCACATCTTATGCGTAAAACCTTCGGTTGTGTACGTTTCGTGTATAACAGAATGTTAGCCGAACGGAAAGAAGCGTATGAAAATCACAAAGATGATAAGGAACAACTAAAGAAACAAAAGCTTCCCACTCCTGCGAAATACAAAGCAGAATTTGAGTGGTTAAAAGAAGTTGATTCATTAGCACTGGCAAATGCTCAACTAAACTTGCAAACTGCCTATAAGAATTTCTTTCGTGGTCAAAATGACTTCCCAACATTCAAAAGCAAAAAAGACAGAAAGTCTTATACAACGAATGTAGTGAACGGAAATATTATGTTGCTTAACGGTCATATTAAATTGCCAAAACTGAAAATGGTACGTATCAAGCAGCATAGAGAAATACCACAAGACCATGTAATCAAGTCATGTACGATTTCTATGACACCTACTGGTAAATACTATGTGTCTATCTTGACTGAATACGAAAAAGAGATTGTACAAAATGAAGTAGAAACAGTTGTTGGATTAGACTTTGCGATGGATCGATTATACGTTAGTTCTGAGGATGAGAGAGCCAATTATCCTAAGTTCTATCGTGAAATGTTAGACCGATTAGCAAAGGCACAACGAGTATTATCAAGAAGAACAAAAGGTTCTATTCGTTGGAATAAACAACGTATCCGTGTAGCTAAGTTACATGAAAAAGTAGCGAACCAACGTAAGAACTTCCTTCATCATAAGTCTAAAGAGTTAGCTACTCATTTTGATGTTGTAGCTATTGAAGATCTAAATATGAAAGGCATGTCGCAAGCACTTCATTTTGGAAAAAGCGTCGCTGATAATGCTTGGGGTATGTTCACTTCTTTTTTAGCTTATAAACTACACGAACAAGGCAAACAACTTATGAAAATAGACAAATGGTTTCCTTCCACAAAAACATGTAGCAGTTGTGGAAATGTGAAAAACATGTCATTGTCTGAGCGAGTATATTCTTGTATATGTGGTGTAAATCTTGATAGAGATTATAACGCAGCTATCAATATCAAAAATGAAGCAATACGCCTATTAGCGTTGGCATAGATAGCAATAAAATAACCCTTGGAACGAGGGGGTTAGCTCGGTTGTCTTAGGACAAATTCGTTAGCTATCAAAAGTAACGACTAACCGAGAAGCCACCACTTCAAACAGTCCATTAGGACGTTAAGTGGCGGGTAGTTCACAGATTGGAAGAAATAGAATTAGAAAACTCTTTGTATAGCAAAATAAACCTAAGTTCTATGATTATTATAAGTTTAAAACAATAGCTGTGAATGAATCATATTGATAATCAATGAACTAAGCTTTTGAAATGATATTAAGAATAAGCAAAATAAAAAGGCTATCAAATGATAGCCTTTTTATTTTTTTCCAAAAAGCTTAGAGAAAAAGCCGCCTTTTTGTTCAGTATTCTCTTGTCGCTGAGCATTAGCACTTTTTTGTTCTTGAATTAATCGTATAGTACTCATTAACTTTTCGTCACGTTCCTCTAATCGCTTATTGATTCTATCGAAATTATCCTGACTTTGTTTAGCCACCGCAGCGAAAAATTCCATATTTTGTTTTGTTAATTCTTCAGTCACTTTAGCTGTAACTTCCTCAGTAATTTTTTCCGTCAAAGCTTCTATAAAGTCTGGATTGACCTGTTGTGCTTTAACTAGTGATGTTTCTTTTGGTTCACCATCACCGTCAACATCTTCAGCATAAACATTGCGAATAACCGTCGGATCCATATCTAAAAGCCCAACAATTTCGTGCTTTTTCTTTGACTCAGAATAATAATGTTTAATCTTTTTTACTGTATCAATACTATCCTCATGAACATATTTAAGTTGGCGTTCTTTTTTTATGTTCAAGTACTCATCGAAATCATTCAACCATCTACGAAGAGTACTTTCAGGAATATCAAGCATGGTTGCTACTTCAGATACGCGATAATAACCATCGCTTAACTGTTCATCAATCATTTGCTCACCACCTAACTATATGATGCCTGTCCTATAATACATTATATAAAAATTCTATAGAAACTAAAAGAACCCCTTTGTAGATTACATAAAATATCATGGACTTTTATACCTGATCACTCAATCATTCACTGCTCATTTATTTAGCTGCATACCAATAATACCTATGTTATCGAGCGGTGATTAGTCGGGTGAGCGTGATTAACACTTGATTATGTACAAAATCACCTTAAAATTCTGTGAACTGAACTAAAAATTTTACATGGATTTTCACTTATTAAAATGCATCTTTTATAATCATTACGTATTCATTACAGTGTTTATTACCGTAATAAATGCGTAACAATTAAAATATTAATTACGGTAATTATTACGGAAGTATTTAAAGTATTGATTTAATAAGATTCTTGATTATCATCCGTAGATGTATTATAGTTAGTACATACAATACTTCGGAAATATATACCGAAGTATTTACGGCTTTTATAACGGTATTAAATTCCGTATAATTATCTTGTCTTTTTGTACCTATAGATAAAATTTATTATTTATTAAAGGTGGTGTGAAATTATTGTCTAATATATCAATGAGTAGTAGTGAAATTATTGATGTGCTTTGTGAGAATTTAAATGATGGGATTTGGGCTTTACGTGTGCTATACGCCGAGGGCGCAATGAACAAAGAAAAGTTATGGGATTATATCAACCAATATCATAAAGACTATCAAATTGAGAATGAAAAAGATTATGAGGGTAAAAAAATACTTCCATCGCGATATGCTTTAGATATTATGACTGCAAGACTTGAAGGAGCAGGGTTAATATCTTTCAAAGCAATAGGACGTGTTCGAATTTATGACGTAACAGATCTAGGAAATGTTTTAATTAAGGAACTGGAAAAACGAGTTGAGAAAAACAACTAAAATATATATTTGAGGAGGATATACATATGGCAGGCAATTTTTCAGAAATCGAAAGCCAAGGAAATATTAGTTTGAAATTTGGATTCTTAGGACTAGGTATGGGTGGATGTGCAATCGCAGCAGAGTGCGCAAATAAAGAAACACAAATTAAAAATAACAAATACCCATATCGTGCGATTCTTGTTAATACAAATAGTCAAGATTTTAATAAAATTGAGATTAAAAACACAGGGAACGTCCGTAAAATACAGTTAGAAGGATATGAACAAGGTGCAGCTCGTAATCCACAGGTTGGAGAGGAAGCATTTGTAAAGCATGAAACAAAGATTTTCGAAGCGGTAAAACAGGAATTTGAAGATCGTGATTTTATTTGGATTACGTGTGGTCTAGGTGGAGGAACAGGAACTGGTGCTCTATTAAAGGCTATTGAAATGCTCTATGAACATGATTACAATTTTGGATTGTTACTGACTTTACCACGTGATGCTGAGGCTTTAAAAGTATTAGAAAACGCAACTTCACGCATTCGTAGTATTGCTATGAACCAAGAAGCTTTTGGCTCAATTGTATTAATAGATAACGCTAAACTATATAGAAAATTTGAAGAGGAAAATCCAAGTGCTTTAGCAAACGAATATACTAGCTATAGTAACAAATATATTGCTGATGCATTACATGAGATTAACCTAGTTACTTCATCATTTACACCGTTTTCAGATACACATTTTGATGCGAGTGAATTTGCTCAAGTAATTAATACACCAGGCGTTTTATCATTAGCAAAATTAGAACTAAAATCAAATCAATTAGACACTGAAAACCCGCTAGGTTACTTGACTCAATTAGGTAACGCACTAGAAAAAGGCGTTTTATACGATACAGAAAGAGAAGAGCTAGAAAGTGCTAAAAAAAGCGCGCTATCTATCGTTACATCACCGCTGCGAGCAGGGCGATTATACAACTTCTCATTCCTTAATCAAATGGAAAACTTCTTAAAAGAAAGAACTCCATATGTAGATGAACGTCCTATAGCTCCATACGTTAATAAACATACAACAAAAAAAGAAGAGGATATAGTAAAATTCTATTCAGTTGTTGCAGGACTTCCATTACCAAAACGTGTTAGTGATATTATTGATGAGATTACGAGAATTAAAGAAGAACGTGAGCAAGCTAATTCAAAGAAATCCAATGCTGTTTTAAATAAACTTTTTGCATTTGATGATTCAGTACAAGAAGAAAAACCTAAAAAGAAAAAATTAAATTTTGGTGCTGAACCTGAAGTAGAAGTTGCTGACGATTCACAACCAGCAAAGAAGAAATTATCATTCTAAACAATAGACCGACAAATATAATTTTGTCGGTCTTTTTCTATTTCAATAGCAAAAAGAAACTACAATGCACAAGTGATTAATCTATTATATTTTCTGTATGTGTAACATGTCTTTATATAATGTAATTGTTTAAATAAATTGTTAGGCCGTCCTAACGATTTTATTCCAATACTTGAACCTTTAAAAAATTGTTCGGTTAAAACATGTCTTCCGTCCGAACAATTTTAAAAGAACTGAAAGACTATATAAATCAATGTTTCTAGCTAATTTTTAGGAAGAGAAGTAATCCAAACTTCAGCGTACAAGTTTTAGTATCTAGATTAAAGCAAATTCAGCTTAAACTTTTAATAATTTACAACTAAATTTTGCTGTAATAAGATATATAGAAATGGTTGTTATTTATTGAAAATACATTCGAGTTATGGAGTTGCATATAATGAAAAGTAAAACGTATAAATATACAAGCAAAGGTACACAGAAATCTTTTCGTTTAAAAGAGGCCGATATATTTGTATTTACATTTTTATATTACAAAAGGTATCTTACTACACGACAAATTACTCAGCTTTATAGTGCATTTGAGGGTAGAGATTTTTCTGAGGATAGTGTGTTTACGAAACTTAATCGTTTTTCAAAATACGGTGCTATCCTGACTAAAAAAATTGATAAAAGAGATGATAGTATAACCAGACGTGCGACATTCTCCTTAAAAGATAGAATGGTTGATTACCTTCAAGAATTAGGAAGGATTCCTGCAGGATCTTCAAAACGTAGATATTCTTCTTCAATCTCACTACATACACTCTGCTCAAGAGAAATATTAGTACGCACACTTTTGGAAGTGTCGAAAAAGACCAATACGAATAAATTATTATGCGAGTTAGATATTCGCTCATATCATCAAAAACAAAAGAAAACAGAAATTGAAGATGCAGGGTTACTTCTAATTCCTGATGAACACATTTCATATAAAGACAAAAATATTTACATTGAAATGGATATGTGCAAAGAAACCAATGCTACCTTAGTTGAAAAGGTGGGGAAGTATATTGAATATGCACAAAAAAACACTAAAAATATAACTGTTGTTTTTGTTATGTATGACAAGTCGATGTTCCTTGCAGAAGATGCAGAACCTCCATACGTACGTATGAAGAATCTCTTATTTTCTATGCGAGAATATCATGAACATTTAATGAATCTACCAAACCTAAATATGCACATCTGCTCTTTGAAAGAAGCTGGAGATGTTATTTCAGATATTCTTCTAGGAATAGATGATAATCAAAACTTTGAACAAGATATTCTCTTACCTTTATCTAAACGTACAGTAGGAGATGCTGATTGGCGCTATGCATTTGTTGAAACAGTTCAAACATTTAAAGAGAAAATAGATGGTGGTCTTAGACGAACGTATAAGAGAGATAAAGATGTAATGCAAGATTTCTTCTTTATTTTTGGGAATGAAAATGATTACCGAATGATTGCTAGATTAGACGATGTTGTGTTTTCAAGAAGAGAAGGTGATGAAGGGGTGCCGCTTGTTGTGATTTATCCAAAGCGCAAAAAGGCTAGAGATATACTTTTAATGGACACGTATGACAACGTATTACTGCTATCCCTCCAAAATGAAGGTGTTACTATCGATGCGGATGAACAGATCATGGCACGTACTGCAAATAACATACATCCGAAAAGACGCAAGCTTGTTGAATTATATTAATCGTTAATTTTTTATATACTTTTATACAATTTTATTGATTTTTATTATTTAAGGTGATAGAATTACGTTTGAACTAAACACAAAAAACTACAATCAAATCAGAACATATGAAATTAAGGCAAGCGACACACGCTGTTTTTACAGTGGGTGTCGCTTGCCTTTTTTTATATGGAGAAAGGTGGAAAATCAAAATGGATTTACAATATGCAACTACTACTACTGGGGGAGTGCTCTCTGCTAGAGAAGCATTTAAAAACCCGGAACTAGTCCTTAATCATATTACAGAAGAGGGGGCAACGTTTAGTGTTTCTCTACAAGATATCCAAATTCCAGGGAAACCAAATTTCTATTGGTACGATGTCATAATTGAAACGGCAACGGATAAAAAGATTGAGGTAAATATCGCGGTACTTTCTCAAGAAGAATACAATCAACTCTGTGAAAGAGAGAGTATTGATTTATATTTAAAACAAACTGAAGATGCAGCAAAATTCTTTCTCGAAAAATCAAAGGAACTATTCCAACCAGAATTCAATAATCGATTCCAGTTTAAACATAAAGCTCAACTATATCTGTAAGAAGTAGGTGAGCCTATATGGAGACATTTAAACAACGATTACCGTTATTTACTACAATCGGCTTAATTAGCGGATTTATTCTTTCATTTGGATTCGGTTTAGTAAACTACATCAAGTTACTCTACTATGCATTTGAACCACCGTCTTATCCTATAGAAATTACATATGTACCGCTTATTTTAATGTTCTTTTCTTTACTATTAGGAGAGTTTAGCTTTAGGTTTTACAGCCGTATTCCAGCTTTACATATAAATAATGGGAAACTAATAATCTTGGTTGCTTCCCACTTTGCGGTTGATATTCAATTTTTATGGTTTGCAACTGCTCCGATCCATGCAAAGGTTATTCCTTATCTAGCGGATAAATCAAAACATCTTAATTTTGGTGAGTATGAAGCCTTAGGTCATGTCTTAACAGGTAATTTTCACACACTCACTATGATTTTTGTATTTTTACCAACAGTATTTATGATTTTGTTTACACTTTGGTATAGTGGGCATATTGTTCGCTACCGAGAAGAGATATTAAAGTGGGTACAAAAATACGAATATAAAAATCACAAATTACAAAAATGGTTTAATAGCCAAGAAGAACAAATATATCCTGATGTAGAAATTGGACCGCATATTGAGCATAAAGAGATGGTTCGTATTAAGGGGAAAGATAGAACGTTAAATTGTATTATTATTGGTCCTATTGGTTCTGGTAAAACATCTAGTTTAATTATTCCCATGATTAATCAAGATTTACATTGGATGGCGCGTTTTATCAATAAGTTCATAAATGTCTTTAAAAAGAAGGATTATCATACAGAAGAAGTAAAAGGAACATTTTTAAATGGTGTGACTGTTATCGAACCGAGTAATGATTTATGCCAAAAGGTTTTTAAGTTAGTGCAAGCACATAAAATACCTGAAAGTGCAGTTTACTACATTGATCCAACTAATCCTGATACCAAAAATATAAACATTCTGCGAGGACCAGTAGATAAAGTAGCAGAAGTTTTCGCAATGGTTATTCAAGGTTTGTCTGAATCTAACAATGCATTCTTTGAACAAGCGCAGCGTAACCACCTTAAACAACATATCTATTTATTAAAGCTTCACAACCCACAAAAAGATGTTACCTTCGACGATTTGATTGAGATGTATGACGATGTAGAACGTGTTCACCGAATGCATAAGCTATTAAAGGTACAGGTCGAAAAGTTATATGATTTTGTTCAAAGTGGAGCAGCTTCACGTGACCAAAAAAATGAATATAAAATTATAAAAGGTATAGACGAATGGTTTGATAATACCATTCGTGAAAAGCTGGATTTTCAAGGTGAACCAGCCGTTTATAAATCGGGAAAATACCGCGGACAACCGATGCATTATGACAGAGAAGAAGAATATGTAAAAGGTTTACGCAACATATTAAAAGATTTAGCTTCAAACGTTTTAATACGACGTGTTTTATTTGGAAAATCCGATTTTGATTTCGATGTTCATTTAGAGCAGGGTGGGATTTTGTTAGTCAATACGGCAAAAGGAGAATTAGCAGACCTTTCAAACGTATTAGGAAAATTTGTATTGTTAAGTATGCAAAATGCAGTATTCCGTAGAGATCCAAACGTCTCACCTTACCATCATATTATTGTCGATGAGTTTCCGGATTACGTTGTGCGGCCGTTTAAAGAATTCCCTGCACAATCTCGTAAATATAAAGTAATTTTAACAATCGCTAGCCAAACACTATCGCAATTAGCTCTCGACTTCACAGAGCAATACATGTTTACTTTACTAGGTTCATTCCGTAACAAAATGATATTTGGAGATGTAACACCATATGATGCAAAAATTTTCTCTGACATGTTTGGTGAGAAAGAGGAATTTAAAGAGGCAGAATCCGAACAGGGCATTTCTCCTATGCAAGAGAATCCAGTTAGTCGACTAGGATCAACCTATCAAAAAACGAAAGAAGTTGTTATGTCACCAGGAGATATCATGGCACAAGGGGCATTCATCTGTGCTGCTCGTATCGTACAAGATAATCATGTGCAACCTGTACAACAAATCACAAGTAACTTTGTACCAAAAGAAGAATTTGCCCAAGCAATTATTCAAGTAGATACAAAAACAGGTGAATATTGGGAAAATGAGCGTCTTCGCCTTATTAATGAATCTATAGAAAAAGCTAATCCTATGAAGCATGTAGATGCAGAAAACATGAAGAAAATACAACCATTACCACCTATACAAGAAGGTGAGATTGAACAGAATAACTCCATAGAAACAAACGAGGAGCATCAACACATTGTATCATTGGAGGATTATAAGGGACAAAAGTCTCAAAATGAAACCTTATCTAATGATCCTGCAGCAATGAACCAGCAGGGGAATGTTGATGATGAAGTTGAAAATAAGTTGTATGAAGATATTAAGGAATTTATTATCGAATCACAACAAGTCTCGCCATCTCTTCTGCAAAGAAAATTCAAGATTAGCTATATGAAATCTATGCAATATATTGAGAAGTTAGAACAAAATCTAGTTGTAAGTTCTTACACAGGGGATGGTCCTCGTAAAGTATTAATTTCAAATAATAGTAGTACATCAGAAGAAACAAGTGTTATTACTACTCATTCACCTGACAATACTATTTCACCGGAAGTAGCAATTCCAATTGAAGGCGAAGAAATCGAACAAGAGGAAACTAGCTCCTTTAAGGATATTCTATACGAAGATGTTTTAAGTTTTGTGAAGGAATCGGGAAGTATCTCTATATCTGTACTACAAGACACGTTTAAAATTAGTTATACACGTGCATCGAGATTAATAGATGCCTTACAACGAAATGGTGAACTGCCTGTTATAGCAGAAGAAACACATGTAGAAAGTATAAGCTCTGAAATAAAAGAACCGGCCGTGAAAGAAGATATTAAAGAAACCATAGATATAGCATTACCTCCTATGGAAGAATGCTATGAAATAAACATGGAGGTAGCAGAACTAAACAAAGAATTATCTATTACTATGTTAGAGCAAGATTGGAATAAAGATTCCATTATTCATTCCGTGATTCCTGTTGAGACCGAACCATTGTTTGAAGAATTCCCATCTGATGGACTTCCCGTTACAATGATAGGAACTGCAGAAACAAGTATAGAATCTACTTCACTTCCCGTTACAATAACAGAGCTAGAAGAAACACATGTAGAAATCAACACGGTTCCAATTGAAGAAACGCTTAATCATATCGAAGAAAACAAGCTAGATGAAGATGTAGCAAAAGTTTACGAATCTATTAGTATTACGGTACAAGAAAACTTAGAAAAAAATAGAGAAGAGCATTCGAAAAATGATGAGAAGCAACCAGAATATAAACCTATGAGTTATAAAGAACGCCAAGAGCACTTAAAATCTCATCAAAAAAATAAGAATAATACTACGCAGTCGCTGCTTAATAAAAATGAGAAACCAAAGCCCAAAACATCGAACGTAATGAGTAAGGAATTGAATAATTTCTTTGATTAATAGTTTGTAAATCTTAAATTAAATCTAGTATTGGTATAGCCAGCATTTCGGAAAAAACCACGCTAAGCCAAAAATAAAATAAGCTGCCCATATAGGCCATAGCCATCAAGTTAAGAAAATGAATAAAATTTAACTAAATGGGTCATCCTTCCATGCATACCGCATGGAAGGATGACCCATTTTATGTCTAAAATTAATGATGTTACACAAGAAGAGTTACGTTTACTAGGTGAAGAATTTAAAAGTAAATTTTCGATTCACCACTTACAACTACTAGCAGTTAAAACTGGAATGATTCGACGAAAACGAAAGTGTAGAGCACAAGACCTCGTTTCATTATGCGTGTTTCTCAGCCAAGCAATTGGGACAGAATCCCTAGTTAGTTTATGTGCGAAACTAACTAGAGCTACGGGAATCCAATTATCTAGTCAAGGTCTGAACGAACGATTTAATGCACAGACTGTACAATTCTTAAAGGAATTGTTTTTACAAGTATTTCGAAAGAAGTTTTCTCCAATGACTCCTTTATCTAACCGTTTTACACGTATCCGTATACTAGATTCAACAGCCTTTCAGCTTCCAGCTCAATATGCATCTTCTTACAAAGGGATAGGGGGTGGTGGTTCAGAAGCTGGTGTGAAAATTCAATTAGAGTATGAACTGATTTCTGGAGAATTTTTAGAAACAGCTGTAAGCGATGGAACAAGTAGCGATTGCCGTTATGGACAGGAACGTACGCAAACATTAGAGCCAGGGGAACTTTCTCTTCGTGATCTTGGTTATTTTTCTATTTATGATTTAGAAAAAATTGCGGATCGAAAAGCATTTTATGTGTCACGTATTCGCTGGAATACACAAGTCTATCAAAAAGAGAAAGGTGGAAAATGGACTCTTCTCGATTTAGAAAAATTGACGAAAGATCTATCTGAAGGACAAATACTAGAATTACCGGAAATCTATATAGGACTTCACCAAAAACATAAAACACGCCTTGTCATATATCGTCTAACACAAACTGAGTGGACGAAACGTTTGGAACATCACAAGAAAGCGAAAAAGAAGATGCCGAAATATGCAAGCCGTATCAACCTTCTTATTACGAACGTATCTAGTAAACACCTTCCGCACAATGAAGTATATGAACTGTATTCTTTACGGTGGCAAATTGAAATTATATTTAAAACATGGAAGTCTATTTTTAAAATTCATGAAGTGAAACCTGTGAAACTGGAACGATTTCAATGTCATTTATATGGGCAATTAATTGGTTTGTGTTTGGTAGCTAGCATTACATATCGAATGAGAAGACTTATATGGGAGAAAAAACAAAAAGAGGTGAGTGAGTATAAGTGTACATATATCGTCAAAATTTACTTCTCTAGTATACACGACGTGCTTTTCACAACCTTTCAACATCCTGTATCAGTGCTAACCAGGCTCTTTCAAGATCTTGTCAAAAACGGACGAAAAGCACGAAGGTATAAGTGTCGTACACCGTTCGATATCCTTAGTATCACTCAAGAATGTACGAAAAGACTTCACAAAGCCGTATAAAAAATACGAAATTCAGAGAGTCTTATTTGAGTATGTCCAAAACCGCACTCTTCTACTCTCAAGTTTTAAAAAATAAGTCCGATGCCAAAAGGCATCGGACTTATTTTTTAAACTTGATGGCTATGGCCCATATAGGCAGCTTATTTAGTCGGGTAAGCGGGGGGCATCGCTGCCCCCAACTCCCCTCAGAACCGTACGTGACAGTTTCCCATCATACGGCTCAAGCCTTCTTTTTATCCGATTTCAGTCCCTTTAGTATAGGCAAGGTAAGTGAACTAATTTTAAGTTTAAATTAGACAATATGAGGTGTTGCGGAACAGGCATGTCTTTTACGACTACCTTTTCCCCGTTTTGTAGTGGAGTTTTGCAGATAGCGCAGCGGTAACCTTGTTTTCTAGCCAGCTTCATTCTATCCATCGTGTTTTCCGTATCAAATACCTTACGGTCTCTTTTTTCCCAGTATTCTTTCAATGTTGGGTCATCAGGACTATTTTTGAATTTCACCATGTTGTGTCTCTCAATCTTAATCCATGACATATGTAAGAGTTGGATATTTGTTTTCGGGCAGGTTGGTGTCCAAGCATTTCCACCATGATGTGGATGCCTGTAATATCTTGCATATATCCATTTCCACGACTTCTTTGGATGGAGCTGTCGAAGATGTTTGCCGATTCTCCAATAGATATAGCTATCCATTGTACCAAAGATTTTCTTAGAAACGACATGTTTCCAGTATTGCCCGTATCCTCTGATAATAGGATTAAGCACTCGGATGATTTCTCCGATGGGTTGACCCCTCATGACACGTAAAGTATCTCCAATTTTCTTCTTCGCTTTCTGTCTACTGCCCTTACTTGGTTTGATGAACAGTTTATTCCCCTGTTCAGTTTGGTACTGCCGAATCAAGAATCCTAGGAACTCAAATCCTTCCTCAATATGTGTAACCTTCGTCTTTTCAGGGCTTAATTCCAATCCCCTGTCCTTTAAGTAGGGACGAAGTCTCATATATACAGAGAGTGCTTGTTCTTTTGTCTCCGTTAAGACCACAAAATCATCTGCGTAACGGATAAGGGTAAATTTGCAAGCAGGATTCATAATATAACTATCATTAGCTTTATAGTTTTTCTTGTAAGTAATTCCCAAGGTTTCTTCCATTCCATGAAGGGCAATGTTAGCGAGAAGTGGCGAGATAATTCCTCCTTGCGGAGTACCTTCTTGCGTTTCCGCGAAAAAGCTTTGCTCCATGTATCCCATCTTGAGCCATCGCTTCAATAGTTTTCTTCCTGGGAAGTAAGAAGTTTGTTTGAGTATCCACTCATGGTTGAGATGATCAAAACAGCCCTGAAAATCTCCTTCAAATATCCATTTCTTCTTTGTGCCCCCGTTGATTCTATTGAAAATGCTTCGTATGGCATCATGGGTACTTCGCTTAGGACGAAACCCGTAAGAAATAGCTTCAAATCTGGCTTCCCACTGTGGTTCAAGGGCATTTCGCACTATATTTTGATATACCCTATCCTTTATAGTTGGGATGCCCAACGGTCGCAATTTTCCGTTTTTCTTCACAATGTATATACGTTTTGCTGGTTTTGGTCGGTGTTGTAGCGTATTTAACTTTTTGAGTTGCTCATAGAGAAGATTTCTTTCTCTGCGACTCAAGGCTGTATGTTCATCAACACCTGCTGTTCGCTTTCCTTTATTCTGCTGTGTTACTCGTCTAATTGATAACAGTAAGTTTGCTTCGCTTCTCATGAGTAAGCGTTGAAGTTTTCTTACCTTTCTTTGTTGCTGTAACTGTTCGGCACGGTAAATTCTTTGTCGTAACTTCGTCACATACATCTGAACTGCTTTCCAGTTTGTATACGAGACGTGCGCCGACGCTCGTTCTGAGGTGTTCATAACTGCACGCTCCTATTCGTCAGAAGATAACTTACAAATGTATTTCCATGTTGAAGACCTATAAGAAGTGGGCTCCCTTTCAGGCTTGTCATGGGTTTGTCCGTAAGGACGACAATATCCGCTCAGTTATACATATTTCTATGCTTTCCTGTTTCCTTTCGGCTAGCGGCTTTTGCTTTCTCTTATATCCTTTACCCTCTGCCACATCGTTTGACTTTACAGTCATCCTACTGCTTGCGCAGATGACATAGGGCTTACCAAGTTTCACATTCCACAGATACGACAGGGTTAGGTGGACTCTTTACTCCGGATAAGTTGCGGGATGCAACGCGGCAGTATTATGAGAATGCCTTTCCTCTTATCAAGACCTGGGTAGAGCTGTACATTATCCCAAGCTAACGATTACGAAGCTTACGAGCCTTCACTCTCGTTCACCGTACCTGTCTTCTCCTAGCGGTATTCCGAGTCATGTACAGACTCTCTGTTTCCACATTTCCTCATGCAACCCACGAGCCCGTTACCAAGTCCGCAGTTTCGGATGGAGATAGACTTTGCATCTAATCTAGTAGCAGAAGCTACCCTGTGGGAATGCGACTTCTTGTCGCACCATAATTCTCGATATAGGAAGTTCTATTTTAGTAAACTCATAGCAACTACAATACATCCAACTATAAATAATTCTTTTTTAAATATGTATTTTTATCTTTACTTAGGATATGCTATAGTCTTTTCCTTAAAAATGTTTCCATAATATCTCTCTTAAATCTTTCATAATTGAACTGAAAAGCGATATTATGTGTTTTATAACCTGGATTTGTCACAAAACGAAAGTCTGCGATACTTTGACCAAATCCTTCTCCTAGATCGGGAATTACTTTGATGGGCACTTTTGACAGACGAACTGCATCTGGATTCAACAAATACCATATTGTTAAAAAATCATGCATAGGGCTTCCTCCTATGCCAGGATTCGATTTAGAGTAGAAATTATAGTAGTAGTCTAACATAGGTTTGATGATGAGTCCTGCAAGGTCTTGTGTATTCCGGTGAAATGCATCAATTTGTTGAACCATTTCAGGTGTAACAATCGCGTGTTGGGTGACGTTTAATGGAATAATTGTCAAATTCTTCGCATGCTGCAGAATTAAGTTTGCTGCATAAGGGTCTGCGTAAAAGTTAGCTTCAGCCACAGCAGTCACGTTTCCGGGGTAAAAAAAGGCTCCACCCATGCAAATGTATTCTTTCACATTCCGCATTGCTTCTAAATTCAAAATAAATGACGTAGCCAATGATGAAAGTCTTCCCAAATTGATAATTGTAAGATCGTCTAAATTTGAGTTTATAATTTTGTAAATATCATTTATGGGATAAATTGGATAAGGGATTTCAGGTGGAATGATAGGTCCTAGTCCTACTTTTCCATGTACTTCAGGAAAATATTGAACCAATATACCTGTTAAAGGTACAGAAGCACCGAGAAATACGGGTATCTCTTTTCTTCCCGAAATATACTTCAAATAGTTAATATTTTTTATAGCATTCTCTCTCGATACATTTCCATAATCCGCTACAATCCCCACAAGTTGGATATCCTTACGAAAAAAGGTGTACAGAATAGCAAACACATCATCAATTCCCAAATCTGTAAACAAGAGAACTTTTTTGGGCATATGTTTTCCTCCAAAAGCCATAAAATTTTATTTTTACTAAGGATGTAATGAATAGGCTTGTACTATATTTGATATATATTTTATATATTCTTCAATAGTACATTTTGTTCATCTATAACTTTAGATATCTTATATGTGTTTGCATCTAAAAAAGTATTTTTGTTTTGTATATTGTATACAAGTACAGTTAACATAACGCATCATTATTGGTAGAGAGGAAAAAAGCGGGCCCTTACTCTCACAGGGAGTCCGCTTTTTTTTGTTCTATGGATCTATTCAATTTTTTATACATTCCTATCTTGGCGCGGTTTTAGGGTTCTCGTTTGTTACTGAATTACTCGAAAAATTGTATAAAATTATGCATACTCTTAGCGTGTTTTTTCCGAAATACTAGCGGTCCCCCTAGTAAGGCTGCATTCTAGATTTTGATTTAACCTATAGCAAACTTATGATTTTAAAATTATTCTTGCATTTGAGTAGAAATACCATTATATTTGTATTAACAACTATATAAATAAACCATAATTTACGTGAAGGACACACCTTACGTACCATCCCAACGGTACAGGTGTGTCCTTTTTTACGTTCTAGGAGGAAAATATAATGGCAGAAGATAAGACAAACACTCAAACTGTAGAAGAACTTGGAATGGCTTTTGAAGCAGAGAACCTACAAGGTGACACAGTGCTAGAAACAAACTTTAATCAATTTGAGCGAGTACGTGATCATGAACTAGAGGAATTAGCCCGTATGAAACGTGAGCGTACTGTAGGAAAAGGCTTGATTACAGTCGTATCTGAAAAGCTATTCCCAACTAAAAACGGAAAGTCTGAGCGTATACAAGTACTTACAATGCAAATTGGTACTCATACAACAGCATATTGCCCCATTACAGAGGCAGGTATAAATGTTCCTAAAAATCCTCAATGGCTAGTTGGTAGAACCAAGCCTTTAATCATTGAACACTTCCAAAAAACGGAGGAAGGCAACTTTGCTGTTGTATCTATCACTGCAGGAGAATTGGCACTTCAAAAAAGATTATATGAAGAAGTGACAGCGCAAGAGGGCAACAAGGTATACACAGGAACCGTTTCAGGACATATCCCATCTGCACAAACAGTCTTAGTTGAAGTACACGGTGTAACAATAGGTGTACGGTACTCACACTGGTCCTATACATTCGTCCGTCCGGAGGATATTGTCATTGGTGATGTTGTAGAACTTATCATCGATAAAGTAGGGGAAAAGAATGGCCGTTATGAATTTAGAGGAAATAAAAAGAAACTAGAAACAGATCCAATTGAAAAGTTGTTAGAACTAAAGAAACGCCGTGACCGATTTGTAGGTAAAATTGTAGGGGTAGACGCTATTGCGGGTATTTTCGTAGAGGTTGCACCAGGAATTCAGTTTAAAGGACTTAAGAGCCGTAATCTTGCTAATCCAACTGTAGAAGATGCGAAAAATCAAACGATTGTTACATGTGAGCTGCTTAATATCGACGCGAAAAATAGAAAAGGTACAGTGCGTATCCTAAATTATCCGCAGGGACAAAGTAAAAAAACTAATTCGTCAATTTTCCAATTTTAATGGATGACTATGCGTACAATAGAGAAACAATTGCCCACTTATGTCCCTTCTATTCCTCATTTATCAAGTGAGGATGTACAGGGACTTCAAATATATCGGATACATGAACTGGATAAAACCTATGTATTCCATTCTTTTGACGAATTGGTTAAGTTTAAGCAGCGTTTAACAGAAGAACAGTATGCCTTACTTGCTTTCATTGGTGTTCATACATCTGTTCGATTTAATCATTTATTATATTTATTTAAGGATAAATATTCTCGTAAGAAAATAAATGATGCACTTCAAGGATTACTTTACTACCGTCTAATTGAAAAATGGCAAGTGGAGAGTTTTGAAATGGAGATCTTTGAAGAAACATATACGTTATCCGACAATGGTTACAAATTTTTAAAATACTGGCAAGGAAATATGTTCTTCTTTGCCCCAGAACGAATTGATAATCATGGTAAATATGTTCACTTACGTTATTGGCACGATATAGAATTAATCTGCCACCTGCGTTATGCTCCATCGTTTTTAGGTCATATTATGCATCCATCTATTAGTAAAGGGGTTTTTACCCCTCCTTTAAGTTTTGCAGTGCAAGGCGGAGTAAATCACATATTTAATTTCGTTGTATACTCCACTCTACTAACAGATAAAAAGGATCGTTTAAAACGAATTATTGCTCGATGGAAAGATTTCGTAGAATCAGGAAAAGATGTTATTATGCAAGATTTAGGAAACAATCCTACAGTGTTAGTTATCTATGTTTCTACTGAAAACCAAGCAAAGCAAATTAATAATGAACTATTACTCGACCTGCTCCCTGGTAAAGTATTGTTATGTATAGGAGAAACCTTGCATATACAAGGATTACAACATGCATTTTACCAGCCCCTTGCAGAAGGAGAGATTAAACAATTAAATACAAAGCTATTCGCAACAAACTAAGCCGCCCTTACAAGCTATTGATTCATTTTAAAGGGTGGCTTGTTTGTTATATAAAAAAGCGTGGAATATTTAAAAAAAATTTAAGAAAACGAATTATCCTGTATCTCCCTCTATACAAATTACGGATTTTACGAAATAATATTCTTTGACACCTTTATACAGAAAAACAATATATACAAATATAAACATTCGTGTAAAGGAATATATTTAAAAGGAGTAACAAATTGCTACGTATACAACGAGGGTACATGTATGATCCAGATGATAATGAGGTCATTGTGAACGAAATTTTCTACAACGCTGCATCCGAACAAAAGTTAGGAAGCAAAATGGGTGTGTTTTCTGCAGACAAACTACCTACTTCCATTTTTAAAAAAGTTCAAGAAAACGAAAGTATGTCTTATATGGAAAGTATGGAAGTAGAAGAACAAACCATTCCAGAAATACTATGTCATTTAGACCAAAATCAAAAACCAGAAAAACTTTATTTTGAAATGCAGTACATGGTGTAACAACAAGAACTGAAATAAGAGGGGATTTATAAACGTTGAAACAGGGGCATTATTATATGGTACATAAAACAACTATATATAAATTCCCTTCTTATTTTTGTTTCCTTAAAACAATTGAATATGATATAAAAATAGATTAATATATAACTATATTTATTGTTTAATTGATTCCGTTTATTCCCACACCTTTTTTGTGTTGTGGTTGAGTTGTAGAAGCAAGTTGCGTCTTGTTTCATTTGTGAAAGGGCTTCTTTGAGCCGATTAGTGTATATATAGCTTATTTTGCTATACACATTTTTAATCGACTTAAAGAAGCCCTTTTTGTGTTGTCTTTAAGTTAGGAAATACATGTATTAGACCATTTAGGCTAAACGAATAATAAAAGTGATTAAAGCACAATTTTAAGGTGCTTTTTTCTATTTCAAGGGGGAAGTACAAATGAAATTTTATAAGGTTAGTTATGGAGAAGAACTTGCTATAAAAATTATTGCAGCCAATAGTCCATATGAGGCAGTAGGGTTTTATTTAATGGAAGCGCAGAGTGATTATGGAGAAGTGGAGTACGTTAATATTAATCGATTAGGTTTGCGTGAGCGAGTAAAGGTAGATTATGGGCATATAGCAATCTATGACACAGTAGAAGAAATTTATCATCGTCAAAAGATTGTAGATTTACCATGTGTTATAGCAAATTTACTACCAAAAATTTAATAAAGTAGGTGTATATATATGAATGTTGAAAAAGAATTAAAAGAGATTTTACATTGTAAACAACTTATGAGGGATATGTTCTCTTTGTCAATTGAGAGAATTGAATATTTAGGTAAAGGGACAGTTTATATGTATTTTGCAGTAGTTTCAGAGTATGAACTGAATGTTTTCTATCGTATAGATAAAGATCTTGATACATTCAGGCTTGAAAAAGGCTCCTGGGTCTATGCAATTACACTGTAAAAAAGCAAATTTAAAGAATCTCAAATATTAAAAGCGGTAAGAAATTATAACCAAATCCAGGGCTTTATCATATCCTACTTTTGTTAAGAATTTCTGAACTCTCCGTTTTTAAGAACAATTTATAAAAGAGACATAGTACAGTAGTTATAGAATGGAATGCAACTATAGAAAATATGGGATTTATATATAAGTAAGGTACTTGTTGCAATGCTAAAAGCACAAGGAATTAGAAAATGTAAACCTGAGAGGAGCACTACAATATGATTACAGTTAACCGAGGATATATGTATGATCCAGATGATAATGAGGTCATAATTACCGAAATTTATTATGAAGCTGCTACAGATACTAAATTAGGAAGTAAAATGAATAGCTTATCTTATTCAGCCATTCCTAATGAGATTAAAGAAAAAATAGAAGCAGCTGCTTCATTATCCTATATGGAAAGCATTGAGATGCCTCAGCCATTAGCTGTCGTATATCAAAATGAAATTAGCATGTATGGAAAACCAGAAAAATTATACTTTGAGTTAACTAGTATATAAGAGGGAAAAAGACATTGGACGTATTTGTTCAATGTCTTTTTTATTAATTTATAGAGGAGAATATAAAATGAATAATGTAACTGAAATAGAAACAAGTCTTTGGACAATTTGTGTAGGGGATATTTTTAGTAATGGTCGTATGCCGTACCATCTAAAAGTTGTAAAAATTGAAGTAGAAGATATGATGAAACCAGACGATGCGAAGATATATAGTATACCTGTTCACCCTAAAATCATAGAAGACGTATGAAAATAATGGATGTATCAGAACATATTTCTTATCGAGCTTGGTATTATAATGAATTTTGGAGCAAATAATATACTATGGATGAAAGAGTGATACGGTTGTTTCACTCTTTTTTACTTGCATTAAAAATAAAGATAATTTAATATACAGATATATTTATTGTTTAATTGATTCCGTTTATTCCCACACCTTTTTTTGTGTTGTGGTTGAGTTGTAGAAGCAAGTTGCGTCTTGTTTCATTTATGAAAGGGCTTCTTTGAGCCGATTAGTGTATATATAGCTTATTTTGCTATACACATTTTTAATCGACTTGAAGAAGCCCTTTTTGTGTTGTCTTCAAGTTTGGAGTTATTGTATAGCCAGCACTTTAGGCAATTATTTTATTAATTAGGGGGAAACATCATGAATTTAGTCATGGAAAAATCACAAAGGAAATTACAAAATGATGCTCATTTACATGACATTATTAAAGAAATTAAAGAACTAGCTAATCCTTTATGGATCAGTTCTGTATCAATGTTGCAAGCGCACAATCAAAACTTCAATACGAAAGCTACGACATTTAAGGATATTACCATTTCTTATTTAAGAGATTTAAAAGTAAGTTTAAGTCTCATTTATGCAGCAAGGAATATCAGTTGTAAAAGTATAGAGGATTTGAATAAGCGTCTATCCATTCAATCAGGGAAAGATATTACTTCCCATGAGGATTGGCTGCTTCATGAAAACAGAGGAATTATATGTGAAATGATTGATGAATTTCGAAAGAAAGAGTGGAAACACCCAGATTCGAAATAACAAGTAATACAGGAGGATTATTATGACAAATATAATGGAAAGTTTACAAGCTGAATTTCCTGTCGAACAATTAGGATGGAAAATTATAAATACATTTGAAAGCCAAGGTCGTTTTTTTGCGTTTGTAGCTCCATTTGTTGACGCACGCGCCATTCAGGACCGATTTGATGAAGTCTTTGGTATTGATAACTGGCAGGTGTCGTATGAAAAATGGGGTGAGAAAGCAACGAAATGTACCATATCAGTGTTTTTGAATGAACGTTGGATATCAAAAGAGGATGGAAGTGAAGAATCTGACTATAGTTCTGTAAAAGGTGGCTTTTCAAATAGTTTAAAAAGAGCTGCTGTGCTTTGGGGCGTAGGAAGATACCTTGTGTGAACTGTTCTCGCACAAAAAGTTGTGGAAACACACTATATAAAAGCGAGGGAACTATAAAATGTTCTAACTGCATGTTTGACTATCAAGACTCGGAAGTAAGTCTTGCAAGAACATCGTAAACTCTTGAAAAGGTCTAATACTACGGATAGCAATAATAGAGAACCCTATCATTGTTATGAGCCCGTTGAAGGCGGTGAAAATCGAACCTAAATTCCTCAGGGAACATGGTAAGAAAAGTAATCGGGACGCCATAAAATAGCTATGGATAGAATGAATCATAGATTCTGGCGAATCACTGAATGTACGTGTCGATACTATCCGTTCCTTAGAAATATGGAGGAGGTAAAACCATACCTTTTCAGTTGTGGAAATGATAATAAGGTATATCAAATCTGCGGATAGGGACTATACCCTATTCATCTAATGAATCAAATTACGATTAGTTCATTAGTAACTGACGGCATAAAGGTGAGTCCTAAGGCTATATGTAAGGCTAAAACATGTGGAACAGTTGAAGTTGGTGAGAACGTCATACGATGGTTAATTATCGGTTCGTGGATATAAGGTATTACACATACAATACTGAAGTTCCTTAACACCAATGGCAGTAGGGTCATAGTACCAAAGAAGGTTATGTAATATAACTAGAGGGAAGGGCCCAAGTCTAATAATCATGCAAAGGCAAAATTATTCTAGGAATGTGTAACAGTAACCGACTAAACCTTAGAGCAAAATCTCAGCAAAAGAGGTGATGCAATTTGGTGCGAAAACTAGAAAATACTCTTGAATCAGAAACAGAATTAAAGAGAACATTAGACAAGCTGTACTCAAAAACAAAAGAGCATATGGAAAAAAGACGAGAATCAAACACACATCTCTCCTTGAAATTGCGATGTCAAAACCTAATATTGTCACTGCGATACACTCGCTAAAAAGCAATAAAGGCTCCATGACTCCAGGGGTAGACGGAAAAACAATCCAAGACTACCTCAGACTATCCGAAGAAAAACTTATCGAGTTAATTCGTGGTAGACTCACAAATTTCAAGGCGCACCTAATAAAACGTGTGTTTATTCCAAAGGCTAATGGCGGACAACGACCTCTCGGTATTCCAACCATAGAAGACCGGATAATTCAACAAATGATGAAGCAAGTCTTAGAGCCTGTACTCGAAGCACAATTCTTCAAATACAGCTTTGGGTTTCGACCAGAAAGAACTACCTATCATGCGTTGGAAAGAGTAAAAGTCCTTGTTCATAACACTGGGTATCACTGGATCGTAGAAGGTGATATTCGTCAATTCTTCGACAAAGTAAACCATAGGATTCTTATAAAAAAACTATGGAGCATGGGAATCAAAGATAGACGAATATTGTGCCTAATAACGGAATTCCTCAAAGCTGGAATCTTCAAAAATATCATTAGAAATGACAATGGTACACCCCAAGGTGGCATATTAAGCCCCCTCTTAGCAAATGTATACTTACATTCCTTCGACAAATGGGTTGCCAAGCAATTTGAAGAATTTACAACCAGACATGAGTATTCGAAACACGATCATAAATTACGAGGTTTAAAATCTTCTAACCTTAAGCCAGGCTATCTAATCAGATATGCTGATGACTGGGTTCTAGTCACTAATAACAAATCCCATGCTTATAGATGGAAGACTGTTATCAAGAATTTTCTTCAGAAAGAACTTAAACTTGAACTATCCGAAGAGAAAACAAGAATAACCAACATCAGGCATAAGCCAATAGAATTTCTTGGCTTCAAATACAAGGTAGTCTTAAAAGGTGTAAAAGGAAAAAAGAAGAAGGATAAAAAGACAAGATATATCAGCCAAATAACTCCTTCTGATAAGAAGATTAAAAGAAAAGTAAAAGAACTCAGAGCCACACTCACTTCTCTCGGCAAAAGATTAAGCCACGATAAACTGAGTAATGCACAGCTAATCTTAGCCTATAACTCAAAGGTTAGAGGATTAATAAATTATTATTCATATGCCACCGAATCTCCCATAATGGATAGAGAAGGTTATAAGTTAAGAAAAAAGACTTTTAATCTTCTATCTAGGCGTGGTGGGGTCTTACATCCTATCAACAAGTGTATTAACCTTGCGGACAAATACCCTAAACGGACACAAAAGACTTTAGCTATTAAAACCGAAGTTGGCTACATTGGCATTATGCATTTAAACCTAACCAAGATGAACGAAAACCTATATAAACAAAAGGTTCAAAATGAAACTCCATACTCTCCTTCGGGACGTAAATTAATCGAGCGAAGAAAGGGAACAAAGGAGTTCAGTGTCAGACTAGATGAAATTACAAGCCTCTCTCTCCTTGAGAAAGTCAGGAAAAAACTTGTGAATTCACCCCGATACAATTTTGAGTACTTTATGAATAGAGGATATGCGTTCAACAGAGATAGAGGAAAATGTAGAATTACAGGAGTCCCACTTGGGAAGCACAACCTGCATGTTCATCACATTAATCCTAATCTCCCGTTAGAAGAAGTCAATAAGCTGCCAAATCTAGCCTGTGTAGATAAGGAAATTCACAAGGCAATACACAATGAAGTTGATATGAGCAGCATCTTGAATAATAAGGAAATTAATAAACTGAAACGATTCAGGAACAAAATTCATGCTATTTGATTATTAGATGGAGCGCCGTATGAGGTGAAAGTCTCACGTACGGTGTGGACCGGGGGAAAAGCCACTCTTAACAGGTAATGCTGAAGAATTGGCTTACCTATCGGTATTATAATGTAAAACCTACTAAAGTAGAACTTTCTACATGTAGTAATGGCCCAAATAGTATCTATATTTCTTATCAAAAGAAAGGATATTATTTTATACCACCTACTATGTTACAGCAAAAACATAAACAAGGAAGTTCAAAGAAGGAACCATCGAATGGCCAAGTAAGTCTAGGTGTACTAATTCAAAACATACAAGAGCTTGCAAAACCATTAAGTATTACATCCAAGGAAATTCTACTTGCCTATAATCACAATTATAATGCGCAAGCAAGAACATTTGAGGATACGACGATTGGTGGTTTAGAAGGAATTCTAACTAGTTTACAGTTGATTCACGAAGCGAAGAATATCCGTCCTGGAAATGAGAAACAGCTTAACCGGTGGTTATCAGCTCTTATTCCTGGTGATGTTACATCCTTTAGAGAATGGTTACTTCATGATCATACAGAAGCCATTCATCAACTCATACAACAGTTAAAAAAACAACAAAGCGCGTAAAGCTTTGTTTTATAGCAGGAAAACGAATGAACAGGATATGAGGTCTGTTCTTTTTTTATTACTTTTTGGAGGGATTTATTATGAAATTTACTATTAACCGTACATTATTTATTGAAAAATTAGAGAAAGCAAGTGCTACTGTAGACGTTAAAAACCCAATGCCGGCATTACAAGGTGTTTTATTGGATTGTAATTCAAAGGGAATGATTCTAATGGGTTCAGACGGTACAGAAACAGTAACATTAGTAACTCGCTTTAATGTAAACAGTGGGGATTGTACTGAACCGGGGAAGGTGCTTTTTGCAGCTGCTCCGGTACTTAAAACGATTAAGAAATTCAAAAGTGAATTCATCGGTCTTGAACATAAAAACAATGAGCTAAAGATTGTAGAAAGTAAGAAGAAACAATTTAGCTTTTGTACCATGGATCACGAAGAATATCCTGAAATTAAAATCGAAGCAGGGGAAGATTGGATTTCACTTTCACAAGAACAATTTGTATCAATGGCCAACGGAACGTTACATGCTATTCCTGCAATGGATACACGTAAGATTCTAACAGGTGTGAACTTAAAATCAGTTGATGATAAGTTCTTTAGTATAGCAACTGATGCTCACCGTTTAGCCCGTTTACATTTTGATTGTACAAAGATCACTATCGCAAAAGATGGTGAAGTCGTGTTACCAATTAAGTCTCTTAAAACAGCTCTTAAGCTCTTTAATCGTGAAACAAATTTACAATTAAAGCTCATTAGTGATACACAGCTGTTGATCCGTGGCGAAAGTATTATCTATCAGTCTAGATTACTAGCTGGTACATATCCCGATACGGCACGTATGGTACCCGACGAATTTAAAAGTGAAATACAACTATCACGTGAAGAATTTAAAAATACGTTGGAGCAGCTTTCAGCATTTTCTTCCTTAATCGTACTTACGTCAGAAGGAAAAGAAAGCATCCATCTTAAACCACAAAATTCTCAAGTAGGTACTGCAAGTGTAGAAATTCCATGTAATCAAGTAGAAGCATTTACATTGGCTTGTAATGTGGAATATCTGCTACAAGCACTACAAACGATAACTTCTGAAACAATCGCGATAAAAATGATTAGTAATCAGAGACCTATCGTGGTAGTGGGAGCAGAGGATACAACTCACTCTAATCTGCAGTTAATTCTACCGGTTCGCGTGTAAGGGGGCATCCAAATGAGTATGAATCACAGTGACTTCTTTGACTTTTTACAGTCAAAAGAAGTCCTTCCTAATAATCAAGAACTTCGTCAATCCTTTGAATTGATTATAAATGGATTTATTGCGAACGAAATGCCTGATTTAGAAAACATACCATTAGAACATATAGATGAATTTGAAAAGCAATTTGAGCAGCTACGACATTATGTCACGTTTTATAGTGATAATTCATTTCGTATAAATGGTCCAGATTGTGAATTAAAAGAAATGCTACATTTACATCTTTTCACTGAACAACTAGAAGATGTGGAAAAGCAGGGGCTAGAAGATGAGATATTTATTTAATCAAGGAAATGAGATGAAAGTATACATACGGATACTACGCATACAAAAATTAATTCGTAAATATAACATCCCATTCTTAATCAATATCAATGATTTTCACAGGGACAAGTTGCATATCACAAGTGAACTATTATTCGAGTCGTTTGCGCGTTTTAACGAGCAAACAAGTATATTTTGTCACTTTGCCTTTGGAACTGAAGAAGACCTGTTAGATGGGACGTTATTTAGCTCAGAAGACATGTATTCGAATTTCGCTTCGGATATTAGTTCTATGGCTGCGGAAGGATGTTACTTCGATACAGCTGGTTACTATTTATGTATAGGCTCGGAACATATAACACAATCTGATTTTCAATTCGTGTTACATGAATTTTCGTTTAACACCTATCAAAGTGAAGCGTATCCCAGTCATATTTTGATTGAATTTCTAGAGGATGGTTATGAACAGTACTCATTTGATGAATGGGTACTTTCTTATTATGAAATTATAATCCGTCTTGCGGCAATGATTCGAGAAAAGACGAAGGGGAACCAGGTATGAAATTATTATTTACATACAATCACCAGAAAGTAAGAAAGTATCTACTTTCGTTAAAAATGCAAAAGAATGCTCACTTACTGCATGAATTACTTGCAGATAAGAAGCATGAAGAAGAAATCTATATATTAGATTGTTTAGAGCACTCAAGAGAAATAGACTTCAGTAAGATTTCAGAACGATCCATTCAACAAGTAATGGCTACTGTTTCTTATTTAGAGGAAGACTCGAATTTCCCAATTGGTTTAATTGATTCGAAAACCTTACTTGAAATAATTATGATTGCGGAAACATCTTTAGATACTGATCTTTCCTGCTTCTATACATCGCAATTCTATCTTATGGAGATATTTATACGTATGTATAAATTGGGGATTCCTGTAAAAGATTATTACCCAACTTATTTAGAACAAGATAATTTCGAAGAATACGATTGTGAGGATTCATTTAAAAGCTGGGGTGATGACTTACTTCAAGATATGAAATTACATCACGAAGAGGTAGATAGCGACGATAAAGATACCTTAATCCAATATTCGAATTTATTTCATATATCTATGGATGAGATAAACCTTATTGTTGAGAATGCATGGAGTCCAATTGGTGAAATGCTCTCTAATATCAAGATAGAGAATCAAAGTTTCTTTCAGTCAATCCAGAATCAGTTTGATATACGTATGCTTTACCAAGCTGATGAGGAAAAACTTTACCTTTTCTATGATGATGATACATATTTTCCAGCAATTAAACGAATTGAGATGTTACTTCGTATCTTTGAAGAGATACAGTTAACAAAAAATATAGCAAATTAGTACAGAGGGCCAAAAAATGAAGAAATTATTTAGCTATTCATCTAATGTAGCGATGTCAAACTACTTACTATCACTTAAGTTAAACAAAACTTATAGCATCGTTAGTTGGGAACAAATTAAACAAAGATATCAAGAGGAAATATATATATTAGAAAGCCTTTCTAAAGATATAGAAATAGATTTCAACAAAATCTCTCATGGAACAATTAGTAAAATCCAAACTTGTGTGGACTTTCTAGATGAAAACCAAACAATAAGGTGGGAGGACATAGAATCAACAGATACGATTGTCATCTTCTTACTTTCCATGAACCTATTAAACATAAATCTATCTAAATTTTATTCATGTCAATTTCATATCTTACGTTACTTTAAAAGCATGCATGAGCTTTCGATTGATGTAACACAGTATTCTCCCTCGTATTTAGACCGAGAGAATATCTATGAATTAGACCATGAAGAAGGATTTATAGAATTGGGTACGGACATGATCGAAGATATGGGCTTAGAAGCTTTTCCAATTGATGAAGAAGAGTATGAAAAGCTCTCTACACTATTCGACATACCATTAAAGGAAATAAAGGAAGCAGCAGAGGACACATGGGGTGCTATAGCTGAAACAATAGACGGCATATCACCGAAGCATAAAGAAAAAATTTCTAAATTACTAGATTGTTATCCAGTGCAGCATTCTTATCAAATTGATGAAGAATCTCTGTATCTCTATTATGGCCAGGAACCATTATACGGACCATATAAATTTGAGATGTTACTAGATTTAGTGGAAACAATCTATACGCAGGGGGACATAACAAATGAAGACAGTAGCAATATTTGATGCTTTAGAGCCAAAAGGAATTGTAACCATTCAGCAATTTAACAACGAATTATCACGTGGAGAAACTGCCGTTACTTTTAAGGACTTTTATTTAGCTTTAAAAGAAGTTATGGAGCAGGGTACACAAGATAATACTCATTACTCTAGTGGCGTACTCCCAAAAGGTTGTATAAAACACGAGGTGTTATCTAAGAGTGGAGATAAACAAGCTGTTTGGATTGAAGTACCAAAGGCTCAGTGGGATATTCATTTTTTTGAACGACCGTTTCAACAAGTAGGATTTCCACGTCTATTATTTCGTTATACGGTGTACCAAAAACGAGTTACGAATATCTCTGTCTTTGCTGTAAAAGAAGATATGGAGTTAGAAGAAGGAATGAAATTATATCAATTTCCATATTCTAATGTTCATCCTAGTGGATCTGTATGTACAGGTAGAGTTGTGATACCTGAATTCCGGACTTTAAAAGATTTAGAAACATTTCATGTTTTATTTTTTGCAAGTTCTTTTAATCACGACCTTACACATACTCATACGGAACCAGTTGGAGAGCTATTTAAACGATTTGAAAACCAAAGTTTTGATGATTCTATTTTAATGGAATCGGAAATGACTTTTTAATACACGCTCTTTAGAGTGATTGTTTATTAGAAGCAGGGGAGTATTTATTAAGAATAATAATTTTGTTGGAGTTTAGATTATAAACATTGGATCCAACATGCTTAGGAGGAAATACGGTGTATTTAGATTATGAAACACGAATGAGAATTGAGAGAGAAAGACAACGAATTATTAAGTTTTTAAACGAGAAGGGTATTACACAAAATTCAGATGGCAAAAGAGTCAATGATTTACCACTTTGGCCATTAACTTTAATGGAAAATAAGTTACTGGCAGACAGTAATTGAGTACATCGAATTTCTGAAAATAGCAGAACTATATATAAGCAAAGATACTAGGAGGATTTTTTATTATGACAAACTTATTCGATTTTTTTGATATGGAAACACAAGTAGAGGAAACAACAGTACCAGTGAAAAAAGCTGCTTCAGAGCAAGCCACTGCTAAAAAGGAAGAAAAAAAGGAAAAAGCAAAAGGTAAGACAAAAAGTAGTAAGAAAGCTAAGGCTACAAAATCTACAGATTGTCTAGATAAAATCAATACAACAACGGTTGTTCGCCACGTAGTATTTGGGGATATACCATTAGTAGATTGGTTTACAGAAGAAGAAATTATACATGGAATCGCTGTTCAAAATGGGGATTCAACAGATGTAAGAAAAATAGAAGCAGAGGATATCCGCGTAAAATTAGAGCATCGTTATCCCTCATTTGTTAAAGGCTTAACTGTCATTAAATATGATGAGGATACAAATGCACTACTTCCGATTTTAACTGTCGGCGCAAAAGGAGCAAGTATTGTAGAGGGACAATCCATTTCAGATTGTCCTTTTTCTTTTCTTAGTACTTGGCTGAATCACTTTTTACCTGGGGATTTTATTCCGAGAACACTATTAATGGACTTTATTATTATTGCACAAGCCATTTCTCGTAAATGTGATTGCGAATTGCATGCTGATATCTATTTCAATAAAGAGCGTGGTTATTTTATGGATTTTCCACCTCAGCAGGTAGCAACTGAAATTGTAATCCCAGAAACGAATATAGAGATGCAGTCTATCGCTATGAAAGTTATGGAGATACACAGTCATCATCGTTTCTCTGCTGAACCAAGTGATTTAGATGATCAAAGTGAACGTGCTCCTATTCTTTATGCAATTGTTGGCAGAATAGAGGATGTTTTCCCTGAACTACGAGTACGGACTTGTATAGATGGAAAATTTTATTCTATTAATCCTAACTTTATATTTGCAGGAGAGTATGCAACGAAAGGGATAAGCCAAGATTACGATTTAAGTAGGATCACACTTTTAAAATAAACACACAAGGGGGCGTAAAAGAGACATATTTTTATGTCTCTTTCTTTATTATGACAACATTAAAAACAATTCACGTTTCAATGTTTACAAAGATAAAGCACTACATGTTAGTTCTTACAAAGAATAAACAAGCAATAGAGGAATCGCATGATGACTATAAGCTATTTCAATTTATGTGCAAGTTAGAGATGAATCACATATATGAAGCATTAGAAGGACAGAGGAAGAATACTCATATTGATTTAGACACACATCAAGAATATATAGACACGCTTGTTGTGCAGTTGAATTTACTTCAATATGTTGTAGGCATTGTGCAAGAGGAAGGAGTTATTTATGCTGCATCGATACTAGTGATGCATTCATTTGACTTGTATACCGTGCATAGGCTTACAAATTTATCGATTCCATTTCTACGAAATTTAGAGAATACACTATCAAAAGAAAATAGGGGGCTATAAAAATGAGTATTGTTATTGATATTGCAGAAGGAAAGAAGATTGTACCACATATTGTATTAGTAGGTGCTGGAGGAAACGGAGGATTAATTTTACAACATATTGCTCAAATGATGAGTATTTTTCAATTGGATGGCGAAATTGTAGTTGCAGATCCAGACACGGTTGAAGAAAAAGTGCGCCCATAAGGGCCTTGTAAACTCTGATTTAGTAAATCAGCGGGTGAAGTGAAACAAGATAACAACCCGACACCGGTAGCCTTATCCGTAATCGAAAGTGAACGGGGAGTGTAGCATGGCTGCAACGGGATAAGTCACTCTAATGTCATGAGTGCGACTGAATTTCTAGGTGTACCGTGGTAAACAAGGTTGAATGCTAAACTGCGTGAAGGATAAATCAAGGGGTCTTATCAACGACCATATCGAAATAGACATTGAAACGATATGTCTCTAGTTCATCTCATCTATTTTTTTTGGAGAGAGGTGTGTTTCACACTAGAGAACCGACTAAAGTACATTAGTAAAGATTGAAAGTCCCAACCGATATTACTACAAACTATTTACAAGGTACTAAATGGGGATTACCTAAGTGGAAGCGCCATTTATGGCTATAGAGGATGATTTCAAGGTGAAAACCAAGAAATGTGGCTCTTGAATATTCCATATGGTAACGGAGCCTTCGTAGTAGTCAGAGATAGGGAAAGCCTATCACACTAACGTATTACAAACTGCGTTAGGTCATGGTTGTGAAATCAAGATGGCGAAGGAAGGCAGTCAATTAGTTCATGATGATAATAAACAGGAAGGAAGCGAGATGCTAATGAGAAATCCAGTTTATGTATTGAACACCTTGTCAAAGAATACTATTAAAGAAAACTATAAGTTCAAAAGATTATATAGAAACCTTTATAATCCGGAATTCTACTATAAAGCTTATCAAGAAATATATGCCAATCCAGGTAATATGACTAGAGGAACCATAAATAACACTGTTGATGGTTTCTCAAAAAATAGAGTATCTAAAATCATCAACAATATTAAAAATGGTAACTATAAACCTACCCCTGTTAAGCGAGTTTATACTGATAAAAAAGGGAGTAAGAAAAAACGTCCTCTTGGGGTACCGACATTTGACGATAAACTTGTCCAATTAGTAATAAAGTACATCTTAGAAGCTATTTATGAACCAAACTTCTCTGAGAACTCACATGGATTCAGAAAAAATAGGGGTTGTCATACTGCTCTGAAACAAATTAAAAAGAGTGGTAGTGGAACTAAATGGTTTATTGAAGGTGATATTCAAGGTTTCTTTGACAATATTGATCACCATATCCTAATTAACCTACTAAGAAAACGTATCAATGACGAAACACTTATCGGGTTAATATGGAAGTTCCTTAGAGCTGGGTACATGGAGGATTGGCAATTCCACAAAACATTCAGCGGAACACCACAAGGAGGTATTCTTAGTCCTCTTCTTGCCAACATATATCTAAACGAACTAGATATATACATGGAAAAATATGCTGAAAGATTCGGAAAAGGTCAACCAAAAGACAGAGAAGTTGATAAAAGATATCAATACTTACACCTCAAAATAAAAAGAGGTCGTAAGAAAGCTGACTTACTAAGAGAACAAGGTAAACTCAATGAAGCTCAAGAATTAATCGAGCAAGTCAACGAATGGGTTAAGGAAAGAGGGAAACGTCCCTACTACAATCCAATATCGGATAAATTCAAGTCTCTAAAATATGTTAGATATGCTGACGACTTCATTATAATGATAATCGGCAGTAAAGATGATGCCAAAGCCATTAAATCTGATATAGCTCAATTTATCAATGAAGAATTGAAATTAACTTTATCAGAAGAAAAGACACTTATCACCCACTCTAGCAAGAAAGCAAAATTTCTTGGATACAACGTCAATATCACTAGAAATGAGCTATTTACCAAATACTCAGTGAAAGGTGCTAAAAGAAGACATCACAATCTAAAAGTAAGACTTGAAATACCCCATGAAGCATGGCGAAATAAATTACTTGCCATGAATGTTTTAGAAATGAAGTATGTGAATGGGAAAGAAATTTGGAAACCAAAGCATAGACCAGAAATGGCACACTTAGATGATCTGGAAATACTACATAATTATGTATTACAGATTAGAGGGATGTACAACTACTACAAATATGCAGTTAATTCAACGGTACTCCAAAAATTCAGTTACGTTCTAGAATACAGCATGTATAAAACATTCGCCAATAAATATAAAAGCTCAATTAGCAAAATCAAGGGGAAATATTGCAAAAACGGTGTATTCGTGGTCAAGTACAAAGATAAAAAAGGCAAACAACACTCTCATTCTTTCTACAGGGAAGGGTTTAGAACGGTTGATATAACTAAGATGAAAACACAAGAAAATAACATCGACAACATGGTAGCCTCAAGAGCTCACATGTCAACAACTAGTCTTATGGATAGATTATCAGCCAACAAATGTGAACATTGTGGTAAAACCGATTCTAACTTAGTAATGCACCATGTTCGAAAAATGAAAGATGTTGAGAAAGGCAAAGCCAAATGGCAAAAATTAATGATTGCCCGTAGACGCAAAACATTAGCCGTGTGTGAGGATTGCCATAATGAAATTCACTATGACATGAGAGTAGAACTTATAGCGAAAAACAGAAAAAAGTAACTTTGACAAGCAATTGATGGAGAGCCGTATACTCTGAGAGGAGTACGTACGGTTCGGTGAGGGGTTTTGAGAAACCTATCATAGCAATATGACAAGGCGCTCGCTTCCTACTCTACAACCTTGGAAATCAACTCTTTATTCGACCTGATGTTGGTAAATACAAAGCAGAAGTACTGGCTCGTCGATATAAAGCTGGCTATAACGTTCCTATCTCTTCCTTTACGTCGCAGTATATAGAAGACATAGAAACAATGCAGCAGTTGTTTGGTAACAAATATGATTTATTAAAAAAACAACATAAAGACGATTACTTGTATCTGCCAATTGTAATTGGGGCAGTAGATAATATGTTTTCTCGCGAGGTCTTTCATCAATTCTTCCATCAATCAGATAATCTTCTTTACATCGATGTAGGGAATACAGCTGTAACAGTTCCTGATAATTGGAGAGAAGTAAATAAAAGACATTGGACACCTCAACAAATAGCTGATTATAAAAACAGTGGTTATAACGGACAAGCAGTATGTGGAGTTAAATTGAATGGCGAGGTCATTCTTTCACCGCTTGGTGATTTATTTCCGGATGCTTTTACGAAAAAAGAAACAGCTCCAAGTCAATTAAGTTGTTCCGAATTAGCTGCTTCAGAACCACAGCGCGTTATTACCAATAAGTTCGCTGCCATGACTGTTGCTCAATTCGTCAACGAACTCTTTGATGAAGGTACCGTATCGAATCACTATATCATTTTCCAAGCTCAAAAGGCTTTTATGAAAGCTGCACCAATTGAGGGGTAATGATATAGGAGGGGACAAGATGAGAGTGTATCAATTAGATTCCACTCAATTACAACACAGTTTAACACCAACAAACATGTGTAATGGTGTTCTACAATACTACCAATATAAACAGTATACCGTTGTATCTGTACTTGATTTATCAAAGCAAGATTCCGGAATGATACCATTGCTTCTGGCTTGTTTAGCAGAGGCTTTGATTCATTTCAATCCGGATTCTTTTTTAGCGAAGGATGAATCTAGCATTTTATATTGGTGTAGAAAGAACTTTAAAGGCTTTCATAGTATCTCTGACGATGGATTTTTACAAGATTTCAAGCAGATATACGAATGTTATCAAGCATTGCAGAACGTTGGGAAACAAGAGAAAAATATAAAAATAAATATGTAATAGCAAGGAGAAGGGAAACGTATGTATAATATACTTAAACGTCAATATAATTACTTTATCCGAGGAGTGATTCGGATTAACGAAGAAGTACAAAGGGAATTGGACCTATTAGTGCAAAAGATTCGTGAAACTGTATCTTCTGTCCAAAAAATCATCCTTTTTGGCTCTCATGCATATGGCACACCAAATGAAGACAGTGATTTTGATCTCTGTATTGTTGTGGAAGGTGTCGGAGAAAGAAAAAGGGAAGTCATTAATCGTATCAATTGGGGTATTTATGATGTTATGGAAACACCAGTTGATATTTTAGTGTACGGACCAGAAGAGTTTCAAGAACGTGCTAGCCGTACCGTTACTATGGAACATAAGATTGCACTAGAAGGGAAGGTCCTATATGAGAAATATTGAGGATCTAAAAGAGTGGGTATTTATTGCAAAATCTGATTTAGATTCTGCTAGTTACTTAACTCACATGAAACCTTTCCCAACTGCAATTATTTGTTATCATAGTCAACAATGTGTGGAAAAACTTCTAAAAGGATTTCTTGCACTAAACGGTAGGACAGTCCCAAAAACTCATAACCTTTTAATGCTGCACAAATCATGTCGGAAATTAGATGAGGAATTCTCATTGATTTTAGAACAGTGCGTGCAGCTAAATGGTTATGCTACAGACATTCGTTATCCGTATTTTGAAGCACTTACTGTTCAAGATGGATTAATCGCTATACAACATGCTCAAAAAGTAATGAGCTTTTATATGGAAAAGTTAAACAAGTTGAATATACATGAAATCACAGTTGATTAAAAATAGAGGATATACACAAAAGAGAGTGCCTATTAAATAGGGACTCTCTTTTTCTATCTAAAAACAGAGGAGGTATGCTCCATAGTAGTATGAAATGATACTTTGCTATGGGGATAACAATATAATGATGGATATATATAAAGAAATTAAAGAGGAAATGAAAAAAGTCTATTTATCTCGCGATTGTTGTTTTGTAGGTTACAGTGGGGGGAAAGATAGTTCTGCCATGTTGACGTTACTATGGGATGCAATTGCTGAGCTACCACTAGAGGAACGTACAAATCCAATTCATATCTTAACTTCCGAAGTTGGAGTAGAAACACCTGCTATGACGGCTTATATCTCAAGGACATTACAAAAGATCCAGGAGAAAGCAAATGAGCAAAACCTACCATTTGTCGTTCATGGTGTGAAACCACTTATGAAAGAATCATATTGGTATAAAGTAATAGGCAGAGGCGTTTTACCACCGAGCGGAAACAGTAGATTGAGATGGTGTACTGACTCTCTCAAGGTCAAACCGATGCAGCGAAAGATGAAAGAAATCTTAATAGCTTCTCAAACTACTACTGCAGTAGAATGCTTTGATGAATATGATGGTGTGCTTATGCTGGCCGTTCGTAATGAAGAGAGCGCTCGAAGAAGACATAGTATTCAAAAGCATGAGATAAGTAATGATTCCTTATTTTCACGTCATAATGATATGAAGAATATCCTCTGCTTTAATCCAGTTAAATTTTTAACCGGTGATGAAGTATGGATGTTACTTTTAGATAGAGGGATACTGCCCTTTGGTGTGGATGTGGAAGAAATGAGCATACAGTATGGACAAGCTATGTTTGAATGTGGCATAAAAACAGGTGGGAAGCAGCAGGGAAATGCTTGTGGAGCTGCAAACTCACGTAGTGGATGTTGGACTTGCCTAATGATGAATGGTGAGGATAAAATGTTGACCCAGCTAATTAGTGAGGGGTATACGGACTATGCTTATCTACAATCCTGGAAAAGCTTCTTACGTTCGATTAGAAACGATATTCGGTATCGGAATGTAATGAATAGACGAAGCCTGCAAACGCTCCTTAGAAACGAAAATAAAAGGGATTCAGACTTGTTTTCCATATGTAATCATGTTGAATATGATTATATTATGTTTGATCGTACAGAAAAGGGAGACTATGCACCTGGAGGACTAACAGTAGAAGGTAGAAGAATGCTTTTAGAATATCTACTTTATATTCAACAAGAAATGAATACGAGTCTTATATCTGAAGAAGAAATTGAGGCAGTACTACAAGGCTGGTATGACACAGATGGTATTCGTGTATATCGAGATGAATTGGAGCCAATACATCACGCATGTCTTGGTGAATTGGTGTTCAAACCTGATTGTACAATAAATGAAGAAAAAACGACGTCTCCATTCCCTGTGTTTTTCGTGGAAATTGATGTTCATTTAGGGAAGCAGGAGATATTTCGTTGGATGAAGGAACGACAGAAAGTTACGCAGCAGAGTTTTTTCTTTTTTCCTTCAAATTATTCTAATGATTCTGCAAAGCTTACATGGAACAAACTAACCTTTGTTGTATCTAGATTTGATATAACAGAAGCAAGAGATGCTGAACGCATTATACGTCAATGGTTAGGTATGACGATGTACCATGAAAAGGCAGAAGCACAACATAAGAAGATGCTTGTACAGCTGTTCATTCATTCTATGAAGAATGAACAATTATTTAATCCGGATGAATTAGAAAATACGAAGATCCTATATACTACAGAGTTTATAAGTAGGCTCTCTCGATTGCTAGAAACAGAGGAGTTGCTATCCGAGGAGACTAATCACCTCTTTGCAAAAATACTTAAAGAAATGGCTAACGAAACATTTCTTATAGCGTGATATATAAATAATAGATATATTTAGAGAGTACCTATTCAATAGGTGCTTTCTATATTACAAAGGCAAGAGGAGATTATAATGGAATTCAAAAAACTTATGAAGTATATAGAAGAGAATAAGGAAGAACACTTTGATGAATTAATTAAAGAAAATGAAAACGCAATTAAAGAAATCGATAAAAAAATGAGAAGGAAACAGATTTTTAAAAAATAGTTACGATATTTACCAAAGAACTATTAGGAACGTATAAATATAGGATTCAAGGAGGATACTTATGACTGAAATTAGTTTCAAAGACAGATGTATTCAAATTCTAACCACAATTCCAACAATAGTATTTTTTATTTGGAGCATGTACTACTGCTTTCAGCTATTTGTAGGAAATGAAATACCCGGAGTAACTCCTATTACAAAGTTTATGCTTGGGTTGATTACACTGTTTATGGGAATTGGCGGACTTATTAATTTAACTAAGCCTAATGTAGATGCTGTTGAGTTCTCCGTAAAGACACTTTGCGGGTTACTTGCAATTGTCTTTATATTATTTGCAGAGAAATTTGTCGACATCGCAAAATTAATTAGTGAGTCATTGTAAACAAAAGACAGCAACACAAGCGTTGCTGTCTTTTATTTATGTATTGATTTTAAAAAGAACATTTAACTGTTTCAGAGTGATGAAGTTTTGAAAATCTTAATTACTTAAAAATTTTTGAATAACTTTTTCTTGTTCCAAATCCCAATCTTTTCCGCTTTTTATATAACATTCGTGCTTAATGGTTAGTTGAGTGTATTCATGCGAAGTAATTTCTTTATTAATTACAACACCACCACATTTTTTAGCAATTCGTTCGGCTATATCTTTATCTATAAAGAGAAATGCCACTTCTTCATCTTTTACAAACTCATAACTAAATGAAGTTTCATCGTATGGTATTCTGTGCAATCCACCTGCATAAAACAATTCTCCTAATTTTACTAAACATAAAGTTAAAGTGTTTTGCATAACATATATTCCTTTCTCGTGCATTTTTCTCATTCCTTTAAATACCTTTTGTGATGGACTTGTTCATCTAGAGCATTATTAACAGCTTAATCTTAAATATTGAAAATATCTTTTCAATGATATTTTAGTCTTAAAACCAATTCTATCAATTAATTCACTTTCAGAAAGTCCTTGCTTAATAAGGCGAAGAATAAATGTGTTCCTCATCTGCTGTGCAGAAATACGCCTATCTAATTCTGCTCGTTTCACTTCAAGTCGAATCATCTTTTGTATAGCAACCTCAGACAAAGCTTTTGGTGCATCATTTTCGTAAACCCATCGATAAGTACCTCGATTAAAATCAAATGCCACAAATAGAGGATTATCTGTGTGCTGTCGAGGTCTTACAGGTTCAGGGATAGTCGAATAATATTTGTAAAGCTGTTGTGTAGCTTCGGCTGTTAAGAAGATGGATCTAGTATCTCCGTTTTCTCCTGGAACAATTAAAGTGTTCCTAGCAAACTGTATATGGTTCATATTAAGCGATACAAGCTCTTGCAAAGACAAACCATAGTTTACTATTAAATTAATTATACAAGCGTTTCTATCCATGATTAGAGGACGGTATTTAGCTTGTCTTTCTGTTAATCCCTTAGTTGATAGAACAGTTTGTTTTAAAAGCGCCTCTTCCAATTCGGTAATAAAATCATTGTCATTTAGTGATTGATCCGGAATTAAAGAGAGATGAATATCATCTAATGGACTAACTATACCTAAAAACATGTGTAACCTCTTTAAAACCACCCATATCCTGTGCCTTGTTTTAAGAGAATATTCTCGTTTATTTTCTAACACTGAGAAATAAGATTGATAATCATCTACGGATATTTCATTCCATGATTTTATATGTAAAAGCAACTCATTTTCATTCAACCATCTATAAAAATCTTTAATATCGTATGCATAGCGTTGGATTGTAGAATGTTTTCGGCCTTTTTCACTTAAATATGTAGAGAACGCTTCTAAAGTTTTTTCTAAGTTAATTGTCTCATTCAATATAGTCACCTAATTTCTTTGGATATATTATAACAGAAAATAAGTGAAAGACCTGCTACCGCCCTTTGCTACGCACGGTTGCTGGCATATCCAAAAAGCAAACGGACAAACAACCCTTTGCTTTTTGGATATGTTGTTTATTAGTTATAAAGCCAGATAAATAGAGTTATCATAATACTCCAAAAAGGCACTACAAAAACTAATCCCCAAACAATCCCTTTAAAAAATCCAATCTCGTTATAGGTATTCATTTCTATGTAAGTTGTTTCTTTTAGTGTAGCCATGTGTAATCCTCCAATATAAATTGTTTATTAAAATGAAAAAAGGACAAACCTAGTCCTGGTAGGGATACGTAGGTTTGTCCTTTTGTATGAGGGTAATGATCTGTTTAATTACCATTATTATAACGCAATTTACAAATATTTTCAATTAGGTCGGACATCTTATTAACAATTATACTAGCTATATTAAAAATCTATTATAAATATATACCTTATATAAAAAAAGAAATAAAGATAAAACTATTATAGGTTATCAAAAACAGGGGAAATATCTACTCCCACAAGGGAAAATTTCATGTTAGAACCTAAAAAATCATAAATAGCAGAAAATGTATTCGTAAATTCAATGATTATTAGACGTTTAATTCTACAAAAAAACAGAAAGGAATTACTATATTTCTACATGAAATCAGAAAGAATTTGATACTAATCGCATTATATATATTCAACCCCGTAAATAAGAACTTTTTTACTTATTTTAGTAATCAGGTTAATTCTAACCGTCTAATTATCCACATTTTATTCAGATTAGGCTGCTATTTTTGAACATAACTCACTATTTACACATAACTCACATTTTTGTTGATGATTTTTATTAGATAAATACAACAACATTAGTAATAACAATGATTTTAGAAGGATTATATCCACATTGGATCATATTTGTCCTCATATCCACTATTTTTATAATTTTCCTTTTGATTTTTTGTAGGTATTATGGGATAGGTTTTAATACAGTAGAGGAATACACTCTAGTATTATGTGGAGAGTTATGCATTGATAGAATCAAAATTGTATAGAAGTGCATAAAAAAAGACTCCATTTTACATGAAGTTCTTTCGATTTAGTATTTATAAATAGAGTAGTAGGAAGGTGTTACTACTCAAATAAACACGAATAGCCCTCTACTTTTGTTTTTTTCAAAAATAGAGAGCTAGTTGCTATTATTTTATTTTCATTGCGGTTAGCACCTGATCAGGAGTGGTTATTGTTACACCAGCACGTACTAAACGTTCAAAGGTACGCATAAACTCTAGTAAATTAAACTGTTTTGGTAGCTCAATCACACGCAGCTGCTCTTGCGGTAGCTTATCAATTTCTTCAATAAACCATTCACGTACATCACTTGGAATTGTGCGTTCTTTATGGCCGCGTACTTTTAATTTTTCGCGCATTTCAATTTCTAAAGCAATATATGCATGGAGATTCACACCTTGATCATATGCATATTTTCTAAATAACGTTTCTTCCTGATATTTTAAATAATTACGGTGATAAGATTCTTCCGTCACAGGTACCGCAAATTTCTGCTTCAGTAGTGTATGCACATTCTTAAACATCTTCTTAATGTTGTGAAGAGAGTACATAGAATAATGTAAACCGAAATTAAAGACAGCTTGCTCACGGTCACTATTTCTCTCTTTTGGTATATGTTGCGCAATAAGAGGGTAGATACCTTCTTTCGCTGCAGCATCAAGGATTTGATATTGAGATGTTTGATGCAATAGTTTTTTCAATGTATATACAATTTTCGTTGGATATCCTTCTTTTCGATCAATCATGTCACGGAGTCCGCGAATTACACTGCGGATTTGACGATGACAAGTATGCTTTAATACATGAATGAACTTATTCATGTCTGCAGACAGTTCATCGATATTCATCTCCTGTAGAACTGCTTCTATAAACTTTGCCTTGCGAGCATAGGTGGTTTTTGGTGTAAATGGATCCCTGTGTTGCTCTTCTCCAGATTCTTTTGTACATAAAAAGTCTGAATGAATAGATAGATATAAGGTTGTATATCGTTTTGTATGCTTTACCCCTTTTTGCATTTTGCAAATTTTGAATAGGGGATTCCCCGTACATGGTAATGCCGTTGTTAATTCATCGATAACGGAACGGATTTGATGCGGATATTTTTTATGTAAGAAACGATACATCCCACCGAAGTGAGTTTTGTTTCCTCTTTCATCCTGCTTGTCCAATGAACGCTTTAATGTTGTTTCTGTATGTTGTTGCATGGCAATGTCTAAGAATAGTTTCTTAGCCGCTACAGATAGCTTAAAGAAAGCCTTAGTAAATACAACAGGACTAATATATACGTATGGATTTGCTTTTTCTGTTTCCTCATTCATAAAATGAGTCAGCTTGATTGTATATCGGCCATCTACTCCGTTTTCAATGGAGATAATGTTATGTAAGTTTAATTTCTTTAATGCAATATAGAATTGAGAATGTTGGATATAAGCAAATTCTTCTTTATATTGCTTGTAATCTTCCCACATCATATGTATTGTTACATTTGGAATGACACCATTAGTAAAGCATTTCTTATGTAGATATAAGAAAACTTCAAGATCAGCATTCGTAATGCCGTATAATTTATGTTTTCTTCCTGTTTTTTCAGCAAGTGCAGACAATGCGCGACGTGAAAAAGATGGCTTGGCTTTTTCGACAAAACCTTCTTCGTCAGCAATACGTTCTTCGTATGTCATGTGCTGCAGAATATCTTCTAAATATGTATCTTTATAGCTGTAGTACTTATCTTCAAATGCTTCTACAAGTTTTTGCCAAGACTTTAGTGTTACTAACACGGCATTGGTTGTTTTCCCATTTAAGCTACGTTGATTTCGTATTACAAATGATTTCCCCATCTTTTTCACCTCCGTTCTACAAATTCAGAAATATATGCCAAAAGACTATAAAATATACCAATTTTGATTATAGCAAAACGAATTTTGTAAAAATGTGCCCTTTAAGAGAGAATTTTAAAAAAGGCAACACCTTACGAGCCTTAGAGCCACAAGGGATAGAAAAAAAGTTTGATTTTTTTTTTGGTACGCAACTTGGGAAGGAGTGTTGCTTTTTTCTTGTATGATGCTATTTATTGAGAATAGGAGAAATCCTTTAATATCAATACTCTATAGATATTCCAATTGATTTTTGGTACGCAACTTGGGAAAGATGTTGCTTCTTTTTCGCGAAAATGGGTACGCGACTTGGGAAAGGATTTCTGTGAAATATATAGTTTGTTTTAGATTAAATGTTTTAAATCACCTGATATAACAGCATTTGTAGCTGGTTTTATTAGTAGTATAGGTACGCGACTTGGGAAAAATGTTGCTTATTTTTAATGTGAAATTAAATAATTTAAATATTAGGTGTTGCTTGTTGCGAAAAATAAGTACGCAACATGGGAAGAATGTTGCTTGTTTTAGTAAAAGAGTACGTAACATTGGAAAAGCGTTGCTCATTTTATATTAAAAGTACGCAAGATGGGAAAGATGTTGCATGTTTTACAGGAAAGGTACGCAAGATGGGAAAGGCGTTGCATGTTTTATAGGAAAGGTACGCAAGATGGGAAAGGCGTTGCATGTTTTATAGGAAAGGTACACAAGGTGGGAAAGATGTTGCACGTTTTGTAGAAAGGGTATGCAAGATGGGAAAGATGTTGCATGTTTTGCAGGAAAGGTACGCAAGATGGGAAAGGTGTTGCATGTTTTGCAGGAAAAGTACACAAGTTGAGAAAGATGTCGCATGTTTAACTTATAATTAGTGTAAAACGAATTTTGTAAACTTATAAAAATTAAATGTATTGTTGCTATTACAAATACGAAAGGGAAGAAGATAGAGAATTTATTATTTTGTACTATTTATACTAATTTAATTCTATTACCTTATTGTATTAATGAAAATATAATATATAATTTTATGAATATAAAAAGGTGATAGGAGAAAGATATATGCTGGAAAAATTGAATAGATTTATGTTTGATTTACCTATAATTTGGTTTGTATTACTTATGGTATTGGGATCATTTTTACTTGTGATGCCATTAGATTTATTTTTACCGGCAATAAAACAACATCCAATAAAGGAAGAACCCGCTATTATACAGATTTTAGTAGGAGTATTTGCGGCACCTGTATATGAAACAGTAATTTTTCAGGTGTTTTTATTTTGGGTATTAAGTTGTATTTCTCTTATTAAAGATCGTGATTTTCTTATCATTTTAATAGCATCGATTATATTCGGATTAATTCATTCAGATGGTATTACTTATATAGTCGCTACAGCAATAATTGGAGTATTATATAACTATGCTTATTGGGTATATCAAAAAAAGAATGAAAAAGTAGAAGTTACATTATCTGCTTTTTGGATTGTTGTTTTGATTCACTCACTACATAACTCTATTGCTGTTATAGCATCACAGTTATAAATGTTTTAAAGAATACTTTATACTATTAGTAATGGATTTTAAGTTAATAATTAATGGGAATTGAGTTGTTTATAAAAAAAGAGGCATAGAATGTTTTTCTATGCTTCTTTTTTATGTGAACTTATATTTATTTGTTTACTTTTATTCCACCTTAAATAATGAATTTATTTCAAATCTACTGAACCCTCAAAGCAAACCTTTATAAAAAGGTTTGTTAAATATTATTCCCACTACTCATGATCAATTGCATTTTAATTTTCTTTAATAAGTGTTCATAAAAGTTTCCTGCTTCTGGATAGATACCTTTCTCATGGGCACTTCAGTTTACAAAAAGATATTAATTGTTCATCATATTTTCGTTAGCTAAACAATAGGAATATTCATTGGAATGCTCAATAATAATATATCCTATCGAAACTCTAATTAGAATGGTATGAATGATAAGTAGCAATTGATATAATTGTATTAGAAGCAATTAGGAGGATTATTAGTGGAAAAGTTAAAAGTACTATTTCAAAACACCTTATATATAGCATACCCTCTACTAACTGGAGTTGAGGGAAGTGAAAGAGTGTTAAATAAATGGCAACAATTCTATCAAGATGTAGAAAGAGATCTACAGAGGATATACAACTCAACTTATTCGTCACAGACTTTCGAAAGACTAGTGAAATGGGTTTCTAAAAAGGAAGCTTTAGGATTATCGGCGATAGACATTCTTCCAAAATTAGATAATTATAAGGGAGAAATTTTTGAATGTCTAAAAGATGATTTATATATGGAATTTGGGATTAAATTGCCTGTTGTCGCAAAAGAATTACCTTTAGATACAGAGGCTAAGAGTGATTACATAGAGCGAAGTAATGCAGGGTTTATGTACCATTTATCAGACACTATTGCTAAGAATAAGTTTACAGATGACCAAGATAAGAATGTACGTATTGCTCAATTGCAGGATAAACAAAATAGTCTAGTCGTAGTATCGTCACATGACGATGGTGATATGAAGTTACAAAGGGAAGAGTTAAAAAGATGGAATACCTTGATTGACTCTACTTTTTTAACACGAGTAATGGATGATTTGACGGCAGATTGCCTTGATATTGTAACAGAACTGTGGGTAAAGAGTGCGGAAAATGATAAGACTATTGTGCCTGTACATTATGAACAAATATTAGATATGTGTAATATGAAACAAATCAAAAATGGTAAGGCTTATTATCGAAAAGAAGACAGATTAAAGATTATGGAGCGTTTAGCTGCTCTTGCTAGTATTTTTATTTATGTAAATGAAGATAATGAGATCGTGATATTAAATGAAGAGGATCCAAATGAAACCTTGGCTTATAAAAAGCAAAGAATTAGAAGGTTATTTGTAATGGATGAAATTATCATTGCAAAAGATATTGATACGGATAAAACATTGGGAATAGAGAGTATGAACGTTACACCAGGTAGTTTTTTATCGAAATATCTATATGGTTCTGAAAAACTAACAGGTTTATTATCTAAGAAAGCATTGGAGTATAACAGCAAGCAACAAAGATATCACAAACGATTAACCAGATATCTAAGTTGGCGTTGGCGTATTCAACAATCATATCAACATCTAACACATTCATATAGTATTGGTGGTCCTAAAGGGTTATTACAAGTAATGGAAATCAGTATGAATAGAAAACCAAGCCTTACAAGACAAGTTTTTGAAAAGACGTTAGATGATCTTATGAGGGACCAAGTTATTAAGGAATGGAAGTACTCTCCTGAAATTGATGAAGAGAAATGCAAGGGGAAAAACTGGTTTGAGAATTACTGGCTAAAATTAAAAGTAATTATTTCTCCGACAAATGAACTTGTTAAATTACAACAAGAGTTGATTACTAAGAAAAGTAAGCAGCAGTCACCATTAATTATCGAGATTGAAGAAAAGCCACCTGTAATTGAAGAGAAGCCAATAAGTATACCAAATCAAGAAATACCTAATAGTATTGAGTTCTATATTGAAAAAATGAACACGTATAAAGAGAAGAATAATAAAAGTATTCGTGAGCTAGCGAAAGAAATTGATATTTCGTATTCAACGCTTTCAAGGATGCTATCAGGTAAAAGAAAACGATTAAATGATGACACGAAAAATAAACTGGATAAGTGGATAGAGAGACAAGAGGTAATGAACTTATTATAAAAAGCCTATAAATGGGAAGGGATAAAAGGTGCAAAGAAAATGCTAGAAAGTATAAAGGATATAGGAGTTAGCAATTGGATTGGTTTAGTCTCAATTGTGGTAGCGATTTTTATTGGTGTTAAATCAATAAAGTTTGCTAAAGGTGCACTAGAACATAGTCAAAGGTCACTTATTGTTAATGAGAGCTATAAACCGATAATTAATGATATCAATAATTATCGTAATCTAAAACCATTTTCTTCTCAACCTTTGGATTTTAGTGGGATAAAGGCAGTTAAAAATGGATATATATTTGATGCACTTGAGGAAGATTGGAAACAGAAAATAAATAAAATATTAGAAAAAGAAAATAATATAAATAAAATAAAAAAAAGTTTAGATGGAATAGCATCTAATGCTATATGTGAAGTCATTAATAAATATATAGAAAAAACTGATTACGAGGAAGAAGTAGGAAATATAGAATTTAAGATGAATGGTTCAAAACTTTACGATGTATTAATGAGCAATAATTTGTATTATCTACTAGTACGTTCTCATGTAAAACCTGAAATTTATTGTGAGATTTTGGTTGAACATATTGAATATGATCCAGAGGCTGGTGAAATACCTGTTAAACGCTCAGAGTGTTTACTGCCTATTGAAAAAGCTTTTGAAAAATATATGAATATAGGGTTAGATCCTAATAATGAACTCCCACAATTTGATATCGACAATATAGAAAAACAAATAATGCGAGTTATTAACAATAACCCTAAACATATAGTGATGGAGAATGAGCGTACAGAACTTATTAAAATCTTTAATATATTACAAGATGAAATAAATGAGCGAATTAGAGAGTTGATTATTCCAGGTCATAAAAAGAAAAGAAAGACTTCTATATAACAATTATTGAAAAGATATTAATAATTTAAGACAGAATATATAGCCCTTAGTATAAAAAGGAATCTGGTATCTATTAAGATATCAGATTCTTTTTTATGAAGGTATATACGAGTGGATATAAATTCCAATATAAAATATAATTCAAAATATGATGATATATCATCTGCAATAACGCAAGGTTTACCTCTAGAAGGGGAAATTTAAAGTAGGGAGTAATTAAAATGAATGAAAAAACAAAAGAGACTATTTATGCAATGGCTAAGGGGGCTGCAGGTACTGTACCGGTAGCAGGACCGATGCTTTCAGAACTATTTGGAGTTGCATTTGCAGATCCTGCAAGTAAGAGAAGAACTGAAATTTTGGAAGAAATGGATCGTAGGTTACATGCTCTTGAGCAAAAAGGTTTTAATATAAGTGAACTAGCTGATAATCAAGAGTTCTTAACAGTTGCTATGCAAGCATATTCAATAGCTTTAAAAACACATCAAAAGGATAAAAGAGTAGCATTAATGAATTCAATTTCCAATACGCCTAAATTGGGGATAGAAGAAAATGAAAAGTTAATGTTTTTAAATTATATAGACCAATTTAATGAATGGCATTTGAAAATATTATCATTCCTAAATTCTCCAGAATCTTATTTTACAGCTGAAACAAGACCTAGCCTTTTCTCGGGAGGAAAATCTACAATTTTAGTTTCAGCATTCCCCGAATTAGGAGACAGACGTGACTTTTATGACCAAATCGTCAGAGATTTGAAAAATAGAGATTTAATTGCCTATGACACACTTCATAATACAATGAGTGAAACAGGATTGTGGCAATCAGGTACTACAGAGGTTGGAAAAAGATTTTTAGAGTTCATTTCAGAATAATCTAAGCAAAAGTCTATAACTTAGAAGAATCTGTTTTAATTTTTAGAGCGGATTTTTCTAAGTTTATCCGTGAAAGACTGCTTATTTCATAGATTAGCATTATGCTAGATGGTAATCAAATTATACAAAAGGAGAGATTTGATGAGTAAGTTATTTTTAACTTTGAATATAAATTATTATTTCTTTAAATTACTAATAACTTACTTAAGTTATTAAAACTTGTAAAACACCTTGCTACTATAATCCTAATTGTGTAATATATAGGTATATTGTTAGTTTATTTGATTCCGTTTATTCCCACACCTTTTTTTTGTGTTGTGGTTGAGTTGTAGAAGCAAGTTGCGTCTTGTTTCATTTATGAAAGGGCTTCTTTGAGCCGATTAGTGTATATATAGCTTATTTTGCTATGCACATTTTTAATCGACTTGAAGAAGCCCTTTTTGTGTTGTTTTCAAGTTTGCAGGCGGGGTTATTTATGATTCATAAAATAACAAATTAAACAGTAGAGGAGATAATAAAATGAAAAAAGATTGTAGTCACTTACAACCAGTACCAACAGTAGAGGAACATAAAGCACGAATGGAAAAAAATCAGAAATCATATGCTGCACCAGCAATGTCATCTGAATCAAGAGCAAGAGTGAATCAAATGAGAGGATGTTTTGAAGCTGAAATTATATTACCAGATGGGAAATTTCAATACTTTAAACCAGATACTCTTAATGAAAAGGTTGCTATTCAAGAAATCGCTTTATATATTGAAGGCATACAAGAAGCAAAAGAAGGCTATGTAATCTTATGGCGCTTTGTCGGGCAACAAAGTTTTTACCATGGTACAAAGATCGTAGCTGAACCGAAGATTCGTTCAATCCTACGTAAATTGAAAGATTATTTTTTTGATTACGAAGAAGTTGTATACGAACCTGAAAAATAAGAGAGATAGAGGGAAATGTAAATGAAAAAAGATAACACTTGGACAGAATTAGATAATCCAAAAGAGCAGGAAACAAGAAAGCCATCCCAAGAGCCGGATGATATATTTGCTGGTATGGATGAGTTACCGGAGATTACAGATGAAGAACTACCATTTTAATAAGGTCGAGGTAGTTTATAGAGGGTAAAAGGAAGAACTAAGTGATGTATTTACTTGGATCTTCCTTTTTTTAATGTAAAAAAGAACTTGGAGGGAACGATTATGCGGTGCGAGACGTTCTCGAGTAAGTAATGCGGGAGCATAGGCGACAACGAGGACTATTCTTAATTGTAGAAACATCGAAAACAATAAAGAGTAGGATAACTGTTCAGGCGAGTGAGAGGAATGAAGGAGTAACGCCCCGAAACTCTCCCAGTGAGATTCCCAACTGCATACACTCGGCAGAGTGAGATGTTGGAAGCAGGGTAAAACATGCGGTTACGGTTCGTAGTGTCTATATGGATAACCGAAAGCCAGCAGGAATAATAAACCGGCTGGAACTAACTAAGTACCGTATGCTGTCAACCGACAAGGTGAGAATGTGTAAACACTGACGAACTTGCGAATGTACACCTCGATAGGTTTACGGGTCAGAAATGATTCGGAGTCTGAAAATAAGACTTGTCTAATGGATTGGAAACATCGCATAGTGACCAATCCTAACGTTGTTACAGGCAACGGAGCTAGACACGGGGTAAAGCAAGCACCTAAATCGGAGATTGAAAGATCTTTAAAACAACGATAGTCTGAACGGAACGTCGAAAGCCACTAACGTTGGGTCTATGACTCTATCGGCGGATATAGTTGAATACGAAACGGGTAACCGAGGGAAGTATTCTTAATAGTGGTGAGAGTAGTGGCACGACCGTTGAAGATTCTGTAATGGAATTGGAGGAACAGCCATAAGCCTATTTGTAGGAACTGAAATTTCATCTAATCTTGCATGGATTCTGGTAAGACTCAAAAGGTCACCAAATCAATATGAGAGTAGGTGATAGACCATGAATGATAGAACTAAGTCCACGCCAAAGAATAAGAAACTAAGACACAACGAATACTACGGTATCCAAACTTTCTTAGATAACTTATACCAGAAGGCAACAAAGAAAAATTCTTTTAAAAATTTAATGCCTATCATTATATCAGATGAAAATATACTCCTCGCGTTTCGTAATATTAAAGGAAACAAAGGGAGTAAAACAGCAGCTTGTGACAATGTAAACATTAAGGATATTGAGAGAATGGAACAAAGCTATTTCTTGAACGAAGTAAAAAGACGCTTTCAAAACTACCAACCGCAGAAAGTAAGGCGCAAGGAAATACCGAAACCCAATGGGAAAACCAGACCTCTGGGAATACCAAGTATGTGGGATAGGATTATCCAACAATGCATCTTACAAGTAATGGAGCCTATCTGTGAAGCACACTTCTGTAACCGAAGTCATGGATTTCGCCCAAACAGAAGTGCTGAAAATGCTATAGCAGACGCAACAAAACGGGTAAATCAGCAAAACCTTACATATGTGGTGGATATAGACATTCAGGGATTCTTTGACGAAGTAAGTCACGTCAAACTCATGCGCCAACTATGGACACTGGGTATTCGTGACAAACAACTACTAGTCATTATCCGGAAAATATTGAAAGCGCCAGTGCAACTGCCTAACGGCAAAACGATATTTCCGACCAAAGGTACCCCGCAAGGTGGTATCCTTAGTCCACTACTCGCCAATGTTAACCTTAACGAATTTGACTGGTGGATTAGTAATCAATGGGAAACTTTCAAAGCCAAGAAGGTAAAGCCGAGATTGAAAGATGGGATTTGGAGTAATGACACTGTAACATATTGTCTATCCAAAACATCCAAGATGAAACCAATGTATATCGTAAGATACGCAGATGATTTTAAAATCTTTACAAATACACGTAGGAATGCGGAGAAAATTTTCGAAGCAACTCAAATGTGGTTAGAAGAACGTCTAAAACTGCCTATCTCAACCGAAAAGTCTAAAGTAACCAATCTGAAAAAGCAACAGAGTGAATTCTTAGGTTTCACTCTTAAGGCTGTAAAGAAAGGTAAGAAGAACGGTAACACACGATACATTGCAGTAACACACATCTCTCCAAAAGCACTGGAAAAAACAAAACAAGATTTAGCAAAACAAGTGAAAAGGATACAGAGAACCCCAAACTCTAATGAAACAATTAAGAGAATCAGTATATACAACAGCATGGTCATTGGTAAGCACAACTATTATAAAATAGCAACGCATGCTTCCCTGGATTTCAGTAAAATGAACCATAGTCTTGGTCACATGATGTATAACAGATTCCCAAAGTCAAAAATTAGAGGAAAAAGCAACACAAACGGATACACGAATATAGGGAAATATAAAGGGAAAGACAGAGGTATTAAACCATACCTAAAGTCAAAAGCGATGAGATTTCTCATGAAATGTCCTATTTTACCAATCTCCTATATTCAACACAAAAAACCGATGATGAAAAAGCAATCTATTAACAGATACACCGCAGAAGGACGAGCCCTTATACACAAAAACTTGGCAGAAATAACCGAAGCGGAACTGAAATGGTTAAGAGAAAACCCAGTTATAAATGAACGGGCAACCATAGAATACAATGATAATCGAATTTCTCTTTATATTGCACAAAAAGGAAGATGCAGTGTAACAGGTGAGAAACTCTCGCCTTGGGACATCCACTGTCACCATAAGCGATTATGGAGTGAAACAAGGGATGACAGCTACAAAAATCTTACCATCATCAAGCCAAGTGTCCATACACTAATACACGCGACCAATATAGAAACCATAAACCAATTCCTCAATAAATTAAAACTCAACGAGGAACAGTTAGGCAAACTTAATAAATTGCGGAAATTAGTCAAAAATGAGGAAATCTGTATGTAATCACAAAATGAAGTGGATATGGAACATGAACAACTAGCGTTGTTTGCTTAGAGCTTATCATTATTAGATGAAAAGAAAACTACAATATAGGTGGACCGCGGTATGCCGTGAAAGTGGCACGTACCGTGCGGATCGGGGGAAAAGTTGGAGATAACCTCAAAGACTTACCTATCGACAATTTTAGGAAATGATTTAGCGGCGGGATTTTATCCAACACCACTAACAGAAGGGAATCATTTAATACAGTTATTACAAATGGAATCAGAGCGAGCTTATGCTTGCTTTGATCCATGTTGTGGAGAAGGTACAATTTTACGAAGTTTTGCAGATGCGGTGAAACAAGTTGGTATACAACTTGATACATATGGTGTGGAATTAGATGCAAATCGATATAACAAAGCAAAAGAGCAATTAGACGTAGTAATACGCTCTAGCTTTGAAAGTATGATGATTAGTCATGACTATTTTCCACTTATCTTTTTAAACCCACCGTATAATACAGAGCTTCGGACAGAAAAAAAGAAATCAGAGAAAATGGAGTTTAACTTCTTAAAGCGTGCACACCATTATTTACAAGACGGTGGCATTATGGTGTATGTCATTCCATACGATCGTTTTGCTCGAGATGAAATTAGCTACTTTTTAGCTAAGAATTACGAGGAAATCGGGTTAATGCGTTTTGGTGATGAAAATGAAGAATTTGAGCAATTTAAACAATGTGTCTTTATTGGCCGTAAGCGTGCAGCTACGAAAAATGATACATATTTTAACGATCGATTCGCTAATTTTTGTGAGAATATGTCAGAACTAGATTTTGTTAGAGAACATGTAAATACATTAGCGCAAATGGTGAATCGTAAAAGTTGGACTATACCTACATTACGAAATCAAAATAAATTAATTTTCACATCTCGCGTAGATTATAAAGATGCTTATGAAGGTGTAGGTAAATCAGAGGGGATCTTAACATTAAAGAAACGCTTAAATAGAGGAAATGGTTACTCACTTCAAGCTGAGAAAACAGCTGCAGAGAGAGCAAAGATGCCAATTGCTTCTGGACAATTAGGACTATTGCTGATAACGGGTGTGGCAGATGGATTGCTTGGTGAAGGTGATACACTCCATGCTGTTCGTGGTTCTGAAAATGTGTTTTTTGAAACTTCATTCGAGAAACTGGAAACAACAACGAAAGAAGTTGTATTACAAAAACGCCGCGCGAAATTTATCATCGCAACACCAACTGGTGAAGTCAAAGAACTTGTCTAGGAAAGGAAGAGAGATATGTCTGTACTGTTAGGGATAGGAGCACTATACATTGTATGGGAGTTTAGCAATCGTATATTTCGTATTGCTATTGTACTTACAGTTATTTGTTTATGTGCTTCTCAATTAGGTGCAGGTACATCTTTGGAAGTATTAGAGCAATTCTCTGTTTTTCAAGGTGCCAGTGATATGCTCCATGCGGCTGAACAATCATTACCAGAGTGGAAACAGTTTATAGATTTTTAACCAATAAATTGAATGAGTAGGACATGAAACGTATCGAATAAGATGCGTTTTTTATTTTAGGAGGGAAACTTATGTTACAAGAAATAATTCAACAAGATACATTTGACCAGGAACAAACACCAGCGATGTTGCAATTGGAGACAGGCACTGCTTCACATTCAGCTTTCTGCTTTGCTATGGCAGTTAATCATAACAACCAAATGCAATTTGCAGTGTTAGGTGCGAATGACAGTACATTAAAGTCATTCAGAGCAGCCATATCAATGGGTACTAGTCGTTTGTATTTTGGAGAGGGGCAAAAAGAAGAATTACATTATGTATTAGGCAAAAAAATGAATGTAAATTCGAAAGGGCAATTTGAGTTTATAAATACACAAACAGTAAATAGAAAAAAGGCAATTATTGCGTTTTCTAAAGAATTAGAAGAAAAGTATATTGTGGCAATTGATGAAGCACCAGAAATGCAAGTAAGAGATTTCTTAATGGCTCCTCCATATGGTCTCCCAATTTTAGAAGAATGGGCGAAACCAATTTATGAAGAGATGTTAACAAGAAATTTGTTACAACCATTAAATGTGTATTTTGATAGAAATGAATTTACTTCTCTATCTATTGCGCAGGTAGCGTTAAAAGAGGAGGATTGTAAAGAGTTTTTATCAGAAATGATACGTACTGGAAAATGTCAATTCCCGCAAGAGGGTACAGGTGAAAAGATCAATGAAATTAATGATTTAAATGAATATCTATTGGAATATTCGCCTGTCATGCTTGATAAAGTAACAAAATTAGATGAGCCTTTACATCAACCGATGAAAGAACAGGCATTATCTCATTTTGATACATACCAAAGACCATTATTCCCTGTACAGGCACATGTAGCAACAGGTGCAGCAAAAGCATTACAAGTACAAAAAGGGATCATTATACAGGGGGAAATGTCGAGCGGAAAAAGTGCAATTATGACAGCGACAGTAGATGGATATTTCCATTTGACAGGACAAAAAGGATATCGTACCTGCGTATTTGTGCCACCGACTCTAACTGAGAAGTGGGCAAAAGAAGAAATACGACACTTAATACCAGACGCAGATGTACATCTGATTAAACGTACAGAGGATTTAATTCGCATTCATCAATCTTGGATCCAGGCAGGAAGACCAAAACCAGAAAAGCCAACCTTCTTTGTCATTAGTTTTACTACAATGCGAGGGGATTCTATTAAACAGATGCCATTACCTTATAAGCAAATTGCACTTTCCAAGAAATCGGAGGAAGAGGTGCAAAGATATTATAAGAATGGATACTATTGTCCAGATTGTGGTGCTAAGTTACGTAAAAAAACGTCTTCTATTATAGTTCAACAAGCTAATGGTGAACAGAAAGAAGTCTGCCAGTATAAAGATTTTACAGCAAGTGACTTAGATTCGAAAACAAATAAAAATAGTGTATGTGCTGATTGTAATTCAAACATTTGGAGTCCAAAAGTAAAAACGAAATATGCGAGTTTTAAAGATTGGACCAAATATGAAAATAAATTAGTACAAGCAATAAAAGAGGGAAATAAACCGCTGCAAAAACAACTAGAGCTAGAGAATCGTGTGAAGCCATATGATGCGAAACAATCAGGAAGAGCATATCGAAAGGTAGCTACTGTTGAGTATATTCGTAGAAAAATGAAACACTTCTTTGATGCTCTTATCGTTGATGAAGTTCACGAATTAAAGAGTGAAACAGCACAAGGAACTGCTTTAGGAAGTTTAGCAAGGGTTTGTAAGAAAGTCGTAGCTGGAACAGGTACATTATTTGGTGGGCGCGCAAGCGACGTATTCTATACGTTATGGCGTCTGTTCCCTCAAAAAATGGTGAAAAGTGGGTTTGAATATAGTTCTTTAATGGAATGGAATGAAACCTACGGAAATATCGAGAGAACATATTACCATGATGGTGAGGTCACATCTAATATAGCTTCACGTGGAGCACAAGGTAATTTAGATAAAACCAAGGTCGTACCTGGTATTTCACCTTATGTGTTTACCCAATTTTTAATGGATACAACCATTAATGTGCGCTTAAAAGATGTGTGGCCAAATCCTGTGGAGTTAATTAATGTACCTACGATTCTTGTCGATATGTCGGAAGAACAAAAACAGGCTTATGAGCATATGAAAGAATCTTTTGAGAAGGCGATTGAAGGGGCGAAAGGTACACCAGATGTTGGGAAACTATGGCTCTCTTATATTCGTACAGGAAATTCGTATCCAGACAATATGAATCACTACCCAAACTATCACTTAGATAATGCGGAAAGAGAATTAGTTTGGTCCAACGAAGAATTCAGATTTGATGAGGATTGTATACAGCCGAAGGAGAAGAAGCTGCAAGAAATATTGCATACTGAAATCTCTGAAGGCCGTCCAACCATCATTTATGTATCTGATACAGGATCTACAGTGAAAGAACGAGACATTCAGCCTCGTTTACAAAAGGTTGCAGAGCAAGTGCCTGGGGCAAAAGTAGCTATACTTCGTACGAATACAGTTACTCCGCCAAAGCGCAGTGCATGGTTAAAAGAGCAAGTAAATAGCGGTGTGAATGTTATCATCTGTTCACAAGAATTAGTTAAGGTAGGATTGGACTTGCTGGCGACGCCAACATTAATTTTCTACCAATTATCATTCAGCTTATTTACATTAAATCAGGCTGCAAGAAGACATTGGCGCATTGGTCAAACAAAGCAATGCAGAACTTTCTATCTTGGATATCGAGAAACATTCCAAGAACAGATGGCGCAATTAATTGCCCAAAAGAATAAAGCTGCTGAAGCAATGAATGGTGATGCAACAAGTGATGGACTGAATGCAATGCTTGGTGATACAGGAGATCTTCAGACGTTATTAATCCAAAATATTAAAAGCGGGAATCAATTAAAAGGTTCAACAGAAGAGTGGACACAGGCAGCATCGGAAGAATCTAAGCGAGTACTTGCAAATATCGGTAAAGTAATTACACCAGTGTTTGAATCAATTGAGATCCAATTTACAAACTGGGTGAAAACATTACCGAGTACATTTGACGTATCGTATATGGAAGATGCGAAATTTGTGCAAAAAGCCGTTGAATATATCCAAGAAGAAAAAGTTCCTGGCGTTGTAGTAAAGCAACGTAAACTTGAAATTGACGGGAATGTAGAAGATATCATACGTACTTTAACAACATTGAATGCCGATAAGCGTATGCTTGTACAAAAACAAGACATTACACTCTGGGATGAATTGATTGTGGAAGTAGATGGTTCTCAAAAGAAAGGAAAAGGAAAACAAAAAAATAAAGTAATTGAAGGACAATTTGAGTTTGATTTATTTGGTTAAACGAGAGGGGAAAGTCATGTTTACGAAACTTCTTATCGCACTAATTTGCTATATGGTTTATGTAGTTTGCAAAACCAAAAGAAACATGTTGATAGAAGAGAAGAAAAAAGAAAAAGGGCCAGAACCGGTGGAACGACCTGTTTATTGGTGTCCGAGAGAAAATAGACCTATTGGTAGGGAACAAGAACGTGTTACTGTTCCAACGAAAGAGATTACCTTAGAAAAGGATGTAGCCAATATATACGATTTAGTTGCTACATCTATTCGAATAAATGTAGGCGAAGAAGAAAAAGCGTTTGAGCAGGACAAGGAAGTTGCAAAAGAAGTGGAGTATGCTGAAGAATTTCATCATACTCCTGCTTCTGAAGCAGAATATGGAATTCCTTTTCCGAGCGATGAGGATATACCAGAGGAAGTATTTAAATATGAGGAGACGTTTTCGGAACTAAAACAGTTGCCAATCCCACTAGAAACAGAACAGAATCTACCTTTTCCACAAGGAGTATCAGAGGTAGAAGATATGAATCGGGTTGGGTGGACTGCAAAAGTAATAAGACGAGAACAAGGACTGACACGCGTACTGAATATGTCGGATAACAAGCGTTATTGGATTCATACAGAGGGAGAAATCTTACCAGAAAATCAACCGTTGTATTTAGAATTACAAATTGATTCACCGTATTCTTATACATTAGTTGAATGGAGTGATAGACAACTAGGGAATATATAAATTAATTTCCTAGTTGTATTTTTATAGACAGATAGTATGAATGCAGCATTTTTCCACTCATTTGTACAAGGATAAAACATTTTTTTATTTTTGTACAAATGAGTGGGACAGAATGATTCACCATATAAGAATATTCGACTATAATGAGACATTGTACGTCATTGTAATATTAAAATGTTTAAGATTAAGTGATTATAATCTTAAAACAGGAGAACTGAGAACTCTCCGCAATATTACAATGCTTAAAATAGATTAAATCCAAACATGAGGATTATATGAAGTAAAAAATATTTATGAGTTAAAAAAATAACAATTTTGAAAGGTGAATGTAAATGATTATTAATTCCCTAAGTAACAATGTAGTAGAAAAATTAGAACAAACGGTGCGCTATGAAAAGAAACAAGTTCAGGTATTACGTGTAAGTAAAAGTAGCTCAAATGTACATGCTTATATGATTTTTCCGGAATTCTCAGAGGTTAAAATTTCAAATACCGAACTGGATGAATATATAGAAAACCTGTCAACAAGCGTGAAGTATGTCATTGATCGTAAGTTGAGTCAACAAGAAATCGAAAAGCAAAATCATTCTTTCATTATGACGTGTGAAGTTGAGGAAGATGGTGTGATAGATGATGAAACTCTTCATTTTAATACGACTTATGTTAAACCACCAACAATTGCAAATAAAGTATTTAAATTAGTATGTGGATTAGGAAATCGTCTAGATAGCCTAAAAGAGTTACATATCACAGTACTAAATAATAATATTAATCGAATTGAAATTGAATTTTACAATGAAAATGAAACATACATTGCAGTAGAGAAGGAAGAAATTGCGAATGCTATTATGGGAGCATATACGAAAGCAAATATCTATTATGCAGCAGATCTTTATTATGTTGCGGAAGGAAATCAAATCAAATTAAAAAGCGTTAAACCGAAATTAGCGGGTGATGTGTGATGAAACAAGAAAAAGGGATGATTGGAGTCCTATGTACGCTTATTTTAATGATTTTACTACTTATACCCTTACAAGCGGCTCAAGCTTCTGTAAAACCAAGTTTTAATGAAGGAAAAGGGAGCGAACTTTCGTCGTCCTTTCAAAAGGGATTAAACAATCGAGCAAAAGCAACAGAGAAAGATGATTCATTTGGCTCATCAATCATACAAAAGATTGAAGGTATGTATGCACCGGCTTTTAAAGTAGGAGTAAATATCTTTTCTATTTCATTCGTATTAGGCGTTATTGTCATGGTTATGGCATTAATTACAAAGAATGGTCAATGGATGAAGTGGGCGACTGGGAGTATGATTTTCTCATTTATTAGCATGATGTCCATGAGACTAAGTGTGTACTTCTTATTTAGTTCCGATGTATTTTCGTTTATGAACATCTTTACGGATTTTTTAGACCTGTTTAAAGCAACAGCACTTATTTTCACACCATTTATGTTAATTGCAGGTATTCGTTTAAGAAAGATTCATGAAAGTACGAAACAGCCTGAGTATTATCGTTGGTCTAACCGTGTCATAACAGGATCTTGTTTGCTGTGTATGTTAGCCGTACTCGCTCCATGGCTATTTGCTAATATGTAAAGAACCATATATAAAGATGGAAAAGGTACTGAATCTAAATTCAGTACCTTTTATCTACCCATTAGGTTACTTCTTTCATATTCCGCAAATGTTTCCTTAGTTATAGGAGATAATATGCCACTTAGATACACTGCTCTATATAAAAAATATTGTTCATCTTTAGTTTGAATGGTAAGAGTTCCGTGTTCCTCATTATAGGGAATAATTCGATCAATTTTTAGTTGTTTTTTGTCGCAAATGATTTCTTGTATTGTATAGAGATTATGTATTGTCAATCTTTCGATATACAGACAACTACGCTCTAACAGATAGAAAGTGAGTGCCATTTGTAGAATGAACACAACTTGTAGTAGAGCTGGTATGCCTGCAAAACTGACAAGGAAAATGGAAACTAAAATAATATTTAACTCGGAAAACCATTTCTCGTATTGTTTCATAGAAAGAATACTTGTCTTTGTTTGAAAGACTAGGAACCTCGTTATAAGGAACAGAATTGTAAATATCCCTTCATAACTAAGCAAAATATGCCACTCCGAATTAGAAAGTTCCATGGCTAAATATATGATGCTGGTTGAAATAAGAATTGGTACGAGGTGTACCAGGGTAAATACTATTGTATGTTCTAACATTCTTTTCTTATAGATGTGATTAGTCATTGAATCCAAGTTTTCTAACTCCTTCTGCAATTTTCATGATGACACCGCCAATAAGTAGATGGTATTCGCCTATGCCCTTTTCGTTCACATACCAGCACATATAGTGTCTGATGCCTTCTTTTGCTCCGTGATCATGTAAAGGGAAAGGAGAAGCATATTTTTCTGGGCAGTTATTATTAAAAGGAACTTGTTCTGCAAGAGTAAAGCGTTTTTTTGAGTCATTTACAATCCAACAACCAAAATCTATTGTTCCATACCACATTGCATCTTTATGAATCGGATCAATAGAAGGTTGTGCTGGATAATTTTCAGCTAACATTTGCGCTTTTTCTTCACGAAGTCGTTGATGTATATGTGAATTCAATGGATCTTCCGTTCCAATTTCATAGGTTTCTTCAAAGTTCCCACATTCATAAGGGATAAGGGGATTATTTGAATCAGCTGCTAATTGTAGACTGCAAGAATCTGATTTTGAAAGATAATATACGCAGTCTTTGCAGGTGAAAAAGTTAGAAAAAGCTGAATCTGTTTTTGGTTCTGGTTCTGTTTCTGTTACGGTATTATCTACTACAAGTTTTAACATATCTATCACAATCCTTTATAGGCTATTTCAAAATTTAATATAGACGTATCATATCATGCTTATTTTTAAATGTAAATATTTTCCATTTAAAAATACCCTAATTTATTTTGAAAGGAATGTTTGTTTTGAGAAGAAATCGGGAATATATTGCTTTGCGAAATTCTATTTTAATAGGTTGGCTGCTTACAATTATCGTTATAAGTCTATCTATCTATTTTTCATCTATCGTATATTTACTAATTGGATGTTTCATTTTATCGCTAAAATACGGATTAACGGGCACTGTAAAGAATGTGGAAAAGCGTTTGCCTACCTGGGCAAATTTTGGGGTTATTGAAAAACCAGTAAATCGAAGAGTGACAAGACCGTTTCCGTTTAGGGGCGGGCTCCTTCTTTCATTAGCCTTAGGATTTGTAGAGATGGTGATAAAGGGCTTATGTATCTCATATTTTATTTTAGGATTAGAAACGTATATCTATCGTCTAATGCGCAAAAACGTAAGAGTGTGAAAAGGAGGATTTTACAATGAAAGTATTGATATTCGAATTAATTCTCATTGCAATTCTAATTCCATTGAATATTGTTGTGAAAAAACATGTACCAAAATGGAAAGCGAAAGTTGGAGAAAAATTAGTGAAGCGTACATTGAGCAAATTGGATTCAGAAAAGTATTGCGTGTTACATGATGTTACGATTCATACTGAGTATGGTGATACAACGCAAATTGACCATATTGTTATCGCGGAAACCGGTGTATTTGTTATAGAGACGAAAAACTACGAAGGTTGGATCTGTGGAAATGAGAAATCTGCAAGGTGGACACAGAGTATTTTTAGAAAGAAATCTTCTTTTCAAAATCCATTTCGACAAAATTATAAACATATAAAAGCTATTGAATGGGTAATGGAACAACAACTGCCGACCATCTCTATTGCAGCGTTCCATCCAAAATGCAGTCTAAAAAGAGTAAATGTTCAATCTAATGATAAACATGTCCTGTATTATAACGAACTACAAAAATGTATTGAATTATATACTGAAGCGCAACTAACAAATGATGAGGTCCAGCACATCTACCAAACAATATTGCGAGCGAACATTATGGATAAGGATATTGAAAAGAAACATGTGAAATATTTACATAATAAGTTCGCTAAACAATAAGAAATGGGGAAAGAGAGACATGTTATATGTAATAGGGTTCATAGTAATCTCCATAGTATCTATTCGTCTTAACATGAAGTATTATAAGCTAAAAGGAAACCAAAAAGATTTTGAGATGAAAAAGAATGATTAAAAATATATTTTAGAAATAAAGGGTGTATTTTGAGATGTCTGATGGAGTAAATATTATCTGTGATTATATAAATTAAATTGAGTAAGAATATAAAAAGTGTTATAATTAATGTAAGTTAATATATTGATATTACGTTGCAAAAGGACACACCTACGCAGACCACTGCCATAGGTGTGTCCTTTTTTAATGAAATATTAAATAAGGAGGGAGATACGGTGGAAAGATTTAATATTATGCTTAATGGTTGTCTCTTTCTGATCGTGTTTTTGGTTTTAATAATTACAATATATCATTTTACCTTATTTATAGTAAAAAGGAATATGAATAAGATGAAAAAAGAAATTAAAGTTGAAGTAACAAAAGACTCCTATATTTATAATAATAAAGGTGAAGTTATACAGGGTTTAAAAGAAGGTGAGCAATTTGTTGTAAAGTTGAATAATGATACATGGAAGTTCATTTGTGGTGAGATAGTAGTAGCGGAATATAATTACTTTGGAAAAATAAAGATGCATGATGGATTTAAATTAATTTAGGGGAAATTGTTAATTGGTTTTAAATTTGAAATTTGTAGAAAAGGAGCGAATCAAAATGAAAAAAATCAAAAAACGTCAAAATAATTCTCTTGTTCTCGGGAAACCCGGGAAAGGTACAAAGGTCCATTTTTTTGAAGAAAGTAACTTTAAACCGGAGCTTGCACCAAAAGGAGCTAATTTAAAACATATTCAAATTAACGGTAATAATATAGTAGTTATGTCCTATTAAAAATCCGATAATATTCCAATCACCCTGAAAAGGAATAAGTGAGGTGTAACCAATTGATGAATCGTAGTTTGATATATTGGAATGTTGAAGAAATCGATAGAAATATAGTTTTAATTACTTTGAAGAAAAATATTACTGTAACTAAAAAAAGTGTCTTACAACTCTATCAAAGATGCTTAACAATAGGTGAGAGTAGTATACAAATACCTATTACACCACTAAAAGCAAAATTTCACCGGGATTTTTATTCTTTTTATAAAGAGTATGCTCGTAAGAGCGAGGTAGATAACTATATATATTATGAAGAAACAAAGGTTGATTTTAACGAATTAATTATTTTTTTACCTTTCCTCGGTGTTATAGATTGTGATTTTACCAAGGGAGTAATGTTTGGTTACCGAAATGAAAAGGATTTAACGAAACTGCTTAATTTGTTAGATAAATCCTATGCAACTTTTCTTAATGGAAAATTACATAATTAACTTTCGCATAAATCATAATTAATCCAATAGGAGGCAATAGAATGGATGCGCTACAAGAATTAATATCAAAACATAATTGGAATTTACAATGTTGGGAAGATAGATATAGTAGAGGCATATGGGCAGTGGTTGCACCTCATCCGAATCACACATATGAAGTAAGAGAGATTACAGATGGTGAAGGAAAATTGAGTACGGAATTAGGGTTTTATTTCTATAATGAAGGCTCTTGGCTCCCTGTTGCTAATGGAGATAACCTAAAGGATGTATTAATGAAGCTAGATGACAAAATTAAACCGATGATTGATAACACTATATGGAGAAGAAGTGTATATGACACTTTTCAACACTTCCTTGAAGAAAACTATAGTTATTATGAATTGGAAGGTGCTCTTAAAAATAAAGTAAAGGTTTTACTAAAACCAGAGGGACTATAAATAGATGTTAAATTGCGAGGAAAGTGAGGATGAAGAGTTAATGGCAACTGGGAAACATTTTTATAAACATTTAGATAAGGAACAATATTGTAATGTAAATATCGAATTAAATATGGAGCAATTGGCTCAAATGGTTTGTAAAACAAACTATGGACTACATCGTTTTATCTCTGAAGTAATCGATATAAAGAGAACAAGTAAATGGCAAGAAGATAAAGAGTTTGCGGACGGTTTAGAGAGTTTATTGAATAAAGGTTATTTTTAAAGCTAATTGTTATTGTAATTGAGGTTAAATAATATTTTTAAAAATCCATTCGAATGTAGTAGCAAATAATTAAAAGCTTTAAATATAGGAGATGTTTATAGTGGGATTACTTTTTCAATGTGAAGATTGCGGTAAGGAAAACAATATTTCCGATATTAAGGGCACATGTGGAAATTGTGATAATAACAAAATGAAAAATTTTAAAGTTATCATAACTAGTGGAGAGTTAAGAGGAATGAGTGGAATGTATACTCTATCTAAAGCAAAAGAAATATTAGAATCGGCATTGAATAAAGAAAAAATTTTAATAATAGATCCTAAGAGTAATATTAATATGATTTTTATACAGAAATGAGATGATATTTATTGAGTCACGGAACTTTTAAAAGAGTGATTGTATTTATGACAGTTGTTTTTATTATTACTATGGGAATTTCATTTATTCTTAAAATGTTTGGTTGGCTTTAGATTCGAATAAAAATTATTACTTTAATTTAAATATGAGTTGATAACATGGGGACGTTTACAGCATTTCGTGGAAAAGTAATCACTGATGATAGAAAGGTGTGATTTTTAGATGAATTGGAAAGTGAATGCAGGAGCAGTTTTGTTTGGGATCTGCTTGGTATTTGGTTTTGTTTGGTACAGTGAATACCAAGGTAATAAATTGGTGGATCATATGTTGCAGGAACAAAAGGAACACTTAAGTGGCGAAGATAAACAAGGAGTAGTATTAGGGAAAGAGGAAAAGGAAGAAGATCTTGAAATGGATACAACCTTTGATACGTCTTCTATGTTTGTACCGGGTATTAACATGAGTGTACCGATGACAACGACAAGTACAAGCGTTTCTGATGGTGAGAAAAGGTATTATCTAAAAGTAAATGTAGAGGAGAAAGAATATAAAGTGTCAGTTGAGAAAAGCTTGTATGAACATATAAATATTGGAGATAACATCGATGTTGTGGTCGGTGATAATATGATTAGAACAAAATAAGGATATTTTAATTCAATTAAAAAAACAAGAACGATACTTAGTTTGAACAAGGTGAACTTAATAATTACCCTATTGGAGCAATAATATTAATAAGTTTATTATTTGCTAGCAATCTTAGTCTTAATTTCTTTTATTTTATATATATATATAAATACTATGTACGAAACATACAAACATAGATAATGTGCTATAATAGAAATAATCCAATACTAAAAAATCATATTGCAAAAGGACACACCTACGCATAACCATAGCGTAGGTGTGTCCTTTTTTTGTTTAAGGAGGAAAAGTTATGGGGAAAACGCTATTTATTGCAGAAAAATCAAAAGTGGCCAATGAAATTATGAAATCGCCACGATTCCGTCACTCACAAAAGTACATTGGTAGCAAGCCTTATTATGGTTATTATGAAAATGATCATTATATTGTCAGTTGGTGCCGTGGACATTTGCTGGAACTAAAAAATCCGGAAGAGATGGATCCAGAGTATAAAATGTTTAAGTTAGAACATTTACCTTTAATTTATCAGCCAGCTTATAAAGTGATACAAGAAAATGCTGAACAATTACAAATCCTTGTTAAACTACTGCAACGTCCTGATGTTGACCATGCGGTGAACGTATGTGACGCGGACCGAGAGGGAGAGTTAATCTATAGGGAAGTGTACGAATATGCAGGTGTGAATAAAAAGCAATCTCGCGTATTTAAATCCTCTTTTGAAGCTGCAGAACTTGAAGCAGCTCTCAATCGATTAGAAAGCGCATCTAAATACGATGGACTGGCGTATTCTGCTAAAGCAAGGCAGTATCTGGATTATCTATTAGGGATGAATATAACCAGGGGATGTACCACAAAATTAGCACAAAATAAATTCTTATTGTCATCTGGCCGTGTACAAATGTGTTTATTAAATGAGATACGCCAACGCGAATTAGCAATTGAAAACTATAGAGAGCAATCTTATTATCATCTGCAGCTAATAACAGATTTAGGACTTACACCGGTTATGAAAACAGAAGATCAAGTGTTAAACCCATCGCCATTAAGAAGTTTGGGAGAAAATTTGAAAGGGCAATATCTTGTAGTAGAAGAATTTAAAGAGGGAACCAGGAAGAAAAATCCTAAATTGCTATATAACTTAACAGATCTGTATAAAGATGCCCATGCGCAATTGCAAATTAATGCTGAAACTGCAAAAAAACATATTCAGAACTTGTATGAAGAAGGGTTTATTACATATCCTCGTTCATCTTCTAGGCATTTGCCTACAGAGCAAGTAGAGCGTGTAAAAGGTGTTATGCAGGCACTAGCTAAGAGTCAGTATTCTTTACTGGTACAATCCGTAGATATTGAAGCAATTGATGTGAAACATAAAACATTCAACGATGAGCTTGTATCAAGTCATTTTGCTATTATACCTACGACTAAACAATATCAAGAGGAAGGTCGTCCAGAGATTGAAAAACAACTATATAGCCTCGTAGTAAAACGTTTTGTGGGTAATTTCATGCGTCCTGCAGTATACCTGGTAAGAGAAGTATTACTTATTGACGCGATGGGAAATATCTATCAAACAAAAGAAAGTGTACTTCGAGAAAAAGGATTTCTAGAAGTGTTTCAAGAGGAAGTAGAGGAAGAAAGTGTGGAAGTATTTAAAATTCCTATTATGCAGAAAGGACAGGAACTTCAAATCTGCGATTTTGAATTACTAGAATCCAAAACAAAGAAACCTGCTCTACACACAGAAAGCTCCATTCTGACCTTTATGGAAACAGCAGGACGTAAAATAGACGATGAACATTTAAAGGAATTAATGAAGGGGAAAAGAATTGGAACCGTTGCAACCGAAGCAACCTTTATTCCAGCTTTACATGAGAAGAACTATATAGCCATTGAAAAAGGGAAAATTACTACGACTCCAATTGGACGTGCCTTTATTGAACAATTTCCTGTTCAACAAATTAAAGATCCACTATACACAGCTGAAATGGAAGGAATGATACACCGTATTGAAAAGAATGAAATGAGTTATGAAGACTTCATTGCCCAAACAAATACATTTGTACAAAAAATAGCACAAGAGATTATAAGAATACCTGACACGGTTTCGCACAATCTAATAGAGACCTGGAAGCAACAAATAGAAGTATGCCAATGTCCTTGTGGAAATGGAATAATTTTAGATAGAGGGAAATTTTTCGGGTGTAGCAATCATCCAAACTGTAACATTGGATTACCCAAAAGAATAAAAGAAAAAACGATTCCTGCAGCACAAATTAAAAAACTGTTTGAAGAAAATAAAACGGACATTATAAAAGGATTTAAATCTAATGGCAAAGAATTTTCTGCTTATTTAGCATTCGTTAACGGTGAAGTCAGCTTTAATTTGCCTTCAGTTGAAGAATTATCGCTAGGTCAGTGTCCAAAGTGTCAAAAAGGACAAATCCTAAACCGTAAAACGTTTTTTGGGTGCTCAGAATATCAAAACGGATGCGATTTTATGTTGCCGGCTAAAATTAAAGGAAAGAAATTATCCGATAGCCAGATTAAAAAACTAGTGAATAACAATGTAACAGACTTCATTAGTGGTTTTAGTGGAGAAAAAGGAGAATTCACAGCTGCGATTCGATTAAACCCGGACCTTAGTATTTGTTTTGAATTTCCAACTGCAGAGGATCGTACAGTAGGTAAATGCCCATTATGCCAGAGTAGAGTCATAATAGGGAAAACAAACTATCTATGCGAACAGTACAAGAAGGGCTGTGATTTCATTGTTTCAGGAATGATACTTGAAAAAAGAATTACAGCTAGTCAAATCAAGAAATTATTAGAAAAGAATATGACGGATACAATAAAAGGATTCATATCGAAAAAAACAGGAAAATCATTCGATGCGAAATTAACATATGACTCTACACAGAAGAGAGTCACGTTTATATATGAGAAGAAGAAATAATATCGCAAAATCTTAAATTTCATATATAAAATTAATAAGAAATATGATATGATGAAAGTAACAAAATACTTCTAAAACTATCTTGCAAAAGGACACACCTACGCATATATATGCCATAGGTGTGTCCTTTTTTATTTGTTTTTGAGATGCAGCTATTTACGAATTTTGATTAGGAGGAAGAAATTTCGATATGAAAATATGGATTAAGGCTATTTGTTTAACATCATTCGTACTTCAAATGGCAGCATGTAGCAATTCGACACAAATAAATAATGAATCAAGACCTGCCCAAGCAGTACAAAACGGGATACAACAGCACATGGAAGGGAAAGGTATTGTTGATGTTCCAGAAGCTTATAAGGGAAAAATAAAAGACTTAGAGACTGTTAAAGGGAAGGTATTACATATAAAGGACGGAGATACGATAGACGTGAACGTAAAGAGGCAGAAACAGACGGTACGGTTACTGTTATTGGATACTCCTGAGTCTGTATCTCAAAAAATCCCACCACAAAAGATGGGAAAAGAAGCCTCTTCCTTTTTAAAGAAACAACTAGAAGGGAAAAGTGTAACTTTGGTTTATGATCGGGGACAAAAAGAAGACAAATACGGTAGGAAATTGGCTTATGTATTTTGTAACGGAATACATATTAATGAATTAATGGTCAAGTCTGGTTATGGGATTATAGCCTATATCTCTAGACTTAATACTACATTTCTACCTGAAATGCTAGAAGCAGAAAAAGAAGCAAAAGAATTAAAGGCTGGTGTGTGGGGCATTAAAGGATTTGTAGATGAAAAGAATCGGCATTATAACCGTAATGATGCAGCTTAATATCAATACTTATTCCAAAAGGAGGTTTCTTGAATGAATGGGAACAAAAGAAACATGCTCTTATCTTTTTTTATTTCTACTTTTTTTATTTTTTTGAGTCTATTTCCATTTAGCGGTAATGAATTTGTATATGTTATTGCAAAAATTGGAGCTGCAGCCGGTGTAATAAATATTGTGATGATGAGTGTGGTCTTGTATTTTCAAAGCAAAAAAATGAGACACCTCTTAAATTAATACGGCAAAAACGCTTGTTTTCCTTACTCGTATACAAAAGAAAGGGGTAAGGAAAACCGAAAGGGGCATTTTTTAGATGAGTCAAATTCCAGGGTTTTTGAAGTTCGTTTTAGCAAAGGAAAGACGATATGTATATTTGGCTGTAGCAGAAAAGAAAAACAAACGAGTGAAAACACATATTGTATATAGATTCGGTCCACTAGAAACAGCATTAGAAACTATGTACGGAATGCGTGATGATTTTGAGAATTGCTTTCCACCAGAGTTGAAAGATAAGGGGTATGACTGGGAAGATCTAAATGATTGGATACTATCCATTGAAACCGGTTATTCCAAATACGGAAATAAATTAGTGACATTCTAAATAGATAATTGAGATAATATTGCATCCTTATTATAAAACCTTCAATACAATTAAAATCGTGTGAGGAGAACATAAAATGGAATGGATTCGTAAGTACCACATTGCAATTGCTTGGATGATAGCTACTAGTGCAATGCTAATTAGTTTATTTTTTAGTGAATGGATGAAGCTGCCGCCATGTGATTTATGCTGGTACCAAAGAATGGCCATGTATCCATTAGTATTAATATTGGGGATAGGAATGTATAGAAAAGATCCGCGCGTCAGCATGTATGCATTTCCATTTACGTGTATCGGTTTAATATTATCTGTATATCAAATTACAATACAAGCATTTCCTATTAATGAGATGAAGATTTGTTCAGTAGGAGTTTCATGTACAGAAGATTACTTAAATTTATTCGGTTTCATTTCGATACCTATGCTATCTTTTATTGGATTTTTAGTCATCATAATACTTATATATATTGAATCTGATAGAGAGACAAAAGAATAAACATTATAGTGGTTATGAACAATGTACTCAAGTAAACACAACATACTTAAAAATAGATAATTAAAATAAAACAAAATTATAAAAGGAGAAATTAAAATGACAACTATTCAAGCAAGTAATGAAATGTACAAAATCCCAGAGGCGGATGTAGAATTATTAAAGATTATGGCCCATCCAGTTAGGTTACAAATTGTGAAGGAGCTAGAACACCGCAAAATTTGTAATGTAACACAATTAACAGAGCTATTAGATGTCCCTCAATCAACTGTATCTCAGCACTTATCTAAGATGCGTGGCAAGATTCTCCGCTCGGAAAGAAGAGGGTTAGAGATGTACTATCATATTGCAAATTCCAAAGCATGTCAGATTGTTAGTGTACTAGGTTTATAAATACCTCAAATTAAATAGCGGATTATGAAATTAAAAATAAAATAAGGGCAGCCTAGCATAGCTGCCCTTATTTTATTTGTGATTTTGCATATATTTGTGCGCATTTAGTATAGCAAACATTATTCTTTGCTTTCAACCTTCAATATTTTTTGTTTCTCAATATGTTTAGTATGCTTTTATTTTATAATAAACTTAATTCTTTTTATTTATCTATATTTCCTGGGGTGAATCCTTTTATTAAGGATTCCTTTTTTGTTTTTACCACTTTTTAAATTAAAAAAATTCAATTTTAAGCAGATTTATATTTATAAAGAAACCGTTGAAATAGCTTGTTTATAAAGGAATTGTTGCTTTCCGTTACTGGAGACTAGCACTGAAAATTTATCAACAGCAATAATAATGCCAGGTACTCTTACTCCGTTTATTAAAAATATTGTTACTAGTCTTTGTTCCTCTATTAATTTTTTATAGAAATCTTCTTGTGTATGCATTAATAGTTAATTCCTCTCTTAAAATTTTAAGCTCCCTTTTATGGATGCAAAAGGAACCAGTTACTTTTAATTTCTATATTAAGATTCTGAAATGATTGTATTTTGTAATTTTATAATAGGGATCCCCATATAAAAATAAAAGTCCTCACAATGAAGTGAAGACCCTTGTTTTTTATCATCCGCCAGTATGGCCGTGAGCATATTGTACAATTTTTTCCTCACTAAGCGCTTTCTGTGTATCAGTTGCATGGCTAGAATTCAAAATAAATGTGAATGCAGCTGTAATCCCGATTAAGCTAAAAATTACTTTTCTCATTTTAAAGCCTCCTTCTCAAAGTTTTTTTCTTCGGCTTGATGGCTAAGGTAAAAATAATCACTTGCTTTTGAACGGTTATTCTCTTGATGGAATAAAACTGCTAATTTTTTAGCGTATTCTTGTACGTACTCATGTAGGTTTTCTCTCTCAAAATAAGAGATTCCTGTTTTAATTGTCTTTTCTAATTCGTCAGCGGTTACTTTTTGATTTAACTTTTCTAAAATCCAAAAGTGATGTTCGTACTCTTCATTTTTAAGCTCTTTACAAACTTCTAATCCTTTATCTATAAGGTTAGAAGTTTCCTCTGAATCTCCCATTTCCATATGCTCTCTAGCCTTAATAAAGATTGCTTTATAGTCTTTAGGGAGTTCTTGTATTACTTCAGATAAGTATCGTATTGCTAGTTCAGATAAATTTTGGCCAGCATACATTAATCCTAAGTTGTGACGAACAAACGTAATAAATTTTTCTTCACCTGATTTTTTAAATGTATTAATAGCTGTAATAAAGTGTTCTTCAGCTTCTTCAAATTGTTTTAAGTGTGTACAAGCTAAACCAATTAAATTATCACATAACGCAATAGTAGCCTCATATCCTGCATGCTTTTTAAAAATCTCTTTTGCCTTAGTTGCTTCTTTGATAGCCGCCAATGGCTTATAGATATGATAATGGAAAGTGGATAGTTTGAAATAAAATTCTCCATGTTCAACTTCATCCGGGATATGGTTTAATAGTTCTTCAGCTTTGTTGTAATGTTCTTTCGCACTTGTAAAGTTACCTGTAATATTTGAATGAATAGCTTTAAAGAAATGGTAGTAGTACGATAAAAACTGATCTGCAGGCACCTCTAATGATTCAACCTTATCAAAACTGTCTTTTCCAATGCTTAAACTATCAACCATATATTGATGACGAAAATCTAAAAGAGAATAGTATAAAAGCAGGTTTTGGTCCTCTTCAATATTGTGTATTTTTTGATCAATTTCAACTTTTAATTTATGCGCCTTTCCAATATGTCTGGCACGAATCTCTATATACCAGTCATTTAACATTTTTGTGATTTGCTCATTACCCTTTATCGAAGCAATCATTATATATTCCCCCATCCTATAGAGTATCCTATTTATTACCATCATAGCAGAAAAGCAGGATATATTATGTAATTTTAATTTATTTATCAATAAAATTCTGAAAAAAAAGTTAATTCACTCATCGCTCAAAAAACAACAATAAACTTCATTAAGTTTATTGTTGTTTTTCGTATATATAAAATATATAATTTATATATATATTATTCTAAAATTAATACTCTGAAAGGGGGAGTGCCGAGATGAATATTAATAAGCTATAAGTGAAGAAGAAGGAATTCAACTCAGTAAAGAAAGAATTGTAGAAGTAAGAGAGAAGTGATTTTCATAACTGGGAAGGGATAAATATAATGCATAAATCTAATGAAAAAACCAATGCAAATGTTATAGTGTGTTTTTTTATAACTATTATTACGATTATAATTGTGTGGTTTATTTTTCCGGCAATACAGTCAGCTATGACAGAATATGAAATTGAAGAAGAGACAGTAAAAAAAGGAAGGTTAGTACAGGCGAAGGTTATCGATAAAAAATTTATTGAAGGCGATCCTGGAAATCCTCTTATGGGTGATACAGGTTCTCCAGACAAACATCTTATTACATTATATACGAATGAAAAGATGCGAATTATAGACGTGAAAAGTGATGTTTTTAACCAAATTGATGTAGGTAATGAAATAAAGGCTTATGAATATAAAGAACGCATAACAATAGAACAAGAAAAGAGAAAAAGTGGTTGGGATTAAGGGCAACTGCTCCAAGTGAATATGAAAATTTCACCTTTATTTAGTTAAGGGGGGATAGAAAAATTGAACGGTGATTTTTCGTGATTACATATATAATACATAATATAATGATATAATGTATTATATAAAAACCTAATACGTTTAGTTTACATAAATTGAAATGGGGTTGAACAAGAATGAAAAAGAGTTTACTTGAAAAGATTTTAAGTGCATTATCAAATAATATACCCGCTAAGGGGCTTTCAAATTACTTATACCAACAAATTCAACAGTTAACATCACAAAAGGATATTGAAGCCTTTTCAGCTAATTTACAAGAACGAGTCAAGAATATTGAGTCAGCATCTCAATTCGAATTAGTGAATTTAGGCACAGCACTATATGCAGCGTTCTCAGCTGATAGAGAGTATAAAAAAGGTTGGATCGTAGATGCTTATTGGGAAGTGTATAATAAATGTAATTCAGCCAATCAAGCTGTATTAACTGGTGTTTCAGGCTGGTAAGTTTTTTTATCACTGAGTAATAAATTCAACAGTATAAAAACAGGATACTTCTTTAAGGAAGTATCCTGTTTTTATTCAAATTGTCTTTTTTCTAATCGATCAATGGCTTCGCGTTTCTTCTCGTTATTAATATTAGTATAAATACTAGTAACTTCAACAGAGGTATGGCCAAGTTGATCGCGTAATAATACTAGATCCTTATTTTCTTTATAATGATTTGTAGCATAGGTATGTCGTAGTTTATGAGGACTGCGTTTTTCATCAAATGCACTTGTATATTTATCTACTAAATTTTGTATGGCACGGACAGAAAGCTGGGTGTATTTTCCTTGGTACCTTGTTACAAACATAATTTCTTCTTCTGGAGGACAACCATACCTTTCTTGGCGTACTTTCAAATACTCTTGTACATCATCTAGACTGGATTGAGTAGCAAGTATGGATGATTTTTTATTCCCTTTACGAATCACTTTGATAGTTTTTTGGCGGAAATTAACGCTAGATAGGCTAAGACTTGCTAATTCTGATACACGTAGCCCTGTACCTAAAATAAGGCTAATTAAGGCAATATCACGTTCTTTGTCACGTAAAAAGTAATTGTATTTACGAGTAGAAGTTTCTTTCAGAATAAATTCATAATCGTTTGCTAGAAAGCGCAGGAATGCAGCATCATCATTATTATTAAATATCATATTCGCTACATCATCTGCTCTTGCTGCAGCATCTATTTTTTCTTTATGTAATTCTATTTTATCCATTACATTTCGTGAAAGATAGCTATTCCCATATTCATCTTCAGTTTTTTGTGAAAGGTATTTAAAAAGAGATTTTAAAGCCGAAAAGGTCCTGTTAATTGCTTTGATTTCAATACCTTCACTCTTAAGGTACATATGAAATCGATTCACTTCATTTAAAGGTAGGCTTTCTAACAATTCAATTGGAATTTCATGTATTTCAGTTGCGACATTTCCATTTATGACCGCTATTCGTTTCTCAATCATCCATTTAAAAAACTTTTCAAATTCTGTTATATATCCATATAAAGTAGCAGGGGAGAGCATTGCTTTCATTTCTATATATTCTACTACATACCAGGGCATATTTTTTTTGTGCTTTTCGACAAGTGATTTAAAGCGTTCTTTTTCTTTGTTACTCATTTTATACACCTCTAATACTTTGGAGTATTATACTGATTTACTTTTGGGAAATTCCCAATTAGATTTTTTTAATTCGGGATGAATTTTTTGAATAATTAATTCTGCTTTCATCATTATCTCTTCAAAACTCTCCGTTAAAAAGTCAAACTTCCATTTATATAGGGAGTTATATACTCTAGGTATTGATTGCCTACGAGCAATATTTCCCTTAATTTGGGGATTTTTAGATACTATTGAAATAATATTTGATTTTAATTGATGTAATTCTTGACTTGAAAGATACCCTTCCGTTGGTAATTTAACTTTTAAAATAAGATCTTGATAATTAAATTCCCAATAGAATGTTATTTTTTTATTAGAAATGGTTTTATCTAACCATCCTGGTTCCCAATTCATAATTGGATTATTATTACCACTGTAAATATTCCAGGCTATTTCGTTTTTTGAATTGGATTTTAGATGTTTGTAAAGGTAATAAAAAGCAGTGAAATGCGTACGATACCCGTTCTTGCGCCAAGAATCTTTATCTTTAATATTAGTTAAAGTAGGAAGTAAGTTCTTAATGGTTTTACCTTTTTTTAACTCGACTTGCAAAGAGTCCATCCAATCCCTGTATATATAGTGCTCACTATCAATGTTATTAAAGGCAGACATGATATCATTTAAGCAAAAAGTATTAAAGTGCTTATGTTTTGGAATCTGACAAATTTGAGAAGATCCAAACAGGAAAAGAATAAATATAGCATCTTCGCTGCTGTGAAAACCATCGTAGGTTGCAGTAAGTTGGTCTTTTTTGGCTATAGTGTCAACTTTCATTTCGATTACTATATATTTTAGGTCACCATTATTTAGTGTTATTTCAATAACAAGATCCACTCTTTTTCCACTTCCGATAGAAAATTCGGGTTTACACTCTATAAAATCAATATCCGAACTTTTGAAAGGGGGGAGGATGCCACACATTTTATATAAATTGCGAAGCACATTTGATTTTTCGTTGTGATCAATCAATTCATTGCTTGAGTCTAACAACCATTTTATAGCACCTGTATGAACTTTTTCAAACTGATACCCTACAATATCTACAAAATTAGATCTCACAGTAAAAAACATCCTTTCATAGTGGGAAATTTGATTATATACGAAGAATAAAAAAACAGCTATCTATTCTTCACGTTAAATACAATTTTAACGAACAAATGTTCTTGTCGTTTTGAAATCATATTCTATTTACTAATTCGCTTGAAAATTTCATTATGGATGATTCATACGTCATTCATACTATAACATTTACAAACTATTATTTAGTGTTGGGAAAGTAGGACTCTGTACTATAAGGCACTCTTGTATTCATTACCTGATAAATGGTTAACTGATCAGCTAATATTTGTTTTTCACTGGCATGGTATTCTTTAAATACTTGTAGTAAATTGAAGTAGACGGGTGTTTCTTCATAATATAATTCATTGTATGCTTCAATAAGATCTTCGAAATTATACTTCAAACCTTTACTGAAACATACTTTTTCATGTTTAAAACGAGGTTCCTCAAAGTAATCTTTTATTTCATTCCAAGCTGTCTCAATGTCTTTTCCGTCTCGTATTCTAGGAATCATTAAACCACAGAATAGTTGTACAAATGTTTCTGCTTGCAAATATCTTTTTTCTACTTTTTTTGTTTTTTCTTTCATAAAAGGAATTTTCATATTAATTCTCCTCAACTTATAATAAATGACAATAACATCATAACATATAAATAAGACAATACCAACTGTTCGTTAAATCGGAATTTAACGAACAGTTGGTATTTTGTTCATCCTCCCTCCCCTTTCTTAAATTATTGTACAAAGACATGAAACTCTAAACTAATTAGACAAGAAAGTCTAAACTATCATTTGGGGAACTTAGTTGGGACAAGAAAGTCTAAACTAAAATTTTTTAGATTTATATAATATCCATTAAACATAATGTTAAACCAAATTAATTTGAAAGAATATAATTTATTAAAGAAAAATCCCCAAAAATATGAATTTTTAGGGATTAGATATATTATACGTATAAACGGTTTAACACTTGTTTCATTTCTGGCTTGATACTAATGCTTGAACGGATTTCTTTTGCTTTTTGTTCAGCTTCTTCCACATTAGATGCATGCCCTAATTCTACTAACAACCCTGTAGCAACTGTACCTGTACGATTACGTCCACCAGAACAATGGAAAAATACTTTTTTATCTTGTTCAACAGCTTCCTTGACCGCCGCAATTGCATTTCTTACTGATTCATCTTGCCCTTCAACACCTTCTACGATTGGATAAGCATGACGTTTAGTCCCAGACGGAAACCCTTCTGGTTCTTCTCCACCAGCACGTAAATCAAACACCTCTGTAATCCCGTGCTTGTTTACTGCGTCTTGTATAGCGTCTACTCCACCAATATATACTTTTCCTTTTACTAATTCGTGATAGTTAGTCATGTTTGTTAATCTCCTTCAATTATTAGTTAGCAGCAGTTAGATCCGCCACTGATAACCAGTCCTGCGCCTTGTTGATCCTCTACATAGTCTAAAGTTAAAGTATTAACAATTTCAGCTACTTTTGGATCCATAGCGACTTGAACACCATTTACTGTTTCTGTGATATCACTTTCTTCTGCTTCGCCTAAATTAATACCGTAACTAGGGCCACAGCATCCAGCACCCTCAAATGTAAAACGTAATGTTGAAACACCGTTTTCTTTCATGGCATTTTCAATAAATTCTTTTGCTTTATCTGTAATATTCATTATTATTTCTCCCCTTCACAGTAACTAATTAAAATGTTTTATTTTACTAACTCTTTAAGTTTCTCATATCCTACAATATCTTCCGATTGCCAAGGGATAATAACACAGTTATTTTGTGATTCCTTTTGCACTTCTTGAATCCACTGTATTTCGGACTGTGCTCTTCCTCTTAACACAAAGTCACTTGTATGTGTTGCGTAAAAACTTTGATTGATAACCCACCATTTCGGAGTAATATCCGCACGTTTTAAATCTTCTTGTAGACGGCTTGCTTCATGAACTGGTGTTGCTTCTGCAAGTGTTACAATTACAACGCTTGTTTCTTCTGGATTACGCAAACGTGGTAATAAGTTTTTCACAGACTGTGGTACTTCACCCGTAGAACGTGCAATTTCCTTATGATACGTTTGTGCTGCATCTAGTAACAATAATGTATGACCTGTTGGTGCTGTATCAATTACTACAATTTCATCATTAGCTCTTTCAACAATATCGGCCAAAGCACGAAAGACTGCAATTTCTTCCGTACAAGGAGAACGTAAGTCCTCTTCGAGATACGCTAAACCTTCTTCATCAACTGTATCTTTTGCTTGCTCTATGACTTCCTTACGATAGTTTTCAACTTCTACTTTTGGATCAATTCGGCTTACCGTAATATTCCCTTGTTCTCCATGCATGACATAATCAATATGTGCTGCGGGGTCAGTTGTAGTTAGGTGTACATGGTGCCCTTTTTCAGCCAGACCAACTGCAATTGCTGAAGCTACTGTAGTCTTTCCGACACCACCTTTTCCCATTGTAAAAATTACTCGTTTTCCTGATTCTGAAAGATTAGTAATCAATGTCTGAAGTGAAGGGATAGAGACGGTATTTGCTTCCTCATCTGAAATCAAGAGATTTTCCATTGGTTGAACCAGTTTTCTCATATTCTCTATTCCAGTAACATTAAACGGTACTAATGGAATTTCATAAGTAGGAAGATTTTTTAATTCTTCTGCCATGTTTTCTAACGCGCGTGATTGTCTCTTAAACAGTGCATTTGAGACATTATCATTTTGCATATAGTCTTTCAAAATCCCATTTACAAGTAGAAATTGATTACTAACACCAATTTCTTTTAATTCATGAGCTGCTCGTTCTGCTTCTTGTAATGGAGAACTATCCGGTCGTGTAACAAGCATTAACATCGTTTGGTTTGGATTAGATAGTGCCTGAACCGTTTGATTATACAACTCTTTTTTATCACCAAGTCCTGCTAATGGCCCTAAACAAGAAGCCCCATGAGTACTTTCTTCCAGGAAACCACTCCAAGCCGTAGGAAGTTGAAGAAGACGTAACGTATGACCTGTTGGTGCTGTATCAAATATAATGTGATCGAATTTTGATGTTAATTCTTTATTTGTAAGTAACGTAGAGAATTCATCAAATGCAGCCATTTCTACTGTGCAAGCACCAGATAACTGCTCTTCCATCGTTGCAATAACAGCATCAGGAAGCTTTCCACGATATGGACCAACAACACGTTCTTTATATTCATGAGCAGCAGTTTCAGGATCTAAGTTTGCTACTTGTAGATTTGGAACACTTGGAATTTCTTTCGGTTTATTCGTAAGTTCTATTTCGAACACATCTTGTAAATTAGAAGCTGGGTCAGTACTTATTAATAAAACTTTCTTCCCCATATCAGCTAACGTAATAGCTGTTGCACATGCAGTAGATGTTTTTCCTACCCCGCCTTTACCAGTAAAGAACAAAAATGGTGTGAATGCTATTGTGTTTGGGTTATATAAGTTTGTCATTGCCTTTCACTTCTTTCTCTATTTTTTCACGTTTAGCTTTAAACGTACGACTGGCTTTTGACTCAACTCTTCTTCTGTTATATCTGTTAATTGTGTAAGTTCTTCATTTGTCAGGTGACTTTTTTCTTTTACTACTTTTCCATCCACCAAAGTTACAGGTAACACGTCTGGTCCTTTATCTGTTAATAGTTGACTGATAACACCATTATTGGCAAATGCGTCTGGTTCACTTGCTAAATTATAACGAGTCACATCAATTCCTTTATTCTTCAAGTTGTTCACAGCAACTGAAATACGAATTAACTCTGGATCAACACTTGGACCGCAAACTCCAGTAGAACAACACATTGCAGGATCAAAAATTTCAATTTTTTTCATCTCTGATTTCTCCCCTTCTTTATAAAAAAGCCGAGAAAGAATTCTCGGCCTATTTTGTTTTCAATTATTCTCCTGTTTCAGCATACTTTTTAATGCGTGCGCCAATTTCATCACGAACTCTTTGGAATACAGACCATTCTTGACCCGCTGGATCATCAAATCCCCAGTGAACTCGTTTTACATGAGGTGGTGTTGTTGGACATACGTCATTTGCATGACCACAAAGTGTTACAACTAAATCTGCTTTATCTAAAATGTCACGATCGATGATATCCGATGTTTGATCCGTAATATCAATGTCTACTTCTTTCATTGCTTTAATTGCATTCGGATTTACTCCGTGTGCCTCAATGCCAGCAGAAAGTACATTCCATTTGTCACCTAAGTATTTTTTACCCCAAGCTTCTGCCATTTGGCTACGACATGAGTTTCCTGTGCATAAGAAGTAAATTGTTTTTTTGTTTTCCATGATAATTCCACCTTTATTATGAATAATTATTTTGGTTGTGTTTGAAAGTATTTACGCTGAAACCAAAGTGCTACATTTACAAGCGCTATCATAACTGGAACCTCGACTAAAGGTCCGATAACTGCTGCAAATGCTGCACCTGACTGAATTCCAAATACACCTACAGCTACCGCAATTGCTAATTCAAAATTATTACTTCCAGCTGTAAACGCTAATGTTGTTGATACACCGTAACTTGCACCGATTTTTTTGCCCATAAAGAAAGAGACAAAGAACATGATTACAAAATAAATGAGTAATGGAATTGCAATGCGTACAACATCAAATGGTACGCTAACAATCACTTCTCCTTTTAGAGAGAACATCACAATGATTGTAAATAGTAATGCGATTAAAGTGATTGGACTAATCTTTGGAATGAATACTTTTTCATACCATTCTCGCCCTTTCGTTTTTACAAAAATCAAGCGTGTTAGCATTCCTGCGATGAATGGAATTCCTAGATATATAAACACTGATTTTGCAACCTCTGCCATAGTTATATCTACAACAGCACCTTCAATTCCTAACCATTCTGGAATAACTGTTACAAATACATAAGCATATACTGAGAAAAATAACATTTGGAATACAGAGTTAAATGCTACTAATCCTGCCGCATATTCTGTATCACCTTTTGCTAAGTCATTCCAAACGATTACCATCGCTATACAACGAGCCAAACCTATCATAATTAAGCCCACCATATATTCTGGTTTATCCGGTAAGAATATAACAGCTAAAGCAAACATCAGAACAGGACCAATAATCCAGTTTTGTACCAACGATAATACTAATACTTTTACATCTTTAAAAACTCGCCCCATCTCTTCGTAGCGAACTTTCGCGAGTGGAGGATACATCATTAAAATTAATCCAATGGCAAGTGGAATAGAAGTAGTTCCTACCTGTAAGCTATTCATTCCCTCAACAAAACCAGGGGATAGATATCCAACTCCAATTCCAACAGCCATTGCAAGGAAAATCCAAAGAGTTAAATACCTATCTAAAAATGACAGTCGCTTTTTCCCCGTGTTGCTCATTCTTCTCACTTCCCTTTCCTATTGTCACACTAACATTTACATCGAAGGGTTGGATTACACTTTTCAATTTGTTGAATGTTTTCTTTCTGATCAGGTACATGCTGCAAAATATCTTTAATAATTGGATAAAAACTACTTTCCTCATTTAAAGAATAGTAAATCCATTGTCCCTGCCGTTCTTCCTTTAATAATCCAATATCTTTTAATTTTCGAAGATGTTGGCTTATAGATGGTTGGCTCATATCAAATACTACTTGAAGTTCACATACACAACATTTACGCTCATTTAAAATTGCAATGGTTGTTAGTCTTGTTTTATCTCCAAGTAGCTTCAAAACACCTGATACTTGAGCTAACTCTACAACTGTTTGTTGCATCGCAATCCCTCCTTTCAAATAATTATATAAGCATACACTTATATGTTAGGTAAAAAAATAAATCCTTATGCAGTTATTCAAAATAAATATTAAATCATGACTGAATTCGATATAAGTATATAACTAATTACTTATATGTTTCAAGTAATATAACTGATTTCTAGAAAAAATTATTGCTTCTAGGGATTTAATGCGAATGTTTTATTTAAACAACACCTATAAAGAAAAATATGAGGTTTCTCTTATTTTGTAATCAATTCATCAATCTTACTTATTTCTTTATATGCATGCTCGAAGTTTTGAAATGTATAATTCCCATATGCAGTATGATCTCCTCTAAAAATCCTATTAAAAATAATCTCCTTGGCCTCAATAACAGTACACTGCTGAGAATTCATAACTAATCTAAAATAGGATTTAAAGTATTCGACACTAAGCTGGCTTCCATTATTAATAATCATATAATCACCTTATTTCATTTATTTAACGACCTATCTTACCACTTCTTCTCTCCATCAAAATGTTATCTTTCCAAATTCCATTTACCTGCCCTATTTTCTCTCTTACCCCTACAATTCTAAATCCATTCTTTTCATGAATTTTTATGCTTGAAATATTTTCTGCAAAAATATTTGCCTGCAGTGTCCAATAACTATTTTCCTCTGATAAATCTACAAGCTCTTTGAGTAATCTGAATCCAACATTATTCCCTATATAGTTTGGATGAACATATACACTCGTTTCTCCTACACCCACATATGCACATCTTGATGATATTTTACTAACAGAAGCCCATCCAATAATAATTTGATCCACTTTAGCTACAATACATGTCTTAAGATCACGGTTCATTTTCCATTTATACCAATCCGGACATTCTGTCTCAAAAGTAGCTGTTTTAGTTAAAATACCCTTCAAGTAAATATCACTAACCTGAGGCCAATCCTTTTCTGTTAGCTGAACAATACTATACTCCATAACTTTCATCCCTTCTACTATTTTGCTTTGAAATATTATAACTACGTTTTAAGGCCCTTAGTCAATATGCTAAGGACCTTAAAGTAATTATTTATTCAAAACTTTCAAAACGGATTCCATTTGAGGCTTTGTAGCAAAACTCACTAATGTTCCATTCACCACTACCGCCGGTGTAACGTAACGCAATACAGAATCTTCACTAATATTCCCAAAGCCACGCTCTTGGATTAACTGACTTAATTTCTTTTGAGCTAATACGCGATCCATTGACAATTCATAGTTATACAAATGAACATTAACCAGTTTATCGAAGTGTTCTTTTAATTGTTCCTTTAATTCTAAACTTTCTTCAAAAAATTGATTGCTCTCTTCGCAGCAACCCTCTTCTGAATTATTATCACTGTCACAACAGTCAGTTTGGTTAGTAACAACGCTAGGAAAAATCTCTATTAAATCATTTTTATTCATAGTCATATCCCCCTTAAACTGTCTCATATAAACGATGTACTGGCTTAGGTGGTAATGGACTAAAACATTCATTGTATGTTTCACTCCAATTACTACCTAACTCTTTATTAATAGCACCGATAGAATCTGCTACAACTAAGTTAAGGATAGCAGGAGTTGCCTCAATACGAATATTTAATACGATTCTAAATTCTTTTCCTTCTTTTACATTTTCAACTGTAAATGTAGGTGCATCACCTGTTTGAACCATACTAGCTTTTACATAGCCACCTTCAAATCCTACATGTACTTTTAAATGAGCGATAGCCATTTTTTCACGGATAAAGTGCTTATTAAGATTATCCAACAATTTTTCAGCCCATTCACGAGGGTTTATATCTTGCTCTGCTTTGATATCTCCTAAAATATTCATCCAAGCTAACTGCGCTTCACCCTCAGCATACAGTTCATAGTCAATATCTAAAACCTTATCTCCGCCTAAATCAGTCGTCAGCCATGTATGAGTTAAAGCTTCTAAGTTATCTCCTCTTTCAGCAGAAAAAGTTTGAATGATAGTTTGCGGGTACCTCTGTTGTAAATATGCTTTCAGTTTAGCAATCTCCTCTTCAGAATAGCGGTCTACTTTATTTAAGGCAATAATATCAGCTTCAGCTAATTGCTTTTCAAAAATATAACTAACTGATTGAGAGAAGAACGGTTTCGTATTTTCATCAAGATTAAGCTCATGTAGCAACCTTGCTGGCTCTACTACAATAGTTAATGGTGCTGTCTTAAACTTATCTGCATAATACTGTTTTAACGGTTGAATAACAGTGGCAGCAAGATCCGTACAGCTTCCAACAGCCTCTGCAATAATTACATCTGGTTGTTTTTCTTTCATTAAAGTATTTAAGTTATTGTATAAGTCATCGAATTGACAGCAAAAGCAGCCTCCTGTCACCTCTTTAGACTCTAATCCATTTGCACGAGCTAATTCAGTATCGATTAACTCTTTCCCTTGGTCATTTGTTACAATTGCAACTCTATAACCTTCCTTTTCTAACTTTAACGCTGATTTAATCATAGTCGTAGTCTTACCCGCTCCTAAAAATCCTCCTAATAAAACAAGTCTTGCTGTAGACATTTATCGTTCCCCCTATTTTCTATTGTTCATGTATAAATTTATAGACTATTGCTGCTAATAACGCTCCTAACGTTGTTGCAACTAGGTATATCCATAAGTACTCAAACGTACCAGAGATTAAAGCAGGTCCAAAAGATCTTGCTGGATTCATTGATGCACCGCTAATTGGTCCACCAAACATTGCTTCAAGTGCTACAGTTGAACCTATGGCAACCCCAGCAAAGGATTTTGTTGCTTTTCCATGTGTAGCTGAAGCAAAAATAACCATCATTAATATAAATGTTAATACAAATTCAAGAATGAAACTTTGTGTCCAGGATTGACTTGGCAATGTTGCACCCAAATTCGCAATGTCCCCAAATATGGAAAGTAAAAATAAACTAGCGAATGAAGCACCAATCATTTGAATTAAAATATATAAGATAGCTTCTCTTCTAGAAATTTCTTTAGCCGATAATAACGCAATTGTCACAGCTGGGTTAAAATGAGCACCTGATATATGACCAAACGAATAGATTAATGCAAGAACTACTAACCCGAAAGTGATTGCTACACCTATGTGCGTTAAACTTTGAGTTATAGAATTAACAATAATTGCGCCCGTTCCCGCAAAAACTAGTGTGAATGTTCCGATAAATTCAGCTAATAATTTCCTTTTTAATTCCTTTGAATACGCAATTTCACGAAAAGAGTCTAATTTGACAGTGGTAACATAAGAACTCGCGACTGATTTATCTCTCATACAAGTTCACATCTCACTAACATTTTAAACAACATCTTTTAAAGATTCCTTCCTCCGGTGGAGTCAACATTTCAAAATATAACTCGTCAATCTTTGAATCTGGATGTTTCCAGTCGTAATGGAACTCATATTCTGTTAACTCTAAGTCTTGAATAGATTGTTTACGCAATAACGGAGACCCTTTATATAGATAAAGTCTTGTTTCATATTGAATTGGATCAATAATATTCCCTAACTCATTGTCTTCTACAAATGATCTAAATGTTGTTAAATCCTCAAAAGTTGTCCAAGGATTGAACATAATAAAAGTAGGATTTAATTTAATATCTATTTCTCTTAAATATGCAATTCCTTGTTCAATATCAGCGACAGAAGTATCTTTTGCTACCGCATCTAAAACCTCTTCTGAAGGGAATTCTAGAGCTGAAGTAATAAATTTAACTCCTAGTTCTTTCATTTCAGCAAGTGTCTTCTTGTTCTCAAGAATGTGATCTACACGAGTTGTAAAATCGTAAGTTAATTCTGGAAATTCTTCGTGTAGCTTTCTTAAAATCTTAATGCCATGATATTTAGCATTAAAGAAATCGGCATCAATAAAAGTTAAATGCGTCATGCCGCCCTCTACTAAGTTTCGAACATCTTGCAAAACAATTTCTTCTGGAACTAAAATAACTTTTCCATCATAAGCGGCAAATACTGAGCAGTATAAACATTTATGATGACACCCTCTTGCAATTTCAGTAGATCCAACCACTTGATCAGATCCAAGTAAACGATTGATTTGTTTTTGTGGATATTTATGTAATGCTGGAAGTAAATGTCTTGAAGGAATATCTAGATGATTGCGTGCCATATATGGATGAACTGATTCTCCTTTAATCGCTTGTTCTGCACTTAAAACTCCAGGTAGGCTCTCTTGCGTTTCTCCTGATAAATGTTTAGCTAACAAAGTTAGAGGATGTTCCCATTCCCCACTTATACAAGAATCACTGTAACGACCCGCAAGTCGATTTGCATTTATAGTTGCATGCTGCCCAAAGAAAGTTATATGAGCATCAGGATTTATCTCAGCTACTTTTTTCGCCACTTCAATTCCTGCTGTAACAGCATCAAATAATGGAACAGAAATAGCAACCAATTGTTTGTCTTTAAATTTCTCTTCAACTAAACCTTCTACATATGTATCTAGGATTTCTACATTAAAGCCCGCTTTAACCAGTGGTGTAGCAGCTGTTGCAATTGTGTTGGGCTGAAATCCTCCTTCAAAATTAGAAACCAATAAGATATTCAACTTCTTTCCCCCTATTTCATACTTCAACAATTTCAATATCATTTGTTATACATAATCAACCAATAACACAGTACGTAAGTTTCTTGTAACGTTAACTTACGGCCATACTGGATCAATTAAAAACACTACAGTTGCTGCAAAAAGAACTACTTTCATCCCAAATAATTGAACTTTTGTTTTCATAAATTATTTCCCCCTGTTATTAACCTTTTTAACATTTTTATAAAATTAGTTTTTTGTTACTAACTTTAACTAAATCATAATTCAACAGGTAATCATTGTCAATACATTATTAACATTTATTTTACATTTACTTTTTGTTCAAAATTGTTAATAATAGTGAGTAAGTAGTAAAACACAATATGATTGGAGTTATAATATGTTAGGTCAACGTATCAAAGAGCTAAGAAAACAAAAAAAACTAACTCAAGAGAAGTTAGCCGATGGTATTATTACACGTAGTTATTTAAGTCAAATAGAAAAGGGATTAATTCAACCTTCTTATGAAGTATTAGAGGCTTTAAGCAATAAATTAAACTGTTCTGTAGAGGATTTCTTCGATGTTGTGGAAAACAAAGAATTAACACTCTCTCAAATAAAAAAAGATATTAAGGCAGCAGAAAACCACACTACAGCAAATCTATGGGATAAAGTTAAGAACTTTATTGAGCAAAAGAACTATTTTAATCACCCAGATGTGAATAAGTATGACGAAGGAATTTTGAATTGGATACACGGTAAATATTACGAGCATATTCATGATTTCAATCACGCTATTCCATACTTTACAAAAAGCATTTCCTTATTAAAAGAGGGTAACTATGTAAATGAACTTGTTAGATCGTTAGATTCTCTAGGATACTTATATAGTAGAATTAACAATCACGAAACAGCTCTCTCTACACTGAATAGAGCTTATAAAATAATAATTCATGAACAAATTAGTGGAATTCTACGTGTTTCTTTACTTGCTAATTTAGGTATTGTTCATGGTCGGTTAAGCGAATATTATTCAGCAATTAACTTCTTAGAAGAAGCAATTGAACAAAACGAACAAACACGAACTCATTATAAAGCAGGCGAAATCTATATGGCACTTGGTATTTGTAATATGGAACTCCAACGCTTCGATCAAGCTAAAAAAGCAAATGAAAAAGCTCTTAAATTTTTCAAGCTAAATGAAAACAAACTTTATGAAGCAGGAACATACACGAATCTTGGTATTCTTTCTTCTTATAAAAAAGAGTTTCATCAAGCTCAGTTATCATTTAAAACAGCTCTTAATCTTTATACTCAAAACAATGCAAAACCTAATGAAATTATGAACGTACAGGTCGAATTAGCTAAAAGTTATTTCGCTCAAAAAGATTATGAATCAGCAAAATCAATTTGCTTCGACACGATTGAAACTAAATCGAAGAATAAACATAAAGCACAAGCTTATGAATTGCTGGGCGACATTTATCTTGAAGAATCTAATGAAGAATTAGCACTAAAGTATTATATGGAGGCAAAAGAAATTGCCGAGTTTATATCGCCAAATAATAAACAAGTTTGTAGACAAATTTGCAAAAAAATTGGAGATTGTTATGTTGTATTGAAAGACTTCGAGAAATCTGCCTATTACTACCAAGAGTGTTTCTAAGTAAAAAAAGAACAGTGAATTCATATTGAATTCACTGTTTTTTATTTAAATGCTAACTAATAAAAAATATAAATTTATATAACTTTATAGATAAATTAAATGATTGCTTTTAAAAGATAATATACAATTACCGCTATAATACCAGCCCCTGGCAGAGTCACTATCCACGACAAAATAATATCTCTAATTACAGACCAATTAATCGTTTTTGCTCCTTGCTTCATACCTGCTCCAATGATAGCAGAAGTACTTACATGTGTTGTTGATACTGGTAACCCTAATTGACTAGAAGACATTACTAAGCAAGTTGTCGTTATTACAGAAGATAAAGAACTATTTTCATCAAGTTTTGTTACTTTACGTGCTAATAAATTTGTTACAGCTAGTCCCTTCACAAGACTACCAATACTCATTGCAACAGTAACTAAAAGGAATAAGGATAGGTGTGATTCATCTCCACCCTCTTGAAATCCATTTAATGTTGCTACGAGTAACGCGATTGCTACTATTTTAGGAGTATCATTAACAGATCGTACAAAACAAATAAGTCCACTAGATAACCAAGCAATACCCTTTCCAGCTTGAGGATTAATATGAATTTTATTAACAAATAGATTAAGTATCCAGGCTACTCCAAGACCTAATACAGGACTCAAAAGTAAAGGCAATACAATTTTGCTCACTAAATTCCCCCATAAAACACTGGATACACCATGAGATATACAAGCTACCAAAATTACTGCTCCTATAATTGCGTGGGTTGTTGATACTGGTAATGAAAATTTAGTAGCTAGTGCCACCCATAAAGTTGCCCCAATAGCCATGGCCAATGCCATAGTAGCTGAAAGTTGATAAGAAGAGTTCATTAATCCCTCTGTAAATAGCTTTAATATTTTTGACGCGAAGAAAACCGAAAGTCCTCCTCCTATTGCAGTCATTATAGAACCATATAATAGTGCTGTCTTTTCCGTAGCAATTTCAGCAGCTACAAGAGGTGCAACACCTTTCGAAACATCATTACCACCGTTCTCTACGGCTAACCACGCTACAATACTTAAACCAATAAAACTCATAAATGAATAACTTGGAAAAATACCCAAAGCATAAAATGCCATTGTAATTACACACGCCAGTACCAATCCTGTCAAAGGATTGGATGTAAAATTAAACTTCTTATTTATTACCGTTTCCTGTCCAGAACTAACTTCAATAGGTTGTTGATACACACTTTCTTTCATAAACCCCATCATCCTTAATATATATTTAGTTTTAATATCCCTTCTATCCATCACCCAAGTTCCAATATGCTATATATTTTCATGTTGTCTCCCCTTACAAACATAAAACTTTCTCTTGATCAACATATTGGAGGAAAAGAACAATGAAATTCATTTTGATTCCACTGCTCTTTTAATTAACATTTCATAAACCGCTGGAGAAACTAACTTCTTGATTTCTTCATGATTTACTTCATAAAAAGACCATTGCGCTTGATTATGTTTTGTTATGATTTTGCTACTCAACAACAGCTTTAAATGATAAGACATCTTAGATTGAGGCATCTTAAAAATTTCTTGTAAATCGGAAACACACAATCGATTATTTTGTGAAATTTCATAAAGAATCTTGAGTCTGGTTTCATCCGCCAGTGCCTTGAATTTTATTACATTGTCATTAAGCATCCTAAACTACATCTCCACTAATTCACTAATAGCTAATTCAAAGCACTCATTCAACGAATCAGCTATCTTTTTTGAACTTTCTTTTTTATTACCATCAACAATATAATAACCGATACGATCAAAGTTACTAGTTGTTTTATTTACTCTTTCCCCTTTATTTACATACCAGTGTATTTCTTTAATAGATTCTGCTCTAAAGTTTTCATTGAAAGATATGTAACCTTCTTTATCAGCAATTAAAAAGCGAATTGAAGAAGAAGGAACTAATTCTTTGTTGCAACAACTATTTTTAATAGGTAAACCTAGGTTAATTCTTAATGCTATTCTACGTAAATCTATTCCTGTCACATACTCTACAAGATCAGTTATTCTATCTCCTCCAGGTCTAGCATTAACCTCAATAACCTTAGGTCCGTCACTTGTCACTTTTACTTCAGTATGAGTTACCCCAAAGTCAACACCTATAACATCTAAAGCATTTATTACAGTCTCGTGAATAGATGTTTCTATATCTTCCTCAAGAACTGCTGGGAAGTTATGTCCCACCTCCACAGACAGGGGAAAAGGAGTTACTACCTTTTCAGTAACACCTACTATAGTAGTTTTTCCATCTATAGTATAAGATTCAATGCTATATTCTGGCCCATCTAAATATTCTTCTACAATTGCTTCAGGATCTAGAGTTTGTCCCACTAGATTTAATTTTGAGTTACTAATTACATCCACAGCTTGTTTAACTTCATTGTAATCTTTACAAAGATATACGTTCTTACTTCCCGAATCATTAGAAGGTTTGACAATTACCGGGAAAGAAAAGCCTTCTAATTTTTCATTCAAGTTATCAAGTTTCCTAATAAGAATAAATTTCACAGAACTTACATTTGAATTATTTAACTTTTTACGAGCTAATTTCTTATTCCGACAAGTAATTGCCGTTTCATAGGATAAGAATGAATTAATCTCTAAAATTTCACCAACTTTTGCGGCAAGTGGAATACGATATTCGTTTAATGTGTAAACGCCTACTACATTGTATTTCTCACTTAACTCCTTACATTTTCCCACAACAATTTCTTCATCATTTAGATCAATTTCTACTGGTACTTCAACACTGAACATTTCATCAAAGGAAATATTCTTTCTTATCAAAATAACGCCATAACCTAATTCTTTTACTAAATCAACTTCATTATCTCGAGGACTAATAACAAGAACATACTGGTTATTCATATTGCTCCTCCTTATTCACAGCAAGTCGATGTTGGTTTTGTTTCTACTTTGATATCAAGTAGGCTTCTTGTTTTTTCTGCACTTACTGCAATAGCAATCGCATTTACATGACCAAGTTCTTCTTTTGTAAATCCAATTTGTCTCGCTTGTAACACAGCACTTTTCAGTAACTTTTCATTACCTGTTACAGTAGCTGCTGTAAGAATAGCTACAACTTTTTCTTTATCAGTCAGAACTCCCCCCTCAATAACCTCATTGAAAAACCCTTCAAATTTCTCATTTAATTTTTCGTTTAATGCTAACATTATATTTCTCCTTTTCATTAACATTTTTAACTTTTTTTAAAAATGTATTATTTTGTTAACTAAATAATACCTATATTATTAACATCAGTCAACAAAAATTCAGAAAAATAAAAATGATAAAAAAGTAAATACGTGTTGACAATGTGATTAGTTGTATTTTACAATCAATTTAGAAACAGTTGCAGAATACAACTAATTGATAACTTTAGAAAAGTGGTGGAAGTATGACTGATATCTTAGGTTATAAAAAAGAAGCTTATCAACTTCGTCAAATGCTTCAAATTTTAATTAGAAGGTTTGGTTTATTAGAAAAAGAAGGCGCACAATGTTGTGGGGTTTCTCTTATACAAAGTCATATCTTATTTGAAGTACAACGTCAGAAAAATCCTTCTTTAAATGAATTAGCTTCTTCATTAGGATTAGATAATAGTACATTAAGTCGTCACATTCAGGGGCTTGTAAATAAGGATCTTGTAGAAAGAACACAATCTCCTACAGATCGAAGATATTTATCTATTACCTTAACTCCTGAAGGTGAGAAATACGAAAATGAAATTGGAAAGCAAATGAACACATATATCGAAGAAATACTATCAAATGTTCCAAAAGAAAAACGTATGCAGGTATTAGAAAGTATTGATTTAATATTGGAGGCTATGCAAAGAAGTAGTTGCTGCTAAAGCCTCCTTCTTCTAAAATCTATAGTTGCAAAATACAACTATTGAAAATAACAATTATATATTAAGGAGGGATTTATATGTCAGAAACATTGACAAGAATATTTTTTGAATTTTTATCATTAAGTAAGAACTTATTAGTTTTATTTATCGGTATTACACTTTTTATTAACTTCATTCAAGCTTATGTACCTTTTGACAAACTTGAAAAATTAATGGGCAGCAAAAATCCATTTATCGGGAATCTATCCGGAGCCATCCTTGGCTTTGTTACCCCTTTTTGCTCTTGCTCTACAGTCCCATTACTTGTCACAATGATAAATCGAAACATTCCGTTTCAAACAGTAATGACATTCTTATTTACTTCTCCACTACTTGATCCTTGGATTTTAGGATTGATGGCTTACATATATGGAGTAAAAATAACAGCAATCTACACAGTAGCTACCTTCTTCTTCTCAATGATTATTGGCTGGATCTTAGATAAACGTGATTATAAGAAATATGTAAAAAAAGTTATGGTTAAAGGGAATCTTGCTGAACAAGATTTAGCAAGAAGAAAGAGTTTAGCCTTAAACATAAAAGAATCTGTTAGAGAAACTGTTGAATTAATGCGTTCTGTAATCCTTTATGTTCTAATCGGAGCATTAATTGGAGCAATTATTAAAGAAGCTGTTCCAATGAATTTCCTAATGTTCATTTCAGATCAAAATCAATGGTGGGTTGTTCCGGTTGCAGCTATCGTGGGGGTGCCATTATATATTCGTCTCTCAACAATGCTACCTATCGCACAAGCGTTACTTATTAAAGGATTTCCGATTGCGCCAACTATGGCTTTACTAATTGGAGGAGCTGGAGCAAGTCTTCCAGAAATTATTATGCTGAAGAGTATCTTCCACAAGAAATTACTTGGTGCATTCATTGTCTCTGTGTTTACAATGGCCACTTTCTCTGGCTATTTATTCTTAATACTAAATTTATAATGGAGGATGATAACTATGGGTTTACTATCAATTTTTAAAAGGGACAAAAAAGAAAAGGATTGCTGTAACATTGAAATTATTGAAATAAAAGATGAGCAAAGTGAGAAAGAAAGTTGCTGCTCTAAGAATACTGAAAAAGAAGATAAAAATTCATAATATCTATTATTACCCTAAATCGGCTAAATCTTCATACGAAGGGATGGGATCAAATTGATCAATGAATATGAGTTTTTAATGTTCGCTAAACAGAAGCAAGAAAAAGAAAGAACTCAGTCAAAAACTTTGGAGTCTAGTTCAACTAGTTCTTATAAAAATAAGGTTATTAATCTATTTGAGAGACGAAGAAATAGCCGAAAATTAAAACCTTGTTGTGTAGAATGTTGCTAAGTAGTAAGTATTAACTATTCACATGAGATACTAACAAAATAGGTATAACAAAGCACCCTGACATTTGAGTTAGGGTGTTTTGTTTTATTTAGGGGATACTGACAGTAACAAACGGGAGGATTGCAGTAGCTAAATCCCAAGAACGATATTTAGGACGGCCACAACTAAATTGATCCATTTTAATACCAAAACAAAATATACATTGATGAAATCCATTCAAAATGGAGTGGCACCTTTATATAAAAAATACATCACTATTTAATATTACTGATTAGTTCAAATAATGATCTTTAGTTATTAATGCCTTTATCGCTAGATTAAGGGTAACAGGTTAGTTTTTTGTCTATATCCATTACAAGACTCTCCATATAATTAGAACGGCCGCTCGGAAAATAGAAGTGGATGCTTTCGTTCTTCTCTAAAGGGATTTTTATAAGATACACAGGAATATCTGCATTTGGATATAAGAGCTCAAACTCCTTTGGATGATGCATTACTTCTAACCATTTAATGTAACGCTCAATTAATAGATATGATGTAATTCTGTTAACAACATAGCTTATAGTACTAAGATTATATTTTAATAAATTAAATCCCCCTTCTCCATTAATAGCAGGTTCTTGCTGAAAAGTGTTTAATATTTCTTTTAAATGAATCATAAAAGGGCCTTTTGGAAAAATACTAAATTTATCATTAAGAAATCTAAAATCAGACAAGCTTGGAATTTGAGCTTGGTTTAAAATTCTTGGATATATTCTTCTTCCTTCACATTCAGATTTCCATAATATAAATGCATAAGCATGTAGGCAGATAGGGCCATCTTGATATGTATCATCAAAATTTCTTATACACTTTTTATGTATATTAATTATTTTATTTTGGATATATCTACTGATTGATTTATATATAATTCTGGTTTGTTTGTAAATTTCAAAGAAGATGCTTTCAGTGGGACATTTTTCTTTTAATTTAAAGTTATGTGTACGATAAGGGAAAATTTGATTATAACTTGCGCTTAAATGATGATAATTATCTTTGATTTGAAAAATATTTTCATTAGAGTAGATATTCATTACTTGAGAGTTATCTATTTTGTTTTCTGTAAAAGCACTGATTAGCAGTTGAGGAATCTCTTTTAAATGCTGAGTCGTATTTTTCTTATCAAATTTAGAATTGTTTTTGTAGTTATAAAAAGGGTAACTTAAATGGTACATATTAATTATATGTTTAGGTAATGCTTTCCATGTATTAACCAAATTACTTTGAACGATTAATTCTTTTTTCCATGAAGAAAAAATGCCCCTTATATTCTTTGAACTTAAAAAATAGTGACCGCAAATACAATTGTATGCATCTATATTTTCTTTGTTTATGGAGTATTCTGGCATTGATCGTTTACATTTTGGGCATGTACTTATTAAATTTTGAAGGGGATGAAATAAACAATGATCAAAAAACTTAATTTGATGAAATATACTATGGTAACCCGTATTTAGACAGGCTGGACAATAATTTAAATGCCGATGAAAATTGTAATCCATGTTACTCCTATTGATAGCAAACGGGTAAAGTGATTTATCTAATAAATAATCATGATATTGTTTTAAATTAACCCCTAGAATTTTTCTACTTAATTTGCAATCAACACCGTGGAAATAAATTAAATCCCGGTGATGCCTACCAGCGTTTGAAATCTCTTTGAAGTTCCTAACTTTTTCATTTCCTATTAACTTTAATACGATATTACCGTTAATAGCATTAGCATACTTGAATTTTTCTATTATCCCCCATGGAGACTCGTATTTTTGAATCCACTCAGTAGACCATGCGAATTGAAAGTTCATAACTTATCCTCCATATTAAATTAACGCTACAGTGTGTCTTAATATGTTGTCTGATATAGTTCGGATTGAATATAACCAGAATTCTTAATAGACTCTTCCCAATGAGTTTTTTCTATTGTTGTTAAATCAAGATTATCAATCCCAAAATTTTTCAATGCATATTCTACCGTTAAAGTTATATGCTGCATTGGAATTTCTACTTTTTGAGATAATCCATGTTCCCTTCTTAAATCAACAAAGACTTGAAACAATTCTTCTGCAGAATTTTGTAATCTAAGACCTCTTATGAAAGAATCGGCAAAAAAGTATTTAGTAAAGGACCAATTACTATTAATAGGATATTCACAATATTCATCGTACCCTGTTAAACAAATTTTTAAATCTCTAGGAGTTTTTATTCCTTTAAATTGATATTCTTGACTCATAAAACGACCAACTATTTGAAATTTCTCTCCACTTATAAATGCTGATCTTTGATGAACTAATTCTTTTTGACCTACTAAAATTGTTGTTAAAGTTATGCCATATTGTTCTAATTCATTGAACAAATCCATTAACCAGTCGTAATGTATTTCAACTAACCTTTGAGCATCATCAATGAAAAAAACAACTTTATTTGTACCAGAAAAATCAGATCGTTCTACAAGAAATTTCAAAAGTCTATTTCTCTTTACATTTGCTTTACCTTGTATAGCAATTGAATGACCAACGGCAAGTAATAAATCTTCAAAAAAGGAATTTTCATTAGGCCGTTTATACGTACGACAACGCACATGATAAATCGGCATATTGTTTCCAAAGTCCTGTGGCAAACAATTCATCAAGTAAGTAATAGCCCTTGTTTTACCTAATCTTGGGCGACCATATATAATAGCACCAGGTATTCGGTTTCCTATCCATTGAAGTACTGTTTGATACATTCTATCTATCTCATTTGTTGAAATTAAATATTTACCTGTTTCAACTGGATGTGTACCTTTAGGAATATAGGGGCGTATGCTATTACTAGTAAGTTGCTCTAACTCTAATTCTTCCGTCATGTTGAGGCCTCCAAATTAAAGAATGATAGTATTTTTTAAAATTCTTTGATCTACTTGTTGGTTGTCATTTGCCTTTTTCTTCGATTGTTCCATTTGGTTTTGTTGTAAATTCCCGCTATTTTTAATAGTATTTTCTTCAATGTGGGTCTCTCTAGGATATCGGCTTTCTCTATTTTTTTTACTTTGATTGAGGCTGGCTAGTTTATTCCTACTAGATTTATTTTTTATGGATTCTTTTTCGAGGTAATTTTGATAAACATTAATGGGATCTTCATATTGATTGAAATGTATCATTTTATTATTTTTAAGTTTATTTATAGCCTTCCTAGTTCTTAGATTATGTGGATTTACACCCCATTTCCCAATAGCAGTTAAATTCCCTAATTCGCTGCCATCTGTTAAAAATGCTTTTATAACCCTTAAATCATCTGTATTGATAAGTAATTCAAGTGATTTATTAATTAGTTGGGGTGAACGAAGTAATACTTCATTGGAGTATTTTACACCTTCGTAATAAACATAAGGTCTTCTTCCTTCTTTGTTATGACCTTTAACTTTCCTTGTTACCTTTAAAGAAAAAAAGTTCATTTCATTTCTCCTTTCTTGAGATAATTGAGTTATTGTCATGCCTCGGTTTATTCTTTGTTGAAAAACTTCTAACGGACTTAGATTATTATTTCCTTCATGGGGTGTTCCGTTATATTCAGCAATTAATACATCTGTTAATTCTTCTAGATGCTCCGCTGATATACGGTATTTAACAGCATTTTCTTCTGGTTTTTTCCTCTTAGTATCTTTTGGATGACTTCCAGTGGTCGAAGGTAGTCGATGAAAACCGTTCTGTTCCAAAGTGCGGAAAAAACGTTCAATTATTGGTCTACGAATAGGTACTGCAACAGGTCCAGTGTTAATAGAACAACCTATTAAATTTACAAGTTTATTTTGTACAATTTTTGCTAGATTTGCTTTTGCATTGTCATAACAGAATTCATCCCATATACCATAGCTTGCTTCTGGTATAGCATTAGATATGAAGTTTGCTGATGAAGAGTATTTTAATCCATTAATAGTTAATTTTCTTTGTTTCCAAGGTATGATTGCATTGCGAATACACATTAGAACATCATCCGAGGAATATTCTTTATTTAGACAAAGATGGTATCCCAATACAGCTCTCGTGGCGACATCGATAACAGAAAGAATCCAAATACGATTCATTACTTCTACTATCTCATCCCCTTCCGGTGTTTTAAAAATTATAGCAATAGATGTATCAATTCTATGACCATCAAATTCAACACGTTCAAGGGGTCTTATGATCATAGGGTTGTTTTTATTGCCCTTTCCTGTATTTTTTGCAATCATAAATGCTTGATCACCATTTCGTTTTGCAACATCAACAAAATGAGATTTAGATAAAGATCTAACAAAGCGTTCGATTGATTTCTTGGCTAAAGTTTTTGTGTTAAATGGATACTCAGTTATTTTTATTCCCAAATGCCGACACTCATCTATAAACTTTTTATGAAGATTTTTGATGTTAATAATAGGTTCAGTAACTTGAAGCTCCTTTGTTTTCTTGCTGAAATACGAATTAATAATTAATTCTTTTAGAGTTGGATAAGTATCAAGTAGTAAGTTGAAAGCACCTGAAAAATTTTTAGAGTCTGCTTTAGTCATTGGAAAATCATTCCGATTGTAATCTTTTAGTCTTTTGTAGGGAACTAGTCCTCTATAGCCCATTATTTGCTCAAATTCGTCCTTTTCTAAACATCTTCTAATAAGCCTATATATTTCACTTCTATGTATCCCTACTTGCTGTTCTATCTCATATATTTTTGTATTTGTTGTCATAAACAAATCAATTGCTTTCTTTCTAATTAAAAATTTATTCAATTCCTCTTCGGTGAGATTTTCAATTAATACTTGGGGCCAATTTGCCATAACTAAATCACTATCTTCAATTTTTAAACCTTCTAAGACCCGTTTAGACATTAACCCATACCTCCGTATTTGTTCCAAAATACTCTTTAGATATGTTTGAGCATATTTCACCTGTTAAAATCATTTGTCCAATGGATATTAATAATCTATTTGAGGGGATTTGAGTTGCTGTAATTATTGAATTAAGTGTGGTTTTTTGTGTTTTATTATGTTTTAGCATCTTCATAACTTGATATCTATCTGTTTCGATTTGTTGTGTTTGTTGTTTATTTCCCTTAACAAGCACCTTTAAATTAGAGAGTAAAATTCGATTTACACATATATCTTCTTCTGTTCTTACACGATGCTGGAACCCATTTTCTGCACACCAATATTTTTGTGTGAAAATCTGATTTATTACTCTTTGTTTGATTAAATCTGTGGAATATTTAATTTCTATAAATTCTTCATTTCCATCTTCATATTTTACCCACATATCGACAATAGAGGTCACTGATTTTCCATTTATACATGCAGTCATAACTAGAGGTTGTTCACAAAAATTTATAACTTTAGGGTTTGATTCTACCATTAACCAATGTTCGTATTCTAAATCACTAAATAAAAAAACTTCTCTTTTTAATTTAAAGCTATACGTTACCCATCTGTTATTCCCGTACTTTTTACTAACATTAGTAACTAGTGGTTTATACATTAACTGCCCCCTTCTTTTGTTAATTCATCTACAAGTATATTTTTGGGAATTTTATACTTTCATGTCTATAGTTTAAAAATTTTTTCTATTCTTGTCCACTGAAAAAGACAAAAAAATACCTACAAACCAGGTTATAAGTAAAGATTAGTCAATATTTTATGTTGTAAATTTAGTTTAGAATTTCAAGTCTTTTTACAACACTCATGCTTGAAATTTTCTAATCAAGTATCTCAAATGTTTGCTATTGCATTGTTTTGGACAATTGATTCTAAAATAATTTTGACAGCATGACGTATATAGTGAAAACAGCAAGATAGAATCCTTACTTCACAGTATTTTTTTGCTATTTTCACTATATACTTACTGAAAATATACAACGATACAAATGTACAAACTCTACGTAAAAAAATGATTTTATAGCATTTTTTAATACCCATGTCCTCCTGGCCAGCCACCGTGTCCGCCTGGCCAACCACGGTGTCCTCCTTGCCACCATCCTTCATAGCCTTGTCTCTGTGAGTTCATTCCTTCGCATCCTTTCTTATTAAAAATTCAAATACTGAAACTGGGTATTCTCTAAATATAATTATGTATCCCAAAAATAAATGTATTCGCAAACATCTCGATTATTGGTAAAGTAATTATCTAATGAAAAACATTTATCTTTATAAATTTAAAAGGCCACTTTTACTAAAGTGACCTTTTCTTGTAGGACCTTAAACTTATCTTTATATCACATCATATCCTTGATCTTCAATAACTTCTTTCATTTTTTCTACATCTACTTTTGTATCATCATATTCTACATTTACAGTTCCCTCTTGTAAATGTACTTCAACATTTTGTACTCCTTCTAACTCTGTAAGTGCATTTGTTACTGACATTTTACAATGATTACATGTCATTCCTTGTACGTTTAATGTGATAGTCATAATAAATCCCTCCATTTAATTTATATTTTGACACGTTTCAAACGAAGCGCGTTAGTAACAACAGATACTGAGCTAAATGCCATCGCTGCCCCTGCTACCCAAGGCTCTAATAGTCCAGCCGCAGCTACAGGAATTCCAATTGCATTATAAAATAATGCCCAGAATAAATTTTGTCGAATATTTTTCATTGTCTTACGGCTTAATTCAATTGCTTTTGGTATGTGTGACAAATCACCACCAACTAAAGTAACATCTGCAGTCTCAATTGCAACATCTGCACCAGTTCCAATAGCCATACCAATATCAGCTTTCGCAAGAGCTGGTGCATCATTAATGCCGTCTCCCACCATCGCTACTCGTTTTCCTTGTTTTTGTAAATCTTCTACAATTTTAGCCTTATCTTCTGGTAATACCTCTGCATATACATGGTCAAGATCAACAAGCTTCGCAATTGCGTCAGCTGTACGTTTATTATCCCCCGTTACCATGTATACTTCGATTCCTATCTCTTTTAATGTTTGAATCGCAGCCTTAGAGCTTTCTTTTACTGTATCAGCTACAGCGATAATTCCAGCAAGTTTTCCATCAATCGCGACAAGCATTGCTGTTTTACCTTGATACTCTAAGTCTTTCATAACTTCTTCATGCTGTGATATCTCAATTGACTGTTCATTCATTAATTTACGTGTTCCAACAAGAACTTTTTTATCTTCAATGTTTGCTTCAATACCATGGCCTGGGATTGCTGAAAACTGCGCTAAATCTTTTAAGTTAATTCCCTGTTGCTTTCCGTATTCAACAATGGCATGTGCCAATGGATGTTCAGAAGCACTTTCAGCTGAAATGGCATAATCCAACATACCTTCTTCAAATTCTAAGACATCAGTAACTTCCGGTTTCCCTTTTGTTACAGTTCCTGTTTTATCAAGTAATACAGCATTAATTTTATGCGTTCCTTCTAGGAATTCACCTCCTTTAAAGAGAATTCCTTTCTCTGCTCCCTTTCCTGTACCAACCATAATAGAAGTTGGTGTAGCCAGACCTAACGCACACGGACAAGCAATTACAAGGATTGCAATCCCAACTTCTAATGCATTTGGTAAATCTCCTGGTGTGATAAAGAAATACCATACAATAAAAGCAACTACAGCAATCGCTACAACAATAGGAACAAAAATACCTGAAATGATGTCCGCTAATCTCTGAATAGGTGCTTTTGACCCTTGTGCTTCCTCAACAATTTTAATAATACCTGCTAAAGCTGTATCTTTCCCAACCTTTTCAGCCTTAATTGTTAGAACTCCATTTGCATTTATAGTAGCGCCAATAACAGCGTCTCCCTCTTTTTTATCAACTGGAATAGATTCTCCAGTAATCATAGATTCATCAACAGAAGATACCCCTGAGGTTACAATACCATCTACTGGTATTTTTTCACCTGGTTTTACAATAATCGTATCTCCGATAACTACTTCCTCGAGTGGTACTCGTATTTCTTGACCATCACGCACAACAAGTGCATCTTTGGCTTGTAAACTCAATAATTTAGAAATTGCTTCCGTTGTACGTCCTTTTGCTAATGTCTCAAAATATTTTCCAACTAGTATTAATGTAATTAAAACTGCGCTTGTTTCAAAATAAAGATCCGGACTGTAGTTTGCGTTTCCTAGTGTTTTCAATGCCTCATATAAGCTATAAAAGTACGCTGCCGATGTTCCTAAGGCAACTAAAACATCCATATTAGCACTTTTATTTCGAAGCGCACGGTAAGCACCTACATAGAAATGTCCACCAATATAAAATTGAACAGGTGTTGCTAATAAAAGTTGAAACCACGGATTCATTAAAATATGTGGCATTGGTATCCCTGTATCAAATGGCATATGTCCAATCATTGTATAGAGTAAGGGCAAGGATAAAATAATTGAAATGATAAGTTGACGTTTTTTTGCCTTAATCACTTCTTCTTTTCGTTCTGAACGATCTACATCTTCACTGCGTATTTGTCCTTTATATCCTGTTTTCTTTATCTTTTCTAAAATATTTTCTGTAGAAATTAAACCTTCATTATATTCAACAACCGCGCTGTTTGTAGCTAAATTAACAGTAGCATTTGAAACACCTTCCATTTTATTTAGTACCTTTTCAATTCGAGTTGCACATGCTGCACATGTCATTCCTTCAATATCTAAAGTGATTTTTTCCTCTGCTACGTTATAGCCTAGGTTTTCAATTTTATTTTTTATATTAGAGATTTCTTGCTGTGATGGATCATATTTAATACTTGCTTTTTCCATAGCCAAGTTTACATTAGCGTCTACCCCATCCATTTTATTTAGCACTTTTTCAATTCGGGTTGCACATGCTGCACATGTCATTCCTGTAACGCCGAGCGTCACATGCTTTTGTTTATCCATTTTATACCCCTCCTATTTTGAAAATTGTCTTATTACACTCATTAATTCTTGAATAGATTCATCTCCATCCCCTTTGTTAATTGCTTTTGCTACGCAATGTTTTGTATGACGTTCTAATAAAGAAAAACCTACCTTATTTAAAGCAGCATTAATCGCTGAAATTTGGATTAAAATATCTACACAGTAACGATTATCTTCAACCATTTTTTGGACACCACGTACTTGCCCCTCAATACGTTTTAAACGTTTTATAACATTTTGAATTTCTTCTTCTGTTCGAGGAACCATTTTAGGATTTATCTCACTGCCTTCACAATGCCCCATCAATATCACCTCATTTATAATATTTATTGTTCTTTTAATACATTATACGGGTAGGGGGTATAAAACGCAACTGTATGTAAACCTATTTTTAAAATTTTTTTTAGAACGTATATGCCAATAAACTAATCTGTATGTATTTTCAACAGAATAACTTCACTCTATACACTCCATAATCTTTATTAAATTCAGGGGAGCTATTACTTTTAATAAAAGCCATTCCATAAAAAAGAACCTACCATGATCAGTAGGTTCTTACATACTCATTTATCAATCATACTTATTGTAATGCTTTTTGAAGTGATAGTATGTTTGATTTCATAACACTTAAATAATCATCTTTATTTTGTATCTCATGCGCTGTTAAACTCTCTAAATTATGAAGTGTTAACGAATCTGCTCCAACTTCTCTTTTTACAACTGATGCAACCTTGTTACTAAGATTAGGCTCAAATAATACATAAGAAATATTATTTTCTTTAGCTAATTCAATAATCTCCTTTAACTTTTGAGAAGATGGCTCATTAGTAGGAGATAGTCCACTAATCCCAATTTGTTTCAGTCCATATACATCCTCCCAATATCCGTATGCAGAATGGGAGACAACAAAGGTTTTTTTTGGAGCCTTTGTAACTATATCTCTGAATTCTTGATCTAGACTTTCTAATTTTAGTTTTAATGCATTGAAGTTTTTTTCAAAATCGTCTTTCGCATCAGGTTTCAGTTGGATTAGAGCCTCTTTTATATTTTCAGCCATTTTAATGGCTCGTATAGGATCCAACCAAACATGTGGGTCTACATCTAGCTCTTTCTCTTGTTTTCCCTCTTGTACTTCAGTATTTTTTGCATTAATCAGCTTAATACCTTCTGCTGCTTTTACAATTGAAACCTTCTCATTTTTTACTGTTTGTTTAATTTTGTCTGCAAAACCCTCCATTCCCGTACCACTATAAATAAACATGTCACTTTGAGCGATTTTCACCACTGTCTTTTGAGTAGGATCGAACGAATGTGCTTCCGTTCCTGGAGGAGTAATATTTTCTACCTCTACATAACCATTTCCAATCTGCTCTGCTAAAAATTGAAGTGGATAAATGGTAGTATATATTTGTAATTTATCGGATTTCACCCTGTTTTGTTGCCCTTTTTCCGTATTCTCTTTTTTAACACCACATGCACTAAAAAGACTAATTACCAATAATAAAGAAATACATACTTTTATTAACTTTCGCATAAAGTTCTTCCTTCCTAATCATATATATGAATTCAATCTCATTATAAATCGTTATCATTACGGTTTATAATGAAGTTATCATATTTGTTTTACACAATAAAGTAAATACTTTTCATAGATTATGCAGATAATTTGCAGATACATATAGGCATAAGTACTCCACATTTAAACATATGATGAAATGAATAAAAGGACAGGGAGGTATCATTATGTCCACCTATACGCTAACTATCCTAACGCTTTGTTGTATATCAGTTATTGTTACAACATACATTTCTAAATCTAAAGGTACCCTAATGGAGTATATGGTATTTATTATGTCTTTTAGTATGTGTATCGGTTTAAGTATAGGATTTTATTTAGGTATTATCTTTAAAGGTGAATTACTATATTCTACTTTGCTTGCTATTTTGATTAGTAGTATTATCGGTCTTTTAGTCGGCCTACGTTTTCATCTATATTCTGCTTTAGAAGGCATGTTTTCTGGATTAATGGCAGGTATGATGGGAGCAATGATTACAGAAATGTTGAATGCTCAACAAGCACACAGTATACTCCTGATTAGTCTCTTGCTTACCATAGCCATTACAACTTCATGTATCATTCAATTCTTGTCAGAAACTTTTTCTTCCTATATTCACCGTAGGTTCCTATTACTACTTTCAATTAGCGTAGTAGTTGTTCTTACTGTATTCATTACATTCCCAGAACTTACTCCTCCATCCTCATCCAAACATGAGCAACATATGCATGAACATTAGCAGTTTATGTCAATAAAAACACCCCAAACTTTTCATATAATCAGGGGTGTTTTTATAGATTTCATTTATTTTATTCTTGAACAGATTTGAATAAAAAATTCTAGTGACCACCATGACCTTTTCCACTTGCTGATACAATTTCCAATTGTTCATCCAAAATACCTTGTGTTTTATTAGAAAGTTCCTTCTCTGTACCTAACAAAAAAGCATGATTATATGGGCCTTCAGTTGGTGATTCTTTAAACATAGGTTTGATAGTTGCTAAGAAATCATAAACCGGTTGAGTAGGTTCTCCTTTATCCAAAAGAATAATTGGTGCATGTTTTCCTAAATGTGAAATAGGTGCCCCCACAACAGCTAGATCTGGAGAATCTGTAGACACAAATGATACTCCATGTCCTGGTTGTGTTATCCCCCAACCAAATTTCGTTTTTGTGTCTCTAAACTTTGCAAATGCTATAGAATTTTCCACAGGGTCTTTACCACTTATCCGAGTAACCGTTCCATGTTCTCCTAACTTCTTCTCTACATCAGCTGAGATAATCGATTCCGGTCCTACCACGTAAATATTTGCTTTTCCTTTACGTTCTTTTAAAGCTTCAATTGTAGCTTGAGGAACTTCATTTTTGGTTACATATAGTAAGGGCTCTGGCATATGAGCAATCCAATTTACAATAGGTGTCGTGTATAGACGCGCTTCTTCATCTGAAGAACCAATAATAACACTTGATGGATATCCATCGGTGTCATTCGCATACAATTTATCTACATCTTTTGCAAACGTCGCACTATCTGTCCCTTTTACTTGCTTAATCTTATAATCCTTTAGAGAATTAATAACAGAATTACTCACATCTCCCATTACCATCACTTGTATCCCATCTTTTGTTCCGACTGGGTTTAACCGCTTAATTTCGTTTAACGTGCTAGTTGGAACATTATCCTTATCAATGTACAAAACCGGTCCGTTATTTGGATGATGAATTAAGTCCGCGCTCGCAATATCTATTTGCCATGATCCAAGTGGTACAAGAATCACTGCTCCGGGCTGATTTTCCTTGTGCGTCGCTGGCCAAATTGTTTGAGAGACCTGTATAGCTAACTGAATTGGATCACTCGTGTTAAGGCGCGTAACATTCTTTGTATTCGTAACCAAAAGTCCATTTGTTGCGTTAGCATTAAAATCAGTTGGAATCATAACTTTATGTTTCATATTTCCTTTATCTTTCATATCATTATTTTCATCTTTATCCATGGAGCCATGATCCAAATCTTTCATATTCTCATGATTCATATTGTTTTCATTACTTTTCCCACATGCAACCACTCCTAAAGACAAGAGCAATATCAGTCCTATTACTCCTAAATTGAATGATTTAAATATCTTTTTCATTTATATTCCTCCTTCGTTTTGAATCATGTATAAATATATCAACACTTTGACTTATACATTTTTCTCTCTTAACATTCCCCACTTTTAAATATTTTTACGAATAAAATGATATTCTGCTTTAAAACATTTTTACTTGTTTTACAGCATACTTATCTAAACAAAGAAAAACACTAGCAGAGCTTTTGCTAGTGTTTTTCTCAGTAATACGAACAAGTGATATGTAACTAAACCTATTCATAATAAATAATATATTCCATCTTTGATAGGCTAAATAGGCTGAATAAGTTATAAGAAATACTTTTTTAGATAAATTTTAAAAAAAGTTCGGATCGTTATTTTTTTTCGTCTTTTTTCATAGACCCATGGTCCATTTTATCCATATCTTTTTGATCCATATTCTTCATATCCTTTTGATCCACTTTTTTCTCCCCATTGTTACTGCATGCAGCTAATCCTAAGGATAAAGTAAATACTAATCCTACCAATCTAATTTTTGCAATACGAGACCTTTTTTTCATATCTCCCTTCCCTTCATTGTAAGGAATAACATTCTGTCTTTCAATAGCTGAAGTAACTTATACCCTTTTAGAAAAGCGGTTCCAAAAATAATGTGTCTAAAAAACTTTGGAATGTACCTTTCATTTTTCAAATGTTATCACAAAATTATGAAGAAATTATGAAGGTTATATTTAATTTTCCTTTTGTCTTGCCTCTCCATAAGAAATGCACAATTTTATTTTAAAGTAAAGGAACCATGTACAAAGGAGGTATTTTATTGAAAATCAGAATTGTTGCTATCCTTGCAGTGGTACTGATATTGGGGTTTAAGTTCCTAAGCCCTACATCTGAAACTCCTAAAGCTCAAGCACCTCAGTCGATCAATACAGACAAAAAAAGTGTTTCTACATTTTCTGTTGGTTTAGAAAAAGATCAACAAGCACCTGAATTTACTTTGTCAACACTGACTGGAGAATCAGTAAAGTTATCATCATTACGTGGAAAAACGGTAATACTCAATTTTTGGACTACATGGTGTCCACCTTGTAAATCTGAGATGCCAGATATGCAACAATTTTATTCGGATTATAAGAAGAACAATATTATTATCATTGGAGTAAACTTAACAGATAACGAATCTAATACAAAGCAAGTAAAGGATTTTACTAAACAATATAAGATTTCGTTTCCTATTCTACTTGATACTAAGGGAGAAATCAGGAAACAATACAAAATTATTACTATTCCTACAACATATATTATTGATTCAAATGGAATAATTGCAGAGAATGTTATTGGTCCTATTACTTATGACAAAATAAAAAAATTAACTTTAAATAGCGCAAACATAAAGAAAGGATGAAACTATACAATGAATCTTTTATCTATTCAACCTTTAAATCGCATAGCAATTCAGTTTGGTCCTTTAACCGTTTACTGGTATGGAATTATTATTGGAATTGGGATTTTACTCGGATTAATCTTAGCCACTCGTGAAGGCAAAAAACTACAAGTTCCTTCTAATACATTTACAGACTTAGTATTATACGCATTACCGATTTCCATTCTGTCAGCACGTATTTATTATGTACTTTTCGAATGGGCTTATTATAAAAATCACCTCAACGAAATTTTTGCTATTTGGAATGGTGGGATTGCAATTCATGGTGGACTCATTGGTGCTATTGTAACCACTATAGTGTTTACAAAGAAACGAAATATTTCTTTTTGGAAGCTAGCCGACATAGCAGCTCCAAGTTTGATTTTAGGTCAAGCAATTGGCCGCTGGGGTAATTTTATGAATCAGGAAGCTCATGGTGGTCCAGTCTCTCGTACATTTTTAGAGTCTTTACGATTACCTGATATTATAATTAATCAAATGTATATCAATGGTTCCTACTACCATCCTACGTTCTTATATGAATCCATTTGGAATATAATTGGATTTGTTACTTTGTTAATACTTCGAAAAGGAAGCCTAAAACGAGGTGAAATATTTTTAAGCTATCTAATTTGGTATTCTATAGGTCGATTTTTCGTTGAAGGACTGCGAACTGACAGTCTAATGCTTACATCTTCCTTACGTATGGCTCAAGTTATGTCAATATCCCTTATCATCATTTCGCTTCTTCTTATGATTTATCGTAGACGAAAAGGTTTAGCAACTACACGTTATAATGAACTAAACAATAATGCATTAGAATAATGGACATAATCATAATATCACCCTATCCTTTGTTATCTTTTATATCAAAAGATTTAGCTACTCTCTCTTCATGAGAAATCTCATAAAAAATAGCAATATAAATAACAGCCCAACACAATAAATGTTGGGCTATTATTACTCGTTGTCAAATAATACCAATAAATAAACTAATAAAAAATCCCGCATAATTATTGGAGATAAACGCACTTTAATAGAGGCATGGATAATCCATTTTCAACAACTATAAATAAACTATTAGAAGGAGAAAAAAACAATGCAAAATATGTATCAAGCTTGTATCGAGGAATGTTTAAAATGTATGGAAATTTGCAATTCATGTTATAGTGCATGTTTGCAAGAATCAGACGTTAAAATGATGGTAGAATGTATTCGATTAGATCGAGAATGTGCTGATATTTGTGCACTTGCTGCTAAATCAATGAGCAGTAATAGCCCTTTCGCGAAAGAAATTTGTCAGCTGTGCGCTAAAATTTGCGAAGCATGTGGAAATGAGTGTAAAAAACATGAACATCAGCATTGTAAAGAATGTGCCGATGCTTGTTTCCGATGCGCAGAAGCTTGCAAGCTAATGGCGAGTTAATCTCAAATCATTAACTGCTTAAAATCTCCTAGAAATATTAGCCATTCAATCAACACGAAAACTAATAATTTTGTACTCAAAAAGCTGTTTACTATATCTTGAAGTAAACAGCTTTTTATAGTAAAGTCTCGCTCGCTACAAATTGAACACCTGAGTTTTGTCTTCATAATTATCCTCTAAATATTCTTTTCGAATTTATTAGGTTATTAACTATAAAATTTTTATTTTAGTTATGATTTTCATGATTATTTGCAAATGGATCATATACACCCTTCAACAATGAAATAGATAAGAGTATACTTAGCACAATCAATCTGAAAAAAGTGAATCATTTTTTGTTTCGTACAATGAATGCAAGTATCCCTAATAAGATTGTAATACCTAAACCAATATTTATTTTTTCACTCCTTTTATTATCGATACGTAGTTATTACATTCCTGAAAGAAGCAATGCAAACACAAAAAAAGTAGTCATCACAAAGGACAGAAGAATTATTAGTATAGGCAATTCTTTTTTACTTTCTTTTAGCAGCGATACAAAACCAAATATATATCCAATCACTGTAACTACCATCCATAAAATATCCGCGATGAATTCAGGCAATCTAGCTAGTGCTGTGCTGAAAAATAAAATAATACAGAACATTTGTAATAACAATACAAATAATAAATATTTATTAAACTTTATATACGCCACCCCCTACGTAATATTTAGAATTATGCTACCATGCATTAAAAATATATCAACCTTTTTTTGTTAAAGCGTTTTAATCTAATGAAGTATAGTTATATAGATTCCAAGTTGCTAGAACTAAACATCTTAATAATTTTTTCTGGTTATCTTTAAATTAATAATAAACTGTTTTAGAAGTATGCAAAGGATTTATTATGTTCTGGTAAACACATAAAACTCTTTAATGTATAAATCATTAGAAAGAGTATAAAAATCGTCATTTTCTCCATAATTTCTTGATAATAGTTTTTTATACTTAATTTATCAAGTTGCTGGCACAGCATTAAAAATTGACTATTGCCTCCACGCAATCTTTACTTTACTTTCCGTGTACCCTTCCTATTAAAATTTATATACAGGTATTCGATTCTAAATCAATCGAATACCTGCTTTTTTATTGCAATTATATTTTTCTTTCCCAACGTATTTTGGGATTCACACTATCCTCAGCTTCATAATTTCTCGACAATTTTTCATTATACTTAGAGCATTAATTGTATATTAGAAAGGAGACGCAACATTGAAAAAAATATTAATCAGTAGTTTAGCTATTACATCTATCTTTATAGTCACAGCTTGTTCTAATGGACAAGAACCATCCCAAAAGAAAGAAGAGGTTTCCCAAGCTAGACGGGATACAAATAAAGAAAATAATGTAACATCAAATGTTATTGCTCAAAACTTGTATAAAGAAATTTCATCAGGAAAAATTGAACATATACATGGGATTGGATACCCTGGAAACCTAACCGGAGTTTCAATTGCAACTCACAGTGGAATAAAAATATATCAAAATGGAAAATGGTTAGAATCAAAAGAGCAAAAACATGATTATATGGGCTTTCAAGCTACAAAAAATGGATTCTTTGCAAGTGGTCATCCTGAACCAAGTTCGGATTTAAAAAACCCATTAGGATTAATTAAAAGTAATGATGGAGGAGCAAGTTTTAAAAAACTAGCTTTTTATGGTGAATCGGATTTCCATAACCTTGCTGCAGGATACAATAACGAAACTGTATATGTATATAATGAACGCCCAAATTCTAAACTGAAAAATGGATTTTATTACAGTACAGATAACGGAAATGCGTGGAAGCAGGGTAAATTAGATGGCATCTCAAGTGCAGTTAGCTCATTTGCTGTACATCCTGATAAATCCAGTGTTGTTGCAATGAGTACCAAAAATGGAATCTACTTATCTACAGACAATGGTAATACATTTAAATTGTTCTCTAAATCACAAGAAACAACTGCACTAACATTGGGAAGTGAGGATGTTATTTACTCTTACATAACTGAACAACAACAACAACAATTGATGAAGCAACCCCTTGCTACGAGTCAGGGAGCAGATTTAAACATTCCAGCTTTAGATTCTAAAGATCAAATCATGTATATATCTCAAAATCCTCAAAATCCTGCTGAAATAGTTTTTGCCACCATAAAAGCAAATGTATTTCTTACTACTGATGACGGAAATACATGGAAACAAATCGTTAAGAATGGGAATTTAGAATATAACTAATCATTAATATAAAAAATAAATAGAGTGATACTTATATATCCCAAATATAATTCAGAAAGGTGAATACAACTTGTTTTCAACAATTAGTCAATGGAGTTATCAACTCATGTCACCCTTTATAGACATCGCTAACTCCACTAAATCAATACCTATTCTTTTTTCGTTTTTATTAGGTGTAGTAGGTACTCTTGCACCATGTCAATTGACAGGAAACATTAGTGCAATGACTCTCTATGGAAATCAGTCTCTACAGAAAGGTATCTCTTGGAAGCATATTTTGTTATTTACTTTAGGGAAAATAGTAGCTTTTACGTCCCTTGGATTATTAGTATGGTTTCTAGGGAAAGAAGTACAACAATCATTAACTTCATACTTTCCATGGTTTCGTAGATTTATAGGTCCGTTGCTAATATTTATCGGACTCATATTAGTAAGAATAATAAAAATAAGAAGTTCTTTCTCTTTACATGTTCCTATTCTTGCTTTTAAGAGGAAAAAAGAAGTTGGTTCATTTTTTATGGGATTTATCTTTTCTTTAGCATTCTGCCCTACCATGTTTGTTTTATTTTTTGGAACACTAATTCCTCTATCTTTATCATCTAACAATGGATATTGGTTTCCAATGTTTTTTGCAGCAGGAACTGCTATCCCAGTTATCCTTTTACTTTTAATTATTGCATATCTTGGCCTAAGTGGCTCTTTACTTAAAAAGAGTCGAAGAGTTGGAAAAATAATTCAATTTACAGCGGGTCTCTTTATGATTCTTATAGGGATTTACGATACTCTTCTTTACTGGATATAAAAATTAACAGTTAAAATACTTTACCGAATTGATCGTATACATAAAATGTAATTGTTGTAATAGTGCAGCAATCTGTTGTTATGGTATTAGAACTGGAATTGGACCATGACAACGCTTCTAGAAAACTGGATATTTCCCGTATCTCCACTGTAGTAGAAGATATAATTGCTATGAAGGGAAACTTCGGAATATTAAAATAGATTTTCATTGGTCAGTATAAACTCATCTAGCAAAAAGAAGTAAATATAAAACCAAACCCCATCCCTTCAGCTTTGAACGGCTGGGGTTTGGTTTTTACTTATAAATACAAGAACTCCTAATAATAATTTATATTAATTTTGTAGAAGACATTAAGCTACTTTTCGATTTATCTTAGCTTTATCCTTTAAGCCTGAACCTATATCCAAAAACACTGCTAAAAATACTGTTAAAGTAACCTCATTTATTCACTCAAAGTATGTGTACCATGAGATGAAATATCTGGTTCTACCAAAAAAGGAACGCTGCTTGGATCAAACACTATCCAGATTCCTAATACTATTAGCCCTATACCAATTATTTTTGAAAAATATTCACCTGAGGGGAGTATCTTCTCAAGAAAAGTAAGCAGAGTTATAATCCCCATCCAGAACAAATTCATAATACCGACTGCAAATAAAATAACCATCAGCCCCCAGCAACAACCTACACAATGAAATCCATGTTCGACGCCCATACGTATTGCCCCAAGCCGGCCGCTACGCCAACCGTTTAATACATAATGAAGAGGATTTCGACAATGTCGTAAACAAGCTTGTTTGAGTGGTGTAAGCTGGTAGAGTCCTCCTAAAGCTACGGTGAGACCGGCAACGATAGGCCCTTGTTGATTCCATGCAAGGAAACCAAGATTCAATAAGTCAATGATCAAATAAAGACCATATGCAATTAGGCCATATGTAGTCCAAGCTATCAGATATCCAATAAGGAAAACCCATGTGGATACAAGTGGAATCTTCAGATTTCGGGTACGCTCTGCTGACACGCGAGCAAAGGTAATGACCATGGGTGTGACGGATGGCAGCATCATAGCTGCCGTCATCGTTACCCACATACCCACATACCAGCCAAATGTACCTAGAACCATGCCATTACTACTAGTCATATTATAGTGATCCAGCATAATCATCCAAGCAATAATTGTTATCGTTAAGAGAATTGCTGTCAAAGGAATATTACCTATCGTTCGTGATCGAATTAATCGAATAATTAGTGGCTGTTTTTCTTGGGTATTCATCAAGAGCCTACTTTCCAATCAAAAGGAATATGTTTACTGGATTTTCCTTTATATTCATGAGAGAAATCAAATCCAATGGCTTTATCCTCTTTTACAACACCCCAAGTGGCAATTTGTCCTGGACCCGTTTCAGAACCCGGCGGATTGTGTAGTTGAACTCGACGCTTTGGATCAGCTGTTGGACCTGTAAGAGCTTCAGCACCAACGGATACCTTATTTGGAATTTCTGCTCGCCAATAGGCTAAATCATCTGCAGCATCAAACTTGATGGGGGCATACTCAATTCCACGTAGTTCGCTAATGAGGCTGCCAAATTCCCCCGCCCAACCTCCAACCTTTCCGGTGAAAATTTGTTCAAGAGCCTTACGCTGATCTTGATCAGCACGTTCATCAATATAGAACATCAACTTCATCGTCGCATCGGGATCGCCAATCCACATATTCCCTGCAAATTCACCAAGGGCTACTACTCCGAAACCATCTAATCGTATGTCATTGTAATACCCTTCGTGGACTTGCCATACCAGTGTAAAGAGACAATCCCCGTTCGTAGGCTCTTGAGCAAATGTACAGGGACAAGGAAGTTTGCAACTGCAGACATCGAACCACTCACCTTTTAAATGCCACTTCGTTTTAGACATATCAATCCCTCCATCCGTTTTAATAAAATCACTTTTTCTCTTCCTTCAACATGACAAATATATTCTCACTGATAGCCATATAGTACAGAAGTTATTGTGGAATTATCTACTGAAAGCAAGAAAAATGTTAATGAAGTTGCAGTTTGATTTTTCTATTTAGTTGAAAAATTCCCTATAGAAAATGATAGCCTTTTAGAAGAGGAGGAATAAAATTGAATATCAAAAATTCGACTTTAGGTATGATAAATTGGAATAATATTTTACCACCAACCAATCAACTTCACAGATTCCAATATATGATGAAAGGACATACTAAGTTACTGTCAGCTATCAATTCTTTTACTTATTCGCTCCCTTTAGCGAACACACTTCGTACGATAGCAATCCTTCCATCTAGTTTGAATATGCTATCTACTATTCCTCAAATGATTATTGATACTATTAATAATTGATCTACAAAAATATTAGAATTTCCAATCAATATAAAGCAGAACGCATCAGCTATCTTTCTATTTTTGATTTTCATTTTGCTCTTTATCTATCAACTTTGTATAGCACCAGCTATACAAAATATATATAAGAGGAAAGTTCTTTGTATTTCTGAATTTACAGAAAATAAACCTTGAGAAAATGCAAAACAAATAAAGACTTCTTTAGAACAAGATTTCGGGATTGTCCTCGATATTATAAATAAAATTCGAGTTATCAATCGAGAAACACCAGTTTTCCGATCATACCACCGTATTTTTGATACAATTTATACCCTTATAATAAACCTGTAATAATAATAGAAAAAATGAAATAGGTCATTCGTAATATATATGAATTCAATAGGTGAAGAAATGAGTGGATGAGTTTTCACAGGAAACTTAGCAAAATAAAGTGGTAACCAAAGGTGTTTTTACATTCAGAAAACACCTTTTCAGTTTATAATTCTATTTCTATTTCTAAAGTCTAAGCATTATTGAGCAAAGTAATAATCAGCATTAGGAAAAATTCTCTTGAAATCTATTTAGTATCGTAAAGATATATTTTCTCGAATATATCTTTTGTTCTTAGTTTTTGAAAACCTTAGCAATAATAAATAATAATATTAACTGAAGTGAAAAACAAAAGACATTGTAAACGATGCACCTATATTAACAAACACTACTTTAGGCGAAGCAACTTGTGCAATGCCGATATAACTATGAAAACAGTAGATGTTGTAGGTCATGTTGAATTGGAAAACTCATACAAAAGCACTATTTCTCCATAATTCCACAGAAAAATAGCGCTTTTGTAAATTGGAAATAATACCTTTTTTTAACTTGATGAGTGACTGTTAGTTTCGTTATTTAAATTAAAAAGCATTTTACTTAATATATAGTTTTGGATTTACAGCATTACTCTTTTGAGCATTCCACTCACCTTTATGAACTTCAAAATGCAAATGTTGTCCCTCGGATTGACCGGTATTCCCCATAAACCCAATTTGTTGTCCTTGTTTTACGCTTTGCCCAGCTGAAACAGAACGACTATTTAAATGAGCATATACAGTTGTGTATGTTTGTCCATTCATATTATGAGAAATAAACACGACATTCCCATAACTTTCCGAATAGTAAGAACGTGTAACCACTCCATCTGCTGCTGCTGAAACGGATACCGTGCCAGAGGCAGCAATATCTAATCCATAATGCATTTGTCCACCGCGTTTTTCAAATCCAGAAGTATAACTTCCAGCAGCTGGCTTAATGAAACCACTTGCTGTATTTTCATTTGTTGTACCTACCTCTGAAGGTGGTTGTTCCTCCACGGTAGCTACCTTTGTTTTTGAAAGATAGTTCATACCTACAAATCCTGTTTTTCCATTGTAATTGATTTTATACCATCCAGCCTGCTGTCCAACAACTTGAATTTTTTGATTAGGCTCAACAACTCCAATTACTTCATAATTCATACCTGCTCCACTTCTGACATTTAGAGAACTAGACTTAACATAGTAGTTTTGAGCAGGTTCTTGTTTCTCTTGCTCACGAGTTGGTTGTTGAACTACTTCTTGTTTCTCTTGCTCACGAGTTGGTTGTTGAGCTACTTCTTGTTTCTCTTGCTCACGAGTTGATTGTTGAGCTACTTCTTGTTTCTCTTGCTCATGATTTGGTTGCTGTGCTTGTTCTAGTTTCTCTTTTGTTTGAGTTTGCTCTTGAGTAGAAGAACCTTTTAAAAATTTTACAAATTCACCACTCACATACCCTGTACGGTTGTTATACTTAATTTTATACCAACCGTTTTCTATATCCACTACTTGTAAACTTTGTCCTTTTAGGACTCCTCCGATAACAGGATGATAGTTTGCGGGACCTGTTCTAACACGTAGAACAGCAGCATCTACTATGTATGTACCGTTCTGTTGAACAGATTCTGTCTGTATCGATTGTGGAAGGTTAGCGGTATTATTTGTTCCGCGGGATACATAATCTTTGTTTATATAAGCAAATCCCTCATTCAATTTTACTCTATACCAATCTTGGACTTCTCCTACCACTTGCACAACCTGACCTTTGTTCATTACACTCACTACTGGATGAGACATACTTGGACCTGTTCTAACTCTAAGAGAAGATACGTTCACTGTATAACTTCTACTTGCTTGCACCTTTTGTTTTTTGGATTTTACTAATGATTTATTAATTGATACATAGTCTTTACTAACATAAGCATTCCTATTATTATATTTAATTTTATACCAACCATCAGCTTCCCCAGTGACCTGTAATATTTCTCCTTCACCTACAAGTCCTAAGATAGAGTTGGATGTACTTGGACCTGTTCTAACACGTAAAGTTGTAGTACTTACTTTTATATGATTAGGAGTTGCATACTCCTTATTTACATAGGCTTCCGTGTTATTATATTTAATTTTATACCAATCTTCAGTTTCATCTACTACTGGTACAGATTGTTCTTTTGATACCAGTCCTAGAATTGTATTAGATGTACTTGGGCCTGTTCGGACACGTAATGCGTCTACATTTACTGTTACTCGATTTTCATGCGTTACTACATCAGAAGCTTGCTTGGATTGCGTGTCTTCTGGTGCTATAGATGTTTGTGCTTGAGCAGTACCAATAACTGTGCCTCCTGCAACAGAAGCTACTGCCATACTAGCTAGGATTTTTTTCATAAGTGTAAGGCACCTTCCCGTAAATATATTTTACATTTCTTTAAGTAAAAGAGTTTAAATACATGTTGATCTCTATCAAGTTATATAGCTATTGATGTTGATCCTAGAAATCCATTTAATTTTACTTATAACATCAAAAAAGAATAAGTCTTATACTGATTTGAAAAAATATTGTATCCTTAAAACAACACTTCATAAGCGTTTTATTTAGTTATTACCTTCTCTCTTATATCATTTCACCTACTCCCGTATATGCCATTTTAAATAGAGGTATCATTTTCTGTTTATACAAAGTCATCCTTTGTAAGCTAATATAAGTTAGAGAAACATGCACATTTTGAGTAGTGTTCATATTTCTTACTATTCTCCTGCTGCTCCCAACAGTAGATAAACAAAGTACAATGGTAATTTTCATTTTAACAGCTTATCTATATACCCCTTAGTTATTATACAAAGCAACTTTGCAGAACCTGTGCAAAGTTTCTATATTAGAAAAGAATAAAATTTCCCCTTTAACTTTTAGTAACCTAATTAATAAGGGATTTTCTGTTATGTGCTCTTAAATAAATATATCCTTATATAATATTAATTCAATTGAGTAATACTTACGCTACTTAATTAAAGTAAGAAGAGAAGGGGGCTCTCTCCCTTCTCTTCTTACATAGATACATATTTACAAATAAAAATTCATTCGAATTTTTAATCTGGTTGATTTAATTGTATTCAATAGACTTTTACAAAAAACAAAAATCAATTCATAACTCTTTTTATTTATGCATTATAATTATTTTTGATAAAACTTACAATTACATCTTCATTGGGAGCAGGAGCAGTGACACGATCAACTTCTTTTCCGTTTTTCAATAATACCAGTGTCGGTATACTCATCACACCAAACTTTTTTGCTAAATCGATTTCTTTGTCAACGTTAACGTCAAAAAATACAATTTGATTACCAAATTGCTCAGAAACACTTTCAACTACTGGCGCTAATTGTCTACATCCAGGACACCATTCTGCAGTAAACTTTAATAATATCGGTTTACTTATTACTGAAATTTGCTGTTCAAGCTCAGTTAGATTAATTTCCTTTAGCATGCATAATACCTCCTAAAAATTTTAAAGGTCTGACTAAAAACAATCATCCGACAATTTGACTTCTAAGATTCTCTAATCCAAATCGATTAATAAACCTTGAAAAAGGCTCTCTCTTTTTACCATGTTCAGAATAGATATCAATTATCTTTTCAACTGCCTCATAAAGCTGTTTAGGTAATAATTGCTCCATAAATAAAACCCCCATTTGAGCATCCTTTCCTTTTGCTTTACCACCAATATATAAATCATATCCATTTCTTATTTTCATTACTCCAATGTCATTTACAAGAGGTTCACCACAGCCAACCGGACAACCAGTATAGGCAGGACGGAGTGTAAAAGGTACTGGTTTCCCAGCAATTCGTTTATTTAATTCAATTGCAACCGGCATACCTTCTTCTTCTTCTCCTTTACAGAAATTACAGGTTCTTAGACTTTTGGTAAAGTTGCCCACTGGATAACAAGATAAACCAACTTCCCTAAAACTTTCTTTCACTTGTTCTACATTACTTTCAGGTACTTCAATGTAAAGTTGTTGGAAAGTGGTTAGCTCCAGTTCATCACCATCATTCAAATATTCAGCAATTGCTAGCAATTGTTTTCCGTTCAACATTGCACCGAATGATATACCACCATTAACAGCTATTTTAACCATTTTTTCATTTGATTTCATTTGGATTCACAACCTTAATTTTTATATTAATTTATAAACATTCATTACCTATTCTCGACTGAAGAGGGAATATTTTTCTTAGTTAAACTTTTTGGTAGTCTTAAAAGTCATTGATGAATATGGTATTTCCAATTTTGAATAAAACTCATAGGACCTCACTCAAATACATTCCCGATTTTTCACTATCTTGATCATCTATATTAGGACCACATTTGCACATGTAATACAGGTTCCTTTATCAACAATTAAAAAATTCAATAATAAATAACCTCCTTTCTTTTGTTAAAAGTATAATACCATACCCTAGATAGGTATAAAATAGGTTTTTGTTTCATTTTAATGAATCAATTCCATTTCTCATTGAATTTTATATCTCCATATTTGCTTGTTCATACTTACTCAACATTTAAATAGCCCTTGCACATTCTCTACTCTCGCTATAGTACTTTAGAAATTAATTCTCCCTTACATTATTCTTCAAGACAATAAAATCCCATTAAAATCTTTAATCATATATATGTATTTTTATAAAAAATTATATTTTTCTTTTCAATTAAAAAAACATGTAGTATACTAACTTCAAAATCAGAGGAGAAAGGGAGCAAACAACTATGCTTACAAATACAACTTTAGTTACATTTGCACAAAAACAACATCATCATCACACTTAACCCTTGAAACCTAGCGGAAAAATTACGCGTAGGTACAAGGGTTATTCCCGTTGTACCTACGTCAGGCAAAGAGCCATGTAGGTATTTTTTATCTACATGGCTCTTTTTTATTTTCAAAAAAGCTAGAAAAAATGATAAGTGAACAAAACTAATACAAAGGAGTTATACAGCTATGGAAATGAAAAGTAGACTTTATGGATTTTAATAACATTTGTTTGTTGTAAGAAATGCCTAAAATTCGGTATTTACTAAGGCTCAAATACTGTATCTACAAAATTCATAAAATGTCAGGGGAATTCCTAAACTAAAGAAAAATAAAACTCAGTTAAAGGTGGTATTTTATAAAATGAAACGTCTAATAACTATAATTTTAATAATAGCGGCGGTATTTTCGGTTATTACAGGCTGCTCTAAACCGAAAGAAAAAGAGGATAACACATTAGTAATTGGTATCGACGATAAATTTGCACCTATGGGGTTCAGAGATGAGAGTAATAAAATTGTTGGTTTTGACATTGACTATGCTAAAGCAGCTGCAGAAAAAATGGGAACAAAGGTTAAGTTTCAACCCATCGATTGGAAAACAAAGGAGTCTGAGTTAAGTAGTGGTCGAATTGATCTCATTTGGAACGGCTACACAATTACAGATGACCGTAAAAATAAGGTTCTTTTTACAAAGCCTTATTTAAAGAATGCACAGGTGGTTGTCACTTTGGCTGATTCACCTATTACTAAACTAAATAATTTAGAAGGAAAAGTTGTAGGTCTTCAATCCCTTTCTTCTGCATCAGATGCTTTGAATTCTAATCCTATCAAATCTAAAATTAAGACCGTTACAGAGTTTGCCGACAATGTTTCTGCCTTAAATGATTTAAAGAGTGGTCGTTTAGATGCAGTAATTATTGATGAAGTCGTTATTAATTATTATATGACTAAAGAGAAAGATACTTTTAAGATATTGGACGAGTTTCTTTCTCCAGAAGAATATGGAATAGGTGTTAAGAAAGGTAATGATGCCCTACTTAAGAAACTTCAAAAAGCACTTGATGAGATGAATGAGGATGGTACTGCTACAGAGATCTCTAAAAAGTGGTTTGGAGAAAATAAAATACTAAAATAATTAAGAATATAGAGCAAAACAGGATTTCCCTATGGTACCCTGTTTTGCTTTTGGGGGAATCCTTTTATGTCTTTTGATTATATTAATTCAATTCTTATGCCAATGCTGGAAGGAGCACAAATGACAGTCCTCTTATTTTTGATTGCCATTGTGGTGTCAATTCCAATGGGTTTTTTATTAACACTGGCTGTAAGAAGTAATTTAAAGCCACTGTCTTGGCTTGCTCAAGGTTATATTTACGTATTGCGTGGAACTCCACTATTACTTCAATTACTATTTATATGCTTCGGATTGCCGTTGCTACCTGTGATTGGTGAATATTTGGTTATGGATCGATTTGTCGCTGCCTGTTTAGGGTTTATTTTGAACTATGCTGCATATTTTGCAGAAATCTTTCGTGGCGGTCTTTTAGCGATTGATAAAGGCCAATATGAGGCATCTCAAGTTCTCGGTTTGAGTAAATGGCAGACGATGAGAAGAGTTATACTTCCTCAAATGTTTCGTATAGCACTTCCCGCTGTAGCTAACGAATCTGTAACACTCATTAAGGATACCGCCCTGCTCTATGCGGTTGCTGTACCAGAATTGTTACATTTTGCTCAAACTGCTGTCAATCGGGACTTTACAATCACACCATTTTTCGTGGCAGGTCTCATTTATTTAATCATGACGCTCGTATTAACTATGTTCTTTAAATGGTTGGAACGTCGATTCAAATTTGAATAGGAAGGAGTGGTAAGTATGGGGATTATTGAAATATCCAATTTAAAAAAATCATATGGCAATCTAGATGTGCTAAAACGAATTTCTTTTGATATAAATAAAAATGATGTAATAGCAGTAATCGGTCCTTCTGGCTCTGGAAAAAGCACGATGCTTCGCAGTCTCGTCTATCTCGAAGAGTTAGACAACGGTAGCATCTGTGTATCTGGCGATTATCTAGTGAAAGATGGAGTATACGCAATACCTCAAGAAATTAGACAGATTACTGGTAAAATGGGGATGGTCTTTCAGCATTTTAACCTTTTTCCACATCTTACGGTCAAAGAGAACTTGGAGCTAGCTCCTAAAATGTTAAAAAAGGAACTATCCGCTGACATTCATCAGCGAAGTGGTGAACTCCTAGAGAGAATTGGACTCTCTGATCGGGCAAATGCATACCCCGCTAACCTTTCAGGTGGACAAAAACAAAGAGTCGCAATTGCTAGAGCGTTAATGATGAATCCAGAATTCATGTTATTTGATGAACCGACTTCTGCCTTGGATCCAGAATTAACTGGTGAAGTATTACAAGTCATGAAGGATCTAGCTCAAGAGCAAATGACAATGATTGTGGTTACGCATGAGATGGGGTTCGCTAAAGAAGTGGCAAACAAGGTTATTTTCATGGACAATGGAGAGATTGTTGAATCGGGTAATCCTACGGACTTATTTATGAACCCAAAGTTTGAACGAACGAAAGCTTTTTTAAATCGTAGTTTGAAATAAATATTTAAACGCTTCAGCATTTGTTCTGGAGCGTTTTTTGATTCATAGTTTGGTTTGAACCTTATATTAGAAGCTATGCCCAAAAACATACTATAAGGGGTAACGCCCCACCTATTTAGTAAATGCACACGGTCTTTTCACAACTCAAAAAATAATATATTCTTTAATTAAACTTGTTGTATTCTAAAAAGTTATAAATGAATAAACTGTTGTCACCTTTTAATAAAACTTTTAAGACCTCGCTTTAATACATTACGATTTTTCCAATATCATAATCATTTATATTAGAATCACACCTTCACGTGTAATATAGGTTTCTTTATTACACTTATATAATCTGGTAATAAAATAAACTTCTTTCTTTTTCGATAAACCAATAAACTATCCCCCCGATATGTATTAAATAGGGTCTTGTCTTGTTTTATTTTAATTCATCTCCTCAAAAAAACTGCTGAATTAAATTCAACAGTCTACTGGATCTAACGAATAGTTATCATATTGATATCCAAGAGATGTATGATCTAGTACGTCTTTCGGAGTTAATGTATTTTTTTCTCCTTCTCTAAATTCATGCATTGGATCATCTAGTCCCAATTCATCTGCACCTGTTGTACCACTAGTTGGTAAATAAGGTTCATTAAGATGTTCTCTTTGCCATATAGCCCAAAGACGATCAATATTGCTATGATGCAACCAAAAAACTGGATCTTCGGGTGATCCTGCTCCTGCCATAACTCCTCCAACCCAATTATGAGGACCATTATGCAACTCTTCTAATGCACTTCTAAAACCACTTGTTACCTGCCTCCAGGGAGCTGTATCATAGGGCGTTGTATCTATAGCTTCCTTAACTTGAGTACGAGTTGGCAAAAAAGGATTTGCACCTAATTGACGATTCAGCCCTGTAAATGCTCCCATAAAGTTTCCTCGCCATATTGAAGATGTTATTGAATTATCAACCGTCCAATCCCAATATGGAATTGTCACATTTCGATTAACTTTTTGTAATTCAATTTCGAATTTATGAAGAAATTCACGATGCCATGGGAGAAACATTGCACTTTGATGTATAGGATGAAAAAAATGTTTACGATGTACATCAACATAGGGTTGATATTCTCCATTTCTTTTTAGTTCCTGAATTGCATCTACAAAAGCTGCCTTCTCTTCATCTGTCAAACATGCTTGATTTTTTCTTATTCCCATTTTTTCACCTCAAACGATAGTTTTTATATCGTTTGTTAGTTATTTCCTATTACATATTAATCTATTCTAAATATTTTACAGTTTAAACGAGCTATATTTTATTCTGCTATCCCAAAATTACATTCTTTTATTAAACTATTCAATAAAGCAGCTATCTTAGAGATAGCTGCTTTAGATTAGTATATAGTAAGTTATGTGATTTTAAAATTACTCTGGCATATTAGGAATATTAGGGTTTGGAACATAATCAGATTTGTAATCTTTATATTTCACTTCTGTTACCATCCCCGCTGAAGCATGATGTAAATCGTGACAGTGGAACATCCATTCACCTGGATTATCTGCTACAAAGGCTACTTCATATTCTTCTCCTGGTTTCAAGTTAAGGGTATCTTTTATAATTGGAGAACCTTCTATTGGCTTTCCATCTTTACTTAATACTTGGAAGAAATGACCGTGTAAATGCATTGGATGATCATCTGTTTTAGATTTGTTTACTAATTTTACTTTTACTAAATCTCCTTTTTTCACCTGAATTGGATCAATATCAGGGAATGTTTTTCCATTAATTGTGTATACCATTTCATTTCCATTCATTTGAGTGTTTAAATCCATTGTATATGTGGCAGTATACTGTTGGTCTAATGTAAAACCTCCTAATTTCTTTGCACCGTATTTTGTCATATCTAATTTTGGAAGTTTTTCTTTTTCATTTGCTTTATCTTTCATCTCTTTGCTGCCATCATATTCAATAACAGCTTTCATTCCTTTTGCCCCTTTATCTTTTGCATGATCCTCAACATACCATTTTCCAGGGTTGTTAGCTGTAAACTCAACGTCGTACCGTTCACCTGGTGCAATTGAAATTACTTGGTCTTTTATAACCTTTGGATCATTAATTGGTTGGCCATCTGTCGCAATCACTTTAATATCATGACCATGAACATGGATATCATGTGATAGATAACCAGCATTAACGAATCGAAGTCGAACCTTGTCACCTTTTTTCACTTTCAATGGCTCTATTAAATCCCCACTTTTACCATTGATTGTGAATAAATCATACATACTCATATCATGGCCTTCCATTTGCATTCCATTCGACTCTTTATTTTTATCCATCTTCATATTTCCATGGTCCATGCCTTCCATACTACCAGAGTCTTTTTTGTCACTTCCCATGTCCATACCCGAATGATCCATGCCTTTCATATCATCATTCTTTTTCGCATCACCGTCTGTTTTTTCTACTTTACCTTTTGTCATTTCTTTTATTTGCTTATCAATTTCTTTTTTATCTGTTACCCATTCATCTAACATTAATGTGTAATCTTTATCATACTTTTCATTTGTATCTTCTACAACAAGAGCGCCATACAATCCTCTATCTAGTTGATTAACAGAGTCTTGATGTGAATGATACCAATACGTTCCTGGTACGTTTGCTTCAAATTCATAGGTAAAACTTTTTCCAGGTTCAACCGCATCTTGTGTAACTCCCGGGATGCCGTCCATATTATTTGGAACCGGATACCCATGCCAGTGAATAGACGCAGGTGCAGATAGTTCATTCTTTAATGTAACTTTAACCTTGTCACCTTTTTTTACACGGATTTCTGGTCCAGGAGATGATCCATTAAATGTCCATACCGGAACAACAACACCGTTGCTTAGTTTTTGTTTCTCTTCTTTCGCCACTAGAGTAACTTCTGGCCCTTTTACAACTTGTAACGGCTTTGTTGCCGTTTCAGTTTGTGTTACCTTTTTATCATTCATATTTTTTTGATCACTTGTTGTATTTGTAGTCGCAGAACATGCGGCAATTAAAGATATTGCGGAGACTGTAACTGCTGTTAATACAAATCTCTTCATGAAAAACTCCTCCTTCTGTTTGTTCAAGGTTATTATATAAAACGATTATCGAGAAATTATGGAGATGGAAAATGGGCAAATTAAAAAAGACCTGCACAATTTTTTCAATATTTTTTAGTAAAATATCTTTTGCTTAGGTATTATCTTATTTAAGGAGGATTTTTATGATAGACATTCTATTGGTGGATGATGAACCACGTATGTTAGATTTACTTTCATTATATTTAACCCCACGGGGATATCACTGTATAAAAGCAACTTCTGGTAAAGAAGCAATTTCTTTAGTGGAAGCAAAAGAATTTCGCTTACTATTGTTAGATATTATGATGCCTGAAATGAACGGATGGGAAACTTGCAACAAAATCCGTGAATTCAGTAGCGTACCAATTATTATGTTAACTGCTCGTGATGATACACAAGATGTTATACAAGGATTAAAAAAAGGTGCTGATGACTATGTTACAAAACCATTTCATGAAGAAGAGTTATTAGCCCGCATAGAAGCTGTTCTTCGTAGGACAAAGCGTCACCATAAAATTGAATATAAAGGATTAATTTGGGATGAAGCCAGACACACTGCGGCTATGAATGGAAATGAACTTTTATTTACCCCAATTGAATTTTCACTACTTGGTTTATTTTTAAATAATTTAAATTACGTATTTACTCGTGAACAACTGATTGAACGTATTTGGGGGCATGCGTCAGAAACTGAGGATCGAACTGTAGATTCCCACATTCGAAACTTACGTGAAAAATTAAGAAAAGCATCATTTCCAATTAATGAGCACCTTAAGACTATATACGGAATTGGATATCGCTGGGCACATGAAGAGAAAGATATATGATATGATCTTATCAAACAACAAGGATAGTGGATTTTTATGAAGCGTATTTCAGTTAAATTTGGATTTTATTTTTTTATTTGCACCTTTCTAATTGAAAGCATATTATTTCTCTTATTGTATTACAGTTTAGTCGATACAAGAGTTCAAGAAGAAGTGAAATCGCTCCTTGCCAGAGGAAATAGTCACCGTGATGTTTTGGAGAAATACTTTGATAATCCAACGATATCCCATGTAGCTCTCATGGAGTCTGAAGCTGAAACAAAAGTTGTAATCACTTCTAAAACTGGTAAAATACTTGCAAAATCAAGCGATGTAGATGCTTCCATGGAAAAACATCTATATACAAAAATGCCTGATGTTAATACAAACGGTAGTGTTGCAGAGGACCACTGGAAAACATCTAATTATATTTGTACCATTAGTCCCATTCAAATCGATAATGAAATTAAAGGCTATGTATACATGTTTTTAGGTACTGACTCCATTAAACAAATGATTCAGCGCTTAACGTATCAATTTATATTTGTTGGAGCTATTACTTTCATCATTACGGTTATAACTATGTTCTTATTATCAAGATTTCTAACAAAGCCTCTAATTAGAATGAAAAAAGCAACAGAAACAATGAGTAAGGGTGACTTATCAGTGTCTTTAAATATTAATGGAAAAGATGAAGTGGGAGAATTAGCACACTCTATTCAAAAGCTAGCAGACGATTTAAATTATATGAAAAAAGAACGAGGTGAATTTCTAGCAAGTGTTGCACACGAACTTCGAACACCTTTAACATATATTAGAGGGTATGCTGATATTATTTTAAAAACAAAGATGTCTACACAAGATCAGAAGCATTATCTTTCTATTATTAAAGAAGAAGCTGATCATGTAACAGGCCTTGTTCAAGATTTATTTGAATTAGCTAAAATGGAAAAGCATAACTTTATTATCAATACAAAGCAAACTAATCTATATGATTTGTTAAAACATATAGTAGCAAAAATTCAACCAGCTTATACTGAAAAAAATATTCATATCATTTTCTCATGTCCAGAAGATCTTGTTCTTCTACTTGATGAACAGCGCTTTGAACAAGTTATACTCAATCTGTTAAACAATGCATATTCCCACTCTGAAGTAAATTCTAAAATATTTGTTATGGTTACAGATAAAAAGGAAAGTATCCAAATTATAGTGAAAGATGAAGGAGAAGGTATCCCTGAAAAAGATCTTCCTCATATTTTCGAACGATTTTACAGAGTTGATAAATCTCGTACTCGCGCTACAGGTGGTAGTGGTCTAGGTCTAGCAATTGTAAAAGAAATTATTGAATTGCATAGAGGGAGTATTTCTGTAAAAAGTGAATTGGGTCACGGGACTATCTTTACTATTCTTCTTAAAAAGTAAAGTATTTTCCTAATGAAAGGCTCGTCAATAATTTGACGGGTCTTTCATTATAGGGTTTAATAACAATTTATAATAAATAAACTGAGGTGAATTATGTGCAATGGTTAAGCCTTTTCATCATTATTCTATTCCCTATTTTAATATTTTCCATTATAAGATTAACAAATAAAAATGGTTGTTGTCATACAAACAAAAGAAAAATTAAGAAATGGTATACCAATAAAGAAGAATCTTAATTCATTATTTTCCATACTTTTTCTGCATAAGTTCTTTAAACTTCTTTTTTATAATGTAACTACAGGAACTTCATCCTGTAATTAACACGGCATAAACACTACTTATCAGATGGAGGTTGAAAATATGCAATGGTTAAACCTTCTCCTTATCTTACTATGCCCTCTCATGATGTTATTTTGTATGAAAGGTATGCGTAAAGGAAACCATCACTCAAAAGGAGGAAACCACAATAACCAAACAGATACGGATCAAAAATTATTAGCTGAAAACAAGCAACTTCGACATGAAATCCAGCAGCTAAAACACGCAACAAATCATAATGACATAGCATAATTTAATTATTAATATCAAAGTCAATTCCCCCAGACACAAAAACGTACATCCCAAAAAGAGATGTACGTTTTTTGGTGAAAAACTCTACTAATTTTTTAAAATCTATCTCTTTTTCATAGTCTGATATAAAGAGCTTGTACATATAATTTAGAGAGAGGAGGGGTATATTGGCACTTAACTATACCTATAAGAAAAAAATAAGTATTAAAAAAGGAATCTTAACGTTTATCTTTTGTATTCAACTATTATTTCTCCTATCTGCTATTAGTGTTTCTCTCTTATCTCATTTAAAAGCTTCCTTTTTACAAAACTGGTCACAAACTCAATCATTGACTAGTTTTTTATATGCACTTGAAACAGAGAACCATTATTTCACACAAGAATTTAAGAAACAAACAAATTCATTGAACCTTTCCTCTACCATTTTTTCTTTAGTAACCAATATAAAATTAAACGATATACCAACTCTCATAAAGAATGAACTTCCTGGATTCTCAACATATTATTCAGAAATTGCTGTAGCTGGAGAAGGAACTAATGAAAGTAATATTCCTAAAGAACCAAATGTTTCATTAGAAGAACTTACAAAACAAAGAAACGCTAATTTAGATGCTACACAAAAAAAACAATCCGAAAATTCAACAAATAATATTCAGCAAAAATCCATTTTCATTTACCATTCTCATAGTCGAGAATCCTTTCTTCCCTTACTCCCTGGTACTACTGATCCTAATGCAGCATCTAGCGATAAAGTGAATGTGTCCTTGTTGGGAGACAGGTTAAAAATCAAACTTGAAGAAAAAGGAATTGGTGCTATAAATAATAAGAAAGACATAGTAGATATGTTATTAAAACGAGGATTAAGTTATCCTAGTTCATATAACGTTTCCAGAGAAGTTGTCCAAGAAACTCTTGCACAAAATAGGGATATCCAGTACCTCGTTGATATTCATCGAGATTCTTCTCGAAAACCGTTAACGACAAAAATGATAAACGGGAAATCGTATGGTCGACTCTATTTTGTTGTTGGTAAAGAAAATAAACATTTTCAGCAGAGTTTACAATTTGCTAAAGCCATCAATTCTTATCTAGACAAAAATTATTATGGTATTAGTCGAGGTATATTCGTAAAAGATCGAAGAGAAGGAAATGGTGTCTATAATCAAGACTTATCTCCACATGCTATGCTAGTAGAGATTGGCGGTGTAGATAATAATTTGGATGAACTAAATCGGACTGTAGATATATTAGCTGAAGCCATTAACGATTACTATCAAAAAGCAAAAAAGTAAATAAGTAATAAGAAATTACAAGTGAATTGTAGAAGGTACTCATGGCACACAAATCATAATCGATAACGCGGTTGTTAGCTACTTTCATTTTATTGTATTATTACTGACTAAGTAGTTTAGAGTTTCTTGTCCTTTGTTCAAAAAGTTTAGACTTTCATGTCCCAGCACTGAGACATGAAAGTACCTACAAATTTTATGATAATGGCTGTTTATCAACGATTGCTCATGATATTTTAGTTTAGAGTTTTATGTCTTTTTACAATTATGCATTTACAGAAGCAAATCCATGTGATCTTATGGGTACGTGTAGGTTTAAATGTAGGTTACTTTTCTACTCTGTAACAAGTTTAAATATATAGTATATAAAAAATAAACAAGATAGATATGCTAGTCTATAGCTACTAGAGATTGGGTGTGTAGTAGGTATATATAAAGAACCCGACATTTGTGCCAGGCTCTTTTGGGTTATATTTGAGATTAGAGTTTGTTAAATTTAGTCTTTATTTCTTCTTTTTCTTTTCGCTCATCTTTTGGTGTACGCGTGAAGCATACGGAAATATTCCTTGTACCAATAAGCTTATGAGCATCGGGTAAAAGTTTTTCCGTTTTCGCTTTATTTTCTAAACTCCGTTTTTTTCCATTTAAATCATTATTAAGGAAACTGCGAAAATATATTTTGTCTTGTTCATTATCTTTACTGGTAGGATATGAATATGAACAAGCCAATCTATCCTTAAGCAGAATATTAGCTTTTGTTGGAATAGCGTTATGTAGAGCCTTGAAAAAATATAGTGGTTTAAAAGGACCGTTTTTATTATAATCAATTTCCAGGAACTCACAAAGTTTTTTGTATAAAATCTTATTTAGATCTGCTAATGGTAAGTGAAATGATTTGTAATTTTCTTCATTTTTGTATATTAACGGTAATTCCAAAAATTCGTTAGTGCCTCTTTTAAATAGGCCCAATGTGTATACTTTATTTGCTGTATCATCATAACTTTTTTTATCATCTATATCCTCATAATCATATTTGAAAATAGCACTGATTTCTAAATTATTTTGATAGCGTATTCCATTTACAACTTGGTAATCAATATCTTTTAGTAACATATTTTCTGACAAAGAAAACAAATTTCTTAGTTCAAATGTTTCTCCCATGTTAATTCTCCTTTCTATAAATTAAATAAACTTGTTTTTAGTGTTTATTTCTCCCTTTTATTGTATCGAGCAGTTAGGAGGTATTTCAACGCTTACGCTGCAGCGTCCAGTATATGATCTATATCCCTTCCAGCGGCGTATTAGTGTTGATGGGGCATTTTCTTTTACAGGTTCATTATGACATATTTTAGTTATTGATATCATTAGAATAAAGAGATTATTTTTTAATGAATTACCAAATAAAAACCCTCCTGATAATGGAGGGTTTTGTTTTCTAAATAATTTACTTTTAAATTGTAGTCCTAATATTTTATTGTAACGGTCCTAATAACCCCATAATTTCTTTGGCTTTTTGGTTTTCAATGCTATAGTAAATTTCTAATCCTTGACGATTACCTCTTATAACCTTCCCTTTCATTTTAGATAAATGTTGGGAAACTGTTGATTGTGGAATGTTTAAAATTTCGGTCATTTGGGTTACATTTAGTGTTTTATGTTTAGAAAGCTCACTGATCAGTTTTAAGCGCATTGGGTGTGCCATAACCTTTAAAAGCTCTACATCCTCTTCTAAAATCGTATTTTCTACGTGTTGATTCGCAAAACTTGTCATAGTATCTTCTCCCCTTATTTGTTCTCTTCTCTTCTCTTCTCTTCTAATGTCATATAAATTCTGTAATACCGAATATCATCATATTCGAATGTACTTTGTGGATTATAATAACTAAATTATACAATATCAATTTGTGTTAGTAGTGTAGTTAATGTGTGGTTTGTATGAAGTTTTAAGTTGTAATGGTCTGCATGTAGCCTATTTATTAGGTAAAAATACTTAAGTCATTAAGTATACAGGTGAGATTAGACTTGAATCAATACTTTACATAATCTATAACTAATTAAGGTGCCAAACTCCTTTGCTTATTGCAAACTTCACGTTATTTTCCGTTTATTACTAAGTTTAGCATTCCATAGATATTATAAATTTTCGAACTTATATTTAGGTATTTTAATTTTTGTATATTTAAAAGTTAAAGGTTACGTGTTATTATTTATATTGCAGGAATCATAGCTACCCTGCTTTTTTAAGTAACTAAGGAGGAGTGCAATGATGAGAGTGGTAATCGAATTTTTGTTATTTATGTGTTGCCTTGCTTCTATTTTTCAGCTTGCATTGGTAATTAGACGCTATATGGCCATAAAAAAAGATTGGTTATTATGTAAAACAAAAGAAAAGGTTCAAACTAAAACAAAAGTCTTTAGTCAATCATGTGTGACTGGTTGTTATATTCTAGCTTTTTTTGTATTGAGATTTTATTAAGAACCTTCTATATAAGAATTGATACTAATGAATTTTAATTGATTGAGAACAAAAAAAGAGCTTAGAAACCATAATGTATAAGGGTTCTAAGCTCTTTTTTTGCTATTGAGACATTAAGTTACTAGCAGGTTTATTACCGATTTTAGCAAAAAATACAATTTACAATTTCCGTATTACACCCTCATTAATTCCAGTCATATAATCTCCATACATATTCCTTGCGAAAAACTCGTTTTGTACTCCTAATTCCCACTTTTCGTTTGTAGTAGCTGCAAGATAAATAAACATATCTTTAACATGTAATTCAGTCTTCTTTTTATCATAATTGTCATAATTACTAAAGGAACTTATATACCTACAATACATCTCGAACAAGTGAGTTTCATCAAAATAAGTATCTCCTATGACACTGTAAACATGATCATTTCCAAAAAGGAACTCTGTCATTTTCGATATTAGGTCAAATTGATGCTCCTTTAGTACAAACCATTCTGCACCAAGGTGCTTAGTTTTTTCTGGTTCTGATTTATCATAACGAACTGCAGATGCAAGTTTAGAAATGTAGCTTCCTGTTATCACCACTAGCATATCTGCTAATTGTAATCCAACAAATTCTTTAGAATCCTTCTCTTCCATTATATTGCCAAACCCAATATTCTCAAATGGCTTAGAAGGTATTCCCTGATCAAGAATTAGTGTTGATTGCTCAGGTTCCCATATACCGTGTAACTTATTCTCGCTTAACCATAAATCAACATCCGAGCTTACCTTTTCCCAGTCAAATGATACTTTTTCAAATACCGCATCATTAGCTAATTTCTTCCCATTCCCAATGTCCTTTATCATTTTTTTGTAATATGCTATTTGGTTCCTCATTCTAGCAACATTCTTATGTTTTGCCACGAATTCTTTCAAATCTTTTTGAATAGAGTATAGTATTTCATTGATTGTTTTTTCTGGATCAAAAAGATTTCTAATAACCTCTTCAGATGCTTCTAATTCACAATATTTTGTGAGACTGTATTTAAATAAAATAGCAGAATCGATAAATCTTTTTGCTTCCAGTTGGAGAATCCACTGTGTAAGCCTAGCATCAATAACCATCGACATTTTATTTACTGAAAATAGTAAGTTAGAGACATTTGCATCTAGTAGCATGTTAAATAAATTTAAATAAAATCTACTATTTACTTCTTTCATACTTGCAACACCGAAATTGAAATTTCCTTTTAGAATATCAATTCCTTTTAGCTCTTTCTCAACCTTATTTTTTTGTCCGTTTCTATAGTTTTCAACCAGTTCCAGATATTTTTTGTTAACATTTTCTAGGGAATCTTCTGGAATATAAAGTACATCAGCTACATAAGAACGCATTAAATCATCACCTAGATTTATTCTTCTATCGTCACGGTATGTATTTGGAATTCTGATTGTTTCTTGTGGTCCTTTTTCATCAATAAAGACTTGTCCCATTGTTAATCATCCTCTCTTCTACTTAGTTCATTTAATTTTTACTACATTGCAAATAGATAAATAGTACACTCTAAAATCTCTATTTAACGCATTTTCTTAATGTTAGTATCTATAAATATATTATATATACGATATATGTGTTTTGTATGGAGATACTGTAAATTTTTTGGGAAGTTTTCACAAAAGTAACCTATATAAAGAAAGCCTTAACTCTAATCTTTATGAATATGCTTATAGTTCAAAAAAGATAAAAGCTCTCCTGTGAATAGGAGAGCTTTTATCTTTCATATAAGTGAATCCGATTTTATGATTTTAAAAATGAATGTCGTCTGTTATACCCCTATAACGCTGACTTCATTATTATACTAATGTATAGAACGGAAATCAATATTCTAGTAATAGGTAGATTCCCCCTGCTACCCTTCTTTTTAATAATAAAAACATCATAAAAATTGTATTTAGATATATATAGTTTTATGGTTTTAGTTATTATATACTTATACAAGTGATTTAGCTCTTTCTAAGAGTTGAAATTACGTTATATATAAGGAGTGGTTTAAATGAAGAACAAATTTACGCGTATGGTCATGTTAATAGTGGTAATGGCTTTATCAGTTACAGCACTTGCAGCATGTGGAAATAATCGTAATCCGGAAGAAGTTGCTACAGCGTATTTCGAAGATGCAAAAGAAGGAAATGTTAAAGATTTTGGCGAGTTATTCACTCCTGAAGCGAAGAAAATCGTTGCTTTTGTGGGCGGAAATGCAGACCTAATGAAATCAGTTAGCAAGGATCTTAAAAGCTATAAAATCCGAAAAGTCGAAGAGAAAAATGAAATTGCTACAGTAACTGTTGATGCTGTATATAAAGATAATCCTAATAAGGTAATCGTAATTGAACTAGAGAAAACGGATGATGGTTGGAAAATTAGTAAATCATAAAAAAACGGTCTAGAATTCTAGACCGTTTTTTTAGTTCCCTCAATCTTCTTCTTCAAAATCACGTAGACTAGCAAGCAATTCTGTAAATGTTGAGCAAACAGGATATATTGCTTTTTCCATGTCCTCTTCTTCATGGTCCCAAAATACGATTGTTGGTAATGCGGAATTATTACGATAGTCAAAGCATAAGAAATTCCCAAAAGGATCATTTGCGAAAGGATATATATTGTCTAATAATTCTTCTTTTATATCTTCATAATTTTTTACAATTGAATACTCATCTTCTATATGGAAGGTCAATAAATCATTGAATACATTTTCATCTTGTCCTGGTACATCAAATATTTTAGGACGTGGGTAACCTCCATCGTATTTCTTCACACATTCAATAAAATCATTAGGTAGTTTAATGTTAAAATATTTTTCTACTTGTTCGATTTCATGATCTGTTACTTTTTCATTACTTACACCAACCCATACAATGTTATGCATTAATAAACCTCCCTATTTTTCTCCGTCTTTCCCCCAGATGTTATACCCACCCGTGTGACCAGTTTGCTTATGTAATTTCGCGTCTACAAGCTGCATTCTTCCTGTGTCCTGATGGTGATGCCATGTATATGTTTTGGGTTTCTGACCATTTTTAAATAATTCAATTTCTTCTGCTGTAAATTTAGCTGCTAGTTTTGGATCTTCTAATATCTGTTCATATAACAGCTTATTACATATTCTATCATGAGTAGGTCTTGATTTTTTAAAGTCAACTTCTTTTAATTTTACTTCAGCAAAAGCATCGAAAATAGGGAATCCATTTAAGTCATATGGTATACCTGAAACTGGATGTTTATTTCCAGCTAACTCACCCATTCTTAAACTAATTGTCTTTGGACCATTTTTACCTTCATAAGTATATGGAGCTGCTTTCTGCAAGTACTGTTTAATACTACCGACTCCCGCATATGAAAGATGATTTCCAGCTTTGAATTCATAATTGTTTAATATATGTAATGCATTTCTATATGTCGGAGAATTAATTACAAGTGATTTTCCTTTAGTAAAACCTGTAATAGCAGCTACCTTCCCAACTTGTCCTGCTTTACTAAGACCCTTATCCCCCAGAAGCCCGAGCCCTAACGTTGCTATACCATAAGCTACATAATGCTCTCTACTTTCCAGATCCCCATTCCAAAATTTATTCATAAACGTATCTGATACGGTGTTCCATGCAGCAGGAATAGTCTCCCTATAGTTTACAATTGCATCTTTCATATTCAGCCAGGTTTCTTTATCACCTAAGGATATCAGTCCTTCCCACGCATCCACTGCACCATCTACAAACCCAGTAGAAATACCAGTCCATGCAGCATTTAAATCTTTTTTATTGAAAAATGACTCTTCTGATTTTGGAGGGAGTTTTCCACACATGGCACCTTCTTGAATATCATGGTCAGCTAAATTTCCACCATACAATTCATCTGCATCTCGGAATTTAACAGCTGCACGTTCTAATTCTACTGCTATTTTATCTAATTCTTGCAAGATGTTAAACATCATTGGCTTTGCTTCATTAAACATCTGATAAAAACGATCACTGCTTGCTCCGCTCCACTGAGAAGCTATATATTCAGTTTGAGAGTATAAATCTTTATGTATATATTCTAATGATGATCTCGTATTTCTTACTGTTTTAGCAGCTTGTTCTAATTGTTCCGGTGTTACCTTAATTTGTGTGCTCATTCCATCCCTTCTTTGCATATATATTATGAAAATTATAACATATCATTCTTTCGTTAATGGTTATCATTTGAAAATATCCGTTCCAAAAGGCGAAAGTATGTCCCATCATAAAAACAGCCCAAATTCCTAATGAGAAATTTGAGCTGTTTCTGTTATAAATATGTTTTATTTTATATTTTTTCATAGACTTATTTCTTTCATTGCTAACAAGGAATCTTAATTATTTCAAAATTTCTAAATGGGGTCTTACCAACAAAACGCGGAAAACATACGCTAAGAGAATTTTGGGAGGAAAAAAGCCGATTTTCCCTACCTAAGGAATCATCGGCCTTTAGTATTATTGAATAAGAGGGCGTAGTGAATATAAACTTGCTACTTTCTTCATATCAAATGTGTATTCGCCAAGAAAATTAATATGTTCCCATCCCAATGGAGAAATATGTTTTAGCAGGTCTTCTCGTAAACTTATATTTGTACACAGCTGCCCTATCTTTTTCAATCCCTAGTCGTACGAGGGAACATCCGCAAGCAGGACAGATTAATGTTTGCATATTTTTCCCTCCTAGAATGATGAATTTTTTTATTCAATACCTCCATGATTTATGGATTTTAACTGTATTTTTGTACTGTTTTTCCGTCTTTAAAGCCTTCAATCGTAGCATCGAATAAATACTCCGGTACCATGGCATATACGGATCGGCTCCTTAGTACAGAAATACCGGGTATTTTTGTAGGTTTTACCACCTTTGCATACTTCGCGTAGTTAGCGGTCAGAGATATAAGAAATCAGGTATAAAAGAGGGAAACCTGTCCTGAGCTGGCCCTGGGTTTCATCTTTCAGACCTGTGGCTCCTTCTGGTATCGTGGTTACTTGCGACTAAATGTCACAGCATGACCCATTGGCAGGTCTAGATTCCTCGTAACGCGTCCCCATTAGGCGACCCAGTTCAAAGGCATCTTCTACAGATAACACTTTTCCCCCTGGATGTTGGTCAAGCCAGTCTTCGGCTGCATTCGGTGAGCTGAAGAAATGGACTTCGTTGCAGAATGCCGTACGAATCGAGGACATATCATCTGGCGTCACGATTGAGACAACGGCAGTGGAAGGTTCCACGCTTACAATGTGGTCCGGTTCCACATTCAACCGTATAGGTTCTCCGGTGCTGTGACAGGGTGACTCGATGTTGACCGAACGACCGATGAGTGCTGGAAATATAAGTGTGTCAAGGGCGCACCAGGCATATAGTTGCTTCCCATCAACCGTAAAGTGGTGAGGGGTAGGGATAAGGGTAAGACCTAAACCAACGACACGGCCTTGTTCGTCGATTTCCACGCTTGGCAGAGACTGGAGAACTTTCTTCACCTCTTCAACAGGTTTTCCGGTCGTTGTCGCCATATCTTCAATGGTGACAGACTCCCCCCCTGCTAGCATTTGTAACAACGGGCGAAACAGCCACTTCATGGATTCTCCTCCCTCTCCCTTGTTCGACTGTTGGTCAAGTCGGGTTACGATTTCCTGAATTTCAGTTTTCATGTCTTTTTCCTCCTTTGTTATTTTTTGTTCCTATTATTATTTTCGATATTACTTTTCATTACCTAAAAACTCCATTTGTTGGACTAATTGACCGATAAAAGCATCCTTTTCATAGCTTGTCTGATTTTTGAAACTTCATGGGCTCTACCCTATGATAAAAATTTTTTCAATTCGTTTCCAAAAGAGAGAGCTTGTTCCAAAGTCATAATTTCCCCTTGCAATTTTGGATGTTCTTCTTTCCACTTGTTTGCATGCTCAACTGAGCTAAAATAGTGAATTTGTTTACATGTTCCTCCGGCCCATGGAGCCTCAGAATCAAACGGCACTGTCCAGATTACTGTTGAATCAGGAGTTGTTTTTGCTAATTTTCCATTTCGGACAGTTACCTCAATCGGTTCACCTGTGTACGCACAACGGGAATGTATATCGACATCAGCAACCAGAGCAGTTGACAGCTCCAATGTCGATATTGCACACCAGGCAAATAAAGTTCGTCCTCCTAAATGAATCTGGTTAGTAGTCGGTATAATCGATAAGCCCAATGCCCCTACTATTTTTTGATCCGCCTCCCGAACGATCATCTGCCGTTGGGCTAATATCTTCACTACTGACTGAACTGTTTTTGTATTAATTCCCGTTTGATTTATTAAAGAACTTTCTGTAACTGCCTGCCCATCACGAATGGAGAAAAAAATTGTCCGAAGAATAGGCACTGATTCTTTAGGCAGCTTAGCTAACAATAGTTCATAAAATTTTTTGAGTTCTGTTTTATTCTTCATTGTTTAAATCCCTCCATTTGATTGAATGCCTCTTTCGGGGAATCAAGGTACGATTCAATGTGTTTACGCAACTTTTGTAGTTCGTTGATTTGTTCGTCTATCTTGGTCAGTTTATCTTTTAACAAATGTTGTAGATGCGGTTCTATCTCCACCGTATTTTTTTCGAAAATCACTATTAAATCTTTCATTTCCTCCAGTGATACGCCTAATGATCGGAGTTGTTTAATACCATTGATACAAAACACATGCTCTTGGTTATAAACGCGGTAATTACCTTCGCTACGCTTTATAGAAGGCAGTATCAATTCCTTTTCTTCATACAGTCGAATGGCTTTTCGACTGACTCCTGTTTGTTGGGCTAGTTGACCAATCGTTAAATCCTCCATTATCTCCCCCCTTTTCGTTAACTGGAAGACCATCACTGAATTAACTAGAGTTTACAACGTTCACCTTAGGGGAAGGTCAAGTGCAATTTTATAATTTAAATACAAAGTTTAATCAGGAGATAGAAGTAACATCATCTTTAAAATGGTGTTATTGCAACATTTCTATAATAAACTCGACATGAAAACCGTTTCCTTGATACTAGCGAGTATTATATGGTAACCCAAGGCTACCTTCGCGAATGGGTTTGCTTGGGGTAATGTAATTTATACATTCAGATTTTAAAGAATCCTCAATTAAAACAACTTATGGAAATCTATCGTCGGGATGTATGCGAACCCAATCTAACAGAGTTATATCAAATTTTAATTCGTCTTGGTTACACTGTTCCAGCTCCATATAATGCTATTTCGGAATCAAAAACAGTTAAGGAACTAGGAGATATTCAAACGCCTGTTTATAGATGACCAGAAGATACTCATTGGACATTATTTCGCCGTACAGGGATTTATGGACTTTGGAATACTGGGGCAATTTCGAGCCATCGAGCAGACGTAAGTGATGCATTTATTCGTAATTATCATCGTGCAAATCGTTGCACCTAGCCACTGACTCAATGGCTGTTAAAAAGGGATTTATTCCTCTGCCACCATTAGTCATTCCTCGATAATTTGTAGAGAAACTCAATCCTTTTTATTAAGTAAGTTTTATAGATTTCAATAGCAAGAAGACTTAACCAAAGTGCACAGATTGTTGACATAATAAACCGTGTAAAACAAATATGCTATATAAATATTTCATTTCCTTAAACAGTTTAAAGTTAATTTGGCAAAGTACGGAAAACCTTATTCATAAAACAGAAAAAAGATTCCTGAGCAATAATCAGGAATCTTTTTTCTAACTTATCCAGCACAGCAAGATAATTTCGAAACATCTTTATCAAAAGTTAGGACAGCCAGCTTCAATCCTTCTGCCATTGTTAGATATGGAGCCATCGTTTCTCTCAGATCTCCAACAGTTAAACCGAATTTCACAGCTAATGTTGCTGCATAAATTACGTCTCCTGCGTTTTCTGCCACTACATGCGCCCCTAACACTTTCAATGTTTTCGCGTCTGCCACTAATTTGAAAACACCTGTTGTTTCCCGATTAACGAGCGCTCTTGGAACAGCATCCAACGGCAATACCGATGTTTTCACTTCATATCCTTTTTCTTTTGCCTGTTGCTCCGTTAAACCAACCGTTGCAATCGATGGAGAAGTAAACGTAACGCCTGGAACCACTTCTAAATTGACCTTTTGATTTAGTCCTCCGATTGCATTACGAGCAGCAAGTCCACCTTCATAAGCAGCTACATAAACAAATTGGGGACCGGGAGTGACATCTCCAGCTGAATAAATTCGGGAATTGGTCGTTTTAAGATAATCATCAATGACAATTTCACCACGGGAACCAACTTCAACGCCTGCTGCATGTAAGTTTAATGATTCTGTATTTGGTTTTCTTCCAGTGGCAATTAGCAATTGTTCTGCTTCAATAATTCGCTTTTTACCATTTATCTCAACATGAACTTTTTTAATGTCTCCATCTTGCTCAACTCGTTCATAGGTTGCACCTGTTACTAAATTAATTCCCTGTTCTGTTAAGGCCTTAGTAATGGCTTCTGAAATTTCAGGATCGTATTCTTTTAATAGACGCTCGCTTCTTTGAATCAAAGTGACTTCTGACCCGAGGTTATGAAATAGTTGTCCTAATTCCATGCCGATATATCCTGAACCAATTACGGTAAGACGATTTGGAACCTTCTTTAATTCCAATAAGCTAGTGCTTGTTAAATAATCTACTTCATCTAATCCGGGAATATTAGGTGCAGTTGAAGAAGCACCTGTAGCTATTAAAAATCTTTTGGCTGTGATTTGATTGCCATTTACTTCAACTGTATTTTCATTTACGAATTTTGCTTCACCTTTTATTAATTCAAAACCATAATCATCAATTAAATTCACATATTTTTCATTTCGCATCTCGGTTACTAAATCATTCTTTTGTTTTACTAATGGCGCTAAATCAACATTTGAAGCCGAAGTGTGTAATCCCACAAATGGATTATTTTTTGCTAGATGATTGATTTCCCCTGCTCTTAATAAGGTCTTAGAAGGAACGCATCCGACATTAACGCAAGTTCCACCCACCGTTCCACGCTCAATCATAGCCACTTTTGCGTTCAAAGCAACGGCTTCAATGGCAGATGAAAAGGCAGCTCCACCAGAACCGATGATGATGTAATCATAATCATAGTTACCTTCATCATTTAAACTTACATCTGTCCTTTTTTCCGATTGCACTTGTATTTCTTCTGCTTCGCCCGGTTGATATTGTGCGTCAGTAATCGCTGTTTTCGCGATATCAATGTCTACATCATACGGTAGTTCAAACAGTGCTTCTCCGCGACGAAAGTCTACTTCAATCCCTTTTGCACCTGCATTTTCAAGAGCAACCGCAATATGTTCTTCACAACCAGTGCAGGTCATTCCTTCAACGTTTAGCCGATATTTTTTCAATAAATTCGTCTTTTGTTCCGATTGAAATTCTTCTGCTTCGCCCGGGTGATAGTTTGCGTCAGCAATCGCATTTTTCGCGTCTTCAACTTTCACGTCATCAGGAAGCTCAAATACAGCTTCTCCACGGCGAAAATCTACTTCAATCGCTTTTGCACCCATGTTTTCAAGAGCGACAGCTACATGCTGTTCACAACCCGAACATGTCATTCCTTGCACGTTCACTCGATATTTTTTCATGGTAAAAATATCCTCCTTTTATTCGACGGGGAGACCCAAGTCTGAAACCTCCGTCTTAATTGCATCTAAATTGGTTTTCGTATCATCAAAAGAAACCGTTACTTCCGCGGTGCTTCCATTAACTTTAATGGCTGTTTTGCCAGCACCTTCAACCTGTGCAATGGCATCTTCCACAACTGATGGCGGGCAGCAATCCATCCCTGCTATAACCATGAATGTCCCCGTCTTCTCAGCTTCAGTAATAGCTTTTACATCCTTCTCTGAATTCATAGCAGTTGTTTTCACTTCACTCTTAGATACTTCAGTTTTTTGGACTTCTTGTTCGTTACTGCATGCACTAACCACTAGCATAAGGGATAGCAACATCATAATCCTGATTATTTGTACTTTCACATAATACACCCCATTTTTTATAGTCAACTTTCAACTGAAAATAAGAAAAGAAACATGGTAAAAACAAGGAACGTTGTAATCCATAAGCCAATGACAGAACTTTTCCTTTTACCCTTTCTTCCATAAACCATATAAAAGGAGTACGCAAGAAGGACAATGGTAACGATGCTGAACAATAACCGATACTTCAACGAGTAGAATGCGATTGCGCCTGCAAACCCAGTGAGTCCAAGGGGAATCAAGATTAGTGGACCCAGGCAACAACCCGCCATAACAAAAGCTGAAAATACAGTGGCTACTTGTGAAACTTTTTCTTTCATGACTTGAACTTCTCCATGCTGCAACAATCATGTGTGGTTGTATCTTTCTTTGTTTCCTCTTTTGTTTCTGGATCAAGTTTTCTCCAGCCCTTGAAAAGAGCGAAAACGAATAACAGACCCATCATGATGAAAATAACATTTTTAAATTCCGTGAAGTATGATCCCAGTGCTGTTCCTGCAATCAACGGAAGTAGTAAAAACAGATGACACGGGCATGTGATGAGTGCGACAAGAAACCAACCTGAACTTTTTATTATGTTTTTCATTTCTGTTTCACCTCTTATTTCTTCATCAGTGTTTCAATAATGGGGCATTCGTAAATATCTTTGTTTTCGGGACATCTTTCTTTAAGATCCATCAGCATTCGTTCAATCCTTTTAAGATCTTCAATTTTACGTTGAATGTCCTCTATCTTCAAAATAGTGAAATCATACATATCACGACACTTCGCTTCATCGCGATCGACAACCCCTAGCAATTTATCAATTTCATTTAAGGTAAATCCTAATTCCTGCATTCGTTTTATGAAATGCAATCGATCGACCGTTTGTTGGGAATACATTCGGTATCCTTTTTCCGTACGTTCAGGCTCTGGAATTAAGCCTAAACGCTCATAATATCGAATGGTCTCCTTGTTAACACCGCACTTGTCAGCCAGTTCTCCGATACGAAATTTCATACGTCTCACCTCACTTACAGCATAAACCACGTACCTTAGTACAGGGTAAATATATAGTTTACTTCATTCATGAGATTTTACTTACCCTTAGAGCCAGATAACGTGCCGCCAAAAACAGCAGCCCCAACCTCAAAGGCTTCCGCAAGAGTCAGCTTGTCCTTCGCCGTTGTTGAATTCTTTTCATTCGCTTTTTGCCAATGTTCCTCAGAACAATAAAATTGAATGGCTGGGCAACAGCTGGTAGAAATGGACGTTGGCTCATTCGATTCGCAAGAAGAATCGCAGCATGCGTTGGTATCGGCAGCATCCGTTGTTCCCAAGCCTACAACCACGGTATCAGGATTGGCAACGGGCATGTTGTTTTTCACATCGATGGTAATCTTTTCACCGCAAAATGCACATTCCGATTCAATAACGGCATCTGTAAACATCGATGGAATGCCAAGGGCATCAATCGCACACATGGAATAAGCTGGCAACATTCCAGCCAATGTAACACGGTGTGGAGTCGGAACTCCTGAAAAAGGATACGCCACGTTCACATCCCCAGAGTTTTGGTCCCAGTGAATTAAATCCAATTCCCTTAAACGTTGAAGAGCAGATTGGACATCAATTTGTTCCTCTGTTGCAGTTAAATCATTGATGTTGACGATTTTTCCCTCAGCCATGAAAAGAAGAATGTCTAAACGGATACTATTTTCTGAAGGAGACAATAAACGGATTTTTCCCTCAAATCCTTCTTCTGGCAAACCAAGTGATTGTAACACCTTGTCCTTTAACGAAGTATTCAAATGATTTTGATTCATGTTGCTGCCTCCTCTATTTGATCTGCAATTATTTACAGGAATTTTTCTTCCTAGTACAGAATAAACCCTGTACCATAGTACAGGGTCAAGTATGATTTATTATTTTATCTTCTAAAACTAAACTATCCCATTAGTTAAGTATAACCTTACCATCTATTCTGAAATTTAACATAGATATCCAATTTTCTTTAAAAGTGTTGTTCCACAATCTGGCCCGATTATTGAACAAAATTAAAAAAGCCATTTAATTCATTAGTTCATGGACAAATCACCATAAACGACCGTTTTTGGTTATGAATAGAGAACTTCTCTAAAAACCTTAAAAACTACTTAAATACATAACCAAAAATATAACCAAAATCAAAAGACCAATATATCTATCTCTACCCCCTTTTTGGTATAGTTAAGGCATTAATAAGGGGGGATTCTTGTTGAAATTTGGATATGCACGTGTCAGTACACAAGATCAGTCATTATCGTTACAACTTGATGCATTGGCTCACTACGGAGTGGACCAGACTTTTGAAGAAAAAGAATCAGGTAAGAAAAAAAACCGACCACAGTTAGATGACCTTCTTAAAGTTTTACGTAAAGGCGACACGGTGGTTGTCTATAAATTAGATCGTATCAGTCGTAGTACCAAACATTTAATTGAGCTTATGGAACATTTTGAAGCAAAGGGAATTCATTTTGTCTCCATTCAAGACAAGATTGACACAACAACTGCTATGGGACGTTTCTTTTTCAGAATGTTGGCCAGCATAGCAGAATTAGAACGTGATATTATCAGTGAACGAACGAAAGATGGATTGACGGCTGCTAGAGCTAGGGGAAGAAACGGAGGAAGACCGAAAGTTGATTTAAAGAAAATAGAACTTGCTATAAAAATGTATGAAAGCAAAGATTACTCTTTATCTCAAATTAAGACGGCAACAGGGATTGGAGCAACAACCTTATACCGTTATCTAGATAAGAAAAAGATATCTGGCAAGGAGTTGTAGCATGAGAGGGAAAGAATTACTAACAGAAGATCAAAGAACGGAATTTGTACGAATTCCAGCTGATATGAGCGAAAGTGAACTAGAAACTTATTATACTTTTTCACAATATGACCTTGAAATTATTAAACGACACAGAAGAGATCATAATCGATTAGGCTTTGCTGTTCAATTATGTGTTCTACGCTATCCTGGATGGTCCCTTTCAGATGTTGGACCTATTCCAGATTACATAATCGAATACATAGCTAGCCAAATAGATGTTAATCCTAATTCATTTTCTTTATATGCCCAACGAGAGCCAACTAAACATGAGCATATGGAAGAAATCCGTCAAGTTTATGGTTATCAAAATTTTTCCTTAGGGAACTATCGCAAGGCAGCTCAGTTTCTTTTGAATCATGCCCTTCAAAATGGAAATTCAATGTATCTTCTTCGTACAGCACAAGAAGAACTACGTAATCAGAAAATTATTCTCCCTGGCATGACTACTATAGAAAGGCTTGTTTGGGAAACTCGTCAACGAGCAGAGGAAAGGATTTTTAAATCATTAACTTGTACTCTTTCCAAATGGCAAAAACAAAAGTTAGATAAACTTATAGATCCATTTGTAGACAATAGAAAAACCCCTTTAGCATGGCTGAGGGAGCTTCCCGGCCAATCTTCACCTGAAGCCTTTTTAAAAGTCATAAAGCGCTTAGAATATATTCGAGAATTAAAATTAGAAATAAATACAGAACAAATCCATCCCAATCGGTTACTTCAATTATCTCGTATTGGAGCACGGTATGAACCACACTCATTTCGAAGATTTAAAGAAATGAAGAAATATGCAATTCTTGTTGCCTATCTAGTAACACTAAGCCAAGATCTAATTGACCAAGCAATTGAAATTCATGATAGACAAATGATGATTTTACAATCAAAGGGTCGTAAAACACAAGAGGAAATGCAAAAAGAAAATGGAAAAGCAGTGAATGAAAAAGTCGTGCATTTTGCAGATATTGGTGCTGCACTTATTCAAGCACGAAATGAAGGGCTTGATCCATTTAATGCTATTGAAATGATTATGCCGTGGGATAAAATTGTTTCTTCCGTTGAAGAAGCCCAAAAATTAGCCCGACCGATGGATTACGATTATCTAGATTTGTTAGAAAATCGGTTTTCTTATCTAAGAAAATATACTCCTACTTTTCTTAAATCTCTTGAATTTCGTTCTACACAAGGTACAGAGCCATTATTGCAAGCCCTAAAAACGCTAAATGAAATAAATGAATCTGGTAAAAGAAAAATTCCAAATGATGCCCCGGTAGATTTTATTCCTAAACGTTGGAAGAAGCATGTTTATGGTGATGATGGAATAATTAACCGGCACTATTATGAGATGGCTGCACTAACAGAGTTGAAAAATCATATTCGTTCAGGCGACATATCCGTAGTCGGTAGTAGACTTCATAAAGATTTTGAAGAGTATCTTGTTCCTAAAAAAGATTGGACAACAACTCGTCTTACGGAAACTAAACTAGCCGTTCGTTCATCGGCAGATGAATATATTGAGGAAAGAAGAAAGTCACTAGCTCAACGCCTTACATGGGTTTCAAATAATCTTGATTCTCTAGAAGGAGTAAATATCGAAAAGGCTAAGATCCGAGTGGACCGTTTGGAGAAGAATACACCCGAAGAAGCGAGAGCTTTTAGCCTGTCTTTATATAATATGTTGCCAAGAATAAAGCTCACTGATCTTTTAATGGAGGTAGCACACTGGACAGGATTTGATGAAATGTTGATACATGCCTCAACCAATCGCCCACCAAAGGGAGAGGAAAAAGTAGTTCTCATGGCTGCTCTCATGGCGATGGGAACTAACATAGGTCTTACTAAAATGGCAGAAGCGACACCAGGAGTTACCTATCATCAAATGGCTAATGCAGCGCAATGGCGTTTATTCGATGATGCTATAAGTCGTGCACAAGCGACATTAGTAAATTTTCAACATAAGCTTAAACTAGCTTCCTATTGGGGAGATGGAAGTACCTCTTCCTCTGATGGAATGCGCGTACAGGTTGGTGTTTCATCGTTACATGCCGATGCCAATCCACACTACGGGTCTGGAAAAGGGGCAACCATTTATCGATTTACTAGTGATCAATTTTCAAGCTTTTATACGAAAGTCATTAATACCAATGCTCGTGATGCTGTACACGTTATCGATGGATTACTTCATCATGAGACAGATTTAAATATTGAAGAGCATTTTACAGATACAGCTGGCTACGCCGACTCAGTATTTGGATTGAGTCATTTACTAGGATTTCGCTTTGCACCAAGGCTACGTGATTTAGCTGACTCTAAGCTATTCACCATCCAAATGCCTAATGAATTCCCAAAACTAGAAAATATACTCCGTGGTCGTATTAATACTAAAATTATTCAAGAGAATTTTGATGACGTATTGCGCGTAGCTCATTCTATTCGAGAAGGAAAAGTGTCTGGTTCACTTATTATGGGGAAATTAGGGTCATATGCGAGACAAAATAAACTTGCAACTACTTTGCGAGAAATGGGGAGAATCGAAAAGACCATTTTTATTTTGGATTACATATCTAACGAAACACTACGCCGTCGAATTCAGCGAGGACTAAATAAAGGGGAAGCCATGAATGGGTTAGCAAGAGCCTTATTCTTTGGAAAACGAGGTGAGTTACGAGAACGAGGAATACAAGACCAACTACAACGTGCAAGTGCTTTAAATATTCTAATAAATGCTATTAGCGTATGGAATACCGTTTATCTTACAGAAGCAACAAAATTATTGAAGGAAAAGGGGAATTTGAGAGAAGATTTACTTAAACATGTTTCTCCGTTAGGATGGGAACACATTAATTTTCTTGGTGAATACAACTTTGATGCAAGTAAAGTAGCAAGTCTACATTCACTACGCCCTCTTATTCAATAATACTAAAAGCCGATGATTCCTTAGCGTAGGAAAAATCGGCTTTCTTTATGTCGAAATTTGCTTAGCGTATGTTTTCCGCGTTTTGTTGGTAGGACCCCTAAATAAAAATAACGGCATAAACCCCTTAAATAACCGATTTTTCCTAACTAGCACTATATTAAAATTGTTAGTAAAATATTCCATTTATCTAATAATTTGTTATAATCGTATTTAATAAGAATTATTGTTAGTATTTTACAAATTTATGATGTATTCTCCTATCCAAAAAATAAAACATAATGCTACAAAGCCAACAAGATTTATCATTACTTCCTTTTTTGTAGGTCTGTCTCTAAATATAAAAGCGGATAAAAACAATAAAAACGCCATTCCATACAACCACCAAACTGTACGAGATATGCTAAACAACCCTATAGACAGTGCAACTACAATAATTACGTAAATACGTTCATTTTTTGAAGTAATCTTACCAAACATATTGACTCCTACCTCCTATTTTTAGAAAATAATTACTTTTCAGAGAATGACTGTATAATATATTGTATTAAATTTCTTATACAAATGAAAGGGGATTATTATGAAAAAAACATTATTAGCAGGAAGTTCATTGGTTTTATTACTAAGCTCAGGGTTTGCATTTAGTTCAACAACGCAAGCAGCAGAGAACAAGGAAGGAAATTCACCTGCAGTTTCTTACAACCAGGATGTATCAAAAGAAAATAGAGCAATTGATATTAGTTCATTACCTCAACAAGATTTAGACTCTTTATTCCTAAATGGACAAGCTCCCTTTAATCCAATAACACCTAAAGATTCGGATCAAATTCAATATGTTCACCCCACAGCTGGTACATTCAACTGGAAATATGTAACGACAACTTATGGAAACAATGTATTTTATAATGCCTCATATCGTTTTATGGTTAACGCAGCTATAGCAGGTTTAGGTGCTGGGGTTATAGCGAAAATCGGAAATACGTTTGCTTCTGGTGTAGCTGGGTATGTAATAGGTGGACTATCTCTTCCTAAAAGTAAAAACTATTGGTGGACTGTACAAAAATGGCAGGATCAAGATGCATACAATGTTTATATTAAATACAACATTAAAGTTTATTCTGATTCTGGACGTACAAAATTAGTTGATTCTTATACCGAGCAATTTGCACAAAGATATAGATAAAACCATTGCCGTAAAATATATTAAAGACTAACTATTAAATGGGTTTGCTTGTTTTCAAAATAAGCAAACCCTTCCCTATAAAACTACTTTTATTTTTTATATCACTTAAATTAGGAATCACAGTATAAACCACTTAATTTAGTCCCTCATATTTCCAAACGTTGACCAAAAAATGAAAATATGGTATGTTTACTTTAGATTAGTTATATATTGAATGCATATTCAGTATATATAAAGTATAGTACTTAACTGAATTGCATAAACTAAAAAAGACGAGATGCTGTCAACATCCCGTCTCATAACTGCTACTGTCAAGGTGGCTGTTATTATGCATTATCTTTTTCTTTTAGACCCACGCTTGTACTTTGGTCGGTGAAGCGCGGGTTTTTTGTTGTCTTTTTTTTCGAATTGCTTTTTCAGTGCGTATGCTGAAACCTCACGCACAACTGCTCTTGCAATTTCTTTTAAAAGTTCGAACAAAAATTCCATGTTATATCACCCCCTTTCCTTCCAAATGGAAAGAAGGGATAATAACAAGCCCACCTTCACACGATATACAGTTATACTTCTATTTTACCATACTTCAACAATCTAAAATAGAAAATCTGTCCAATTTTAGTCTGTATATAATCTTTTAGTTAAGGAGTTTTATAAGAATTTAGTTTACTATAATCTGAATATGTATACTGTATTTCTTGGATTTTTCATAATTGACCTTAGTTTCATATGCTATTTTTTGAGAATATAATTTCAAATAAAACGCCCTTGTAATTATCCACTTTATTTTCCTTTATTTTCTAACTTATATATATTAACCCTTTTCTTGAAATTACAGTGATTTTTTTAGGAATGCACCCGAAAAGTGACCTCTCAAAATCGTCTGTAATCGTTTTTTGTGTTTAGGGTAATGTAATTGCACTCGGAAGAGAGAAAGTTTCTTAAAAATGAAAATAGAACCCTTTTAATGTTTTTTCATTTTTCAGGGATCTATTCTCTCTGGGATTTCTATTCTTCTATGTCTTCTTTTACTTCTGCAGATAAAATGTCTTCAGCAAACTTCTTGTAGCCATTATACCCTTTCTTTGCAGCCTTTTTCTTTATTGCTTCTACTACCTTTTCATCAAGATAGAGACTTAAATGCTGCTTTTTCTCTTTCGATTCTTCTTTTGATCTGTTTTCAATTCTTTCTTTGAAAATTTCCAAATCCTTTTTTAAGTACAATCGTTCAGTTGATTTCCCTTTAGCAATCTCTTTAAAGGGCAATATCCCATCTTTAGCTGCATTATGAACGTAAGTCTTAGACTTACTTAGAAATTCAGCTGCTTCTTTTAATGTTAAAGAGTCTTTGTATAATTCCTCTAACTTTTCTACATCTCCTTGCTCAAAGCGATATCCGCCATCTGCTTTCCAAGTGGCCATATTGATAGGTTCGATGTGTTTATACTTAATTAAATAGCCTAATTGATTTTTTGTTAAACCTACCCTATCGCATACCTCTTCTAAAGATAAATAGTCCATTTCTCACCTCATCCGAAACTTTCATTCTAGCTGTTGTTTAAATTTTCTTAGTTGATACTTTGTTAAACCGGTTTCTTTTACTACATCTGTGATTGAGTACTCTTTATACTGAAGATACTTAAAAGGATTTTCCATATAACGTTCCCGTACCTTATTAAATGTACTCTTTTTCGATAAAGAATTCAATTGCTCTCCTTTCTCTCGGATGGAATCGAAAATGGGACAACCTTTACAATGTTTGTAGTTTCTCTGTTTTGCCTGTTCTTGCTCATCTGTACAATTCACTGATAGGTTGTTCAGAGGGCAAATTGAACAATGGGTATCTTCTAAGTTATGGATTTCTTGTAAAATTTTCAGACGAAGACTAGTCAAAAAAATCTCCTCCTACCGCATTTGGATTGAAATGTACAAAAAAATCAATTAAACATTTCCATTATACATTACCTAAATAGAAACGTTAAATAATAAGCCAAAAATATATATTTAAACATTTCATTTTATACCACAATAAATTATGTATTTATTGTGGTATAATTAGAATTATAAAATTTTATATAAAAATATTTGTTTAATATTTAATTCTATAAAAGGTTGTGTTTAAATTTGAATATTATAAATTACGAACATAATAACCAAATTGTAAAATCAAAATCAGATTTTTTTGATAGCAGTCATTTTGAAAAAATTATGGGTTTGGGTATCCGTAATATTGACTACTCCCAATTAAGTGAAGAATCATTAGTTTATTTATTTTTACACGATGAGCCTTCTTTAACGAAAAAAAGAAGTGAGCGAACAAAACAACAGTATCTGCACGATCTTTCTCATTTTCTTCGCTACATAAAAGAAGCAATCGGAACCATCCAGGAGTTATCCCATAATGACGTGGAAATCTACTTCTATGAATTAAGTAAGAAATATGCTGCCACTACATTACGTAAAAAGAAAACAGTAGTTCAGCAGTTTTTAAAATATGTGTATGATAATAACGGACTCTCAGACAACTTTAGTAGTCGCCTTAAAAAAGTATCCGTAAAAAAAGAAGAGCTAGTCAATCGTGACCTTTATCCAGAAGAAGTTACCCAGATATTAGATGAACTGAAAAAATCCAACTATTTTGTTTACACTGCATTTTTCCTGTTAACTACAACAGGACTACGAATCGAAGAAATCGCAACTGCTAAATGGGCAGATTTGGTCTTTCATTCATCTTTAAATGCCTATCTACTTCGTGTAGTTGGTAAAGGGAATAAAAGTAGGGAAGTTCGTATCTTTGAAGATACATTGGATGCTTTATGCCATGTTCGAAGTTTACGTAAACAAACAACAAAACTAGATGCATCGAATACCTCCGCTTTTCTCCCTAAAGCTGATGGATCAAATTATAGAGCAGACTATCTATCTTCTCTTGTGGCAAAAAAAATTGAAGAAACAAATTTAACTTTTCTGCGCTATCGACAGGATAGAATTACTCCTCACACTTGTAGGCACTTCATGGCTAATTACTTAATGGAAAAGGGTATTGAATTAAAAAAAATCAGGGACTATTTAGGACATGAGTCTATTATGACGACGGAACGTTATTTAAGAGAACGTACAAGACGTCAAAACTTGGCCACAATAGATATTGGAAATTCATTATTTTAGTAAGTATATATAATAGGAAGATTCTCGATTCGATGTGTCGATTTTAGGAGTTAAAATTTCAATTCAATTCGGTTCTCGTTTTCAGTTTGTGAATTCTTCACATACATTTCACGAATTTCAAAATCGATATTTAGGAAATATCCCTAAAAACAACAAATGCGATTGCCTCTACTGAGACAATCGCATTCGAATTATTTAAGGCTCAACCCATTCCACTTCCAGGATCAGCCATTCTAGCTAATAATTGTTCTGAATCTTTTTTCACTAATTTGTTTGGTTGCTCTTTACTACCAGCAGCGGTGTAAACAATTCCTGCCGCTAAAACGATACTTGTTAATATAAATAATATTTTCTTCATATAGCACCACCTTCGTACATTATACCATTTCCATTAAATTCTACCACTATTTTTTTAGGGAATCTACAATAGAAGCGATTCCCAGCGCACTCTAGTAGCATAATTGACTTTTCAATTAAAGAAATATCATTCTTTGCTATCCCTAAATAGCAATATTGCATCGGTGTGAGCATACCATTTTTCTTTTCTATATCATTCAGGATTTCAACTGCTTTCTTGTGATTCCCTCTAATAATTTCTAAAAAAGATTTTTCTGCAGAATGATATATATCAATATTCTCCAATTCTTGCTTATTCACTAACTTAATAAAAGCATAGGTGTTAAGAATTGATTGCTTTCTTTGTTTTTCCCTTTCAAAATTACATGGTCCTAACTGCTTTAGTGCCTTCTTCATATACCAAGATGCACTATCATAACAATCAAAGGTATATGATTCTGCTATATAAGCAAGTGCTGATGCTCTTAAAAGGTGGAAACAATTTTTAGGATCATCTATCGCTAAAATTTCCTTACATAATTTCCTAGACATTTTAAGGTTATCTTGTACTAAATAGGCATAAGCTAATCCTTCTTTAATCCTACCTAAATAAGATGACTTAATAAAACTATCGGTAATTGCATTAATATCTGGAAGCAACATCTCGGCATACTCGAACAGAGAATTGTATTTTTCTAAATCATACATAGTGTAGTAAGTTAATATACCACATAAGACCTTCATCTCGATTGTCTTAATTATCTTACTCCCCTTATGGTCTTCAAGCCTGGATAACAATTCCTGCTTTTTAATCGTCCCGTTACTTCTAAGTAATACCATTTCATATACATAAGCCCACTCTCTATTCATTGCGAGTGAAGATTTTCTCTCTCGATCTACTAATAACTTGAGAAGTGATAAGTCACCTTTTGCATTCGCATATTCCATGGCAATCCTCAAGTTTTTCTTACTTGTTGTGACAGAACAGAAAGTGTGTAACATCTTTCTCTGTTTATGAAAATCACTCGGATATAATATATTCAGTAACTTGATTAAATTCCAAAATCCAAATTGGTTTTTTCCAGTTAAATTTTTAGAAAGAGTTCCAGGAGAAATACCAACTATTTTTGCAATATCTTCTTGATTTTTTCTTTGGAAATCAATTTCATCAATAATTCTATCCAAGAATTTCTTCAATGTTTGTTCCAAAGTTTTATCTTCTTTCTTAAGCATTTCGTTCATATTATTTCCCCTTCTAAATCTAAAAAAGAATGCTGCAATATCTCTTATTATATTATTCCAACCTAATGTTAGTATATGGTATTTTACCATAAGCATATCAAAAAATGTGTTATTTGTAGTTGTTATAATAGTATAACTGCATATGCAATTATGCATAAGTGTATCAAATGGCAAACTAAAAGGAGTCGAAGATGTTCGACTCCTTTTTTTACTTATTTTTTAATTTCAGCAAACTTATAGTTAAATTCTCCACCAAAGTCGTTTGTTATAATTCCGTTAATAGAAGAACGCTGTAAGTATGATCTGCCTGATTGATAAAATGGTGCGACCGCTCCATCTTCTAATAATATTTTTTCTGCTTGTTTCATTGCCTCCCAACGAGCAGTTTCATTACCAGCTAAATCTGTTTTCACTTGATGAATTAGTTCATCATATGCCTGATTTGAATACTTATCAAAGTTATAGCTACTATCTGTCGCGAATATATCTAAAAATGTGATTGGATCAGGAATATCGGGAGCCCATACATCAACACCTAAATCATAATTACTATTTAGTAGCAATTGAATTTGTTGTTTGCGCGGCTGCGGCTTCACATTGACCGTTAATCCCTCTAAATTCTTTTCTAATTCACCTTTTAAGTACTCCGCATTCTTTTTAGCAAACACATTATCACTTGTAAGCAATTCTAATGTTACCTGTTCTTTCCCAAGTTCTTGCTTTGCTTTCTTCCAGTTTTCCTTCGCTGCTTTCACATCATCTTTTACTAATTTTCCATTTTCCTTTCGGAAGTCTTTTCCGTCCGAACTTGTAGCAAAATCGACTGGTATAAAACCGTCTGCAGGAAGAGAACCATTATTCAAAACTGTATCTACAAAGGCTTTCTTATTCATTGCTTGACTGATTGCCAAACGAACATTTTTATTTTTTAATACTTCATTCTTTTGATTCATACGTAGGAATTGCACTGTAACTTCAGAACGTTCCTTGAAGTCGGGATTCTTTCTATATTTATCTACAAACTCACCTGTTAGTCCTACACGGTCAAGCTGACCTGATTCATATAGATTTATTTCTGTTGATTTATCTTTCACAATATCAAAGTTAATCTCATCTAATTTCACTGTTTTAGAATCCCAATAGTTAGGATTCTTTTTCAACTGAAAACCTTGTTCATGCTTCCAATTATCCAATGTAAACGCTCCGTTATAAACCAATTTGCTTGCTTCTAAGCCATACTGCTTTGCTTGTGATTCAAAATACTTTTCGTTAATGGGTAAAAACGTTGCGAACGTTGTCAATTCGATAAAATAAGGGACAGGCTTCTCTAATTGCACCTCTAATGTTTTATCATCTATTGCTTTTACCCCTAACTGATCTACAGGTAGCTCTTTACTATTAATTCTCTTTGCATTCTTTATATCAAAGAATAGAAATGCATATTCTGCTGCTGTATCAGGATTCACAGCACGTTTCCAAGAAAACGCGAAGTCAGCAGCTGTTACAGGCGTTCCGTTTGACCATTTCGATTCTCTCAAATGAAACGTGTACGTTTTTTTATCCTCACTTACGTCATAAGATTGTGCCACTCCAGGAATCAATTTATTATCTTCTCCTAGTGTGTACAGACCTTCAAAAACATTACGCATTACATTCATTGATTCACTATCAGTTGCCTTTGTTACATCCATTGTTGGGATCTCCGCTATATACGGTAAATTAATGGATTGTTTTGTTTCATTCTTGTCAGTTGCCTTTGCTGTATTTTTAGTCTCTTTCTCTCCACTACAAGCAGTTAATAGAAAACTAGTACATAAAACAGAAGCAACAACCGATGTAACCTTTTTAAACATCTTACTTTCTTCCTCTCTACATGTATGGTTTATATAATTAAATTATCCGTATATGGAATTTTACAGAATATCAGAAGAGAGTTTTCCATTCTCTAAACTTATTTCAGCATCTATTCTCATATATGTTGCATCTAATTAATAAACCACTTATCACTTTAATATTAAAAACGTAGCACTCTAAAGATTGTTGTGTCAATCACTAATTAATAATTTAAACGTGGTATGTGAAATTATGTTGGTAAAATAGACAGAATTATTCTCAACAAATACGAATACCCAAGTTATATTTAAAAACTACACATTAACTAGTATATTTAAATACCTGAATGTATTTCTTATTCATTGTTACTTGTTGGTATTTTCTTTAATTTAGGTGTTTCAGACCAAATTATCTTATGTGCCATGAATACTACGAAGGAAAAATAAACTACATATCCAATAGAAAAAATCATGAAATTAAAAACCGTTCCTCCAATATCATCTGGGAAAGTATTCAAAAGAAATCTAAAAGGAACATTATTAGGGTTAAGTATTACAGGAAAGAAATATAGCCAAAAACCTATTGTAACGATTACTTTTAACAACAAACCAACTTTATTCATCTTAATTCCCCATCCTTTCTCGCCTCTTTTTATTTAATAAAATATTTAGTTCCCTCTAATTTACCTACTAAATTCAGCCTTTCTCTTTGAATAAGGGAAAGGCTAGCAACTCGACCGCCCTCAAAATATACAATTACTTATTTAAGTTTACCATTTTTATCCCCTTATCATCTACTAACATAGAGGAATACAGTAGGAAAGAACTAGTAAAACTAAATGAAGATGTATTGTGTTATTTTCTCCACGGCACTCATCCTTAAAATTCCCAACAGGATTTCTTTTTGTCTGATGCATAGATTATATTCCTATGTTACCTTTAAAATAAATATATATTTCTCTATGGTTTTTTTGATTGGAGATTACCTCCCAACAAAGTAACTTCTGGTAACAATTTTGCACCCGTCATATAATGTAAATATTAATCTCTAAAACTAAGATATGTGAAATTACAAACTCAAATGGAGGATTCTTATGGATATATCCTTGAAAATAAGCAAGTCTCAAGATCCGCATAATACAGCTGTTAAAAACATTTCTTCCGTATTTAAAAAAGGATGGCTTACAAGTTATGATTACAAAAAACAAAAACCCACTCACTATCAAAGTCAACGAGCACCGGGGAATCTTTTCACAGCACAGACTATAAAACCGATTCTATATCTAACAAAATTGACTCACGCTGCTTTATATGAGGATCATAACCTAGTATCCTCTTTTCTAAAAAAAGAGGATACAGCCTGGAAAGAAGTTTTAAAACACAATGAAAACGGTGGTTTATGCATTTATGCAAGTGTTTTACTTTACTGTTTATTATTAGAATCAAATGAAATATCCAGAAATAAATTATCCTTTATGCAAGGCTATTATCACCATGAATTCCACGATCAACATATACTTAAAAATATGTATCAAAACGGTGCATTCGGACTTCATTCTTATATTCTCTATGAAGGGTACGTAGTTGACACTACAATCCATCAAATTGCCTTTAATTATTATCCTGGTGAACACAAAGAATTTAATTTTATCGGTGAAATCACCGGTGGTATTAACCTATATGGATTTAAAGAAACAAATAAAACTGTACATAAATATGCGAAAAAGTTTGCTAGAGATGCCGATATGACTATTGAAACTTGGATTAACTATCACCAATCAATAATGAATGAATACATTTCAAATCAAATTTCACTTCTAAATGATAAAAAGGACTCATGATTCATTCAAAGAGTCCTTTTCTTTCCCGATTTCTTTTATTCTTATTTTTCATTATGTACCATGTACCTCCTTTATTATATAAGCAGCTCTCCTATAATAAGAATCTAGTGAATTATATGCGGTACTTTAAATTTTTTTCAACTCTTAATAGTATCTCTTTTTTATCTACCACTAACGGTAGTGAAAACACAGCTGTATTTTCTAAATCTTCTCTTCTATATCTTATTAGCGATTGAATCATTTTTTCACATTACGTTTCATACTGTTAAAATCGACTTATATCATATAGAAGCAGATAAGACCAATTCAACTTAGGTATAGCAATCAAACATTCGCTACGGCTCACCTCTTCCATATACACATCATATGTGTTTTCTCGTACCTTAAAAGTATGTCTCTTCATGCGAAATTCTCCTTTTCAGTTATAATATCTTTCAAGTTAAAGATTGGACACCATTTTCCCAGGATACAATTCCTCCATTGCTTCGACAGTAAATATCCATTCTCCCCTTTGCTTCCCTTCGGGTTTATAATATTTCGCTTTCCCGTCTTTAATTAATCTATTTAACATATCACTATTTTTCAATCTATTTAATTTCATATGTAAGCTGTCAAGTGAAACTCCCAAACGATCACACGCTTCTCTTGGTGTCATAATTTCATCTAAAGTAAATAACATTCTCTCATCTCCTATTTCTGTTATTTATAAGTAACTCTACTTCTTATTTTATGTTATTTACAACTAACATTCCAGTTTTTTACATATAATTTTACAAAGTTTTTACAAGGGATATGCTATAACATGGCGAAAACAAAAAATATAATCATATCGTTTTACTTCTATTTATAAAGGAGATGGAGAAATGTATTTTTCAAGCGAAGAACACGAACGGAATTACATTAAATTATTAGATGCTAAAAAAATTGAACCTGGTGATGATCCTGAATACGAGGCAGCTTTCTACATAACTGCACATCCTGAAATTCACAATTGTTTTGATTGGAATTTATTTAAGACAGAATACTCCCCATTAGGTGCATTGATTTCTCCTGAAGAGGATATAAAAGGAGTAAATCCTGGCGCGCTTACTGGAACAACACTACCACTTGTTAAAGCTGGACAATCATTATTTAACGGATATAAAGTAAATTTATCGGATTTACCTTTATATAATGAAGAACTTTTCCAAGTGTTTTTTCAGGCATGTAAAATAAGATGGCGTGTAACTTTATAAAAAATTCTATTTAATAAAAACTTAGATCGAGTTTTTTCTATTTTTGTTGCATACGATACAACAGCTTATTTAAAAACCTGTTGTATCCATTAATCAGTTGTGCAATTTCTTGTTTTGAAATAAACTTTTCTAATTTATTTCAAATACCCTTTATAAAAGAACGTAGGTTCGTGTATAATAAAAAAACGAACCTACGTTCTTATTATATTTAAGGGGGAATCAGGGTGTATGACTATTCAATCCTACCAAATAGAATCATCTTATGTGTTGATTTACGAAGTTTTTACGCTTCAGTAAGCTGCATCAAAATGGGATTAAATCCTATGCATACCAAATTGGCTGTAGTAGGTGATGTGAATAGAAATGGTTCAATCGTTCTAGCTGCAACACCCCCATTAAAAGCGTTGGGTGTAAAGAAGATGGCAAGGCTCTACGAGATTCCTCGTCGCAAAGATATTCTAGTTGTAAATCCAATTATGGGGACTTATATTAAATGCTCCAACTACATAACAAAGTTAGCTTTGCAATACGTTCCTTATGAGGATTTTCACCAATATAGCATAGATGAATTTCTGATGGACGTTACTGACAGCATTCATTTATTCGCTAACGATCCCTATGAATTTGCTATGAAATTCAAACGTGAAATATATGAACATACACGCATTGAATGTACCATCGGAATAGCTCCGAACCCTTTAATGAGCAAGGTTGCTTTAGATATTGAAGCAAAGAAGAACAAAGAAGGAATCGCTCATTGGAAGTATGAAGATGTCCCAACTAAATTATGGAGCATACGGCCACTTAATAAGTTTTGGGGTATTTCGTACAAAACAGAAGAAAAGTTGAATCGAAAAGGGATATACTCAATTGGAGATTTAGCAAATTATCCACTTAAATATTTAAAGCAGAGTTTTGGCAAGATTGGTGAGGAATTGCACTTACATAGTAACGGCATTGACTTCAGCCGTATTTCAGAGAAATATGTCCCTGCTACAACTTCAATTGGAAAAAGCCAAATTCTAATGCGTGACTATACAATAGAAGAGTTTCCGATTGTCCTACTGGAACACATTGAAGAAGTCTGTTATCGCCTTAGAAGACAAAACAAACTTGCTCAAACCGTTCATTTTTCTGTTGGTTATAGCAAGAGTTATAACGGTGGTATTAGAAAAACACATACTTTAAGTCGTCCGACTAACTTAACAATGGATATTTATAAGATTTGTACATACTTTTTACATGAACAATATACTGGAGAACCTATCCGCAGCATAAGCATCTCTTTAACGAATCTAATTCAAGAAGGGGAGGAACAAATTTCTCTTTTCGATAATGTCACGCAACGAGAAAAAGAAGTAAAACTAACAAAAGTAATGGATGAAATACGCACAAGGTTTGGGAAGAACAGTATTTTGCGGGGGATTTCCTACACGCATAGCGCCACAGCTAGATACAGAAACACACTAATAGGGGGCCACAAATCGTGAACAATGCTAATATGCCAAAAGGAAGAAAAATGGTCAAATGGACTCAAACG
>NZ_JBBOXN010000001.1:4687500-5275302 GCF_038007785.1 Bacillus sp. FSL K6-0069 | reverse complement strand
AGGTGTCCCTCCTTTACTAAGATGGTAAAAGAATAAGGTTGCGCAACAAATGTACAACCTAAATAAATATAAAATGTATATTTATACGAAACGTATTTTAAAACCTAAAAACGTCGTTTGTATATGAGATAGGGTTTTCGACAAAAAAAGCAAATGTGGATAATCATTTACCCACATGTGATTAAAACTGTCCACATGTTATACACAAATTGTGGATAAGATAAAGATGTGGAAAACTTATTCAAAGTGAAAACACAACTATAATATCAAAAAAAAGTAGCTATAGCAATGAATTTTAGAAAGTTATCCACAAAATCAATACCTTGTGGAATAAACTTGTCCACAACACGATATACTGTGTAAAAGTGCGAAAAAGATTTGTGGATATAAAAAACAAGAAAAAACATTTATCCACAAGGAAATATAGGGTCTGTGAAAAAGTATGTGAATAGGTTCAAAATGAATATTTGATGAAAATTTCGAGAACCATTGACATTTTCCTAGTTGATTAACTATAATTTATAGGACTGTCTTTAACAGATATTCCTCAGGGAGGTGTCATATAATGAAAAGAACTTACCAACCAAATAAACGTAAGCGCAGCAAAGTACATGGTTTCCGCAGCCGTATGAGCACAGCGAACGGACGTAAAGTGCTAGCAGCTCGTCGTCGTAAAGGAAGAAAAGTATTATCTGCGTAGACCACTGATCGTTCAGTGGTCTTTTTTTCTAATAATAGTGAATTTCCACTGATGAACTACAGGAGTGTCAATTGATATGAAGAAAACACATCGTATAAAAAAGAATGATGAATTCCAGACGGTTTTTCAAAAAGGAAAATCGAATGCGAATCGTCAGCTTGTTGTCTATCAACTAGATAAGGCAGAGCAGCCAAACTTTCGTATTGGTCTTTCTGTCAGCAAAAAAATAGGAAATGCAGTAGTGCGTAACCGAATTAAACGTATGATTCGCCAGTCAATCACAGAATTAAAAGATGAGATAGATTCTGGAAAAGATTTTGTTATAATAGCAAGGAAGCCTTGTGCAGAGATGACATATGAAGAATTAAAGAAAAGCTTAATTCATGTCTTTAAACGCTCTGGTATGAAAAGAATAAAAAAGTAGCGTAAGGAAATGAATTACACTATATACATACCGAAACAAGGAGGAGCAGGCTTTGAAAAAGAAAATAGGTTTACTAGCCATGGTTATTGCATTAATGGCAATTGCTACTGGCTGTAGTGAAGTGAATCAGCCGATTACGCCGAAAAGTACTGGAATTTGGAATGAATATTTCGTATATCCGCTTTCTCAGTTAATTACGTATTTTGCCAACTTATTTGGTAGTAATTATGGTTTAGCAATCGTCGTTACAACGCTTATCATTCGTTTTGCATTATTACCATTAATGATTAAACAAACGAAGAGTACGAAAGCAATGCAAGCGTTACAACCAGAAATGGTGAAGTTAAAAGAGAAATATAGTTCTAAAGATCAAGCAACACAGCAAAAACTACAACAAGAAATGATGCAGTTATATCAAAAAAATGGTGTAAATCCATTAGCAGGATGTTTACCAATCTTTGTTCAGATGCCTATTTTATTCGCGTTTTACCATGCGATTATGAGAACAGCAGAAATTAGTAAGCATACATTCTTATGGTTCGACTTAGGACAGGCAGATCCGTTCTATATCTTACCGGTTGTTGCGGCAATTACGACATTTATTCAGCAAAAGCTTGCAATGGCAGGAACAGCTGGTCAAAATCCGCAAATGGCAATGATGATTTGGCTTATGCCAATCATGATTTTAGTCTTTGCAATTAACTTCCCAGCTGCATTATCACTTTACTGGGTTGTTGGTAATATCTTTGGTATCGCTCAAATGTACTTGATCAAGGGGCCAGAAATTAAGGCTAGTAAGGCAGGAGGATCAAGCAAGTGAGTGTAATTACTGCTAAAGGACAAACAGTCGAGCTGGCAGTACAAGATGCTTTAAGACAATTAAATGTTTCAAAAGACCGAGTAGATATAAATATTATCGATGAAGGTAAAAGAGGGTTCCTAGGTTTATTTGGGAATCGACCTGCAGTAGTAGAAGTTGTATTGAAGAAAGATCCGATTCAAGAATGTGAAGAATATTTAAAAAATGTGATTCATGATATGGGTGTGGAAGCTGAGATTAGTAAAATTGTAAAAGGACGCGAAGTTGAATTTACAATTTCTGGCGAAAATATAGGTGTTTTGATTGGAAAAAGAGGAAACACCTTGAATTCTTTGCAGTATTTAACAAAACTTGTGGCGAATCGTAATACGAAACAGTATATTGGCATCACACTAGATGCTGAAAATTATCGTAGTAAAAGAAAAGGTACATTAGAGGCCCTTTCTTATCGATTAGCAAAACAAGTAGTAAATACGAAAAAAAGGGTTGTGTTGGAGCCTATGCCATCTTTTGAACGAAAGATTATCCATCAAGCATTATCTAATCATCAAAATATCATTACAACTTCTGAAGGGAAAGAACCACATCGACATGTTGTAATATCTTCCAAGTGACCGGTTACTCAATTGAGTGCCGGTTTTTTTGAGCGGAAAATAGGTGTGGATAACTAAAAAACACTAAACTTATCCACTGTGAATAAGTTTAGTGTTTTTTACATGAGGACATAATAAAATGAGTTATTATTCTTTTGTAGATAGGTTCGTTATGGTATTCTAATAATTTAGTGAAGAAAATAATCATGTTGAAATAGAGATAAATAAGCAAGTGAGGTGAAAGGACATGGAATTTGATACAATTGCCGCGATTTCCACAGCGCTTGGAGAGGGTGCAATTGCCATTGTTCGAGTAAGTGGGGATGATGCGGTTGAGAAAGTTAATCGTATTTTTAAAGGGAAGGATTTAACAGAGGTTCCTTCTCACACAATTCATTATGGTCATATTGTTGATTTAGATACAAATCAGGTTATTGAAGAAGTGATGGTGTCTATTCTGCGTGCGCCAAGGACTTTTACACGTGAAAATATAGTAGAAATTAACTGTCACGGTGGACTTGTTTCGGTAAACAAAGTGTTGCAGCTTATTTTAGCGCAAGGAGTACGATTAGCGGAGCCTGGTGAATTTACGAAACGTGCTTTTTTAAATGGCCGTATTGATTTATCACAAGCAGAAGCTGTTATGGACTTAATCCGTGCAAAAACAGATCGTGCAATGAACGTAGCAATTAATCAAATGGAAGGACGATTATCTAAATTGATCGGCCGTCTGCGTCAGGACATATTAGAAACGTTAGCTCATGTTGAGGTAAACATAGATTACCCGGAATATGATGATGTGGAAGAAATGACACATAATATTTTAATTGAGAAAGCTACACATGTTCGTGCCGAAATTGCAAAAATATTAGAAACATCGAAGCAGGGAAAAATTTTACGTGAAGGTATTGCTACTGCAATCATCGGTAGACCTAACGTTGGGAAGTCATCGCTATTAAATAGTCTCGTTCAGGAGAAAAAGGCAATTGTAACTGATATTGCAGGAACAACTCGTGATGTTATTGAAGAGTACGTTAATGTGCGTGGTGTACCACTTAAACTTATAGATACAGCCGGAATTCGTGAAACAGAAGATGTTGTTGAAAGAATCGGTGTAGAGCGTTCAAAAGAAATGATGAGCCAAGCTGATTTAGTGTTAGTTGTCGTTAATTATAGCGAGGCTTTAACGAATGAGGATGAAGATCTATTCCGTGCCGTACAAGGAAAAGATTTCATTGTTATTGTAAATAAGACTGATTTACCGCAAACAATTGATATGGAACGTGTTACAGAATTGGCAGCGGGAAATCGTGTTATTACAACATCGTTAATTGAGGAACAAGGAATAGATGAGCTTGAAAAGGCAATAGCTGATTTATTCTTTGAAGGAGCAATCGATTCTGCAGATGTGACATATGTTTCTAATGCAAGACATATTGGATTATTAACACAAGCAGGAAAAACAATTGGAGATGCGATTGAGGCGATAGAAAATGGTGTTCCAATTGATATGGTGCAAATTGATTTAACAAGAACGTGGGAAATACTTGGTGAAATTACTGGTGATACGGTCCATGAAAGCCTGATTGACCAGCTGTTCTCTCAATTTTGTTTAGGAAAATAACATGGTGATGTTTTAGAAAGATAGAGATTATTAGGAGGAATAAACAATGGGATACAATGCCGGTTCATACGATGTCATAGTAATCGGTGCAGGTCATGCAGGATGTGAAGCTGGTCTTGCGGCAGCACGAATGGGCTCCAACACATTAATGTTAACAATTAATTTAGATATGGTAGCGTTCATGCCATGTAACCCTTCTGTTGGTGGACCAGCAAAAGGGATTGTTGTTCGTGAAATTGATGCATTAGGCGGAGAAATGGGACGCAACATTGATAAAACACATATTCAAATGCGTATGTTAAATACGGGTAAAGGACCAGCTGTACGCGCACTTCGAGCACAAGCAGATAAGTTCTCTTACCAGCATGAATTAAAGAAAACAATTGAAGAAACACCAAATCTAACGTTGTTCCAAGGCATGGTAGAGCGTTTAATCGTTGAAGATGGCGAATGTAAGGGGGTAATTACGCAATCTGGTGCTGAATATACAGCAAAGACAGTAGTAATTACGACTGGAACATTTTTACGTGGTGAGATTATTATGGGGGATTTAAAATATTCGAGCGGTCCAAATAATCAACAACCATCTATTACTTTGTCTGAACATTTAGAGGAGCTTGGATTTGATCTAGTTAGATTTAAAACAGGTACACCTCCGCGTGTAAATAGTAATACAATTGATTACAGTAAAACAGAAATTCAGCCAGGTGATGATAAACCACGAGCTTTCTCTTTTGAAACGACAAAATTTATTATGGATCAAATTCCATGTTGGTTGACGTATACAAGTACGGAAACACATCGTTTAATAGATGAAAACCTACATCGCTCAGCTATGTATTCTGGTATGATTAAGGGGACAGGTCCTAGATATTGTCCTTCAATTGAAGACAAAGTAGTGAGATTTAATGATAAACCACGTCATCAAATTTTCTTAGAGCCAGAGGGACGTAATACACAAGAAGTGTATGTACAAGGTTTATCCACAAGCTTACCAGAAGATGTGCAGCGTGATATGCTTAGAACAATCCCTGGTCTAGAAAACGTTGAAATGATGCGTACAGGTTATGCGATTGAATATGATGCGATTGTGCCAACACAACTATGGCCAACGCTTGAAACGAAAAAAATTAAAAATTTATATACAGCAGGACAGATTAACGGAACTTCTGGTTACGAAGAGGCCGCAGGACAAGGGCTTATGGCTGGAATTAACGCAGCATGTCGTTCTTTAGGAAAAAAAGAAGTTATTTTAGGTCGCGAGGATGCTTATATTGGTGTCTTGATTGATGATCTTGTAACGAAAGGTACAAATGAACCATATCGTTTATTAACGTCACGTGCAGAATATCGCCTATTATTACGCCATGATAATGCTGATCTTCGTTTAACTGAAGTTGGTCGTGAAATTGGATTAATTAAAGAAGAGCGCTATGAGCGATTTACAAATAAAAAATTACAAATTGAACAGGAAAAGGAACGTTTAAGCAGCATCATTATTAAGCCACGTCCTGAAGTTCAAGAGTTAATTCGTAGCATTGGCGGTAGTGAACTGAAAGATGGAATACGTGCAAGTGACTTATTACGTCGTCCAGAGATGACATATGAGCACATTCATCTTTTAGTACCAAGTGAAGTAGAATTAAGTGATGAAGTGACAGAACAAGTTGAAATTCAAATTAAGTACGAAGGATATATTGAAAAATCTTTACAGCAAGTAGAGCGTATGAAGAAAATGGAAAACAAAAAAATCCCTGTGGATATTGATTATGATGCGATTTCTAGCATTGCCTCAGAAGCTAGACAGAAATTGAAAGATGTTCGTCCACTTTCAATGGGGCAGGCTTCACGTATTTCTGGCGTAAACCCAGCGGATGTTTCCATTTTACTTGTGTATATTGAACAAGGAAAAATTGCGCGAGTATCGAACCAATAAATAGTAAGGAGATATTGCTAGATGAACATAGAACAATTTCAATCTATGCTAGAAGAGAAGGGTATCACCCTCTCTTCTAGACAGTTAGAGCAGTTCGAAATCTACTTCGAAACATTAGTAGAGTGGAATGAAAAAATGAATTTAACGGCTATTACGGAGAAAGAAGAAGTATATTTAAAACACTTTTTTGATTCTATTACAGCTGCTTTTTATTATGATTTTTCAAAACCATTCTCAATTTGTGATGTTGGCGCAGGAGCTGGATTCCCAAGTATTCCTTTAAAAATTTGTTTCCCGCACTTAAAAGTGACAATTGTAGACTCATTGCAAAAACGCATTAATTTCTTAAATCATTTAGCACAAAAGTTGGAATTAAGTGACGTTGCGTTTTGTCATGATCGTGCTGAAACATTTGGGAAAAAGGAAAGTGTACGTGAATCGTACGATATTGTAATGGCACGTGCAGTTGCGCGTCTTTCAGTATTAAGTGAGCTATGTTTACCACTTGTAAAAGTTGGAGGAACATTCATTGCAATGAAAGGTGCTGCAGCAAACGAAGAAATTGAAAATGGCAAGTATGCTTTAGAGGTGCTAGGCGGGGATCTAAAAGAAATGTCTACGTTCCAATTACCGTTTGAAGAAAGTGAACGTAATATTTTATTAATCGAGAAAAAGCGCAAAACACCAAAGAAATATCCACGCAAACCGGGAACACCCAATAAATTACCTATTGAAAAATAAATCTTATTAGACGTAAGATTAAATTATATAAATGAAAACGTAAATGTTTCATAGGAAACATTTTATGGAGAATAGTCAATAGGCCTAAAAGGTGGTGGAATATGTATGAAAAATACGTTTTCTCGTTTATTTGGCTTTGGAGATAAAGAGAGCGAATTCGAATTACAAGACGAAAGCCATGAAGAAATAGATAAAAAGGTATATGAAGAAATACAAGAAATTCCGATAGTAAATATTACCCCTAACCGTTATCAACCACGAACAGTTTTTGATGATGCGCGTATTGAGGAGCTAGCATTAACGATTCGTACACATGGACTTATTCAGCCAATTGTTGTGAGGCAATATGAGGATGATAAGTATGAAATTATTGCTGGGGAAAGACGTTTCCGTGCGGCAACAAAGTTAGGGTGGGAAAAGGTTCCTGCAATTATAAAGAACTTAAATGATACAGAGACAGCTTCTGTAGCTTTAATTGAAAACTTGCAACGTGAGGAACTAACAGCAATCGAGGAAGCTGTGGCATATCAAAAGCTAATTGAGTTACATAATTTAACACAAGAAGCATTGGCACAACGACTTGGAAAAGGACAATCCACAATCGCAAATAAGTTGCGATTGTTAAAGTTGCCTGAAGAAATAAAAAGTGCGTTATTAGAAAAAAGCATTACAGAAAGACATGCCCGCGCGCTCATTCCTTTAAAGAATGAGGAATTACAACTGAAGGTTTTACAGGAAATTGTGGAGAAACAGCTGAATGTAAAGCAAACAGAGGAACGAATTGCGAAATTACTAGAGGAAGCAAAACCGAAGCGTAAGGCAAAGCAAAAAGCAGTAAGTCGAGATACGAGAATTGCCATGAATACAATTAGGCAGTCATTACAAATGGTTGCTGACAGTGGTTTAAATGTTAATTCTGAGGAAGAAGAATTTGATGAGTACTATCAAATTACAATTCAAATTCCGAAGAAAAAATAATAATGGCGTGTTAGAGACCTTATCCTATTGGATAGGTCTCTTTTACTATATTTTCTTGTTAGATGAAGAAGGAGTTTACAAATAAATTTTGAAGTTTAATAAGGACGTAAAAGAAAAACTTTTATTTCATGTTACAATAAACGTAATTGTTACTAGAATAAGATAGAAAGGTTGAAAGTAGGTGACATCATGGGAAAAATCATTGCTATTGCCAATCAAAAAGGTGGCGTTGGGAAAACAACCACATCTGTTAATTTAGGGGCTGGATTGGCACAAGTAGGTAAAAAGGTCCTTCTTGTAGATATTGATGCTCAAGGAAATGCAACAACTGGTGTGGGAATTGAAAAATCCGAATTAGATCAATGTATTTACAATGTTCTTGTGGAAGATGCAGATGTTCAAGGGGTTATACGTAAAACTGCAACTGAAAACTTAGATGTTCTACCCGCTACAATTCAATTGGCAGGTGCAGAAATTGAATTGGTACCGACTATTTCCCGGGAAGTACGTTTACAAAGGGCATTACAGCCAGTTCGTGATGAATATGACTATATTATTATCGACTGTCCCCCGTCCTTAGGGTTATTAACGATTAATGCATTAACCGCAGCAGATTCTGTTATTATTCCTGTTCAATGCGAGTATTACGCACTAGAAGGATTGAGTCAGCTATTAAATACAGTTCGACTTGTGCAAAAGCACTTAAATAAAAATCTAGCAATTCAAGGTGTATTGCTAACAATGTTGGATGCCCGTACGAATTTAGGGATTCAGGTTATAGATGAAGTGAAAAAATACTTTAGAGATAAAGTATACCGTTCGATTATTCCTCGTAATGTTCGTTTAAGTGAAGCACCAAGTCATGGGAAACCAATTATGCAGTATGACGCTAAATCAAGAGGGGCAGAAGTATATATAGATTTAGCAGAGGAAGTGATTGCAGGTGGCTAAAGGATTAGGAAGAGGAATCAATGTGTTTTTTCCTGATTTAGATGTGAAAGAAGAAGAGACAATTCAGGAGATTGCGATAACTGAATTAAGACCGAATCCATATCAACCACGTAAACACTTTAATAAAGAGGCGATTCAAGAATTAGCGGCTTCTATTAAAGAGCATGGTATACTGCAACCATTAATTGCTAGGAAGAGTATTAAAGGATATGAAATCGTTGCAGGCGAAAGAAGATATCGTGCTGCCAAAGAGGCCGGGCTCGAAAAGGTACCTGCTGTTGTAAGACAATTAAATGAGCAGCAAATGATGGAGTTTGCATTGCTTGAAAACTTACAACGAGAAGATTTAAATCCAATGGAAGAAGCAATGGCATATCAAATGTTAATGAATGAGCTAAATATAACGCAAGAACAATTAGCAAAACGTCTTGGTAAGAGCAGACCTTACATTGCAAACTATACACGGTTATTAAGCCTCCCTTCTTTTGTGCAAGATATGATTGCAAATGGCCAACTTTCAATGGCTCATGGGAGAACTTTGCTTACGATAAAAGATGAAGAACAATTAAAATCTTTATTAAAACGAATTGAAAAAGAAGGATTAAATGTTCGTCAATTAGAGAAAATTGTTCAGGAGATTAATCAACGCGTTTCACGTGAAACAAAACAAGTGAAAAAAGAGAGAAATATATTTTTTGTAGAGCGCGAAACGTTCTTAAGAGAAAAGTTTGGTACAGATGTGAAGATTAAAGAAACGAAAAAAGAAAAAGGTAAAATCGAAATTGAATTTTTTAATAAAGAAGATTTAAATCGTATTTTAGAATTATTAGCACGGAAAAACTAAAAAGCAAACCATCTTATTATTTATAGATGGTTTGCTTTTTTTAATACAGATAATTTTTGGTCTGTTTCTTTTATACTTTGTGCAATTACATCAGCCATTTTCATGACTAAACTTAATCTTGTATTCTGAAGGACGAAAAACTCCATAAAACCATTTAAATTTACGATGCCGTGAATATGTAAATCACCAACTGCAGGTAACTTTTTGTTCATCGCAGCTCCAGGTTTACTAGGCCCCATTCCGGTAGTGATGGAACCGATACTTTGAGACTTTCCTAAACAGGCATCAACCGCAATTATAAACGAAGTAGGATTATCTTTCTGTATATTCTGAATTTTTTCTTCTAAATTTAGCGCATGTACGGGCTCATCTAGTGTGCCAAACACTTGGAAGTTTTTAATTCCTACTTGTTCTAGTTTCGTACCGACTAACGGACCGAGTGCATCGCCTGTAGAACGATCTGTTCCAATACAAACGAGAATAATTGGTATATTTGTTTTTATAGGGATATGGGAAAGTAGGAAGTTACTAATTGTCTCGGAGGCTTCTACGTCTTGGTGCATAACATTTTGAGTTTCTTTTTCGAAAAAGGGTAAACGAAAACTTCCAATATTCATGAAGCATCCATCCTTTTAATAAATTTTCAAAATATGTTATATGGTGAGAAAAATGGAAAACTATAAGTGCATACTTCTTGTAAAACTTGAGTGAAAACGGAAATAATAGTACTAGTATATATATATCCGTTCCATTTTATACCTGTATGGAAGTTAACAAATGCAATTAAAGTCATAAATTTTTTTCAGCAATTAGGAGACTTCTGATACAATAAGAAGGATAACTAAAAAGAAATTTTGGCTGGAGAGGTAGAGGTACATGGATTTATTAACAAAGTGGTTTAATGCCACGAAACAGTATTTATTAAATGCTGATCGTTGGGCTGATATTGGAACAGCGACATTGAAAATATGTATTATTTTAATAATTGGTGCGGTTGTTGTACGAGTTGCGCGTGCAATTGTGCGAAATGCGTTTCGTATGGGAAGTCGTTCGCCAATTCAAATTTCAGAACGTCGTACCGTTACAGTAGCGAAGTTACTTGAAAATATTGTGGCATACGTTGTTATGTTCATTATGTTAATTGCAATTTTAGGTGTGTTTAATATTAATGCATCTGGTCTATTAGCGGGTGCTGGGGTAATTGGTTTAGCGGTCGGATTTGGTGCTCAAAGTTTAGTGAAAGATGTTATTACAGGGTTATTTATCTTGCTAGAAGATCAATTTTCAGTAGGTGACTATGTGAAAATTGGTCAGTTTGAAGGTGTCGTTCTAGAAATTGGACTTCGTACAACAAAAGTAAAGAGTTGGACAGGTGAAATTCATACTTTACCAAACGGAAGTATCATTCAGGTTACAAACTATTCAGTTAGTAATAGTGTAGCATTTGTTGATGTATCGATTTCGTATGAGGCTGATATAGCGAAAGCGGAGCAAGTCATTGAAGAGTTATTAGAAGAATTACCTGCACAGTATACGCAAATGGTAGCAAGGCCTCAGTTATTAGGTGTGCAAACATTGGCTGCATCAGAAGTTATATTACGTGTTATTGCGGAAGTAGAGCCGATGCAACATGCGGTTGTTGCAAGAGCCCTTCGTAAAGAAATTAAAAATCGTCTAGATTTACATGGAATTGAAATTCCATATCCACGTATGGTTCTATATAATCGTGAAGAATTGGTGAGTGGAAAAGCAATTTAGTATGGAGAGGGGTTTGGAGAATGGAGCAAAAGCAGTATAACTTGTACGATGTTGTGGAAATGAAGAAAGCCCACCCATGTGGTGAGAATCGCTGGAAGATTATTCGTATGGGAATGGATATCCGCATTAAGTGCGAGGGATGTGACCATTCAGTAATGATTCCTCGAAGAGAATTTGATCGTAAGGTGAAAAAAATACTTGTGAAGCACGAAGAATAGAGAGAAAGTAACAGTTGCAATGGGCGGCTGTTACTTTTTTCGTTTGGAGGAAACTTGTCATTTTTTTCGTTACTATCTATAATGATGAAAGATTGAGACATAGGAGTGAAAAATATGGGATTAACGGCTGGGATTGTTGGATTACCTAACGTAGGGAAGTCAACTTTATTTAATGCAATTACACAAGCAGGAGCAGAATCTGCAAACTATCCATTCTGTACAATTGATCCAAACGTAGGGATTGTAGAAGTACCAGATGAGCGTTTAAATAAATTAACGGAATTAGTAGAACCGAAAAAAACTGTTCCGACTGTATTTGAGTTTACTGATATTGCAGGTATCGTAAAAGGTGCTAGTAAAGGTGAAGGTTTAGGAAATAAATTCTTATCTCACATTCGCCAAGTAGATGCAATTTGCCAAGTTGTTCGTTGTTTTGAAGACGAAAATATTACACACGTTTCAGGGAAAGTAGATCCAATCGATGATATTGAAACAATCAACTTAGAGCTAATCTTAGCGGATTTAGAATCTGTTGATAAACGTATCGAACGTGTTGCGAAATTAGCAAGACAAAAAGATAAAGAAGCAGTATATGAGCATGAAATTTTAGTTCGCTTAAAAGAAGCTTTTGAAGAGGGCAAACCAGCTCGTACTGTTGAATTCACAGAAGAGCAAATGAAGATTGTTAAAGGCCTTCATTTACTTACAACGAAAGAAATGTTATATGTAGCAAACGTAAGTGAGGACGATATTATCGATCCTTCTGCAAACAAATACGTACAAATGGTAAAAGAATTTGCTGCAAATGAAAATGCTCAAGTAATCGTTGTATGTGCAAAAATCGAAGAAGAAATCGCTGAGCTAGACGAGGAAGAGAAAAAAGTATTCCTTGAAGAACTAGGCATTGAAGAATCTGGTTTAGATCAATTAATTCGTGCTGCATATGATTTATTAGGACTTGCTACTTACTTCACAGCAGGTGTACAAGAAGTACGTGCATGGACGTTTAAACAAGGTATGAAAGCACCACAATGTGCGGGCGTAATTCATACAGACTTTGAGCGTGGATTTATTCGTGCGGAAACAGTTTCTTACGAAGACTTAATGACAAACGGTTCTATGACAGCTGCAAAAGAAGCTGGTAAAGTTCGTTTAGAAGGAAAAGAGTATATCGTAAAAGACGGAGACGTTATGCACTTCCGTTTCAACGTTTAATTTAATATTTCCTAGGAAAAATAAAGATATGAGCTTGGCAAATATATTATGTGTTTGCCAAGTTTTTTATGCATGGGTGAGTTGATTCATATAACTTACTATGATATAATCTAAACTCGTGAGTAATTACTATAAATTAATTGCTCCTTGCCCATTATGGGCCGTTTAGACCAAAAGGAGGTGAAAGTGTAATGAGAAAGTACGAAATTATGTACATCATTCGTCCTGGCGTTGAAGAAGAAGCTCAAAAAGCTTTAGTTGAACGTTTCGCAGGTGTTTTAACAAACAATGGTGCAGAAATCATTAACACGAAAGAGTGGGGTAAGCGTCGTTTAGCTTACGAAATCAACGACTTACGTGAAGGTTTCTACATGATCTTAAACGTGAACTCTAACGCAGAAGCGATTAATGAATTCGACCGTTTAGCTAAGATCAACGAAGACATCCTTCGTCATATCGTTGTTAAAGAAGAAGAAAAATAATTGATATATAAGGGAGAGTGGTTCGATTGATGAATCGTGTTATCCTCGTTGGTCGTTTAACTAAGGACCCTGACTTACGTTACACGCCCAATGGTGTTGCAGTAGCTACTTTTACGTTAGCTGTGAATCGCGCATTTGCGAATCAACAAGGTGAGCGTGAAGCTGACTTTATTAATTGTGTAATATGGCGTAAACAAGCAGAAAACGTAGCAAATTATTTGAAAAAAGGTAGCTTAGCAGGCGTAGATGGACGTCTTCAAACTCGTAATTACGATGGACAAGATGGTAAACGTGTATATGTAACAGAAGTTCTTGCGGAAAGCGTACAATTTTTAGAGCCGCGTAATGGCGGTGGGGAGCAACGTGGTTCATTTAATCAGCAACCATCAGGAGCTGGTTTCGGTAACCAAAGCTCTAACCCATTTGGTCAATCTAGTAATTCAGGCAACCAAGGTAACCAAGGGAACTCTGGATTTACGAAGAATGACGATCCATTTTCAAATGTAGGTCAACCGATCGACATTTCCGACGACGATTTACCGTTCTAATACAGTAAATTAGTTAGTTTTAACAAAGAATGGAGGGAATAGACATGGCAGGACGCAAAGGTGGACGTGCGAAACGTCGTAAGGTGTGTTTCTTCACATCTAACGGCATCACTCGCATTGACTATAAAGATGTTGATTTATTAAAACGTTTCGTTTCTGAGCGTGGTAAAATTTTACCTCGTCGTGTAACAGGAACAAGCGCAAAATACCAACGCAAACTTACAGTTGCAATTAAACGTGCTCGTCAAATGGCACTTTTACCATATGTTGGTGAATAATAGCGTATGAAATGCACAGTAGAGTCGGACTCTACTGTGCATTTTGCTATGCTTTTCTTTTTTGAAAGAGAGGTTAGATGATGAAGAATACGAAATTTATTACTGAGGGTGCAGCACTGTTAGCAATATATGCAATGTTATTGCTTATATCTATGTATGTTCCGATTTTGGGTACAGTTGTAACGTTTGCGTTGCCATTGCCATTTATATTACTAACGATAAGATATAGATTATCTAACGCCTTTGTAATTTTTACGGCGGCACTTTTTATTACTGTTATTGTCAGTCAACCGATGAACCTAGTAAAGACAACTATGTTTGGATTGATAGGTATCGTTTTAGGATATATGTATAAAAAACGAAAAAAGCCGGTAGAAATTTTGATGGCGGGGACGCTTGCGTACTTAATTGGTATTATGCTCATTTATGTTGCGAGTATAAAGTTTTTTAACATAGATTTAATGAAGCAAATGCAAAATATGTTTAATGAAAGTATGGCGCAAAGTGAAAAGATAGTTAATGCTGCAGGTATGCCTATTAGTGAAGAGCAAAAAGAGTTATTTACACAATTTAATGATGTGTTACAAACTTTATTCCCAAGTTTACTTGTAATGGTCTCGGTATGTTTTTCTTGGATTACAGTCATGATATCGGGTAGTGTTTTGAGAAAACTAAAGCATGACGTTATGCCCTGGCCTAAATTTAAAGATATACAATTACCAAAGAGTATTGTTTGGTATTACGTTATATTTATTCTGCTATCAACCTTTATAAAAGTAGAACCGACATCATATTTACATATGGTATTTTCTAACCTATATGTCATATTTGCTTTACTACTAGTACTGCAAGGTCTGACATTTATCGCCTTTATAGCGCATAGCAAAGGTTTTACGAAAGGGGTTCCTATTATTAGTTTTATTGCCTGCATGTTTATTCCAATGCTGTTTCCTCTTGTGACAATCTTAGGTATAATTGATTTAGGGATTTCATTGCGTTCTAAAATAGGAGGATAAATTAATATTCCTTATACTATTTTAATCTGTTGAACTAACTGGAAGGTGAGTTAGTTTTACTTTATAGGAGTTGTATACATGCCTGAATTTTATAAGAAACAGTGGTTTTTATATCCTGTTTACGTATTGGCATTTTTCGTGTTTGTTCTCATTTCAATCCTCTGTTATTTTCATTTAATGATGGGGATAGCCGCCTTTTTTATCTTTTGTATTGTACTTTTTGTTGTTGTACGATTTGAACTTACCTTTCAAAAGAACTTTGAAAAACATACGACAGAGATGATTACAAGGGTAAAGAAAGTGAGTAATGAAGCATTTAACCAAATGCCGATTGGTATTTTGTTATACAATAAGGATTATGGGATTGATTGGGCGAATCCTTATTTATCTTCATGTCTAGGGCAGCATGCATTAGCTGGATGGCACCTTTATGATGTATCAGAAACGTTACTTCTTTTTATTAAAGGAGAAACTTCCGATGATATAGTCTCTTTAAATAATCGAAAGTTTCGCGTTTTTGTAAGGAAAGAAGAGAAGTTAATCTATTTCTTTGATGTAACAGAACAAACTGAGATTGAAAAGATGTACGAGGATCAACGCACTGTTTTAGCTGTCATTTATTTAGATAATTACGATGAAGTTACACAAGGATTAGATGATCAATTACGTACGAATATAACAAGTCTTGTAACGTCACGACTAAATGAATGGGCCGTTAAGTATGGGGCATATTTAAAACGTGCATCTTCAGAAAGATTCTTCGTTGTACTAAATGAAAGTATTTTAGCACAAATGGAGAAAGGGAAATTTAGCATTTTAGATCAAGTGCGTGAAGAAACATCTAAAAGGAATATACCACTTACCTTAAGCGTAGGTGTTGGATCAGGTGATTTACCTTTATCAGAGCTTGGGGCAATGGCTCAGTCCGGCTTAGACCTTGCGCTTGGCCGTGGTGGAGATCAAGTTGCAATTAAACAAGCGACAGGTAAAGTTAAGTTTTATGGTGGTAAGACAAATCCGGTTGAAAAACGTACTCGTGTACGTGCTAGAGTTATTTCGCATGCATTAAAGGATTTAGTATTAGAAAGTAGCAATGTCATTATAATGGGGCATAGGGCTCCTGATATGGACGCAATCGGTGCTGCGATTGGTATTTTAAAGGTAGCGCAATTAAATGAGCGCAAAGGATATATTGTGCTAGATGAAAATGATTCTGATAAGGGAATTAAGCGTTTAATGGATAAAGTGAAACAAAACGAAGAGTTATGGTCTCACTTTATTACACCAGAACAAGCGATGGAATTTGCAAATGATGATTCGTTACTTGTTGTTGTTGATACGCATAAACCTTCAATGGTGATGGAAGAAAAGCTGTTACACAAAATTGAAAATGTAGTTGTTATTGACCATCATCGCCGAGGAGAAGATTTTATTGAAGATCCATTGCTTGTTTACATGGAGCCATATGCTTCTTCCACGGCAGAACTTGTTACAGAATTACTTGAATACCAACCGAAAAATTTAAAAATGACAATGTTAGAAGCGACGGCATTGTTAGCGGGTATTATTGTTGATACGAAAAGCTTTACATTCCGGACGGGTGCTCGTACGTTTGATGCCGCTTCTTATTTACGCTCACATGGTGCAGATACTGTACTTGTACAAGAGCTTTTAAAAGAAGATATGGATCAGTACCTACGGGTTGCAAAAGCTATTAAAAATGCGTACATTTATACAAATGGAATTGCGATTGCAAAAGTGGATAGTGATGATTACTACGATCAAGTGCTTATTGCGCAATCGGCGGACACATTGTTAACAATGACAGGAATTATTGCATCATTTGTTATTGCAAAACGTGGCGAGAATTTCATTGGAATTAGCGGCAGGTCTTTAGGTGAAGTGAATGTGCAGCTAATTATGGAGAATTTAGGTGGTGGTGGGCATTTAACGAATGCAGCCACACAAATGAAAAATGTTACAGTAGATGAAGCTGAGGAGAAGCTTCGATTTGTTATTGATGACTATTTACAGGGAGGCACACAATCATGAAAGTAATTTTTCTAAAAGACGTAAAAGGTAAAGGGAAAAAAGGAGAAGTAAAAAACGTACCAGATGGCTATGCAAATAACTTCTTACTAAAACAAGGATTAGCTGCAGAGGCGACAAATAGCAGTATGAAAACTTTAGAAGCTCAAAAACGCAAAGAAGAAAAAGATGCAGAGGCAGAGCTTGAAAGTGCAAAAGAGTTAAAAGAAACGTTAGAGAAACTAACTGTAGAAGTAAAGGCTAAATCTGGAGAAGGTGGCCGTCTATTTGGTTCAATCACAAGTAAACAAATCGTAGATGCAATGCAAAAATCACACAAGATTAAACTTGATAAGCGTAAATTTGAAATGGATGATGCAATTCGTGCATTAGGCTATACAAACGTTACTGTGAAATTGCATCCGCAAGTGACAGCAACAGTAAAAGTTCATGTTAGTGAACAATAAAAATAAGTTAAGCAAGGAGGATTGCGTATGAGTGATGTAATGGCTGATCGTACCCCTCCGCATAATATAGAGGCTGAGCAGGCTGTTTTAGGGGCCATATTAATTGATCAAGATGCATTAACGGCAGCATCGGAATTATTGGTACCTGACTCGTTTTATCGAACGAAACATCAAAAGATTTTTGAAGTCATGCTTGGGTTATCTGATAAAGGAGAACCGATTGACTTAGTAATAATGACGTCAGCAATGGCTGATCAAGGATTATTAGAAGAAGTTGGTGGGGTTTCTTACTTAGCAGAATTAGCAGAAGTCGTTCCAACTGCTGCTAACGTAGAATATTATGCACGAATCATCGCTGAAAAGGCGCTCTTGCGTCGTTTGATTCGAACGGCGACTCATATCGTGTCTGATGGGTATGAGAGAGAAGATGATGTGGATGGCCTTTTAAATGAGGCTGAGAAAAAAATATTAGAAGTATCTCACCAAACGAATGCAAAAGCATTCCAAAACATTAAAGATGTTCTTGTAGATGCTTACGATAAAATTGAACTTTTGCATAATCAAAAAGGTGAAGTTACTGGGATACCAACTGGATTTACTGAATTAGATAAGATGACCGCAGGTTTCCAGCGAAATGATTTAATTATCGTAGCGGCACGTCCATCGGTAGGGAAAACCGCATTTTCATTAAATATTGCACAAAACGTAGCGACGAAAACGGATGAAAATGTAGCGATTTTTAGTCTTGAGATGGGCTCTGATCAGCTTGTTATGCGTATGCTTTGTGCAGAAGGAAATATTGATGCACAAAGACTTCGTACCGGTTCATTAACTTCTGATGATTGGGCGAAATTAACGATGGCGATGGGTAGTCTTTCTAATGCTGGCATCTATATTGATGATACACCAGGGATTAAAGTAAATGAGATTCGAGCGAAATGTCGTAGATTAAAACAAGAACAAGGTCTTGGGATGGTTTTGATTGACTATTTACAGCTTATTCAAGGAAGCGGGAAATCAGGAGAAAACCGTCAGCAGGAAGTATCTGAGATCTCTCGTACATTAAAAGGGATTGCGCGTGAATTGCAAGTGCCTGTTATTGCCTTGTCACAGTTATCCCGTGGTGTAGAATCTCGTCAAGATAAACGTCCGATGATGTCTGATATTCGTGAATCGGGAAGTATTGAGCAGGATGCTGATATTGTAGCCTTCTTATATCGTGAAGATTACTATGACCGAGAAACGGAAAATAAAAATACGATTGAAATTATTATTGCAAAGCAGCGTAACGGTCCTGTAGGCTCAGTAGAGCTTGCATTCGTTAAAGAGTTCAATAAGTTCGTTAACTTAGAACGTCGCTTCGAGGATGGACATGCGCCGCCTGCATAAAGAGAGTATAAAAAAGAAACGCATTTCTTATAATAAGATGTGTTTCTTTTTTTTTATAGGAAAGATAAGGCTTTCATAATGTAAAAATATAATTCTTACGAACGAAAATGTTTTTTTATAAAAAAATGTTCGCTTTTTGGTTGACTTCTTTTTCGGTTTTGGTACAATTATATTGTTTGAATAGATCGTTTGAAAATCGCGGAGGTGCTTTAATAATGTCTTCAGTAGTAGTTGTAGGAACACAATGGGGCGACGAAGGAAAAGGTAAAATCACTGATTTTCTTTCTGAGCATGCGGAAGTAGTTGCAAGATATCAAGGTGGAAATAACGCGGGACATACAATTGTTTTCGGCGGAGTTAAATATAAATTACACTTAATTCCATCTGGTATTTTCTATAAAGAGAAAATTTGTGTAATCGGAAATGGCTTAGTAGTAGATCCGAAAGCATTACTTGAAGAGTTAAAATACTTACACGATCGTGGTGTAAGTACTGATAATTTACGTGTAAGTAACCGTGCGCACGTTATTTTACCTTATCACTTAAAACAAGATGAGTTAGAAGAAGCAAGTAAAGGTGATAACAAAATCGGTACAACGAAAAAAGGTATCGGTCCTGCATATATGGATAAAGCTGCTCGTATTGGTATTCGTATGGCTGATCTTTTAGACCGTGAAGCATTTAAAGAAAAGCTTGAGCGCAATTTAGTAGAAAAAAATCGTTTATTTGAAAAAATGTACGATACAGAAGGTTTCAGTGTAGAAGAAATCTTCGAAGAGTACTTCGAGTACGGACAACAAATCGCACAATATGTATGTGATACGTCTGTTGTATTAAATGATGCACTAGATAACAACCACCGTGTACTATTTGAAGGTGCACAAGGTGTTATGCTTGATATCGACCACGGTACGTACCCGTTCGTTACATCGTCTAACCCGATTGCTGGTGGTGTAACAGTTGGAACTGGAGTTGGTCCTGCGAAAGTTACTCGCGTTGTAGGTGTATGTAAAGCATATACAAGCCGCGTAGGTGATGGTCCGTTCCCTACTGAGCTTAATGATGAAATCGGTCATCAAATTCGTGAAGTTGGTCGTGAGTATGGAACGACAACTGGTCGTCCACGCCGCGTAGGTTGGTTCGATAGCGTTGTTGTAAGACATGCACGTCGTGTTAGTGGTTTGACAGATCTATCATTAAATTCTATCGACGTTCTAACAGGTATTCCGACGCTTAAAATTTGTGTTGCTTACAAATACAATGGCGAAGTTATCGATGAAGTTCCAGCAAACTTAAACATTTTAGCAAAATGTGAGCCTGTATACGAAGAGCTTCCAGGTTGGACAGAAGATATTACTGGTGTAAAATCATTAGACGAACTTCCTGAAAATGCACGACAATACGTAGAACGTGTTTCTGAGTTAACAGGAATTCAATTATCTATGTTCTCAGTTGGACCAGATCGTAACCAAACAAATATCGTTCGTAACGTATACGAAGCTTAATTGATATTTTTGAGAAAAAACTCATGTCCGCATGAGTTTTTTTTATCTTTTATAAAAAAATAAAAAAAGGTATTGCAAAAAACAAAGAAAACATGTTATGATACATCTTGTCGTCACGAAAATATGACGTTGGTGAGTATGAGCCATTAGCTCAGTTGGTAGAGCATCTGACTTTTAATCAGAGGGTCGAAGGTTCGAATCCTTCATGGCTCACCATTTTATTTTTCGTGGCCCGTTGGTCAAGTGGTTAAGACACCGCCCTTTCACGGCGGTAACACGGGTTCGAATCCCGTACGGGTCATGTTTTTTTATGTTCATTTTTGGTCCCGTGGTGTAGTGGTTAACATGCCTGCCTGTCACGCAGGAGATCGCCGGTTCGACCCCGGTCGGGACCGCCACTTTTGTTTATACCACCATTAGTGGTTTTATATATAGTTTTGGCTCGGTAGCTCAGTCGGTAGAGCAGAGGACTGAAAATCCTCGTGTCGGCGGTTCGATTCCGTCCCGAGCCACTCTCAGGATATTAAGTGGGCCCACTTAATATCCTTTTTATTTGTGTAATTTTACAAAATTGAGTAGTTATTTTAAAATAGAATGAGGAGCCTCTAGCAGTTGAAGCTAGAGGTTTTTCTATAGATCGTATAGGATTCCGTGTAAAAGTGGATCATACATGAGTCTGTGAGAATAGAGGAGAAAGTACTTAAGCAAAAGATGCGGTCATATAGGGACATACTATGTAGACATCAATGTGTTTAGGGATATTGACCATATTTTTACCCCGCATCAACGGGCAGTAAGACCCTAACTCAAAATTTAGCGATGGTAAAGAAGTTAGGTGCGGGATCAACTGCCCGTAAGTGCCCGATTGGTTCAACTAATAATCGGTGGGGGATGAAACTCCCCACTGATTAAAGTTTCACTTTATAAGGAGGAAATAGACGATGATGGGAAAGAAAATTTTAGTAGTTGATGATGAAAAGCCGATTGCGGATATTTTGAAGTTCAACCTAGAAAAAGAAGGTTTTGAAATTGTAATGGCGCATGACGGTGATGAAGCGATTGAAAAAGCGAATGAAGAGCAGCCAGATATGGTTTTATTAGATATTATGCTACCAGGTAAGGATGGCTTAGAGGTTTGTCGTGAAATACGTAAAAGCTCAGAAATGCCGATTATTATGCTTACAGCAAAGGATTCTGAAATTGATAAAGTATTAGGGCTTGAGCTTGGTGCAGATGATTATGTAACGAAGCCATTTAGTACGAGGGAATTACTTGCTCGTGTGAAGGCGAATTTACGCCGCCATCAACAAGGTGGTGCTGCAGAAAAAGAAGAAAATACGGAAATGGTTATTGGACCAATTGTTATCAATCCAAATGCGTATAGTGTAACGAAACGTGAGGAAAATATTGAACTTACGCATCGTGAATTTGAGCTACTACATTATTTAGCAAAACATTTAGGTCAAGTTATGACTCGCGAACATTTATTGCAAACGGTTTGGGGTTATGACTATTTTGGAGATGTACGTACAGTGGATGTAACAGTACGTCGTTTACGTGAAAAAATTGAAGATAATCCGAGTCATCCTACTTTAATTGTAACTAGACGTGGAGTAGGGTATTACTTGCGTGACCCAGAGCAGGAATAGTATATGAAGAAAGTCGGTTTTTTTCAATCTATTCATTTAAAATTTGTACTCATATATATGCTATTAATATTAATAGCTATGCAAGTTATTGGGGTATATTTCGTAAGGGAATTAGAAAAGAGTCTTGTACAGGGCTTTAGAGATTCTTTAACGCAGCAAACGAACTTATTAGCGTATAACTTGAAACAAGAGTTTAAAAAAAGTCATACAAAAGCAGAAACAGAATCAACAGATGAAACGATTAAAACTTCAATTCGAAAATTTGCCTCTGATCGAAAGAAAGATATCCAAGAAGTAAGAGTATTTGATTCGAATAGAAAGTTACTTGCTATTTCAGATGAGTCAAAGCAAAACAAGGTAAATAGAACATCAACTGATATAGCTGTTCAGCGGGTATTGGTACAGAAAAAGCCAGAAGTGAAAATTGAGAAGGATGGTCGTACAGGCCATCGTGTACAAGTTATGATTACTCCTATTCTAGATGATAACGGCAAAGATGCACTTGGTGTTATTTACATTGTTGCATCTATGGAAGATGTTTATAAACAGATGAAGGATATTAATCAAATTTTTGCGACTGGAACCGTTATTGCATTACTCGTAACAGCTGTACTTGGAATTTTGTTAGCTCAAACGATTACGAGACCAATCTCAGATATGCGAAGACAAGCGATTGAAATGGCAAAAGGGAACTATTCAAGAAAAGTAAAAGTGCATAGCCATGATGAAATTGGACAATTAGCATTATCTTTCAATAATTTATCAAAAAAATTACAACAAGCTCGTTCTTCAACGGAAAGTGAAAGACGTAAATTATCATCCGTTTTATCACATATGACAGATGGAGTAATTGCTACTGACCGAAAAGGGGACATTATTTTATTAAATGATCCTGCGGAAAAGATGCTAAATGTTTCGCGTGAAACGGCGCTCGATCAATCTGTTTTAGAAGTATTAGGGATACAAGAAGAATTTACGCTTGATCATTTATACGAAGAGCCTGATTCTGTGTTATTAGATTTTAGTACGAGAAATGAACCATATATTTTACGTGCTAGTTTCTCTGTTATTCAAAAAGAGACAGGGAAAGCAAATGGTTTAATAGCCGTATTATATGACGTAACTGAGCAGGAGCGTATAGAAAGGGAACGCCGTGAGTTTGTAGCAAACGTTTCCCATGAGTTAAGAACGCCATTAACAACGATGCGCAGTTACTTAGAGGCACTTACGGATGGCGCGTGGCAAGATCCGAATATTGCACCGCAATTTTTAACAGTTACACAAGAAGAAACAGAAAGAATGATTAGACTTGTAAATGCGTTATTGCAACTTTCTAAACTCGATAGTACAGAGCATCGTTTAATGAAAGAATGGGTCGACTTTACTGACTTCTTTAATAACATTATTGATCGTTTTGAAATGTCTAAAGAGCAAAACGTAAGTTTCAAACGATCTTTCTCTAAGAAATCCCGATTTATTGATATGGATACGGATAAAATTACGCAAGTTTTGTATAACATTATTTCGAATGCATTAAAGTATTCACCAGAAGGTGGAACAGTAACATATCGCTTACGTGATCGCGGGGAATTATTAGAGATTAGTGTAAGTGACCAAGGAATGGGTATTCCAAAAGAAAACGTCGATAAAATTTTTGAACGTTTTTATCGCGTAGATAAAGCACGTTCAAGACAAATGGGTGGTACAGGACTTGGATTAGCAATTGCGAAAGAAATGATTGAGGCACATGGTGGCTCGATTTGGGCGAAGAGTGAGGAAGGAAAAGGGACAACTATTTACTTCACATTGCCAATGGCAGCGGATGAAGAGGACGATTGGGAATGAGTATGGAAAATGTTAAAACGATAGTTTTAATTAATTTAGTTGTAATTAGTCTATTTCTTACTTTTAACTTATGGACGTATGTGCCAGATTCCACGTCTATGCAAAACGCAAAATTTGTGCAGGGTAATGAAGGAACTACTCAAACTAAAATCGCTGATGTTGTCCGTCCTACTTCTATCATCGTGCATAAAGATAAAAATCATTACGGGAGCAAAAGAGAGGGAGATATAGAATCAATCTATAAACCTTTGGAAGCAGGGGAATTATATGATTTCAAAGAGATATCGATTGCTAAAGCTGATTTCCTTTCTTATGTGCATGGTGAAGGGAAAATTGAACTTATTTTTCCTACCAACATCCCATTTGATGCAGTTAAATCTATGTTTAATATGAAAGGAAAAAGTATAGATAAACCTAAACATTTTAATCGAATTATTCTTGATCCGTCTCGAAGTAGAGATCAAGAAATTAAAATTAATTTTGTTTCTGATGGTGATAACTCTAGAATATATGAAGCAAAATTAAGTGGTGTGTATTTAAAAGATATTGTAAATGCACAAAATCAATTTATAGTATCGGCAAAACCTTATTTTGACTATCAAATTAATGATATGAAAAAGCTATTTTTACCAGATGGAACGACAGAATTAAGTAATATAACATATATTTCATCTAATTTAGCGGTGGATACATTTAAGAATGCCCTTTTTAGTGACCCACGTTATTTAAGCCCTATTACTGAGAAATCAAAAGAAACATTTACAGATGGTATTAGATCCATGGAGATTGAAAACGATCAGCATATGTTAAAGTATAAAAATTCTTCTGTTTCAAGTGAGAAAACGACAGATAATTTAATGCTTTTACAAAAAAGCTTTGATTTTGTAAATGGTCACAGTGGGAGTTTGGATTCATATCGTTTGGACTATATGAATAAAGGACAGACCGTATTCCGTTTACACGAAGATGGATACTCCGTATTCAATACAGATGGATTAGCTGAACTGAGACAAGTATGGGGATCAGAAGAAGTAATGGAATATGAAAGACCGTTGTTGTCTTTAAATACGAAAGGCATAGAACAGAAGGTTACTCTTCCATCGGGTCACGTTGTAATGGCATCCTTAGAAAATAATGCCGCGGTAGATAAACGATTCATTAAAGACGTTGGTATTGGATACAAATTATCACTAGATGGGCAAGTAGCTCGACTACAGCCAATTTGGTATGTAAAGTTTGTTGAAGATGAAGCTGGCAAACAAAAAATATATGAGTGGAGTGAGGGAGGACTAAATGGATTGGGATCGGATTAAAACCATATTTATTGTGACCTTTTTTGTTTTGGACCTCTTTCTCATTTTTCAATTCATTCAAAAGCAAGATAGTAATCAATTGGAGCTTATTGCAGAAACAAAGATAGATCAAGAATTAAAAGCAAACAAAATTACTATGGGTAATTTCCCTAAAGAACCGAAAAAAGAGTCATTTATTAGGGCGGAAAACAAGGCATTTAAAGAAGAAGATGTACAGTCTTTAAAAAATCAAACAGCGCATATACAAAATATGTACAAGATAGAAAGTAAGCTAAAAGAGCCCTTTTTGAATACAAAATCATTATCCAAAGATAAGTATAGTGATTTTTTGAAGAACTATGTATTGGATGGACAAAAGTATGAGTATGGGGCGATGAAAGACTCTAAAATCTACTTCTTCCAAAAGTATAAAGATAAGCCTATTTTCTATAACGATCAGGCAATGATTGTTGTGGAATTAAATGAAAAAAATGAACTTGTTTCGTACACACAGACGATGCTAACTGATTTAAAAGAAATGGGCGAAAGTGAAAAAACGAAACAGCAAGAAATTATTACTGCTCAAACGGCTTTAGAAAATCTGTATTTAAAAAATAAAGTTCATGGGAATACACATGTAAAAGAAGCACAAATTGGTTATGCCACCCTTACCGCATCTACTTCTAATAACCAAGTACTTGCTCCGACGTGGAATTTAAAAACGGAGCAGAAGCAGGACTTCTTTGTAAATGCAATTGAAGGACAAGTTATGGAATTAGGGGAAAGGGAAAATCAAGTGGTTGATGAACATACTGGAGTGAGAAAGAATGGGGTTGCATTTTAGCGTACTTGCAAGTGGAAGTACAGGGAATATGCTATATGTAGGAACAGATGAAAAAAAATTACTCGTCGATGCAGGTTTAAGTGGTAAAGCAACAGAGGCTTTATTTAAACAGGCAGAACTAAATATAAATGATGTATCAGGTATTCTTGTAACACATGAACATAGTGACCATATTAAAGGGCTAGGTGTATTGGCACGTAAATATGATTTACCTGTTTATGCAAATGAGAAAACATGGAATGCAATGGAACATTTAATTGGAAATATCCCAACTGAGCAAAAGTTTATTTTCTCAGTTGGGGATGTGAAAACATTCGGTGATATTGAGGTCGAGTCATTTGGGGTTTCTCATGATGCGGCAGAGCCGATGTTTTATGCTTTTCATAACAATAATAGAAAGTTAGCCCTTATTACAGATACGGGATACGTGAGTGACCGTATGAAAGGTGTTATTAAGGGTGCGAATGCTTTCGTGTTTGAAAGTAATCATGACGTGGAAATGCTTCGTATGGGACGTTATCCATGGAGTATTAAGCGACGTATTTTAAGTGATGTGGGGCACGTTTGTAATGAAGATGCTGCATTAGCGATGGCGGATGTAATTACAGATGAGACAAAACATATTTATTTAGCCCATTTAAGTTTAGATAATAACATGAAAGAACTAGCACGTATGTCAGTATCACAAGTATTAGAGGAAAAAGGATTTGGAGTGGGAGAAGCCTTCAAAATTCATGATACAGATCCGAAAATGCCTACAAAAATTCAATACGTATAATTCTTCATTTTAGTAAACAATAAAGGTGAATATAGTTGTTTTCAGGAAGATAGGTGAACAAATATGTCCTTTATTGATGAAGAAAATTATCGTATGAAACGTGCAAGAAAAAAGAAGCATAAAGGTATTGTTATTTCTAGCATAGCAGGAACAATTGTAGGAGCTTCGTTATTTGCATTTGGAGCTCCTTTATTTGCAAATGATGCGGGCGCGCTTCCGCAAGCTGAAGCAAGTGGAAGTAATATGACCGAAGCTCAAGGAATTAAACAGATTAGTTTTGTTGATGCTGTTGATCGTGCGTCTGAAGCTGTTGTTGGCGTTATTAATATTCAACGAGATAATTTTTCAGAGGCAGATTCAGAAGCTGGTACAGGATCAGGTGTAATTTATAAAAAAGCAGATGGCCAAGCTTATATTGTAACGAATAATCATGTTGTTGCTGGAGCAAATCGCATTGAAGTAAGTTTAAGTGATGGTAAGAAGGTTCCGGGAAAAGTATTAGGAACGGATGTAGTCACAGATTTGGCTGTACTAGAAATAGATGCAAAGCATGTGAAAAAAGTAATTGAGATTGGCGATTCTAATACTGTTCGTAGAGGGGAACCAGTCATTGCGATTGGAAACCCACTCGGGCTACAATTTTCTGGAACCGTTACACAAGGCATTATTTCGGCTAAGGAACGTATTGTTCCTGTAGACTTGGATCAAGATGGACATTACGATTGGCAAGTAGAAGTATTGCAAACAGATGCAGCAATTAATCCAGGTAATAGTGGTGGTGCACTTGTAAATGCGGCAGGTCAATTAATTGGCATTAACTCAATGAAAATTGCAGCAAAAGAAGTAGAAGGAATTGGACTAGCTATTCCAGTTACTAGGGCTGTTCCAATTATGAATGAATTAGAGAAGTACGGAAAAGTAAGGAGACCATATGTTGGAATTGAACTTAGATCGTTAAATGAGATTCCAAACTATCATTGGTCAAAAACATTGCATTTACCGGGCAATGTAACAGAGGGAGTTTGCATTTTAGATGTGAAAAGTCCTTCGCCAGGTGTAGATGCTGGTTTACGAGAACACGATGTGATTGTAGCAGTAGATGGAAAACCGGTTCGCGATATTATCGGATTCCGTACGGCCTTATATGATAAAAAAATTAATGATAAAATGACTCTTACGTTTTATCGTGGTACAAAACGAGCAACAACAACGGTTAAACTAGGCGTTCAAAAGTATTAAAAACAGGAGGGCCTACCTCCTGTTTTCTATTGTAGAAAAGTGAGGTGAAGAATATGAATTTACCTTGTTGTTTAGAACATGTGGAATTAGCTTTAGATATTATTGTGGATGAGTGTGAAGTTGCGCCAGTTATCAACAATGTGGATAACTCGGAAAAAGAGAAAAAAACATGTGAATTTTGTCAAAACGAGGCGACATATGTTGTATCGAACACAGATTCTCACACAATATGTGGGTAACATTTGTGGATATGTGGATAAGTTATGTGGATAACATGTTTGTAAGGTGGGGAATACGTGTGAATATCTCGATTATTTCAATTGGGAAATTAAAAGAAAAATATTTAAAACAAGGTATAGCAGAATACTTAAAACGATTATCTGCATACGCAAAAGTAGAAGTAATTGAATTGCCAGATGAAAAGGCACCAGAAAATTTAAGTGAAGCAGAAATGTTAATTGTAAAAGAAAAAGAAGGTATACGTATACTGGATAAAATTTCTGACGATACGCACGTCATTGCGTTAGCGATAGAAGGAAAGCAAAAATCATCAGAAGAATTTGCAGTAAGCTTAGATCGTCTTGCTACATATGGAAAGAGTAAAGTTGCATTCGTGATTGGTGGATCACTTGGACTAAGTTCAGAAGTAATGAAGCGTTCAAACGAATCTCTTTCTTTTTCAAAGATGACATTACCACACCAATTAATGCGATTAGTATTGCTTGAGCAAGTGTATAGGGCGTTTCGTATTAATCGTGGTGAACCGTATCATAAATAGTTGTAATAATACCTTCAAACGGCTACAGATGTGGCCGTTTTATATATTTCCTAAAATAAGTATGTTTCTATTTCTAAAAAAGTGTGATGTAATATGAAGAGGAAAAAAGTATAAGTAGTCATAGAAGTGAGGAATTAAAGGTGAAGAAGTTTAAAAAGTTTTACTTGGAGATTACGAGTGTATGTAATCTTGCGTGCAGCTTTTGTCCGCCGACGGAAAGGCAGAAGCAGTTCATTTCTGTGGAGGATTTTGCGAAAAGATTAGACCAAATTAAACCTCACACAGACTACATTTATTTGCACGTGAAGGGTGAGCCATTGCTCCATCCAAAAATAGATCAATTGTTAGATTTAAGCCATGAAAAAGGGTTTAAAGTTAATATTACAACGAACGGAACGTTAATTAATAAGAGAAGGCATAGACTGTTAAATAAACCTGCGTTAAGACAAATGAATTTTTCATTACACAGTTTTGATGGACATCCAGGTTCGCAAGATAAAGAGGGTTATGTAAGAAGTATACTTTCCTTTATTAGAGAGGCGACAAGTCAATCGGATTTAATTGTTTCACTACGATTATGGAATTTAACTCAGGATAATAAAACGAATGCTGAAATCCAGAAAAATAGAGATTTATTATCCATTATTGAAAATGAGTTTGGCCTATCTTATCAAATCGAAGAGAAGCTTACACCAGGAAAAGGTATAAAAATTGCGGAACGTGTCTTTATTAATCAAGACTATGAATTCCAGTGGCCGGCATTACATGAAGAAGAGGATGACGGAAAAGGATTCTGTCATGGACTTCGAAATCAAGCTGGTATTTTAGCGAACGGAACGGTTATTCCTTGTTGTTTAGATGGTGAGGGGATTATTAACCTTGGGAATATTAATAATGACTCATTTTCTAACATTATAGAAGGTGAAAGAGCAACAAACATTGTCGATGGATTTTCGAAAAGGATTGCAGTCGAAGAGCTATGCAGGAAATGTGGATACCGTAAAAGATTTGGAAAATAAATATGAAACAAGCCCTCATCAAGCGAGGGCTTATTTTTTATTCTTGATAAGAGCATTCTAATTCATCAATTAAGGAGCCGACGTAAGAAACGGCTTTACGGATTGCGTCTGGTTTTGACATATCGACTCCGGCATGTTTCATTAATTCAAGTGGTTTCATCGTACCACCAGCGCGAAGTACATCTAACCAGCGATCAACGGCAGGTTGTCCTTCCTCTTTAATCATTTGAGCCACCGCAGTAGATGCAGTGAGGCCTGCGGAATACGTGTAAGAATACAAGCCCATATAATAATGAGGTTGACGCATCCAAGTTAAGCCAGCGCCTTCGTCAATTTCTACAGAATTTCCCCAGAATGTCGAAAGTACATTTGTTTTTATTTCAGTTAAGGTTGTAGCTGTAAGTGCTCCTCCTTCTTCTGCTAGCGTGTATACTCTTCTTTGATATTCTCCCTCAAGTAAGTGAGTAACAAAGTTATGATAATATGTGCCGAGTAGTTGCAGAATCACCCATCTGCGCATTCTCTTATCGTCAGTCGTCGCTAATAAATGCTGGGCTAATAGTAATTCGTTCATCGTAGATGGTGCTTCGACAAAGTACATAGATGGACGTACATTCATAATACGCTGGTTTTTATTTGCTAAATAAAAATGACCAGCATGCCCAAATTCATGGGCTAATGTGAAGCATCCACGCATCGTATTTTGCCATGTAATTAAAATGTATGGATGAGAACCATATGGACTTGAACAAAATGCCCCTGTTGATTTCCCTACATTATCTGCAAGATCGACCCATCTCTCTTTAAATCCCTTTTCGATAATGGAACCATATTCATCGCCCAATACTTGTAAAGAGTCTTGAATGAGTTTTCCAGCTTCTTCGTATGTGATGCTTGGATTAAATTCGGAATCTAAAGGTGCATGTAAGTCGCAGAACAGCATTTGATCGAGTCCTAGTACTTTCTTTTTTAAATCTGCAAAACGGCGCATATGAGGTGCTAATTCCTTGTATATAATATCAAGTTGATTGTCATACATTTCAAGTGGAACTTTTTGAGGTGCCAAAAGCATATGAGTAACAGATTCAAATTTGCGTAAACGAGAGAGTGTTACTTGTTTTTTTACTTCAGTCGCATATGTTGTTGCCACTGTATTTTTATATCGTTTCAAGGTGGAAACAAATGATGAGTACGCTTTTCTACGTATGTCTACGCTTGGAGAAAACTCATATTTACTTTCAAATAATGCAAATGATACAGGGAGTTCGTTTCCTTGTTCGTCTTGTATGGAGGTAAAATCCATATCGGCTAATTTAGTCATACCGTAAATTTTGTATGGAGAACTATGTACTTCGCCAAGTGCAGCAAGAGCTTCTTCTGTTTCAGGAGAGAGCGTGTGCGGCCTTTTTTGTAGGATGTCTAGTAATGATTTACGGAAAGGTTCAAGTTTTGTTTCTTCAGCTAAATATTTCTCAATCGTGCCTTCGTCGAATGAGAGGATTTCATTATGGATAAAGGATAATGCAGTATGTACTTTCGTCCATAAAGCAGCAATTTTGGAAGAGTTCGCTTGGACAACTGGATTTGTACGGTCAGTAGATTCTTTTAAATTTGCGTAGGAGTATAGTTTTGTTAACTTCATTAAAAGCTCTTCTTCTAAAAGTAGACCATGTAATAAGGTAGTGGAGCTAGTGTGTAATTGTCCTTTAAACGCATCAAGTTTTTTTATATCATCTGTTAATACACGTAATGCAGTTTCCCACTCTTTATCAGATTCGTATAAATCAGAGAGGTCCCATGTTAGTTCAGTAGGGACTTCCGCGCGAATATGGCGTTTCTCAATTATATTTTTCATTTATTGTATCCCCCTTATTATAAGTATCTAAAAACATGATACTAGAAAATTCAGTAAAATAAAAATATTTCACATTTCTATATATATAAAAGAAGGACAAGCATAAAAACGCTTGTCCTTCGAGTTAAATTTAAAAATTAATATACTTTATCGCCGTTGAAAATAGAGTTTTTCACTACTACATAATCTACAGTACGAATTGAGTCTAATTTTGTTCCACCAGCGTAAGAGATAGAAGATTGAAGATCTTGTTCCATTTCGATCAAAGTGTCTTCTAAAGAACCTTTATGCTCAACGAACATTTTCTTACCTTCAACGTTTTTCTTCTCGCCTTTTTGGAATTCAGAAGCTGAACCGAAGTACTCTTTATAAAGTTTGCCGTCTTTTTCGATTGTTTCCCCTGGAGACTCTTCATGACCAGCGAATAGAGAACCGATCATAACCATAGTCGCCCCAAATCGAATAGATTTAGCTACGTCGCCGTGTGTACGAATACCACCGTCAGCGATAATTGGCTTACTTGCAGCTTTTGCACACCAGCGAAGTGCAGCTAGTTGCCAACCGCCAGTTCCAAAGCCTGTTTTAATTTTAGTAATACAAACTTTACCAGGTCCAATACCGACTTTTGTTGCGTCAGCACCAGCGTTTTCTAATTCTCTTACCGCTTCTGGAGTTCCAACATTTCCAGCGATAACGAAGCTTTCTGGTAAATGCTTTTTAATATGCTGGATCATGTTGATTACAGCATTAGAATGTCCGTGTGCGATATCAATCGTAATGTATTCAGGTGTAAGTTGCTCAGCAGCTAATTGTTGTACGAATTCATACTCGTCCTCTTTTACACCAACGCTGATAGAAGCGATTAATCCACGTGATTGCATATCTCTAATGAATGAGATACGTTTCTCTGGTTGGAAACGATGCATGATATAGAAGTAATTGTTTTCAGCTAAATAAGTTGCGATTCTTTCATCAATAATCGTTTGCATATTTGCAGGTACGACAGGTAATTTAAATTTATGTTTACCTAAAGTGACAGTTGTATCACATTCAGAGCGGCTGTTCACAATACATTTTGCAGGAATTAATTGAATATCTTCATAGTCGAATACGTTTTCCATCATTTACACCCCTAAAATACGAATATTTTATTTAGTTTTTTAAAAAATGTTCGTCCAAAGGATAATTTACATTATTTTCACTCATAAGTCAAAGGTTTTCATGTTTGTATTTAAAAATTAAGTTTATTTAAGTAAATTATAGATTTTTATTGTCGGAAAAATGTTTTAATATGGAATTTTCTGATATAAAATTATGTGTGGCAAATAAAAAAATTAAATATACAAATTTGGGAGAGATTTTAATGAAGCGATTAATGTATATGGACTGGTTGCGAGTATTAGCGACAATCGCGGTTGTTACAATTCACGTTTCTGCTGGTTATGTTGCGGTTTTAGATGCAAATAATGTTTCACGCTGGATGGCTGGTAATCTATTTGAATCAATTTCACGTGCGAGTGTTCCGATTTTTGTAATGATTAGTGGAGCTTTATTGTTAAAGGGGACAAAAGATATTTCAGTCGGGGAATTTTTACAGAAGCGTGCAAGTAAAGTGATTATACCTTTTGTAGCTTGGAGTGCTATATTTTATGCATATGGAGCATATGCAGGATATTTCCCGGTATCTTTAAAGCAAGGGATTAAGCACTTTTTAACGGATACTATAGGGGGACATTTATGGTTCTTATACATGATTGTAGGGATATATTTAATTACACCTCTACTGAAAATTTTTGTGAAGAACGCTAAAAAAAGAGAGATAGAATACTTTTTAATTTTATGGTTATATGCGTCTGTTATAGTCAATTTAGTTAAATATTATTATCCTATCAATTTTAATATTGAATTATTTTACGTTACAAATTATGTAGGGTATTTCCTACTGGGCTACTATTTATCTAATTTTGATATTTCAAAAAAGTGGAGAAGTATTTCTTACATTGGAGGACTTGTAGGATTTATTAGTACATTCTTTATTACTTATTACTATACGTTAAAAGCAAATGGACAGTTAGAGCAGTTTTGGTACGGATATTTTGCGCCAGGCGTTGTGCTGATGGCGATTGGATTATTTGTATTTTTCAAATACGCTTTCCAAAAATCAGAAAGAGAATTGCCATTGTTATTCCGTTTTATAAATCAAGCAAGCCTTGGAATCTATATTCTTCACTTCTTCTTATTAAATAACTTGTTGTACATGGTTTTCCCTAAAGTAAATGAACGTGTACATGCAATATTGGCAATACCTATTAATGTAACGATTACAATTGTTCTTAGTCTGATAATCACGTTAGTATTGCAAAGAATACCAGTTGTGAAAAAATTGGTTCCGTAAAAAATGAATATGGTATAGATAGGGCAGACTTATAATTAAGGCTGCCCTTTACTATTTTAAAATTATCTTTAAATAAATTTAGATATAAACGAATTAAAAACAGTGGATTAATATAGTATCTTACTATAGTCTAAAGTGAGGCATGAAGAACAGAATAAGTTAAATATAAAATCAAATGAGGTTAATATATGAGTAAAAAAAGCTTTAGCAATTATGCATTAAGTAAAGAAGTAAGACAAGCACTTACTGGTTTAGGATATGAGCATCCAACAGAAGTACAAGGAGAAGTTATTCCAGTTGCATTGCAAAAGAAGGATCTTGTTGTAAAGTCGCAAACGGGAAGTGGAAAAACGGCTTCGTTCGGGATACCACTTTGTGAAATGGTAGAGTGGGAAGAGAATAAACCACAAGCATTAGTTTTAACACCAACGAGGGAACTTGCTGTTCAAGTGAAAGAAGATATTACGAATATAGGGCGATTCAAAAGAATTAAAGCTGCTGCAATTTATGGTAAATCTCCATTTGCGCGTCAAAAATTAGAGTTAAAGCAAAAGACGCATATTGTAGTGGGAACTCCAGGACGTGTGTTGGATCATATTGAAAAAGGGACCCTTTCTTTAGAGCGATTGAAATATTTAGTGATTGATGAAGCAGATGAAATGCTAAATATGGGCTTTATCGATCAAGTAGAGGCAATTATTGATGAATTACCTACAAAAAGAATGACAATGCTATTTTCAGCAACCCTACCAGAAGATGTTGAAAAGTTATCCCGTACATATATGAATGCACCAACTCATATTGAAATTAAAGCAGCTGGGATTACAACAGATAAAATTGAACATACCCTTTTTGAAGTAAGGGAAGAAGAGAAGCTTTCACTTCTTAAGGATGTAACTATGATTGAAAATCCAGATAGTTGCATTATTTTTTGTCGTACGCAAGAAAACGTAGACCATGTATATAGACAGCTAAAACGAGTTAATTATCCTTGTGACAAAATACATGGTGGTATGGTACAGGAAGATCGTTTTGAAGTTATGGATGATTTTAGAAAAGGAAAGTTCCGTTATTTAGTAGCAACTGATGTAGCTGCAAGAGGAATTGATATTGATAATATTACACATGTTATTAATTACGATATTCCATTAGAAAAAGAAAGCTATGTACACCGTACGGGAAGAACGGGACGAGCTGGTAATAGTGGAAAAGCTATTACATTTATAACGCCTTATGAAAATAGATTTTTAGAAGAGATTGAGGAATATATCGGATTTGAAATTCCAAAGAAACTGGGACCTTCAAAAGAAGAAGTTATGAAAGGGAAAGCAGTATTTGAAGAAAAGATATATGCTAAACCAATTATAAAGAAAGATAAAAATGCAGATTTAAACAAAGGAATTATGAAATTGTACTTTAATGGTGGAAAGAAAAAGAAAATTAGAGCCGTAGATTTCGTTGGGACCATTGCTAAAATTCAAGGTGTTTCTGCTAATGATATAGGTATTATTACCATACAAGATAATGTTTCATATGTTGAAATATTAAACGGAAAAGGACCACTTGTTTTAAAGGTTATGAGAAATACAACGATAAAAGGTAAACAATTAAAAGTTCATGAGGCAATTAAATAAATGAAAATATCCACTTTAAAGGTGGATATTTTTTTGAGGCTGATTTATAGAGCGGATAATTTGAATGGACCTCAACTAATACGTGATTGACGATGGTTTTTTTGTATGTTAGTATATTCATTTGATTTTTTATACCATTGAATGGAAATTTGTTAATTCGTTTAGGGAGATATTTTTATATAAGCAATTCGATTTTTAATTCAATTGTTGTAAGCTATAAAAAGTAAGGACGGTGTTTTGTTTAATGAATTTTACTCAAGATAGGTGGAGTTTAAAATGGCTTCATTTCTATTTGGTTGTAGTAGTTGTTGCATCTCTGTTATTCCGTTTATATTTAGCATTTTATTTAGAAGGATATGAACGAGATCAACTATTTTTTGTGGATTGGATGAATACAGTAGGTAAATATGGACTAGGTGATGTGTATGCACATGGAGATTTAGTAAACTATCCGCCATTTTTCTTAGCTCTTTTAGGTATTTATGGAGGGATATTGTCGTTTTTTAATACATATGTGGAAGCCGCGGGTGTTTTAATTCGAGTCCCATCCATTGCATTTGAAGTAGTAGCCATAATCATTTTTGCTATAGTTTCTAAAAGGATAGACAATTCGATTGTGAGAGCAGCATTAGTAACATTTTTTGCATTTAGCCCAGCGATTATAGTGGATGGGACTATTTGGGGTCAAGTAGATATGCTACATAGTATATTGATGGTTAGTTCTATTTTATTACTAATGTCTAAGCCAACTTGGTCTGGTGCTATTTACGCTATAGCGTTACTAGCTAAATTTCAATCAATTGTAATTGCGCCTGTATTTGCTATGTATTTCCTAAAAGTCATTTTTGAAAAAAGGGAAGGTAAGCAATTAATTAAATTTATAATAGGATTCTGTATCCCGTTATTACTATTCGGTCTTTATTTCGCAGCCCATGGAACATTTATTACTATGTTAACACAAGCATATTTAAATGCGGTGGGTACTTTCCCAACGGTAACTGTATTTGCTATGAATATTTGGTATTATGCGATTGGTACGGATCCTAATATGGTGGATACGATTCAAGTTGTACCACATATTACATTGAAAACAGTTGGGTTAATACTCTTGTCTATTGCAGCGGCATTAACTTGCTTATATGTCTTTTTCCATCGTCATATGAATACGGCAGTTCTACTGAAAGCCGCGACTTTTATAAGTTTTGCGTTCTTTATGTTACCTACGCAAATACATGAGAGATATGCTTTCCCAGCGTTAGTATTTGTACTCTTTTTACTGCTATATGAAATGAAATGGACAGGAATAGCTTTAGGATTAACGTTAACAATCTTTTTAAATATAGTAATGGTCTTGTATGCGGGCTTTAATACGAATATGGGAATGTTTATCGTTACTATTAATGTTTTTATTTTTTATGCTATGTGTAAATTATTAGTAAAAGAGTATTGTGATCGCTTTGAATTGCTAATAAAGAAACAATAAAAATTATAATGTTAGAAAAAAGTACATTTTGCCAGTATGCAAAATGTACTTTTTTTTTGAAAGAGTACAATCTCAATAGAAAATAATACAATCATATCGGATAGTGGAAGCTCATTTTTATCCCGCTTTAATGGGCAGTAAGACCCCCCACTGATTAAAGTTTCACTTTATAATTATTAGGCTTCTTCTAAATCATCAATCAACTTCTCAGCTAAGCGCCTATACATATTACTCATCGACACAAATGATGTTAGTAATAAAAACTTCTCTAGGTTCGGATCTTCTAAAGAAGAAATTTCACTTACTTCTGAAACACGGTTATTTACGTCTTGTGTAAAGCTTTCGACGTTGTTTTCGGTAAGAGAAAGGTAATCTTTATATAGCGTATTTAATTCGAATGAATCCTCGCTTAATAAGGATTCATTTATATTTTTTAAGGAGCTTTTTATGTCATTAATGGAAAGGGCCCCTTTTAATTGATAAATTAAGCTAATTAAAATCATATGATCTTTTGAGTATTTTTTATTTTTGATTGGAATAAACAGTTTACCTTTTGCGTAATTGTTAATCATTGTTTTTGTTAATACTTTTTCATCATCGGTTCTTGTTGTATCCGCATAAGTATTTTCAAATAGTTGGACAACTTGGTCTACATACAAGTCGACATTTGGAATATCCTCAAGCGTAATATTTTTTTCTAAATGTAATGCTTCAAGTAATTTATTTATATTTTCCACGTAGAACCCCTCGCTTTTATAACTTAGTGGAGCATAATGTTTAGTTTATCTTTAAATATGGTATTACGAAACAAATGAATTGTAAATGTTGACCTATAAGATTAATGTGTATATAATTACATGTAGTTATCAAAACTACATGTAATTATATGAGGGGTGTTTATATGAATGCGTATATAAGAGAACCGGTTAATGCTTTTACCCATTTGGGAGGAGCTGTATTATCATTTGTTGCATTATTAGCTATGCTTGTAAAAGTTTCTATTAAGACGCCATCTTTTGCGGCAATTACAGCTGTTATTTTGTTTGGCATCGGAATGATGGTTCTGTATACAGCATCAGCTGTATATCATAGTGTTGTAGCCAGTGAGCGTGTTATTTATTTCTTTCGGAAGCTTGATCATTCTATGATTTTTATATTGATTGCAGGTACATATGCACCATTTTGTTTAATTACATTACATTCCGCAAACGGTTTATTATTATTTTGTTTAGTGTATGCAACGGCCATTTGTGGTATTGTTTTTAAAATGTTTTGGTTTAGTTGCCCGAGATGGTTATCAACAACAATTTATATTACAATGGGCTGGTTAATTGTTTTGTTCTTTGCACCGTTAGCTGCTAATTTAAGCGCAGGGGGTATCGTGCTGCTAGTGCTTGGAGGCATTCTTTATACGATTGGTGGATTTATTTATGGAACAAAGCCAAAATGGTTAGAGTTTAAACATATGGGGCATCATGAAATTTTTCACGTGTTCGTGTTATTGGGAAGCCTTGCCCACTTTTTAAGTGTATATTATTACGTAATTTAACAAGATGAAATTTCCGAGTAATTTTTATTTTTCTTGATTAATAAATAAAGATATAGACACATATGTATGTTAAAGAGTGGCATAACGTAAAGGTTATGCCACTCTTTTTTTATGAATAATAATTAAAAATAAATTTTTAAAATAATCAGTCTTTTTGTGGTAGGATAGATATGTATTGAGGTTATAAAATTTTATAATTAATAATTAGTGGGGGACTATATATATGGCGATACTTATAACGGGTGGAGCAGGATATATTGGTAGTCATACGTGTATAGAATTATTAAATAGTAATTATAAAATTATAGTCGTAGATAATCTTTCAAATAGTTCAATCGAGTCTTTAAACCGAGTAAAAGAGATAACAGGAAAACAATTCGAATTTTATAAAGAAAGTGTTTTAAATCGTGAAAAAATGAATGAGATTTTTTTGAGAAATAACATTGAAGCGGTTATACATTTTGCTGGATTTAAAGCAGTGGGGGAATCAACTACAATTCCCCTTGCATATTATTATAATAATATAATAAGTACGATCATACTATGTGATGTGATGCAGAAACATAATGTTAAAAAATTTATTTTTAGTTCATCTGCAACTGTATATGGAATTCCAAAAACATCACCAATTACAGAAGAATTTCCGCTGAGTGTGACAAATCCATATGGACAAACAAAATTAATGATTGAGCAAATTATGCGTGATGTAGCAAAAGCTGATGATGAATGGAGTATTGCGTTACTTCGTTATTTCAATCCATTTGGAGCACATAAAAGTGGCCGTATTGGAGAAGACCCAAATGGAGTTCCGAATAATTTAATGCCATATGTAACGCAGGTGGCGGTAGGTAAGTTAAAAGAGCTAAATATATTCGGAAATGATTATCCAACGAAAGACGGGACAGGTGTCCGTGATTATATTCACGTTGTTGATCTTGCAAAAGGACATGTAAGGGCACTTGAGAAAGTACTTGAGACGAAAGGAATCGAGGCATACAATCTTGGCACAGGTAAAGGATATAGTGTATTGGAGATGGTAAAGGCTTTTGAGAAGGTTTCAGGTAAGAAAATACCTTATAAAGTAATAGGGCGTCGTCCTGGTGATGTAGCAATATGTTTTGCTGATGTATCTAAAGCGAAACGAGAATTAGGATGGGAAGCGGAATATGGGTTAGAAGAGATGTGTGTAGATTCTTGGAGATGGCAGGTAAATAACAAAAATGGTTATCAAATGATTTAAGCAAGTTAGTAAAGTATTCTTTTATAGGATACTTTATTTTTATTGTATGTATATAATAAATTCTGTTTTTTTATGCTGTTACCTGAGGTCAGTAATATACTCATTTTAGGAAAGAGAAATGAATGAAATATTACTGACCATAGTATTGCAATGGAATCGCCTCTATTGCATATATTTATAGGTTGTTGATAGGGAAAAGAGACCGTTAATGAATGCGAACAAGTTGTTTATGATACACTGTATTACTTTCTTGACTTGTAGAGGGTGGAAGGCTTCGGCCAAAGCAATTTGCAATAATATTAGAATGAGTAGGATAGGAAATACGAATTTCATATAAATCAATAGCTGCATCTAAATTAGCATAAAATACTTCTAGGTTGTTGCCTTGTAAAAGATATGGGAATTGTACCACTGTATCTTCACCAATGAATACAGGTAATTTTACAGGGCTAGAATGGTTAGACCAATCCCATACTTCTATATTTAGATAGTGTGCGTAATATGCATCTAAATTTACAACGTTTATTATTGCTGGAACTGTTGCAGGATTTCTTGTTAATACACCTGTTGAATGAACAACAGATTGATTCGGATAATGATGAGGCATAAATATCAAACCTTTCTAATTGAATATGATTGTACAATATTCTATGCAGATCATTGATAGAATGAGATAGGGAGGATGCATCATTCTATCAATTTTTTATAGAAATAAAAAATGTAATATGGAAGAGTATTCTAGTACTTGTATCATTGTTAAAGTACGTTTATAATCAAATAATCCTATTAGCTTTTAATTGAGTTACGCATTATTGAAAGCGTTTTTACAACGTGATACATTTTGATCGACATGATTACTGTATGGTATGTATTGAGGGGATTTTTTTATTGTTTTTTAAGGTAGGAAGTCTGACTTATTCGGATGTAAAATTATGTGTGTAGTTTTAAATAGGAAGAAAAATAATATAGGTATCACTTTATAGTGCGGGGGGGTTAAAGGTGTGAAAGGGAAAGATTTTCACACGAATATATATGGGATATGTAGGATTATTACTTTCGGGTGCAGCTTTATTTTTAAATAGTCTTGTTATATTAGGAAAAGCAGAGATGAAAAGTGCGGGTGTTTTTAATTTATTTGTAGGTGCACTACAAATTATTATTCCGTTCTATTTGATCATGATCTCTGACCAAAGCAATTGGACAGTGTATTCATATGCAGCTACTTTCTTATTTGGATTAACCTATTTATATGTAGGTGTTACCTTTATAAAAGGAATGGATAGTAGCGGTCTAGGCTGGTTTTGTATGTGGGTAGCAATTATTGCTTTATTCTATATGGTTGTTTCATTTGTTCAATTCCACGATGTTGTGAATGCATTAACGTGGTTTATGTGGGCATTACTTTGGTATTTATTCTTTGTATTAAATACACAAAAAAAGAATATCAATCAATATCTTGGAAGAATTGCCTTCGTACAATCATGGGTAACATTGACGTTACCTTCACTCTTTTATTTTATGGGAGTATGGGGAGAGGGATTCGTATATGAACTATGGGTTTATGTATCCGTAATTTCTATTGTATACTTCTGTTATTGTATTTATAAATACCGAGTACATTAATATATTTTCTGTAGAAAAGCATGGAATCGTTAAATGAATTCCGTGCTTTTTATATATGAGCATTTATAATGGAGAGGTAGTATTTTACATTTTATCAAAATGGGGATGATGAAATTGAAAAAGGTATTGGTGCTAGGGGGAACAAGATTTTTTGGTAAACATTTAGTAGAAGCACTTTTGCAAGATGGACACGATGTAACGATTGCGACGAGAGGGATTACAGAAGACCCTTTTGGAAGTGTAGTAAAAAGACTTATTGTAGATAGAGAAGATGAAAAGCAATTAGCAGAGCGTCTAGAAGATAAAAGTTATGATATCGTATACGATAATTTATGCTATAGCTCGAATGCAGCGAAGGTAATATGTGAAGTGTTACGAGGAAAAACAAAGAAATATGTTATGACATCTTCAATGGCTGTTTACGAGCCAGCAATAGGCTTGTTAGAAGAGAACTTTAATCCGTATGAGTATGCCATTACGTATGGGGATAGGAAGGATTTTAATTATGGTGAAGGCAAGCGATTAGCTGAAGCTGCTGTATTCGAACAAGCAACATTCCCAGTTGTTGCAGTACGTTTTCCAGTTGTTATTGGAGAAAACGATTATACGAAAAGGTTACAATTTTACGTTGAACATATTGTGAAGCAAGAGCCTGTCGCGGTGAAGCATTTAGATGGAGAGTTGTCATTTATACATGAGAAAGAAGCAGGAGAATTTTTAGCTTGGTGCGGGATGAAGGATATAGAAGGGCCAATTAATGCTTGTAGCAACGGGGTAGTTTCTACTGGCGAAGTTATTCATTTCATAGAAGAAAATACGGGAATAAAAGCACTCGTTCAAGAAGTAGGAGATAATGTAGCGCCTTATAATGAAGTAATTAATTGTACATTACATAATGGAAAAGCTAGTGAATTAGGATTCCCGTTCCGAGAGTTGAAAATAGACATAGAACAAGTATTACGTTATTACATACATGCAATGAAATAATCATAAATCCCCCGGTGGCAATCCGGGGGATTCTGGAGGATTTCGACAATACTAATTTTACATTACCAAACTTACCTTATACGCACGACTAATGTTTTTGTGATTGAATTGCTTGTAAATACTTTTCATTTACCCGGTCCCAGTTCACTGTATGCCACCAATTGGTAACAAATTCTGGACGCCGATTTTGATACTTTAAATAATAGGCGTGTTCCCATACATCGATGACGAGTAATGGAATTTTACCTTCTTGCAAAGGTGTATCTTGATTTGGTGTACTCATAACGGAAAGTTCTTCACCATCCAGGACAAGCCATCCATAGCCACTTCCAAAACGACTAATAGCTGCTTTGGAAAGTTGATCTTTTAAGTTGTCAAAGGTATTGAAATAATAATCAATGACTTTTGCAACGTCTCCATTAGGCTCACCGCCACCTCGTGGGCTCATTACTTCCCAAAAAAGGCTATGACAATAGTGACCACCACCGTTATTTCTTACAGCTGTAACAATTTCATTTGGTAAAACGTCTAAATTACATAGTAACTCTTCTAAAGACTTATTATGTAATTCCTTATAGTTTTCTAAAGTAGCATTTAAATTGTTTACGTATGTCGCATGGTGCTTTCCATGATGAATGGAAAGCGTATTGCTATCGATATATGGCTCTAGTTCATCATAGTCATATGAAAGCTTTGGCAATTGAAATGAAGACATAACATTACCTCCTTTCTTTTTAAAAGTTGGTCTAGGTAAAAAAACTTTACCTGAGTCAAAAATACACCTATTTTTTATGTAAGTCAATAGTAATGTCTTTAATTTTCTGAAAAATATTACAATAAAAGTAACACTTCCACTTTCATTTGTGACTCTTATTCTTTTTGCTTATACTGTAAAGTAGAACGTTTTGTTGAAATAGAAGGAGATCGTTTATGAGTAAAACGAAACAATTAATAGAGGAAGCGAGTCAGTTTATTACGATTTGCTATAAAGAGCTTAATAAAGAGCAATTCATAGAAGAACGTGTGAAAGAAATTCGAGTTGAGATAGAGAAGACGGGGACGTATGAGCATACATTTGAAGAACTTGTTCATGGATCACGAATGGCATGGCGCAATAGTAATCGATGTATCGGAAGACTATTTTGGAGTAAGATGCACATATTAGATGCACGTGAAGTAAGTGATGAAGAAGGTGTATATAATGCATTAATTCATCATATTAAATATGCAACGAACGATGGGAAAGTGAAACCGACAATTACGATTTTTAAGCAATATCAAGGTGAAGGAAATAATATACGAATTTATAATCACCAATTGATTCGGTATGCAGGATATAAAACAGAAATGGGAGTGATCGGTGACTCTCATTCCACTGCGTTTACGGATTTTTGTCAGGAACTTGGCTGGCAGGGAGAAGGTACGAATTTCGATGTATTGCCACTTGTATTTTCTGTCGATGGAAAAGAACCTGTATATAAAGAAATTCCTAAAAGAGAAGTGAAAGAAGTACCAATTGAACATCCAGAGTACCCAATCTCATCTTTAGGAGCAAAATGGTATGGGGTTCCAATGATTTCAGACATGCGCTTAGAAATTGGCGGTATTTCCTATACAGCCGCTCCGTTCAATGGATGGTATATGGGTACGGAAATTGGGGCTCGTAATTTAGCGGATCATGATCGCTATAATTTACTTCCGGCAGTTGCGGAGATGATGGAGTTAGATACATCGAGAAACGGTACGTTATGGAAAGATAAGGCACTCATTGAGTTGAATATTGCTGTATTACATTCCTTCAAAAAACAAGGAGTTAGTATTGTGGATCACCATACAGCTGCACAACAGTTTCAACAATTTGAGAAGCAAGAAGCAGCATGTGGACGGGTTGTCACTGGCAATTGGGTGTGGCTTATTCCACCGCTTTCGCCAGCTACCACTCATATTTATCATAAACCGTATCCGAATGAAATTTTGAAGCCGAATTTCTTTCATAAATGATATTTAGTATAGTTTTTTTATGTAAAATATAAATTTTTTTAATTACTGTTACGTAGCAAATGGAAGCCTTTACTATCGGTTATTTTTGGAAGGGGCTTTTTGAACCAAGGAGTTCCTTATGTTATAATCAAATTTCTGTTTCGAAGACCTTATAGAAATATAAGGTCTTTTGTTTTGCTTTTTTATGTAATAGGAATAGAAATTTTCTTTTAAATAAGGGATTTAGCATATTTTTAGGGACAACATAAGTGTGTAGAAAATCGATGAATTATTATGCTTATATAATCGTTATGTTTTGGTTGTAAACAGTAAAACATAATAAAGTTGTTTTTTTAGATTGCTGAGGAAGGAGGAAGTGTGAATGAGAATGAAGAGTCGAAAAACAGATTGGCCTGTATTTCTTATTAGTGGTGGCTCACTTTTATTATTTGTAATTGCAGTTATTTTAAATAAAAGTTATGTAGAGGGAGTCATTAATAGAAGTTTTGCAGCTTCGATTAAATATTTTGGTGCCTTTTGGCAGGTTTTATTAATTGGTACGTTTATTGTGGCAATGTGTATGGCGTTTTCAAAATATGGAAGGGTTAAACTTGGGGGGCTAGAAAAACCTGAGATTAGTACGACAAAATGGCTCGCTATTATTATGTCTACATTACTTGCCGGAGGTGGCGTTTTTTGGGCAGCCGCAGAGCCGATGTACCACTTGATGACGGTGCCACCAATACATGAAGGTATAACTGCTGGAACGCAAGAAGCAGTCATGCCTGCTTTAGCACAAAGTTATATGCACTGGGGTTTCCTCGCTTGGACGATTTTAGGTACAATTAGTGCGGTAGTTATGATGTACGGACACTATCATAAAGGTATGCCGTTAAAACCTCGAACGCTTTTATATCCTATTTTTGGGGAGAAATTGCGAAAGAGTTGGCTTGGAACAATGATTGACGTATTTGCCATTATTGCGGTAGCTGCAGGGACGATTGGTCCAATCGGATTTTTAGGACTACAAGCAAGTTATGGATTACAAGCATTGTTTAACATTCCTGATGTGTTTACTACTCAATTAGCCATTATTGTTTGTGTAGTAGCTGTTTCTACTATATCTGCGGTAACGGGAATTGATAAAGGGATCCAAATTATAAGTAATTTAAATGTTAGGCTAGCAGTTTTATTAATGGCATTCGTATTACTGTTTGGACCAGGTGGATTTATTATTGATTCATTTGTTTCTTCATTTGGATTTTATATAAATGAATTTATTCCAATGAGCACATATCGTGGTGATACAACTTGGTTAGGATCATGGACAATCTTTTTCTGGGGATGGTTTATTGGATACGGACCGATGATGGCAATTTTAGTGAGCCGTATTTCAAGAGGAAGAACAATCCGAGAAATCATCGTTGCAATTGGAATTATTGCACCTATTATTACAACGTTTTGGTTTACGATTTTGGGAGGATCAGGTGTATTTTACGAGTTAATGAATCCTGGTTCTATTTCGACCGCATTAAGTGAATCTGGTATGCCAGCGGCTATGATTGCAATTACAGAGCAACTGCCACTCTCTCATATTATTGGACCTGCATTTCTTTTATTAACAATCTTATTTGTAGTGACAACAGGAGATTCAATGGCTTATTCGATTTCAATGGCAGTGACTGGAGATGGAGATCCTAGAATTAGTTTGCGAGTGTTTTGGTCGCTTATTATGGGAACAGTTGCAGCGATTCTTTTATACATGGGTGAGGGAAGTATTAATGCATTGCAATCATTCATCGTAGTAACAGCTGTCCCAGTATCCATTCTGTTATTCCCAATGCTATGGTTAGCGCCTAAAGTTGCAGGGGAATTAGCTTTAAAGCAAGGTATTGTAAAAGAAGAAGAGAAAACTTCCTTCTTGTTTCAAAAAGCTAGTAAATCAAAATAAATAATTGTATTTATATAGAAAGAGGAAGCATCTCATTTGAGATACTTCCTCTTTCTTATTTATCCAACTACTTTTCTTGAAGGATACAGTTTCAATCTATTCTAATACTTTATCTTTCGTCTCTGGGACACATAATAGCATTGTAACTAAACCGATTGGATAGATAATGAAGATGAGAGATAGTGCTCCCATTAAATTGCCACCTGCAGCAAGTAAGCCGATAATAACAGGTCCAAATCCAGCTAACCCACGTCCTGTACCGAAAATAAAGTTCTCTGCTGTCGAGCGAGCTTCAGCAGGATAGTTTTCAGCTAAAACTGCCCCGAATCCTCCCATCATGCCATTTGCAAAGAATCCAAGCAATGCACTTCCCCATAACAATAATGTTGAGTCTGTGAATAAGAAGAAGTAAATGAGACAGTATATAGTACCACCGACATAATAGATTGTAAAAGTTTTGCGGCGGCCAATTTTATCGGCTAGAATACCGAACGTTGCAATTCCAATTAGCATGCCGATCGTAGAGATGAACATCCAACCGCTCGCTTTTGCTAACGTGTAGTTATATTTATTTGCCAAAATAGTTGGCATCCATGTGAAAATTCCATAATATCCGAAGTTTTGGATGAATGACATAATAATAAGACCGATTGTTGTTATCGTTACTTTTTTATTGGCAAATAACTTTCGAAGTGGGAACTTTTTCATTTGCTTTAGTTGTTCTGCCTCAGCAGTTGTTAAATTACCTTCAGCTTCTTTTTTTAACAACTCTTTTTTGTATCGTTGTTTTTGTTCCCATATTTTCGGTTCACTTAAACTTTTGCGTACATAGACAGCTAGTAGAGCGGGAATGAGCCCAAATAAGAAAACAGCTCTCCATCCGAAATGCGGGACGATAAATGCTGGAAGGAGTGAAGCGACTAGTACGCCAAATTGCCATCCAAGTGCAACAACGGATGTCGCCTTAGCACGCATTTCTTTAGACCATGTTTCAGTTACGATGGCCATCCCGATCCCGAATTCACCACCAACTCCCATTCCAACTAAAAAGCGAAGAATTAATAATTGCCAATAATCTGTTGCGAAATAAATAAGTGCTGTTGCGAGTGAGAATAGTAAGATTGTGAAGGCCATCGTACGGATACGACCAAATAAATCAGCGATAAATCCAAATAAATAAGACCCAATTAGCATTCCTATTGTGGTAGCTAATGTTAAGTTTCCACCTTCAACTGGGCTTAAATGAAATTCTTTTAAAATGTAGACGAGTACGAAAGATAAGAGCAACATATCTAAACCTTCTGCTGCATATCCTAGCGCAGAACCAAACAATGTTTTATATCTTTTTTCTTTCGTCTCCTCTGTTGTTGATTTTACATCAGTAGTGACGTTCATCATTACTCCTCCTTATTTTCTTCTACAGTCGCTATGGAAGAATAACAAAAGGCCTTCTCACCTGATATGATGAGAAGGCCAAAAAAGCATACGTATCCCTAAAAAAGACCATACGTATAGTATATTCCGACTTCCTTCTCAACCTCACGGGGTTGGGTTAAAGGACTGTATTATATTACCTTATTTTTAGCACTCTTCTATTAGATTGTCAAATAAAGAGTGAATTGTTATGTGTAAAATATTTCAAAAGATACTTCATTCTCCTTGACGCCCACTTCATTATTTTCCCATAATAAAACTAACTCATATAAAAAGGAATGAATCACAAATGCTAAATTTAGTACTTATGATGATTGAACGTGTCGGACTTATTGTTATTTTAGGATTTTTACTCTCTCATATTAAAACGTTCAGGCGCCTTCTTCATAGACAAGATGGGTATGTAGATAAGCTTAAGCTTATTTGTATTTTTTCAGTGTTTACAATTGTCAGCAATTACACGGGAATTGAAATTGCAGGGAATACAATTATGAATGAAAATTGGCTACAAGGTGTTTCGTCATCTAGTACAATTGCGAATACACGTATTATGGGTGTTGGAATTAGTGGATTGCTTGGTGGTCCTATCGTCGGAATTGGAGTAGGATCGATTGCTGGTATTCACCGTTATATGCTTGGTGGGACGACAGCACTAAGTTGTGCAATCTCGTCAATTTTAGCAGGTGTTATAACGGGTTATATTGGATACATTTTCAAAAAATATAATCGTGCAATTACGCCTAAGTTTTCGGCGGTTTTAAGCGTGTTTATCGTTTCTTTAGAAATGATTATGATCCTATTAATCGTAGAGGGTGGAATTAGTATCGTGAAAACAATTGCGATACCAATGATCCTTGTAAATAGTTTCGGAAGTTTTATTTTACTTTCTATGATACAAGCTATTTTGCGCCAGGAAGAAAATGCGAAAGCTTTACAAACGCATAAAGTATTACGAATTGCTGACAAAACATTGCCATATTTTCGCAGAGGATTAACAGAAGATTCTTGTAAACATGTGGCACAAATTATTCACCGCTTTACGGGAACAGATGCGGTATCCTTAACAGATACAGAGAAAATATTAGCTCACGTTGGATTAGCATCAGATCACCATATTCCTTCACATAGTTTAATAACGGGTTTATCGAAAGAAGTGTTGAACACAGGAAAAATAATGAAAGCGAAATCGCGTGAGGTTATTAATTGTCAACATGAAGGGTGTCCATTACAAGCGGCAGTTGTTATTCCACTAACTTCACATGGGAATACGATAGGAACATTAAAGCTTTATTTTAAAAACTCTAATCAATTAAGTCGTGTGGAAGAAGAGCTAGCGGAAGGGCTAGCGAAAATATTCTCTACACAGCTTGAGTTAGGTGAAGCAGAGTTACAAAGTAAGTTATTGCAAGATGCCGAAATAAAAGCGTTACAAGCACAAATCAATCCGCATTTTTTATTTAATGCAATTAATACTGTATCGGCTTTATGCCGAACAGATGTAGAAAAAGCGAGAAAATTATTATTGCAGCTTAGCGTGTATTTTCGTTGTAATTTGCAAGGGGCACGCCAATTGCTTATTCCATTAGAACAAGAGTTAAATCATGTACATGCATATTTATCGTTAGAACAAGCGAGGTTTCCGAATAAGTATGAAGTGAAGATGTACATTGAGGAAGAGTTAAAGACGACCTTAGTTCCACCATTTGTACTGCAACTATTAGTTGAAAATGCATTGCGCCATGCTTTTCCGAAAAAGCAGCCGGTGTGCGAAGTTGAAGTACATGTGTTTGAAAAAGAGGGGATGGTGCATTTTGAAGTCCAAGATAATGGACAAGGAATTGAGAGTGAGCGTCTAGGACAATTAGGAAAAATGGTAGTTCCATCAAAGAAAGGGACTGGAACAGCCTTATATAATATTAATGAACGACTTATCGGGTTATTTGGGAAAGAGACAATGCTTCAAATTGAAAGTGAATTAGAGCGAGGGACAAAGTTCCTCTTTGTAATTCCGAAAAAAGTAGGGGAGGAAAAACGGAGTGTTAAAAGTATTAGTAGTTGATGATGAAATGTTAGCGCGTGATGAATTGAAATATTTATTAGAGCAAACGAAAGAAGTAGAGATAATCGGTGAGGCGGATTGTGTAGAAGATGCATTAGAAGAGCTAATGCAAAATAAACCAGATATTGTGTTCTTAGATATTCAGCTATCTGATGATAACGGATTTGAAATCGCAAATATATTAAAGAAGATGAAAAATCCACCTGCAATTGTATTTGCTACTGCCTATGATCAATATGCGCTGCAAGCATTTGAAGTAGATGCGTTAGATTACATTTTAAAGCCGTTCGATGAAGAACGTATCGTACAGACATTAAAGAAATATAAAAAGCAAAAACAAATAAAATTAGAAACAAAACAAGAAGTAAAGAGTGTAGACGTAACAACTGAGATGCATAAATTAGCATTACCAATTGAGGAATCAATTGTACTTGTAAATATTGAAGATATTATATATGTAGGACTTGTGGACGGAAAAGTGACAGTAAAAACGATGAGAGAAACATATGTAACACATGATACACTTGTCATTTTAGAAAAGAAGTTGCCGCAGGCAAGTTTCATGCGTGTCCATCGCAGTTTTATTGCAAATATTAATCATATTACAGAAATACAACCATGGTTCAATTCTACATATAATTTAATTATGAAAGAAGGATCAAAAGTACCTGTTAGCCGTACATATGCAAAAGAACTCAAAAAGCTGCTTCGTATTTAAGAAGTAGCTTTTTGTATTTCATCTGCCTATTTCTGTAATTAATTTTGTATATTTGACGTTCTGTTCTGTAAACGCTTACAGTTTTGCGTGTATCTTATACAATTAAGGTACCAAATCGAAAGAGGTGGCCAAAATGAGTACGAAAAAAGTATATAGTTTCTTATCACAAGCATTCATATTTTCAGCTATTATGTTAGTTTCTAATATTATTGCAACACATTTACCAATTCCGATGCCTTCATCGGTGATCGGATTAGTTATTTTATTTAGCCTATTATGTTTAAAAGTTATTAAATTGGAACAAGTTGAATCACTTGGGACAGCTTTAACAGGTATTATCGGATTCCTTTTCGTCCCATCAGGTATTTCAGTTATTAATTCTCTTGGTGTAATGGGACAATATTTTGTACAAATTTTAACTGTAATTGTTGTAGCAACAATTATTTTACTTGCTGTAACAGGATTATTTGCACAATTTATCTTAGGAAAAGATGATAAAGAAATAGAAGATACGAAAGAATTGAAAGTAGTAAATAAAGGGCGCAAGCACGGAAAAGTTGCATAACTAATTTAGTATATATTGTTAGGAGGGAATGAACATGGCAAGCACAATGACTCCATATTTCGGAATCGTCGTTTCATTAATCGCATACGGAATCGGAACATTATTATTTAAGCATTCAAAAGGATTCTTCTTATTCACACCATTATTTGTAGCGATGGTGTTAGGGATTGTCTTTCTAAAAGTAGGTAATTTTACTTTTGAAGAATATAATACTGGCGGAAAAATGATTAGCTTCTTCTTAGAACCAGCAACAATCGCGTTTGCAATTCCATTATATAAACAAGTGGATAAGTTGAAAAAATATTGGTGGCAAATTTTATCGGCTATCGTAGTTGGATCCATTTGCTCAGTAATTGTCGTGTTCATTGTCGCCAAAGCAATTGGTCTAGATACAGCGGTAATGAATTCAATGTTACCACAAGCAGCAACAACAGCAATTGCGTTACCAATCTCTGAAAGTATTGGTGGCATACCAGCAATTACATCGTTTGCAGTTATTTTTAACGCAGTTATCGTATACGCATTAGGAGCGTTATTCTTAAAAACATTTAGAGTAAAACATCCAATTGCAAAAGGTTTAGCACTTGGAACAGCAGGTCACGCATTAGGAGTGGCAGTAGGAATTGAAATGGGTGAAGTAGAGGCAGCTATGGCAAGTATTGCTGTAACAGTAGTTGGGGTTGTAACTGTAGTTGTCATACCGATGTTTATGCCATTCATCGGCTAGGAAAACTTACTTAAAAAATGAGAAAAGCAAGCTATTTGTAGGACAGATTTCTACTGATAGCTTGCTTTTTATGTTACAGTAGTGGTAAGACCTATTTAAATAAAATGTAAGTTTCCTTAAATCTTCATTAATACTGTGTAGAATACGTTTTGAATTAGGTCATTGTATTGTAAAATAAGAAGTAAGCTACTATAGGATCTACTAAGGGAGATATATAATAAGCTTATAAAGATCTTCATATGAATAAATAATTAAAGGTAGAGAAGAGAGAAAAAATCTACTTATTAACGTTTTACTTTATAGGACAGGAGAGAGTACTCGTCGATTATGCAAATAAAAAACCTGTTTCAAAGCAAAGGATTTCAGAGGTTACTCGTATTAGTAATACTTGCTCTCGTGTTATACGGGCTGCAAAGTATGTTGAATTTAATTTTAATTACGTTTATTCTCACGTATTTAATGGATCGATTCCAAAAGTTTATTTCTCGTAAATTAGATCATTTCATGCCCATTAATCGAAAAATTATTATAGCATTTCTATATGTCATGTTAATTGGTGGAATTGCTATTACGCTATTTAAATATTTACCAGTATTAACAATACAAATTTCACAATTGATTTATCAATTTAACGTATTTTTAAGAAACCCACCAGATAGTGAATTAATTAAGTATGCAGTGAATGCTGTCAATCATATGGAACTTTCGAAATATGTAGGACAAGGCGTCGACATTTTGTACAAATCGATTACGAATGTTGGTAAATTTGGCCTTCAAGTGTTACTTTCTTTAATTTTAAGTTTATTTTTCTTATTGGAAAAAGCTCGTATCGTTGCTTTTACTGCAAAATTTAAAGAAAGCCGACTTGCAATTTTCTATACTGAAATTGAGTACTTCGGTAAGAAATTTGCACGTTCATTCGGAAAAGTAATCGAAGCACAATTTTTAATTGCAGTTGTTAACTGTGTTTTATCCGTTATTGCACTATGGATATTAGGATTCCCGCAGTTATTAGGTTTAGCGTTAATGATCTTCTTACTCGGTTTAATTCCAGTAGCTGGGGTTATCATTTCGTTATTCCCACTTTGTATGATTGCTTACAATATCGGCGGTATTATGTACGTTGTTTATATTTTAATTATCGTAACAGTAATTCATGCGCTTGAAAGTTACGTGTTAAATCCGAAGTTTATGTCGCAAAAAACAAACTTACCGATTTTCTATACATTTATGGTATTAATCTTCTCAGAACACTTCTTAGGTGTATGGGGATTAATTATCGGTATTCCAATCTTCATTTTCTTATTAGATGTCTTAGATGTGACAAGTGATGAAATGGAGAAGGATGTTGGAACAAAATAAAGTGAAGTAAAGAAAAAGCATCGATGTTCGGTGCTTTTTCTTTTATAACATGATGTTCCTTATGCCATACTGTAAGAAGAACATAGAATAGGGGTGAAAGAATGGCTGTAAATGAAAAGGTAGAGCAAGCTACATTTGCTGGAGGATGCTTCTGGTGTATGGTTTCGCCATTTGAAGAGATGGAAGGGATTATACAGGTTGTTTCTGGCTATACGGGTGGTCATAAAGAGAATCCAACGTATAAAGAAGTATGTTCAGAGACGACGGGACATTATGAGGCAGTACAAATTACATTTGATGCAAATAAAATGCCGTATGAGGAGTTATTAAATATATACTGGAGACAAATTGATCCGACTGATATAGGTGGACAATTCCACGACCGCGGAAAGTCTTACGAAACAGTGATTTTTTATCAGAATGAAGAACAACATAAAAAAGCAGAAGCTTCAAAAGAAGAGCTTGCAATGAGCGGACGCTTTTCAAAGCCGATTGCGACAAAAATATTACCAGCTACTACGTTTTATCCGGCTGAGGAATATCACCAAGGATATCATAAGAAAAATACATTCCGCTACGAGTTATACCGTAAGGGCTCAGGACGAGATGCGTTTATTAAACAACATTGGCCAAAAGATAATGATCATTTAAAAGAAAAACTAAATGAGATGCAGTTTTATGTAACGCAGGAAAATGGAACTGAGCCACCATTTCGAAATGAGTATTGGAACCATAAAGAAGAAGGTCTTTATGTAGACATCGTTTCAGGAGAACCGTTATTTACTTCTTTAGATAAGTTTGATAGCGGGTGTGGATGGCCTAGTTTTACGAAGCCAGTTATGTCAGCTAGTGTGAAAGAAAAAATGGATGTGAGTCATAATATGACGCGCACAGAAGTGAGAAGTAAGGAAGGAGATTCACATCTTGGGCATGTATTTCCAGACGGTCCAGGACCGAATGGACTTCGTTACTGTATTAATTCCGCAGCCCTTCGATTTATTCCAAAAGAGGAATTAGAGAAAGAAGGATATGGTGATTTCCTAATCTTATTCGGAAATAAAAAATAACCTCGCAGTTTGCGAGGTTATTTTTTTGTTATTTTGCTTTTTTCTTTTTGAACTTGCTTAATGCTTCATAAACGATTGGAACAATAAGAAGTGTTAATAACGTTGAACTTGTTAATCCACCAATTACTGTTACACCAAGTCCTTTAGAAATTAAGCCGCTACCTTCAAATCCTAATGCAAGTGGGATAAGAGCCCCGATTGTTGCAATTGCAGTCATTAAAATCGGACGAAGGCGTGTCGCACCAGCTTCTAATAAAGCTTCACGTGTCGATAGACCTTCATTTTCTTTATGAATAACGCGGTCGATAAGCACGATAGCGTTTGTAACAACGATACCAATTAACATAAGCGCACCGATCATTGCAGATACACTTAATGTCTCGCCAGAGATTAATAAGGCGACAAGAGCTCCGATAATTGTAAATGGTAGCGAGAATAAAATTGCGAATGGTGCAAGGGCACCGCCAAATGTAACGACAAGAACGAAGTATACAATGGCAATCGCAGCTAACATCGCTAAGCCAAGTTGTTTGAATGATTCTTCAATATCTTTTGTAACACCGCCCATAGAAACATCTACGCCAGAAGGAAGATCCATTTTATCTACTTCTTTTTGAACAGCGGCAGATGCTTTTGAAACGTCATCAGATGTTAGTTTTGCGCTTACTTCCGCATAAACACGGCCATCGCGGTGTTTTACTGTATTCGAAGTTTCACCTTCTTGTACAGTCATAACATCTTTCACAGCCACTTCAGTACCAAGTGGTGTTGTGATTTTTCGATTTGTTAAGTCATCGATTGTTTCATAATTTTGTTTTTCAGCTTCTACATATACATTGACATCTTTACCGTCTTTTTTAATTGTTGTCAGAACAGGGCGATCATGTTGATTAGAAAGTCCCATTCCAATTTGTGCAGCCGTTAGACCCATTTTACTTAGTTTTTCTTGATCTGCGACTAAAGTGTACTCTGCGTACGTTTTTGCAATACTAGAGTCTATATCTTTTAAGTCTTTATTCTTCTTCATGATATTTTGAATTTCTTTTACGACAGGCTTAATGTCTTCCGAGCTATCTCCGTAAACGTATAGTTTAATTTCATTACTACCGCCACTTGCTCCGAAATCTTGGTTTTTCCATTCGCCTTTTCCAGACATCTTCTGTAAATCTTTAACGACCTGTTCTTTTTCTTTTTCAAAGTTTTTCGTGTCGTTATCATATTGCACGAAGAACATTGCCTGGTTGGATTGACCAGGACTCATTGGGTTTTCGCCACCTAATGAGAATTGAATTGTTTTGACGTCTTTATTATCTTGGAAGTGCTTCTCAGCTTTCGTTGCAATTTTTTCAACGTCTTCTAACGTTTGCCCTGGTTCAGGATTGTACGTTGCAATGATCATTTTTTCTTCTTCAGATGGTAAGAAACTTACACCGATAACTGGAACAAGTGCAAGACTACCAACTAATAGAAGGACAGCGATACTTGATGTAATGATTTTATGATTTAAGGCCCATGCAAGTATGCGTTTATACCCGTTTGCTAATTTACTTGGTTTTTCTTCATGATGTACTTCTTTTTCCCTCATGCTCTCTTTCTTAAATAAAGAGTGAGCTAGCATCGGTACGATCGTAACTGCTACTAGTAACGATGCTAATAAAGCGAAGACGATAGTTAAGGCAAATGGTAAGAACATTTCACCAATCATACCTTTTACTAGTCCAAGCGGTAAGAATACAGCAATTGTTACAATGGTAGAAGACATAATTGGGATGAACATTTCCTTCGTAGCTTCACGAATTAAATCTTTTCCGCGCAGTTTCTCTTCTGATAACGACATTCGTCGGTAAATATTTTCAATAACAACAATGGAGTCATCAACAACGCGTCCAATAGCGACTGTCATTGCTCCAAGTGTCATAATGTTAAGCGTAATATCCATTTGCTTTATGACTAATACAGCAATTAATAAAGAAAGTGGTATGGAAACGACAGAGATTAATGTTGTTCGGATATTTCGTAGGAACAGCATAATAATAACAATCGCAAAGATAGCACCAAAAATGGCCTTGCTCAGCATTGTTTCTACTGATTTTTCAATCGGTGCACCTTGGTCGAATGTTGAAATAATCTCTAAGTCTTTATATTTTTTTTCAAGTTCTTTTACTTTATCTTTCACTGCATTGACAACATCAACTGTATTCGCGTCAGCAGCTTTTACAATTTGAATTCCTATTGCTTCTTTTCCGTTTGTTCGAGAAATTGACTCTGCTTTTCCGACTTCTTTAATATCAGCGATTTCGTCTAATGTAACTGTCGGAATTCCGTTCATAGCGGCTGGATTCATTTGCGGCGTTTGTGCACCGGCTCCAGCGTTTGCACTACCTTGACCGCTCGGTGATGAAGGTATAGCCGGGATCTTCAATTCTTTTAATGCTTTAATTGTTGTAATATTTCCATCTACAACAACTGATTTTTCTGTGTCTTTAAATGTATATAACCCAAGTGGCAAAGATACGTCCGATCCTTTAATTACATTTTTTACAGTATCTTCACTTAAACCTAATTCTTTCATCTTATCTTTCTTGAAGACAAGTTGTACTTCATCTACTTGTTGACCTGAAATTTGAACAGATGCAACACCATCAAGTCCTTTTAATCCTGGCACAACATTCTTTTCTACATTTTCAGTTAAGGTAGCTAAAGATTCATTTTTACTTGCTACACTTAACGAAATAACTGGAAAGGCATTAAAGTTTACACGTGAAACTTTCGGGTCTTTTACACCTTCTGGCAGTTTCACATTTGCGAGAGCTTCTTTAATTTCTGTTTCAGCCTTTTCCATATTTTTATCAAAATCATATTCTACCTGAATAGAAGATGCGTTTTGAAAAGATGATGAACTAACAACGTTTACACCACTTAAATTTTGCAGTTGCTCTTCCATCGGTTTTGAAACTTTGTCAGCTACTTCTTCTGGTGTAGCACCAGGATAAACCGTGGTTACTGTTACAATCGGTGTTGTAATATCAGGAATTGTTTCCAGCTTCATGTTCAGCCCAGAATAAATACCTGCAATGGTAACAATAATGGTTAGTAGCCAAACTGCGAACTTATTTTTTAACGAGAAATTAATGATTTTGTTCATGTTTGCGCTCCCTTTTGTATTGTATTGACCAACTGGTCAGTCTAATACATAATATAACTGACTGATTGGTCAGCCGTCAATGAAAAGGGATGGTATAATAAATTCATAATAAGATGCGAGATTAAATGTAGGAGAGACATGATATGAAAGAAAAAGAGCGTTTAATTATAGAGATGGCTATGAAGTTATTTGCGACTAAGGGTGTAAATGCGACATCAGTACAGGAAATTGTGACCGCTTGTGGCATATCTAAGGGAGCTTTCTATTTATATTTTAAATCGAAAGAGGAGCTTTTATTAGCAACGCTTCGATATTACTATGACAAGATTCAAAATAAAATGATGGATATTGAAAAAGAATCGTTATTGCCGCGTGAAAAATTTGCAAAACAATTGCATTGCCAGTTCAATGATATACAAAAGCATAAAGAATTTATTATTATGCATGCACGGGAAAATGCTATTCCTTTTAATAAAGAAGTGGAAGAGTTTATGATGCGGATGAAGTTAGAGTCGCATGCATTTTATCGGAATAGTTTACTTTCTATTTATGGTGAGAAGGTTATGCCTTATTTATTAGATTTAGTCATTATGGTAGAAGGCATATGCCGTGGATACTTAGAACTAATCATTTTACAAGCACCAGAAATTGACTTATCTTATGTTTCTGCTTTTATTTTGAAAAGAGTAGATGATTTAGTAGATGGATTGGTAGAATCTTCGGAGGAACCTGTATTACATGAAGAAAAGCTGGGAGAATTTCTTTGCAAATCAGAGCTTATTAAAGAGCAGGTTAAGGAACACTTTTTAAAAGAAATTATCGTTTTTAAACGCACATTAGCTGATCAATTAGAAGATGAGGGATTGCTTGTTACATTAGATGTTTTGGAGGCAGAAATGAGATTGCAAAATCCAAGGATCCCGGTCATTCAAGGGATGTTATCTAATTTAGAGGTATATCCAAGTTTAAAAGAATTTCGTTTGAGGCTTATGGGGTATTACAATATAAAAAGGTAACAATGATAGTTTTCATTGTTACCTTTTTTATTATGCATTCACTTTTTCTTTTGTTTGTGTAGTCTCTTCTTGCTCAATATTGATTGTTTCTTTCACAATATAAATCGGACGATTTTTGCTTTCGTCGTAAATACGAGCAATATATTGGCCAACGATTCCAAGACCAAGTAACTGAATACCGCTAAAGAATGTAATAGCAACCATAATAGATGCCCAACCTGTTTGCGTACCAGAGCCAATAATTTTCACAGTAATTGTATATAGTAAGACAATTATTGAAATAAGAACTGATAATAAGCCTAAAGTCATAACAATACGTAACGGTTTTGTTGAAAACGCAATAATGCCATCAGATGCAAATTTAATCATTTTCTTCAATGGATATTTTGTTTCACCAGCAAAGCGCTCATCGCGTTCATATTCAACATACGTTTGGCGGAAGCCAACCCAAGACATCATCCCACGAATGAAACGATTGCGCTCAGTCATTTGATTGAAAACATCAGCTACTTTACGATCGATGATTCGGAAATCACCAGTATCTTTTGGGATATCGATATCAGACATGTAGTTTAAGAATTTATAGAAATATTTAGCTGTTAAAAGTTTAAACCAAGTTTCACCTTTACGTTGTTTACGTTTCGCATAAACAACTTCATATCCTTCTTCCCATTTTGCAATAAGTTCAGGAATAACTTCAGGTGGATCTTGTAAGTCTGCATCGATAATTACAATAGCGTCACCTTTTGCAGCAGCAATACCGGCTGTAACGGCTACCTGATGTCCAAAGTTACGTGCGAAATTGACGATTTTTGTACGGTAGTCATTTGCTGCAATCTCAGATAAGATTTCCATTGTACGGTCTGTACTACCATCGTTTACGAAGACAAATTCGTAATTAATATCATTTTGAAGCATAACAGACTTTAAACGGTTATAACACTCCTGTGCTACTTCTTCCTCGAAGTACATAGGAACTACAACCGAAATTAATTTTTGCATGTTGTATCCTCCGTAGTTTTAATAAGTTGTTTAAGTTTAATTAGTAGCCTTCTCTGTTTGGTTGAATGTCCAAATTTTATTAAGGACAAAATTGATAACCATTCCGACACCAATTGCGAAAATCTGTGCAATTAACGCATTTAAGGTAAGTTTATCTACTAATATAAATAAACATAATGTATTAAAAGCCAATACAATTAAATTTACAGTTAGAAATTTAAAGAACATTGACGTGCTTTTATTATTAGGTTTAAACACCCAGTTTTTATTCCAATAGTAGCTATTGGCAACACCAATTAAATAGGCAATGGTATTCGCAATAAGGTAGTTCATCCCAAATTTTAATAATATCCAAAAGCTAATAATTGTAATGAGCGTATTAAAGATTCCTACTAAACCAAACTTTAAGAGTTTCTCCATAATAGTATCCTCATCTTTATAAAATATATAAATAAAATAGGAAATGCAGAAAGATTATTCATACATAACAACTATCAATTATAGCATAGTTTATATTGAAACGTTAATGAAATTGAGTAAATCTAATGTTTTTGTAATTTAAACGTATGATCGGATATATATGTATGTATAATGGTTTATTCAATTGACTAAATATAAAGGATTGAATATGGAAATATCAACCTGATTCATGTATAGTGATGTGTAATGTGGTTTGTACGTTATTATCGGGGATACTTGAACATTTATTAAGATGATAAAGTTCCTCAGTTTTATACAGTATATAACGGTATTTTTGTACCAATGTTTAAAGGAGTAGATTGTATTGAAATTATTTTTAGAAGGGTTATCGACCCTTTCTACACGTGCAGTATACATGATATATGTCTTTTTTGCCTCAATATTAGTTGTGGATTATTTTTCGGATACGCAAAAATATAATTACACAATGATAGTAACTGGGGTTGTATTTTTATGTACAATTGGGTTTTATGTACTTAGAAAAGGTTCTTTATATTTAGAAAAATTAAATGAGAAAAAATGCTTTTTTGTGTTAGTAATTATTTGCTTAGCAGTTAAATTAATGTGGGTTCTTACATACAAAATTCAGCCATTAGTTGATTATGCTACATTTTATTATACTGCAGAAGCATTGAGTAAAGAATTTGTTATTGATAACAATTATATTGCATTATTTCCGCATATTTTTGGTTACGCCTCATTTTTAAGTGTTTTCTTAAAGATATTTGGAGCTAGTCATATGGTAGCACCTATTGTAAATGTTGTTTTAACTACAATATCAATGGGATTAATATATGTTATAGCTAGAAAAATTGGTGGAGTTAGAACAGCAATAACAGCTAGTATTTTATGGATAGTATTGCCTTCGCAAACGATTTATAACATGTTTGCATTGTCAGAGCCGTTGTATTGTACAATACTATTATTAATTTGGACAGTTATGATAAGTGTTCATGAGAAGATTCACAATATGAGTATAAAAAAATTACTTGTGTATTCGATTTTATTAGCGGCACTATTTGCCTTAATGAATATGGTACGACCGATTGCAGCTGTTCCAATTATAGCACTAGTAATATGGTTATTTATTATTAACACGAAGCACATAGGAAATAAAAAAATATTATTACATAAAGTAGTATATGTAGGGGTTATCGTTATTGGGTATGTTATTTTTTCCACGGCGAGCAATCAGTATATAACATTACGTTTAGGTGAAGAGATAGCATCAGCACCAGGCTATAATGTTTATGTAGGATTCAATCAGGCTGAATCTGGAAAATGGAATATGCCAGATGCAGAATTGTTGTTTGAGTATAATAATAAACCAGGGTGGACTGCTGAGGATTCTCAACAAAAAATGCTAGAAGAGGCGAAAAACAGAATACTAAACGACAATATCGATTTTATGAAATTATTTTCGGATAAATTCTTTGTCTTTTTAAGTGAGGATAGTGCGGCAGTTTCTTACGCCGAGCCTGTACTAGATAATGTAGTAAGATATACCGTGGCATCTAATATTTTTTATTACTTCTTAATTGTGACTTCAATATTAGGTGTATTAATAATGATAAAAAATAAAACTAAATCTATCTTATTTATGATTTGTTTATATACAATAGGATTAACAATGGCACAGTTATTAGTAGAAGTGGCATCACGATATCATTATTCGGCTACAATACCTATGATAATTTTGTCTGCCTTTGGTATAAATTACGCTTACAATAAAAAAGAAAATATAGATATAAATAAAAAGGCATGAGTTCGGTATTGCACCGGGCTCATGCCTTTTTCTATTTTATTTTCATTTATACTTTCGAGGTCTTTCTGTTCGATATAAATCGATAGCATAAATATAGACCGTAGCTTTGAAGAATTGTAAAGCTAGGAATGATGAAGTATCGGTATCTTGTTTGGTATTCGATTAAGAAATGAACAGTGACATAACCAATTATCAGTAATAAAAATAGTGTATAATGCGTGTTATTTTGCTTAGTCAATATGAGATAAAGAAGCGCTAATGTGCTAAAAAGCATAGCTGTAATGTACATATACTTTTCATACTTCGTAAGGTCATCTTTCAAAGCAATCATATCATTATCTGTGTCCCCTAGTGCCAGTAAACTCCATAATGGAGCGGAGTCGTAATCTGCCCACATGAGTGTGAACTTATCACCAAATAAAGATAAAACTTTTTGTGGATCAGCCAGTCGCTCTTGAATCAGCTTCTTTTCAGCAGCTTTACGTTCTTCACCGATTTCAAGGGACATAATATATTCTGCATCTGCTGCAGAATAGCCACCCTTTGTTTCATGGTTAAACCCTACTGTGAATTTCCAGAGAGGGTCACGGTTAGATAGTGGATATTGTGTAATTCCGGCAGATATAAATGAATAACTTATAATGTAATGTACAAGGTAAAATACGACGAAAATTCCACAAAGTTTTTTAATGGAAGTGAAAATATCTTGTTTTGATTTCCCTAATATACCTTGTAAAAAGACATAAATAGTTACTGCAATTAGGATGATAGCACCAAGCGGGCGCATGATATCACCTAAAGAAAGCGAAATCCCTATAAAAATCCACATATATTTATGGCTTAAGCCTTTTGTAATTAATAGATAAAACCCAAGATAAAATAAGAATGTAGCCAAATGTTGATTTGTTAGAACTGAGCTTAATACGATGCTTGGGATATATATTGCATATAGTAAACCAGCCACACGTCCGGACCACTCATTAAATATGTGAGAAGTTATTTTGTAAACGAGTAATGTTGTTCCTGTACAATATAATACGTTTAAGAACTTTAGAAGGAAGGTTCCTTCACCAAATAAATTAATAATAAAGGCTTGGTACATTGTAAATCCAAGTTGGTAAACCCATGAAGTATAATATGTGCTTTGGGCAAAACTAAAATCACCTTTAGTTGCTTGCACGGCTCCATTGTACATCATAGCAAAATCTGATTCGACAGGAGTTTGGATATTAAGAACCCAGATGAATCGAATAGAGAAAGCTAAAATGATAAGTAAAATAGTGAATATTAGTTTTGACATATATTTGTTGGAAATATAGCCGATTAATAAAAATAGAAGGCCAATTAGAATAATAACTGGGACTATAATAAGTAAACGAGTTTGGGATTGTCCTCTAACTATGTATACGGATTGCCATGTAATAGCTGCAGAAATAATGAGACATAGTACTAACAAGGACTTTACACAAAATGTATTGAGTTTTAGAAAAAATGGACTTTGCATTATAATTAAAAACTCCTTATTGAATTTTATTGCTATTTTAAGGGGAAATCCTTTTACACACTAAGTGTGTAAAAGGATGATTTCAGGTGATTAAGAATTTTCTTGGGCCCATTTTTCTACATCCCAAGTTTTTGTTATCCAATCTTCATAAAAGTCTGGTTCGTGACATACAAGAAGAATTGTTCCTTTGTATGCTTTCATCGCTTTTTTCAGCTCATCTTTTGCTGTAACATCAAGGTGGTTTGTTGGCTCATCAAAGAGTAGCCAGTTACTTTCTTCGCCCATTAGTTTACATAAACGAACTTTTGCTTGTTCGCCACCGCTTAATTGATTCAGTGGACGAGAGATATGTTCGTTTTTTAAACCGCATTTCGCTAACATTGCACGTACTTGATGTTGGTCTAAGCTAGGGAATGTATTCCAAACATCATCAATTGGTGTTACATTATCAGCTTTTACTTCTTGCTCGAAGTAGGATGGGTTTAAGAAGTCACCAAGACTTGTTTTTCCGCTTAATGGTTTAATTTTACCTAAAATCGTTTTTAATAGTGTTGACTTACCGACACCATTACATCCAACAATTGCAATTTTTTCACCGCGTTCAATTGTCATTGTTAATTTCGGTAATAATGGATGTGTATATCCAATCTCTACATTTTCTCCTTCAAAGACGAATCGACTACTTGCACGACTTTCTTTAAATGAGAATTCAGGTTTAATTGCTGTTTCAGGACGATCGATACGTTCCATACGATCGAGTTGTTTTTGACGACTCTTTGCACGACCTGTCGTTGAGTAACGAGCCTTATTTTTCGCAATAAAATCTTCTTGTTTTTTAATAAACTCTTTTTGTTTTTCGTAAGCATTAATATGCTGATTTTTATTAATTTCCGCTAGTTCTAGGAATTTTTCATATGTCGCTGTATAACGCGTCATTTTTGTAAACTCTAGATGGAAAATAACATCGACACATTTATTCATAAATTCCGTATCATGGGAAATTAATAGGAATGCATGTGGATATTCTTTTAAATAATTTGTTAACCAATGAATATGTTCAACGTCTAAATAGTTGGTAGGTTCATCTAATAGTAATACTTCTGGTTGTTCAAGTAGTAACTTTGCAAGTAATACTTTTGTACGTTGTCCACCACTTAACGCCGCAACATCACGATCTAGGCCAATTGCGTCGATTCCAAGACCACGTGCTGCTTCCTCAATTTTCATATCTAATAAATAGAAGCCACCTGCTTCAAGGGCATCTTGAATTTCTGCCATTTGCTCAAGAAGTTCCTCTAATTCTTCCGGTGTGGCAGTTCCCATTTTTTCTGTAACTTCATTTAAAGCTTTTTCTTTTTCAAATAAAGGTAAAAACGCATCTGCTAATACATCACGGATCGTGCGACCAGGTGTTAAAATAGTATGTTGGTCTAAGTAACCGTAATTTGTACCAGGTGTCCATTCTACACGACCTTCGTCATGGATAAGCTGACCAGTAATTATATTCATAAATGTTGATTTACCAACACCGTTTGCTCCAACTAATCCAACATGTTCTCCTGCGAGTAAGCGCATAGATACATCTTTAAATAATGTACGATCACCAAATGTATGACCTAATTTTTCAACAGTTAATAAGCTCATAATGTCCTCCGTTCATTTCTAAATAGTGTCTTGAATCATGATACTAAATTCTTTGATATAATGCTATCATTTCAAAAATGTATATTTTTGAAAATGAATTTTTTGTATTATTCTGGAGGTATATGTAGGCATTCAGTCTAAAACTCCATATTTATGAGGGATTAAAAGAAATAATTGTATATAGGAGTAATAATAGTAAATAAAAAGTCGCTTTCTTTCTCATAAATTCGAGAAAGAAAGCGACTTTTATCCCGCACTAACGGAAAGTGAAACTGCCACTGATTAAAGTTTCGCTTTATGCTATGTTCTTGCCGAGCTTTTTATTTACAAACCCTAAAAGTAACGCGCGTATTTGTGGATCAATGGCAAGACCGATAATGCCATACAATATACCAGTAAGCGTTAAAGCTACTAGTGGTGGTAAGCTAATTAATATTGTACGGTATAGAACGTAACTAATTATAAATGCGAGACTATTAAATATAATTCCTTTAAATAATAGCTCGAAACCTTTACGGACAAATAAAGTAAATCCAATTAATAAAGTAACTTCAGTAAGGATAGCTGCTATAGAAGCTCCCATCACTCCAAATTTGCTACCTAAGATAATGTAACTTATGATGCCAACAGCCAATCCAATTCCCATTATTGTCGCACGCTTCCACTGTTGGCCAATTGTTGTTAAGTTATCAGCAAGTGGATAGTTGATAGATTGTAGAATGACCATAAAGGCTAAAATTGCAAGTGCATCACCAGCTGGTGCATATTCTTCACCTAATAAAGTTACAATCCAAAAACTTGGATCGGCAATAAATGGGATAGAAATTCCCATTCCTAAGAATGACATAAGTTTTAATTCGAACTGAGATAGTTTTTTGTGCTCATCAATATTCTTTTCATTTCCGAAAGCAAATAATTTTGGATAAAAGGCTGCTGCAATTACACCAGGTATTTGATAAAGTACGGCAGGTATTTTATAGGCAGCCCCAAAGAATCCAACTTGCTCATGTGTTGAAACTTTTTCTAATATAATAGGACCTAACTGCGGTAAAAGCATAATAATAATGCCATTGATTGTGAAAATAAGCAGTTGATCTAAAATTCCTTTGTCCCAGCCTTTATGAACTTTTGTATGGCGGAGTACCATTAAGAAAGCGATAATTCCTGTTACAAGGCTGGATATCCCGTACATAGCAGCGACCATCATAAGTGACCATTTAAATGACATTCCTATTAGAAGCGCAGCAGCAGCTGTTATGCCTTGCAGTACAGAAATAATTGCTGTAAATTGCATACGTTCTGTTACTTGGAAATAAGCCATTCCAACGCCTTGTAAAGTTGCTCCAAACATCGTCGGTAGTACAACCCAATATACCATGGCACGTAAGTAGGCATCCGTATAGAAGAACTGAGCAAAAATAGCGAAGAGTACAGAAATTACGACAGCTAATACGAAACGAATACGTAAATAACTACTTATTAATACGCTAATGTTAGCACCGCTCCTTGTTCCTTCACGCATAAACGTATGTGTCAAGCCTGCATCTGTAAAATAACAAATGACAGCGGAAACTGCTAATGCAATTGTAAACATCCCATACTCATCTGGTGAAACATATCTTGCAAAGAGGATTGTCGCAATAGCAAGTACAAATCTAACTGTAATATTTCCTACAAAGAGGTAGGAGGCGTTTTTAAGGATTTTGTTTGTTTTCATGGAAAAAGACCTTTCTATTCGTCAGGACATACTTGTCCTATTTGTAAATTTAATTTGTTTACGGCAAAAATGTTTAAAAGCATATACTTTTATTTAAGAAAATAAAAATTTGATGCGTACAAACCAAAGCATAGCATATAACTTCTTACTTCGTTTTCCATTTTTCGAATAGATTTTGCGACAATATTTCTTTATATCGCTTTTAATTAACTGAACCTTGGATTTATCTAGTTTAGGGTGTCCTTTAATATATATACAAGCATTGTTAATGACTGTATATGGGAATAAATAAGTTTCAAGGATCTCAATCAATTCTGTAGAATCATTTGTGATTAAGTCTTTTGATTTATTATGAATCCAATCTTTCATTCGATTAAATACTTCTAATTCTTTTGTTGTTTTTAATTCATAATCTTTATAATTTGAAGAAAGACTTCCTCCAGATAGGATTCGATAATACGTTAAATATTCATCCACATAACATACATTTGTTACACTCATTAATTTAAAAAGAAATTCTAAGTCTTCTCCCCAACTACATCCTGGTGTAAAACGAATATTGTGATTCATCACGATTGATTTTTTGAAAATCCAAGTACTTGTTTGGGCAAAAACTTGATGTGTTAAGAAAGCCTTTGTCATATTCCCTTTTACAAAGTTTGTCGTGTTTTCAACTTTTTCCCCAGTTTCTTCGTAAAAGTTCATAAATCCACAATAGCAGGCGTTCATATTGTTTTTGTGCATGCTTTCGATTTGCTTTTCAATTTTTGTTGAATGCCATAAATCGTCACTATCAAGAAAAGAAATATATTCTCCATTTGCACTTTCAATTCCTGTATTACGAGCAACAGAAACGCCTTGATTTTCTTGTAAAATATATTTTATTTGTTCAGGGTATTTTTTCTTGAAATTTTTAACGATAGAAGATGATTGATCTTTACTTCCATCATCAACAATTACAATTTCAATATTTTTATATGTTTGATTCAGTATTGATTCCATCGTCTCTTCAATGTATTTTTCCGCATTATACAGCGGGACAATAACGGAAACGAGTTGAGTTTGTTCCATCATATAATTATTATCTCCTCAAATTTTTTAGGTTGTAGATTATATAGGCCTTTTGCAAGGAAGAAGATTACAAGAACATCTGTATAAGTTTACCGCATATAAACTTTGTAAATCAACACTATGTATTTTATATAAAAAAACCTTCCTTTTTGATTTGTAAAAAGGAAGGTAAATCAATTATTACATATTCCAAGGTTTACTCAATGTTAATACTTCAGCCATTTCTTTGCTCTTTAAGCGTCCTTTTTTTCTATTTTCTGCACGCTCAGAACCAGTTGTGTGTAGCCAATGTTCTTCTTCCGTTTCCGGTAGTACTTGTGGAACAGATGAAGGTTTTCCATCTTTTAATGCAACGAATGTGATGAAACATGTTGCAGCTATTCTACGCTCGCCTGCTAATAAATTCTCTGCAATTACTTTTACGAACACTTCCATTGAAGATTTTCCTGTATAACATACGAATGCTTCGTAACAAACAGAATCTGATTGGTGAATTGGAGTTAAGAAATCAACAGAATCGATAGATGCCGTTACACAATGTTTACGGCTATGTCTTGCAGCTGCAATTGAAGCGATACTATCAATTTCTGCTAATAATTTCCCTCCGAAAAGTGTTTGATGATTATTTAAATCATTCGGAAAAACACGTGTTGTTTTAATTGCTTTGGATTCTCGCATGAATTTCTTTTCCATATGGTCAGCCCCTATTTTCTGTTTTCAATCAGAATGACATGTATTGTAAGTGGAGTACAAAAGTATTAAAAATCTATAGATATTTAACGAAGTAAAGAATTCCAGAAGAGGGTTAGCAAAACTTCTGTATTTGTATTCATGTAACTGAAAGAAAATTTATCATATATAAAATGTAGTGTAAAAGAGGATTCGCTTACATTGCAAGTGAAAAAATTAGGACCCTGTATTTGTCATAGAAATTCCCTATCAGCTGTGTGCCTATTCATGATAGAATCGTTTTGTTATGAATGGAAATAGAGGTGCAATAGATATATGAATCATATACAAACAAATTTTTCATCTTTCTTTAGTAAAATAATGATTGGTGCGATGCTCGCATTTTTTGTTTATAGTTGTTGGTCTGCGTTTGAAACAAGTAAACAATTTTTTGGCGATAGTACAACAAGTGTATCAATCGTATTAGTTATTTTTGTTATTCTCATGCTGTTAGTGGCATCGATTTTACAGTATCGTTTTACAGATAAACAATTTCTTATTTTTCTTATAAGTACATCTATAGTTGTGAGACTTAGTATGGTTCTATTTGTAGATGTTCCGATAATCGGTGATATGAAAGCAATGTTTGAGTCTGCAAAGCAGATTGCAATTGGGAATAACGTAGAGAATGTAGCGCAGTTACCTTTTATTATTTATGAATCAATTATTATTCGTGTATTTGGCGATACAGTATTCGCATTACAGTTATTTAATATTTTATTTTGCACAGGGACTGCATTTTTCATTTATCGTATTGCAGCAATGATTTTTGGAGAAGAATGCGGCCGTATTGCGTCTGTATTTTACGCTTTATATATTCCGAATATATTTATGAGTTCCTTATTAACACCGGAATCACTCGCAATATTTTTATTTTATTTGGCTTGCTACATACTTTTATATAAAGGTTTAGATCACCCTTATATGTGGGTACTTTCAGCAATTTTATTTGCATGCAGTAATATGATTTTCCCAATGGGATTATTTCTTCCTATTTTTATTGCTGTATATGTGTTGTTAATTGAACTCTTTCAATCAGCAATGAAGCAAAAAGTACTATTAAAGATGATAGGGATACTTATTCTATTTTATAGTGCTCATTTTGGTGTGAGTTATGGAATTCAAACGATGGGAATGTCACAATATACAATTTCAAATGAGACGTATGTTCAATCTGTTTTAATTGGAAAAGGTAAAAATGAGGAAAAAATAACAAAAAATCAAAGCGTAACAGAGCATATTGATCAAAAACTAAAAGAGATTGAAGAAGAAAGATTTAAACTTTTAAAGCCAGTAATTAATCAATTCTCAGGTGAGGGAATACATTCTATTCTATTTAAATGTGAAAAACTTATATATATAGCGGTAACTTTATTTATGTCTATAGCTTTATTACACTTTCTTATTAAGAAACAACAAAACGAAGGATATATGTTGTTCGTTTTGTTAATTAGCGGATACGTATTGTTAAGGCTCTTCCAAGTAAATATGGCATATTACAACCTTATGGTGCCAGCTTTGTTTATTTTACAAAGCTTTGGTGTTTACATGAGCTATGTGTATTGTCAAAAAATATTCTTCAGAAAATAAAAAGAATCCAGTTTGGATTCTTTTTTGTATGAATGGAAGATGAGGACTAAGAGTCAGCAGAGATGAAGAACCTCTACTGACATAAGCTTCACTTTATCGATTCAGTTCTAGTTGTAAACTATCAGCTGTTAGAGCCATTTTTGAGGAATCGTCTTGAATTCCTTTCATTACTTGTGAAATGGTTTCTAGCTCATTTTCAATTTTTTTATTCTGTTCTTTCGAGTTAGACATGTCTTTTACAATTTCTTGGAAGTATTGATCTGTTGCAGACATACTATCCGTTCCTTCAGATACGAGGGAGCTAATCTGCTTCACTGAAGAAGAGACACGAATAATTTGTTCATTTGTTTTTTCAACGAGCTTTGTAACGTTGAATATGGATTCTTTCGTTTGCTCTGATAACTTTCGAATTTCTCCAGCTACAACAGAAAAGCCTTTACCAAATTCGCCAGCACGCGCAGATTCAATCGCAGCATTTAGTGCGAGTAAATTTGTTTGCTCTGCAATTGATTTTACAATATCTATAATTTCGTTAATTTTGTTAGAAATATCGAGAAGTTCATGAGTATCTGTAATAATCGTTTCCATGTTTGTTTGAATGTATTCCATTCGTTTATTTTGCTGATTTAATTGTTCTTTCCCTTTATTCGCTTTTTCTTCCGATGTTGTAGCTAATGATGTACCTGTTTTGGCAATTTCTACAATCGTTTCAGATTTAGTGGTTAACTGTTGAATAGAAGCGCTCGTTTTTTCAGATACAGATGCTAGTTCTGTTGCAATATGTGTAATTGTCATAGCTGTTATTTCTTTTTCTTTTTCATGTTCTTTTTGTATTCTTTCATATTCAGATTCATAAGCCGCAATAACGAGTTCTTGTTCAAGGGTGAATAATTTATTTATTACGTTTATAGAATAAGAGAAATCATCAATTGTTGTAATTTTTATTTGCAAAATCTTCATGATAGAGCGGAATAATTCTTGATAAGCGGCTGTATACCATTTTCTATGTAAACCGATTTGTACATGTCTTTTAGCAATCCTAATACGTTGTTCAATAAAGTCTTCATGCATATCTCCGCTGAATAATTCTTTTATATGCGTTTTTAAAGTTTGCTTTAGTTTTGGAATAGAGCTATAACGTTCAATAATAGTAATTAAATTAGGCTGTTTTGTAATATTGGCATAGAATTTTTCCGTAATCCAATCAATTTCTTCATAAATAAAGGGCTGAAGTACCTTTACGATTTGTAAATCTTCTTTTGAAATATGCAGCATATCCATTTGAATTTTTAGTTCAGAATTAGTAGGCACGTTAAAAGTGATTTGTTGATCCTTACTTAATTCAAGTATACTGGCGTTTGTTTTATTTGTATGTTTTTTAAAAACCCCAAGCATTGTTCTTCCCCCTGTTTGTAAAGCGTTTTCAATTTTCGGTTCTGATATAATTATATATTTTTATATACAATTACTCTACATTAGTGTGTAGAATAGTATATAAATTAAGAGAATTCTATGCAGAATTCTCTTAATGGCCTTTATTAATTTTAGCATGTGTTTTAAAGAAAACTGGGAAATGTACATTATATATTACAGTGACAACACGAATAATGAATGTTACTAATAAACAGACATAGAAAGCTAATATGTGTGCCCCCATTGCATATGTGATTAGGAAACTAATTGCTCCTAAAATAGAAGCGATTGCGTAAATCTCTTTTCGGAATACGTAGGGGATATCTTGAGCGCAAATGTCACGTAAAATACCGCCTCCAATACCTGTAATGACTCCCATTGAAACAACTAAAAATGAGGCGTCAACATGATGTGACATTGCCGCATTTGCACCAATAGCAGTAAAAACACCTAAGCCAACAGCATCAGAAAGCATAATAACGACTTGCAGTTTATTGATACGCTCAAAAAACATACAAGTAAATAATGCTGATAATACACTTACGAAAAAGTAAATGGGTTTAACAAATGCGACAGGAGGCAGGTTACCGATCATAATATCACGAATAATACCGCCGCCGAGCGCAGTGGCTACAGCTAAACAAAGGACACCGAATAAATCTAAATCTTTTTTTAAACCAACTAATGTACCAGAAATAGCAGCGGCGATAATGCCAAGAAACGTAAATATATCGATTAATAACATTGCTGTAATCCCTTCCTCCTAAAGATGTTCCAGAGAAAAAATATACACTAAAGTTATGTAAATAACAATGCATTTTCTTTACATGTAGAAAAAAAGAAAAAATGAGGAAAGAAAGCGCTTGAAAATGCAAATATGCTTTTTTCTATAAGGTAAGATTGGGGAGAAATGTGAGACGTTTAATTAAAAAATATATGTTATAATAAATATTTGAGATAAGAAAAAATATTAACAGTATAGATTGAAATTAGGTAATAGTTATGGAGGTTCTAGATGTTAAGCGAAAATAGTAAAGGTAATAAATTTGAAAATTTTCTATTAATCTTTATTTTGTTGCAACCAATTTTAGACTTGCTCACGGCATTCTGTATCATGGTTTTAAAAATTGATACGACCATTGGAGTTATTACACGCTTATTCGTTATGTTCCTAAGTGGGATATATATTTTAATTCAAACGAAGAAACAAGGAAATATAAAATATATATTGTATATAATCTTAGTAGGAATAGTCTTCACCATTGGATTGGTAAATAATAAGCTTACAAAAGATCCTATGGTACTTTCAGAGGAAATTAAATTTATAGCAAAAGCTTTATATCCGTTTGTTATGCTTACTTGTTATGTATTTGTATTTAAGTCCTTAAAAGAAAAAGGTCATTCAAAAATGCGTGACTATATTACGTATGCATCATTAATTATTGGAATAGTAATGGTAGCTTCGATTGCAACTGGAACAGATTACAATAATTATGAATGGTTAAAATTAGGATCACGCGGTTGGTTTTATGCAGGTAATGAGTTAGGATCTATTTTAGCCATCATGTGTCCGATTGTTATTTTATATTCAATTGAAAAAACAAAAAGTATGAGCAAAATATACTATTGGATTCCTTCTATTTTAGTTGTTTTTTCATTATTTGCAGTTGGTACGAAGGTTGGTATAGGAGCAATCTATGCAACAATGGCTATTGCAGTTGTTATGTGCTTTATTCAAGCTTTTATACAAGGTAAAAAAGGAAAGAAAAATATATACTTATTAAATGGTTTTATTGCAATGACTGTTTTTGTAGGAATCATGGCATATACACCTTTTTCACCATTTCTAAAAAATATGGGGATTCATGTTCAATTAATTGAAGAACAACAGACAGCGAAAAAGGAAGAGAAAAAGAAAGAGGAAGCTAAAGAGCATAAACCTCCTGTTACAGAAAAAGAAAAAGTGAAAGAAAAAGAAAAAGAAAAAGTTGCAGAGAAAAAAGAAGAAACACAAGCTATTATTTTTAGTGGGCGTCAATTATTTGAACAAATGTATAAAGATTTCTATAAAGAAGCCCCAATGTCTCAAAAATTATTAGGTATGGGTTATGCTGGTAACTATAAAGCAGAGCCGAAATTAATTGAACGTGACTTTCACGATTGGTTCTATTCTTTCGGAATTATAGGGTTCATTTTATTTGTAATTCCATTCCTATACTTTGGCATTAGATTTATTGCATGTATATTTACTAAATTTAAACAAATATTCACCGTGAAATATGCAATGGTGATTGCAGCAATACTTCTTGGATTAGGTATCTCATTTATAGCTGGTCATATTTTAATGTCACCTGGAGTGAGTTTCTTCTTAGTATTAATCATGGCATATTTAATCGTTGACTTGGAAATTGAATGATAGAAAAATAAAAGCTAGCATATGTTAGCTTTTATTTTGTTATAGTAAATAAAAAGAAAAAATGGGGGATGTAAGAAATGAAAGTGTTGCATATGAATGCTGGTGCAGAAGAAGGTGGGGGGAAAACACATATTATTTCACTTTTATCTCAATTTTCAAAGGAAGAAGTGGAATTAATGGTATTTGAAGAAGGTGCAATTGCTAGAGAGGCGAGAAACCTTGGTATTCAAGTGCATGTTTTTACCCAATCATCTCGGTACGACCTATCAATTCTTTCAAAAATAAAGGCATTTATTAATGAAAATCAATTTGACATTGTGCATACACATGGCGCACGAGCAAATTTCTATCTCTCCCTCTTGAAAAAAGGTATAAAAGCGAAATGGATAATGACTGTCCACAGTGATCCAACTTTGGATTTTATGAAGAGGGGATTAAAAGGATGGGTATTTACGAAGTTAAATTTACGTTCTTTCAGGAAGGTAGATTTATTCTTTGCAATTACGGAAAACTTTAAGAGAAACATAATAAAACTAGGTGTACCAGAAGAGAAAATTTGTACGGTTTATAATGGAATTGAGTATGATAGTACTCCAGCAAAACCTTATGATAAGAGTGAATTTGGCATCGATGAAGGAGTATTTACAGCCGTTCAAGTAGCACGTCTTCATCCTGTCAAAGGTCATGATATTTTATTTGAAGCATTACAAAAAATTAAAATTCCAAACATTAAGGTGCTCTTGCTGGGTGATGGGCCTATAGAAGCAGAATTAAAAGAGATGGTGAAACAAAAGGGCTTAGAGGATAAGGTGATATTTCTAGGTTTCCGTACAGATTCAAAAGAACTATATGCATCTGCACACATTAATTTGTTAACCTCTTATAGCGAAAGCTTCCCCCTTGTTTTACTAGAAGCGGCTAATCAACGTTTAACATCTATTGCAACAAATGTAGGTGATATGAAAAAGTTAATAGTTGATGATACGTATGGATGGATTGTACCAATTGGTGATGCAAACGCGTTAGCAAACGCATTAGAAGATGCTCATGAAAAATGGTTGAATGGTGAATTAGAAGCGATGGGAAATCGTTTATATAATCACGCATCTACCCATTTCTCGCTAAAGAATTTGTATGAAGATACTTATAATGCATATAAAAAACTTTTACTGAAATAGAGAGGATAGTTAATCATGGAAGTAAAAACGGTTGATATTCTAGGTGTTCCTTTTTCTACAATGACAATGGATGAAACAGTCCAATATTTGAAGGGACAACTAGAATTGGAGCGCGCTCATACTTTTCAGGTAGTAACAGCAAATCCTGAAATTGTTATGTGTGCAAAAAAGGATGAAGCATTCCATCAAACATTATTAAATACAGATTTAATTACACCTGATGGTATTGGAGTTGTAAAAGCAAGTGGGATGTTAGGTACACCTGTAAAGGAACGTGTAGCAGGTTTTGATTTAATGTGTAATCTATTTGCAAAGTTATCAGAGGAGAATAAACCGGTATCTGTTTTCTTACTTGGTGCAAAACCGCATGTTGTACAAGCTGCAGCCGATCATTTAACGAAGACGTATTCAGCTGTATCTATTGTGGGTACACAAGATGGTTATTTTAAACAAGACGAAGAAGAGAATATCGTTTCTCGTATTCAAGAAGCAAAACCAGATCTATTACTTGTCGCACTGGGTTTCCCGAGACAAGAAAACTTTATCCAAACTAACAAGCATCGTTTAGAAACGAGAATGGCTGTTGGAGTGGGCGGAAGTTTAGATGTATGGGCTGGAGAGGTAAAACGTGCACCAAAGTGGATTCAAGCGATTAACTTAGAGTGGTTTTATAGATTGTGTAGTAATCCAACACGCTGGCGTCGTCAGTTAGTATTAGCGGAATTTTTAAAAGAAGTTATGCGTTCGAAAAAGTAGCGGAATATCGCTACTTTTTTATTTGTCCATTTTTGATAAAGTGGGGTTTTACTCATCCACCACTGATTGTTAACCTTCACCAATTGGACGTTTAACGGCAGTTGATTTTCCATCTAACCTCTTTGCTTCAGCTAAATTTTGAAGTGGAAGTCTTACATCCCTCAAATAGTGTGATAAGTATTTTACTTTTGGGGAATGATGAAGGAGAATTTTTTGAACGAAAGTATTTTACTTATACAATTCACACATGTAAAATGATGTGTAAAGACAGCTGTGTAAGGAGGACTTCTTGTGGGCAAGGTGAAAGAAATTTCGAAGCGAAAGCTACTTGGAATAGCGGGGCTTGGATGGTTATTCGATGCAATGGATGTTGGAATGCTTTCATTTGTAATGGTGGCATTGCAAAAAGATTGGGGATTAAGTACGCAAGAAATGGGCTGGATAGGCAGCATTAATTCAATTGGTATGGCAGTCGGAGCGCTCGTTTTTGGAATACTATCAGATAAAATAGGGCGGAAATCAGTCTTTATTATTACATTATTACTATTTTCTATCGGTAGTGGTTTAACTGCTTTAACGACGACACTTGCGATGTTCCTTGTGTTACGATTTTTAATTGGTATGGGGCTTGGTGGAGAGCTTCCAGTTGCTTCTACATTAGTATCAGAGAGTGTTGAAGCACATGAACGTGGCAAAATAGTTGTGCTATTAGAAAGCTTTTGGGCAGGCGGATGGCTAATTGCAGCTCTTATCTCGTATTTTGTAATTCCGAAATATGGTTGGGAAGTTGCGATGGTATTGAGCGCAGTTCCGGCACTATATGCTTTATATTTAAGATGGAATTTACCAGATTCACCGAGATTCCAAAAGGTTGAAAAAAGACCATCTGTTATTGAAAATATAAAGTCAGTTTGGTCTGGAGAATATCGTAGGGCAACAATTATGTTATGGATTCTATGGTTTTCTGTTGTCTTTTCCTATTATGGGATGTTCCTTTGGTTACCTAGTGTAATGGTATTAAAAGGATTTAGTTTAATAAAAAGTTTCCAGTACGTACTTATTATGACGTTAGCTCAATTGCCAGGATATTTCACAGCGGCTTGGTTTATTGAACGACTTGGTCGTAAGTTTGTTTTAGTTACGTATTTAATCGGTACAGCGTGTAGTGCTTACTTGTTTGGAGTGGCGGAGTCATTAACAGTATTGATCGTAGCAGGGATGTTACTATCCTTCTTTAATTTAGGTGCTTGGGGTGCCTTATATGCTTATACACCGGAACAGTATCCAACGGTTATTCGTGGTACAGGTGCAGGAATGGCAGCAGCATTTGGCCGTATTGGTGGTATTCTTGGGCCGCTATTAGTAGGGTATTTAGTTGCTTCACAGGCTTCATTATCACTAATATTTACGATTTTCTGTGGATCAATTTTAATTGGTGTAGTTGCTGTAATTGTACTTGGGCAAGAAACGAAGCAACGAGAATTAGTATAAGGTGAGGGGGTATCTCTCACTGATTATTAGCCAGCACCAATTGTGTTTTTGAGGCAGTAAAATTTCGCATTCAGTGAGTTTTACTACCTACAAATAATGGAATAAAAGGGCAGGGGGAACCGTCGTGGTTTCCTTTTTTCTGTTTTTTTAGATAAATAATGGTATAGTAAGAAAAAGGGAATGTTTCTTATAAAAGCGAATGTATACAACAGGACATATGGACAAAAGAATTAGGTGGTTGAAGAAATGAAAATTTTACTGATCATGGAAGAAGTAGAAGAGCGAAGAAGTTTAGCTGAAAAATTCACTGAAAATATAAAGAATGTAGAATGTTTTGAAGCGAATACGGGAACAGAATCATTATTTATCATGAAAAAGCATACACCAGATTTTGTTTTCTTGAATTCAAAATTACTAGATGGAACTGGTTTTGAATATGCGAGTTTATTACGGGAAGTAAATTGTTATACGAAATTGATTTTTATGGGTGAAGATATAGAAGAGTCGATTACGGCATTTCGTTTTCAAGCATTCTATTATTTACTACGCCCATTTCGTGAGGAAGATTTGCAATTCCTTTTATATAGAATGTGTAAAGAGCACGGCGAGAAAGCAAAGAGTTATTTGCGAAAACTACCGATAGAAGGTCAAGAGGGGATTAGATATATTTTCCCTGAAGATATTGTATATATAAGCAAAAATAAGGAGAACAAAACGGTTTCAATTTATACAACGAATAATCAGTATATTTCAACATATACACTTCAGGAGCTGGAAAATAAGTTAAATGCATATGATTTTTTACGCGTACATAAAAGTTATTTAATTAATATGTCATATGTACAAGAACTAAAACCTTATTATAATGGCACATATAATTTGTATTTAGATAAATATGATGAGCAACCGATTCCAGTTAGTCGGAATTACGTGAAAAAACTTCGAAATAAAATAGAATTATAGTAGATAATGCGAAATTTTTAACATGATAAACTAAAAATCCTTCATGATAAGGAGGATTCAAATAAAATATTCAGAAAATTTAGTACAATCCCACTAAGCAATAGTATTGGGGGGATTGTATGTGAAAACATTGAAGTCGATTTTACTTTGGGGAGTTATTGCAGCAGTAGGAGCAGGTGCTTTTGGTGTAATAGCTTTATCACAAGGTGAAACTATTAATGCCGTGTGGCTCTTAGTAGCTGCGGTATGTGTGTATGCAGTTGCTTATCGCTTTTATAGTAGATTTATAGCGAGAAAGGTATTCGGTTTAGATAATAATCGACAAACGCCAGCCCATACATTAAATGATGGAAAAGATTATGTTCCGACAAATAAGTGGGTATTATTTGGACATCATTTTGCAGCCATTGCTGGGGCAGGCCCTTTAGTAGGACCGATTTTGGCGGCGCAAATGGGTTATTTACCAGGGACAATATGGATTATTGTTGGGGTAGTTGTCGCTGGAGCTGTGCAAGATTTTGTAATTTTATTTGCTTCAATGAGACGGAATGGTAAATCTTTAGGAGAAATGATTAAAGATGAGATTGGTCCTGTTACAGGGCTTATTGCAATGATAGGTATTTTAGGCATTATGATTATTTTATTAGCGGTATTAGCATTAGTAGTAGTAAAGGCGCTTGTAGGAAGTCCTTGGGGAATGTTTACGATAGCAGCAACGATTCCTATCGCTATTTTAATGGGAGTGTACATGCGCTACATTAGGCCTGGACGGGTTGGTGAAGGGTCAGTAATCGGAATTATTCTACTTATACTGTCTCTTATTGGAGGACAGTATGTAGCAGAACATCCAACACTTGCAAGTATGTTCACATTTAGCGGTGAAACGATTGCTATTATGCTTATTGTATATGGGTTTATCGCATCGGCATTACCAGTTTGGATGCTTTTAGCACCACGTGATTATTTAAGCACATTTTTAAAAGTCGGGACAATTGTTGGATTAGCAATCGGTATTTTAATTGTAGCACCAGATTTACAAATGCCAGCAGTTTCGAAATTTATCGATGGAACAGGTCCTGTTTTCTCTGGAAACTTATTCCCGTTCTTATTTATTACAATTGCTTGTGGTGCGGTGTCTGGATTCCATGCTCTCGTTTCATCAGGTACGACACCAAAGATGATTGAACAAGAGGGACACGCACAACCAATTGGTTATGGAGCAATGTTAATGGAGTCATTTGTAGCCGCGATGGCGATGATTGCAGCATGTGTATTAACACCAGGAACTTATTTTGCGATTAATAGTCCCGCAGCACTTATCGGTACGGATGTCTCGCAGGCAGCTCAAGTTATTTCTTCATGGGGGTTTGCTATTACACCAAATGAACTAAAAGATCTCGCTGTAAACGTTGGAGAGCAAACGATTTTATCACGTACAGGTGGTGCACCGACGTTAGCGATAGGTATGGCATATATTTTCTCACAAGTAATAGGTGGAACGGCTATGATGGCCTTTTGGTATCATTTTGCAATCCTCTTTGAAGCGCTATTCATTTTAACAACAATTGATGCTGGAACGCGTGTAGGCCGATTTATGATTCAAGATATTTTAGGACATGTATATAAGCCATTTGGGAAAACGGATTCTACATTAGCGAATGTAATAGCTACAACATTATGTGTATTAGGATGGGGTTATTTCTTATATCAAGGGGTAGTAGATCCGCTTGGTGGAATTAATACATTATGGCCACTTTTCGGTATTGCAAACCAAATGTTAGCAGGTATTGCATTATTACTTGGAACGACAATTTTGTTCAAAATGGGGAAAAAGGCATATGTTTGGGTGACACTTATTCCAACTGTCGGGTTGCTTATTGTAACGATGACGGCGGGTTATCAAAAGCTATTTCATGAAAATCCTAAAATAGGATTTCTATCTCATGCAAAGGTATTTCAAGGAGCATTAGATGAGGGGAAAGTGTTAGCACCGGCTAAAAATGTCGCCCAAATGAAACAAATTATTTTCAATGATTATATTGATGCAGCGCTTTGTGGGATTTTTATGATAGTTGTAATTGCTGTATTAATTTCTGCAATTCGAATTTGGATTCAAGTATTAAGAAATAAGCCAATGCCGCTAAAAGAGGCACCATATATACCTAGAGATGAAAGTGAGTCGAGGAACTATTATGCTTAAACGACTAAGGAAAGTATGGGGAAAAAGGAAACACTTTATTAGTTTACTCGTTGGGGTACCAAGCTATGAAACATATGTAGAGCATATGAAAAAGCATCATCCAGAAGAAGAAGTGGTATGTCAAAAACAGTTTTTTGCAGAAGCGCAAGAAGCTAGGTTTAATGCAAAGGGCGGAAAGATATCACGATGTTGTTAATGAAGAGGGCGAATTTTCGTCCTTTTTATTTTTTTCTGTTTCACGTGGAACAGCAAAAATAAATAAAAAGCTTTGGGAATTATAGGTATCTCGTATACAATAAAATAAGGAAAGGAATAGATAGAAAAGTAGGGAGATTATTTTATGTTAAGGGACTTATTTGTAAACACAACACTTATTCTTTCCTTTATTTTTGTTGGAGGTCAGATTTTAAGAGATAGGCCGTTAAAAGAAGAGTTTTCTCTTTGGCAGAAATGTGTAGTAGGTATGCTTACTGGAATATTAAGTGTACTATTGATGCATTTTGGTGTACATATTGAGGATATTATGTTGGATCTACGTTATTTAGCTGTTATTTTAGCGATTATAATCGGAGGTCCGATAGCTAGTAGTATAACAGTTACTATTATTTTAATTACCCGATTATTTTTTACAGAGTATTCTTTAGCCTCTGAATTGGCTTGTTATAGTATTGTATTGATAGGTGTTGGAGTTGTTTTTATTTGGCGGATGAAAGCTTCTATATTTACAAGATGGATCTGGTTTAATGTATATAGTTTATCTATCTTAGTAGTGCCACTTTCTATTTTATTTAAGGATATGTCTATCGTAGCATTATATGTAGTTTGTAGTAGTGTTGCAGCATATATCACATTTATAAGCGCAAATTATGTATTGCAATCCAATGAGTTATTTCAAACGATGAGACAATATGCAACGATAGATGCATTGACAGGTTTAGGAAACGTAAGACAGTTTGATTTAGAGATGAATCGTCATATTGGGAGTAAGCTTATGAAAAATGACTCACTTTGTTTACTACTTATAGATATTGATCATTTTAAGTGTGTAAATGATACGTATGGACATCCTGCAGGAGACGAAGTGTTAAAACAAATTGGATGTATTTTAAGAGAAATTTCACCATTTCCAGATTTATCCTTTCGAAAGGGTGGAGAGGAGTTTGCACTTTTGATACCAAAGAAGGGATTAGCTTATGGAATGCGTACAGGGGAACAAGTTCGCACAGTTGTTGAAAACCATTCATTCCAATTGTTAAATGGAACAAAAATAAAAATTACAGTTTCAGTAGGCGTTTCAGTGTATGAAGAATCACCAGAGCAATTTATTCAAGCTGCTGATGATGCATTATATTACTCCAAAAGAAATGGTAGAAATCAAGTTAGTTCTGCATCTTAAAGATACGATGACCAGAGGAGCTTATAAAAAACACCCACAGAGAGAAAATGTAAACTCTGTGGGTGTTTTCATTTATAGGTTAGACAAGTTCTTTTGATACAACGAATTTACGATATGCACCGTGATGTGTTGGGCCTACGTATTCATTAATCTTGAACGAATAACGGATAGCAGCTGTGATAAATTCTTTAGCAGTCTTTACTGCTTCTTTCACAGGTTTTCCTTTTGCAAGTTCTGCTGTAATTGCAGCAGAATATGTACAACCTGCGCCGTGTGTATTTGTTGTATCAATTTTTTCTGATTCTAAAAGATCGAATGTTTCTCCATCATATAGGACGTCGATTGCAGTTTCTGTACCAAGCTTGCTACCGCCTTTAATTAGGACGTATTTCGCGCCTAAAGCGTGGATTTTTTTCGCTGCTTCTTTCATGTCTTCAAGAGAATTGATCTTTACGCCACTTAATTGGTAAGCTTCAAATAAGTTTGGTGTTACAACTAATGCCTTTGGAACAAGAACGTCACGTAAGCAATCATTCGTTTCAGGATGTAATGCTTCATCAGCACCTTTACATACCATAACAGGATCAACTACTACATTTTTAAAATTATGTTTTTCGATTGTTTCTGCAACCATTTCAATAATTTCTACTGATCCTAGCATACCTGTTTTTAAAGCATCTACGCCAACACCTTCAATTGTTGTTTCTAATTGTGGTTTTAATGTAGAAGCCGGGATTGGGAATACGTTATGTGCCCAACCGTTATGTGGATCCATCGTTACGATTGTCGTAAGAGATGTCATTCCGTATACACCAAGTTCTTGGAATGTTTTTAAATCTGCTTGTATACCAGCACCGCCACTTGTATCAGAACCAGCGATAGTAAGTGCTTTATTTAATGTCATTATGAAAGCCCCCTCAAGTGATATAATGAAAACTATGTTTTCACCATTATATCAATGTTACGAATAAGTACAAAGTGAAAAGTAGATGATTTATTTTAGGGGCTATTGAAAATCTTGTATGTAGGAGACGAGTTATGTTTCAAGAAAATCGTACAAATGAATTAGTTATATTAAAAGAGATTGCAGAGACGTTGAACACTTCAAATGATACATATCATGTGATGCAAGCTGTATTGGAAAAACTATTGAATGTAACGGGTTTAACGACAGGATGGATATTTCTTGCGGATGAAAATGGTAGATATACGAAATTAATTGATTATCAATTGCCAGAGGGATTGAGATTTGAAAATAAACGACCGATGTGTGAGGGGAATTGTTGGTGTTTACACCGATTTGTGGAAGGGAAACTAGAGAGAGCCGTTAATATTATTGAATGTAAGAGAATTAATAATGCGATTGAATATAACTGGGGAGATACAGAAGGAATTGTGCATCATGCGACAGTGCCGTTAAAAGCTGGGGAAGATGAATTTGGCGTATTAAATGTCGCTAGCCCGGGTAAAACACATTTTTCTGAAGAAGAATTAGTGTTATTACAATCAGTTGCGTTCCAAATTGGAACAGCATTAAAACGTACAAAACTGTATGAGAATGAAAAGAGAAGGGCTCATTATTATGTGAAGTTAGAACGTTTTATTCAAGCTTTAAGGACGATTCATAAATTTAATGCATTGCCTGAGGAGATTGTAAAACAAATAGGGAAGTTATTTCTATGGGAGCAAGTTGTATTCTTTATTAGAGAAGAAAATGAACTTGCTGTAAGAGCTTCGTATAAGATAGATGAGTTGCAAGAGGATTTGAAGTCAGCGGCACAGGAAGCGCTGAAAAAAGAAGAACCTGTTTTGTTAAAGAGTCAGGTTGGGAATATCGTACATCCTAATCGTGCAGTTATTGCCATTCCTATACACATTCAAGATCATATATTTGGCGTATTAAGTGTAAGTTCGAATAATGGAGAATTTGATATAAATACGATAGATGTAGTACAGGCGTTAGCAAACCATATATCTTTGATGATAGAGAACTTAAGGTTAAATGAAAAGCGCCGAGAACTTGTACGAATGGAAGAACGTAATCGTTTAGCTAGAGATTTGCATGATTCTGTTTCACAAAAGTTATTTTCATTAACCTTTATGACGAAAGGTGCCGAAGCTGTCTTAAAGGGGAAAAATGAAAAGGTAGATCAATCTTTGCATGAGATACGTGAGTTATCGCAAGGTGCTTTAAAAGAAATGAGGACGTTAATTTGGCAACTACGTCCAGCGGGATTAGAGAAAGGATTATTACCAGCTTTAAAGCAATATGGCGAAAGTTTGGGATTGAAAATTCGGGAACAAGTTACGGGTGTTCGAGATTTGCCGCGCGTAGTAGAGGAAGCACTATGGCGAATTGGACAAGAAGCGTTAAATAACGTAAGTAAACATGCGAATGTCAGAGAAGCGGCGATTTATTTCAAAGTGACGGAGAAGAATGTATCATTAGAAATAGTCGATCAAGGAAACGGCTTTGTAGAAAAGAATATAAAAGAGAAGAAATCACTCGGTATGACTACGATGCGTGAAAGAGTAGAATTAGTTGGTGGAACAATTAAAATCGTAAGTGATAAGAAAAGAACAAGTGTAAAAGTAAACGTACCATTATGATGTGAAAATGAGGGAAGTTTGTGAAAATAAAAGTATTGTTAGTTGATGATCATACAGTCGTTTTAAAAGGGTTAGCATTTTTCTTGAGTACACAGGAAGATTTAGCGTTAGTTGGAGAAGCAAATAACGGGAAAGAAGCATTAGTGAAAGTAGGGGAGACAAATCCTGATGTGGTACTAATGGATTTATATATGCCCGAAATGGATGGTGTCGAGGCGACGGCGTGCATCAAAAAAGAATATCCAAATGTGAAAGTAATTGTATTAACTAGTTTCTCTGATCAGGCGCATGTTTTACCAGCGTTAAGGGCGGGAGCAAGCGGCTATATTTTAAAAGATGTAGAACCGGATCAGCTTGTTGAAGCTATTCGAAGCGCATATAAAGGTAATATTCAATTACATCCGGATATAGCAAATGCTCTTCTCTCTCAAACATTACCTATGGAAGAAAAAGAAGAAGAACCTTCTATTCAAGTGGATGTGTTAACAGCGAGAGAAAATGAAGTGTTGCAGCTATTAGCGAAAGGGATGAGTAATAAAGAGATCGCTTCCGTTTTAGTTATTACAGAAAAAACGGTAAAAGCTCATGTAAGTAGTATTTTGAGTAAGTTGAATTTATCTGATCGCACGCAAGCGGCATTATATGCAGTGAAAAACGGAATTGTATAAGACAAAAGTCGTAAGACCTAGTTCGCCTTTAGAAGGTAGACTTTTTTTATGGAAAAATACGTCTATGTGAGGACGAAATTGTCTTGATATAAAGATAAAATATGTTTGTAAGCAACAAAACAACAATTACAAGGGATACCTTTTTTAAAAGCATATAATAACAGAAGAGTGAGTACTAGGAGGAAAAACAATGGCAACAGTTTTATTTGTAAAAGCAAACAACCGCCCAGCGGAACAAGCAGTTAGTGTGAAATTATACGAGGCATTTTTAGCAAACTATAAAGAAGCACATCCAAATGATACAGTAGTAGAACTTGATTTATATAAAGAAGAATTACCATATGTAGGCGTAGATATGATTAATGGTACATTCAAAGCAGGTAAAGGATTTGATTTAAATGAAGAGGAAGCAAAAGCGGTAGCAGTTGCTGATAAGTATTTAAATCAATTTTTAGAAGCTGATAAAGTCGTTTTCGGTTTCCCATTATGGAACTTAACAATCCCAGCAGTATTGCACACATATATTGATTATTTAAACCGTGCTGGCAAAACGTTTAAATACACGCCAGAAGGTCCAGTTGGTCTAATTGGAGATAAGAAGATTGCATTATTAAACGCGCGCGGTGGCGTATATTCTGAAGGTCCAGCAGCTGAAGTAGAAATGGCTGTTAAATATGTAGCAAGCATGATGGGCTTCTTCGGTGCAACAAATATGGAAACAGTAGTTATTGAAGGACATAACCAATTCCCAGATAAAGCAGAAGAGATCATTACAGCAGGTCTTGAAGAAGCAGCTAAAGTAGCAAGCAAATTTTAATTGAAAATAGAATCGTCACTCGAAAAAAGCAGCATTAACATATAAACGTTAATGCTGCTTTTTTATATTTTAAGTTCATCAGCTAGTGTTTCTAATTGAATTCGATCTTGTATGTAATAGGTTCTTCCGTCTTTTTGTAAGTAATTTTGTTGGCAAAACTGGTTTAATACATATAAAAGATGACGGTAGCTGACATTTAAGTATTCCGAAGCTTCGGTATGTTTCTCTGTATAACTGTTATTTTGTTCTGTTAATAGAATAAATGCCGCTAACCGGTTTTCGAACGGATAACTATTATTTTTGGCGTAACTTTCTGTTCGGGTAATTGTTTTTTCGCCGATAAATTTACATAGTTTCTGTAGAAAGATAGGATCTTGTAATAAAAGATGCTGACAATCTTTAAGAGGGAGTGCCAAGCACATACAATCTTCAATCACTTCCACCGTTTTCGTAACGGATTCAACGCCGATTAACCCTAATTCCCCAATGAACGAAGGTTCTTGAATAAAGTTAATTAAGGAGATCCTCCCGTTTTTGTGACTCATATATATTTTTGCTTTCCCGGAAATTAAGTAATAAAGATAAGGAACATCAACGCCTTCATTACATATCCTTTCTTTCTTTTGAAAGGAGTGTAGTTCAACATATGGTAAGACATTAAAAGAAAAAAGGGTATGGAAGTTGGAAGTTTGCACGTAATGGGAGATTTCTTTGCTATTTTTGCTAACTTTCATGTTTTCACCTCCTGTTTAGTATGAGATATCTCCTATTATGTTTACAAGAAGGAATGATACGATTTACGTAAATTTATTTTTGTAGAAAAGAGGGTGTGAAGTGCTTATGAAAAAATATAAAACATTGTTATTCGATGTAGATGATACATTGTTAGACTTTCAAAAGGCGGAGAAAGTGGCGTTACGTATGCTGTTTGAAGAGAGAGGGATTAATCTAACTAGAGAGATTGAGGCGCAATATAAAAAAATTAATAAACGCCTTTGGGAGGCTTTTGAAGAAGGGGAAATAAATCGTGATGAAGTCTTAAATACACGATTTTCGATTTTGTTGAAAGAATATGGGGAAGAGGTAGATGGGATATTATTCGAAAATAATTATCGTAGCTACTTAGAAGAAGGAAATCAGCTCATGCAAGGCGCATTTGAATTTATAAGTCAAATTCAAAGTGAGTACGATTTATATATTGTGACAAACGGTATTTCTCAGACGCAAGATAAACGTTTACGTAATGCAGGATTACATGCCTTGTTTCAAGATATTTTTGTTTCTGAGGATACAGGATTCCAAAAACCGATGAAAGAGTATTTTGATTATGTTTTTGAACGAATTCCTAATTTTGCTCCAGAAAAGGGGCTCATTATTGGGGATTCGTTAAGTGCTGATATGAAAGGCGGATATGCAGCGGGAATTGATACTTGTTGGTTTAATCGAGAAAAGAAATCAAATGATAGCGAGGTTGTGCCAACATATGAAGTGCAAAATTTTGAAGAGTTATACGCACTATTGAAGCAACGTGTGTAATAAAAATAGGCAGTGGAACTTTTGTCCCTACTGCCTACTTTTATTCGCTTGTAGCTTCGTTGTTTTTAGGAAGAGGAAATGCATTACCAATCGCTGCCGCTCCAAGCATCGGTAGTAGTAAATTGAGCGGGAAAAACATGAGTAATAGTAATGTTATTGCAATTGGTTTTCTTAATGCATAGCTTGAAATTGCTGTCGTGACGATGGCTACCGAAGCAATTGGATCTATAGGGATAATGGACGCTATAGCATATCCGATACTAGATCCAGCAAATATAATTGGGAAAATGTGTCCACCGCGCCAACCTGTATTCAAACAAACGGCAGTAATACATAATTTTAAAACCCCTGAAAGAAGTAGCACCCAGAAGGATAAATGGCTCCATTCAACGACTAAATCTTTTAATTGATGTTCTCCTGAGAATAACGTGTAAGGGAGAAAAGTTCCTGTAATTCCTAATAAAATACCACCGATAATTCCAAGTGATAGTTTATATTCTTTTAAGGGATGGATTAATTTCTCTAATGTGAATTCTAATTTGAAATAAAAGAAGCCAACTATAGCACCAATACTAGCAAGTGGTAGAAAGGCAATCCATTCATTAAGAGAAAGGGAACCTTCTCCAAAATCAACGATAAAGGATCCACGATTATCGAATTTACTAAGTAATAAATAAACGGAAAAACCAGCGAAAGTGGTAGCTAAATATACAATTGCTTTTTTTCCTTTAGAAAATTCGTTAATTTGCTCACCCTCATTTTCATTTGGAGCTAAATAACCGAATAATGGCGCGTTAAAAATTACACTTAAAGTAGCACCAATTCCAACCTCTGTTAGTTCATTCATTCCTTTTAAGGCGAATGTAAAGCGATCTCCTATCCATGTACAAAGTCCACCGATAATGCCAACAAGTGCTGCTTCGGGACCTAAGCTAGCTCCAAATATTAAAACGATAATCGCAGTTAAAGTAGCTTTATGTACGAAACGATATTCAATTCTACCTGTTTTTTTATATTCACCCATTACTTCCGGCATAAGACGTGGATATGTGCCGAAATATTTTTGAGTTAAACCGACGAGAATACCACCGATAGTTGTTACACAAATAGTGTAATACGGGGGAGAAGAGAAAATAGTAGGCAAGTATCCCCAAATAAAGTGAATGCCGATATTTATTGTAACTAAAAATAGCCAGACTGTTGCTCCTACTATAGAGCCTAAAAGAATGCCGTATAGGACGAGTATATAGTGCATGTCCTTTGTGTTTGTCATGTTATACCTCCGTTATGTAAGTTGGAATGTCGAAAGGATTAAATATGCTCCTGCGAAATGAAATGAATATGTATAGTATCTTTTTGAGAGGTTGGCTTATTCAATATATTGGGGTCTCGTGAGAATTTGAAATGTATACAGTTAAACTACTTACTTAATTCTATATAGTAATCGTGAGTTTTAAAAGGTCTTTTTCAAAGGGATATGGAATATATTTCTTTTGTTATGCATGTCAAATCCTTTGTAGTTAATTTAGAACATTCAGAAAAACTGATTGACATTAGGAAATTATTGCTATAAAATCAACGGTAATTGCATAGTCTTATCAAGAAAAGGTGGAGGGACAGGCCCGATGAAACCTTGGCAACAGCCGTATAACGGAATTGTGCCAAATCCTGCAGGTAATAAATCCTGAGAGATAAGAAAGAGCCTTTAGAGCGTGTTTTCAAACTGCTCCTTTCTTGTTTTCAGGAAAGGAGTAGTTTTTTTATTTTGCATAGAAGAAAGGAGAATGAGAGATGGGAGAATCATGGGGAAAAGGAACAATTTGTGTGCAAGGTGGCTATACACCAAAGAATGGTGAACCGCGTGTTTTGCCACTTTATCAAAGTACAACGTATAAATATGATACTTCGGATGATTTAGCAGCACTATTTAATTTAGAGGCAGAAGGATATATATATACGCGTATTGGAAATCCTACTTTAGCTGCATTTGAGCAAAAATTAGCGGATTTAGAGGGTGGTGTAGGAGCTGTTGCAACGGCTTCTGGGCAGGCTGCTATTATGCTTGCTGTTTTAAATATTTGTAGTAGCGGAGACCACTTGCTTTGTTCTTCCACAGTTTACGGTGGAACGTTTAATTTGTTTGGGGTGAGTTTGCGTAAGCTTGGTATCGATGTTACGTTCTTTAATCCAAATTTAACTGCTGATGAAATCGTGGCTCTTGCTAATGGTAAGACGAAGCTTGTTTATGCAGAATCGCTAGGAAATCCAGCGATGAACGTTTTAAATTTCAAAGAATTTTCAGATGCAGCGAAAGAGTTGGAAGTACCTTTTATCGTGGATAATACATTAGCAACTCCTTATTTATGCCAAGCATTTGAGCACGGGGCAAATATTATCGTTCATTCTACGACGAAATATATCGATGGTCATGCAAGTTCTTTAGGCGGTATTGTCATTGACGGAGGGAACTTCGATTGGACAAATGGGAAATATCCTGAACTTGTTGAACCGGACCCAAGTTATCACGGCGTAAGTTACGTTCAAAATTTTGGTGCAGCAGCTTATATTGTGAAGGCACGTGTTCAATTATTAAGAGACTACGGAAACTGTATGAGCCCATTCAATGCGTATATTAGCAATATTGGCTTAGAAACGCTGCATTTACGAATGGAGCGTCATAGTGAAAATGCTCTTGCAGTTGCTAAGTGGCTTGCTAACCATGAACGTATTGAATGGGTGAATTATCCGGGACTAGATAGTAATGAAAATTACTCGTTAGCACAAACGTATTTGAAAAAAGGTGCTAGTGGTGTTTTAACATTCGGCATTAAGGGAGGATTAGAGGCAGCGAAAGAATTTATCGCAAATGTAAAACTAGCAACTCTCGTAACACATGTAGCGGATGCACGAACTTGCGTTATACATCCTGCTAGCACGACGCATAGACAATTAAGTGCTGAAGATCAGCGTCTAGCTGGCGTTACATCAGATTTAATTCGTTTATCAGTTGGTATAGAAGATGTTTCTGATATTATTGCAGATTTAGAAGCAGCGCTAGTCGGAGGCAAAGAACATGCCGATCATAATTGATAAAGATTTACCAGCTCGCAAAGTGTTGCAGGAGGAAAAAATTTTTGTAATGACGAAGGAGCGAGCAGAAACACAAGATATCCGGGCATTGAAAATTGCTATATTAAATTTAATGCCTACAAAGCAAGACACAGAAGCGCAATTACTTCGTTTAATTGGCAACACGCCGTTGCAATTAGATGTTCATTTACTTCATATGGAATCACATTTGTCACGTAATGTAGCACAGGAACATTTAACGAGCTTCTATAAAACATTCCGTGATATTGAGAATGAGAAATTTGATGGATTGATTATTACGGGAGCACCAGTTGAAACTCTTTCTTTTGAAGAGGTAGATTATTGGGAAGAGCTTAAACGTATTATGGAGTATTCAAAAAAGAATGTAACATCTACGCTTCATATTTGCTGGGGGGCACAGGCTGGTTTGTATCATCATTATGGCGTTCCAAAGTATCCTCTTAAGGAAAAAATGTTCGGTGTATTTGAGCATGAAGTCCGTGAGCAACATGTGAAATTGCTACAAGGGTTTGATGAATTGTTTTTCGCCCCGCATTCTCGTCATACAGAAGTACGAGAGAGTGATATTAGAGAGGTGACAGAATTAACATTATTAGCAAACTCTGAGGAAGCGGGTGTCCACCTTGTTATTGGGCAAGAAGGAAGACAAGTGTTCGCGCTCGGGCATAGTGAATATAGTTGTGATACGTTAAAAGAAGAATACGAACGAGACCGCGACAAAGGGTTAAATATTGATGTGCCGAAAAATTATTTTAAGCATAATAACCCAAATGAGAAACCGCTTGTAAGGTGGAGAAGTCATGGGAATCTATTATTCTCTAATTGGCTGAATTATTACGTGTATCAAGAAACCCCTTATGTATTATAAAAAAAGATTGTGTAACACGTGGCAACGTTTTCTTTGTAAAAATTAACTTATATTTTTCCGAATGTTCAAAAAACATTGTTTTTCAGATTTTTTACTCATATAATTTCATCTAAACACAATTTTTGAGGGGTGGACAGTATTATGAAGGAAATTCAAGTTGGCTTATTAGGTCTTGGGACAGTTGGTAGCGGTGTAGTTCGTATTATTACAGATCATCAAGAGAGACTCATACATCAAGTGGGTTGTCCCGTGAAAGTAACGAAAGTACTAGTACAAAATATTGAAAAAGAGAGAGAAGTAGAGGTACCTTCTACTCTATTAACACAAGATGCAAATGAAATTTTAGATAATCCGAATATTGACGTTGTCATCGAAGTGATGGGTGGCATTGATGATGCAAAAGCATATATTTTGCAAGCTTTACAAAGTGGAAAGCATGTTGTAACTGCCAATAAAGATTTAATGGCGTTACATGGGGCGGAACTCTTAGCGGTAGCAAAAGATAATAAAGCAGACTTGTTTTATGAAGCAAGTGTAGCCGGAGGGATCCCGATTTTACGAAGTATCGTAGAAGGACTTTCTTCAGATCTTATTACGAAGGTAATGGGAATTGTAAATGGAACGACAAATTTTATTTTGACGAAAATGTCAGATGAAGGGAGAGCATATAACGACGTGTTAAAAGAAGCCCAACAACTTGGATTTGCAGAAGCAGATCCAACATCAGATGTGGAAGGTTTAGATGCAGCAAGAAAAATGACGATTTTGGCTACCCTTGGTTTCTCTACAAATGTGGAGCTTGGAGATGTGAAGGTAAAAGGAATTACTTCTATTACAGAAGAAGATATTGAATACAGTAAGAGTTTAGGTTACACGATTAAATTAATCGGTCTTGCGAAGCGAGATGGTGAAAAATTAGAAGTTACAGTTGAACCAACGCTACTTCCAAATACACATCCCCTTGCGGCTGTGCAAAATGAATATAACGCTGTCTATGTGTATGGTGAAGCGGTTGGAGAAACGATGTTTTATGGACCAGGTGCAGGAAGTTTACCAACAGCAACAGCTGTTGTTTCAGATTTAGTAGCTGTCATGCAAAATATTCGATTAGGTGTAAACGGAAATAGCGCGGTATCCCCGCAGTATAAAAAGGTATTAAAAGAGCCAGACGAAATTGTTGTGAAGAAATTTTTAAGACTTCATGTAAAAGATGAAATTGGTGTATTTGCAAAAATTACTTCATTGTTCTCTGAGCGTGGTGTTAGCTTTGAAAAGATTATTCAAATGCCACTTGAAGAGAAAGGAAAAGCTGAAATTGTAATTGTAACGCATCGTGCATCTCTTGCTGATTATGATTATATTCTACATACGTTGCAAGGGTATGAAGAAATAGATTGTCTGAAAGCAAATTACCGAATTGAAGGAGATGCAAAGTAGCATCTCCCCTAATAAAAAACCTATTAAGCAGCCTGCTTAATAGGTTTTTTTCTATTTAAAATCTGCGTACCAACTTGAATAAATGCTTGGATAATCCAGCCTGTTGTAAAAGATAAGATGATTGTTCCAAAATAGATAGGTCCGTCTAATAGGAAGCTTAATGTTAAAAATAAAAACGCTAACGAAATTTCTGTTCTTCTAAATGTCCACTTCTTTTTCTCAGCAACCGTCAAAACGAAAGCTTCTTGAGGCGCCGCGCAAAGGTTTGTAGAGACGTAAAGACCAATCCCAGCTCCAACAAATAGATTTCCACAAATAAGTGTTATATATTTTGGAAGAGAGCGGATAGCGTCCATAATAATTGTAATGGAACCAATCCAATCAACAAAAAGCGAAATAAGAACCATCGTTACAATGGTACCAATTGTTATTTGTTTTTTATTCCAAAAGAGTACGATAAGTGTAAATGCAAAATTAATCATGAAAATCCAAAAACCGATACTTATCCCAAAATTTTGATATAGTGCAATAAAGAAGGAATCATAAGGGCTAAGTCCAAAGGAAGTAATTGTCGTCATCATATTAATACCGATGGCGAGAGTGAGTAGACCACCAATGAAAAATATATATTCTAATCTGAATCGAAGCATAGTTGTATATCCTTTCAAAATGTATTTGCTAGGAAAGGATATATTGTGGAAAGCTTACCAGGTCAAGGGAGAATTTTTGCAGAGAAGGGGAAAATGAAATGACGAATATAAGAAAGATTGCTGAACTTGCTGGGGTATCTGTTTCAACTGTTTCACGTGTACTGAATAATCATCCATATGTGAATGAACAGAAACGAAAAGAAATTTTAGCAATTATAGAAGAATTAAATTATACGCAAAATGTGAATGCAATTCATTTAGTGAAAGGAAAAACGAATGTCATTGGCGTTTTATTACCGCACGTAAATGATCAATATTATAGTGCTATTATCGAGGGGATATCAAAGGAAACAGCAAAAAATAATTATAATATGATGCTTTGTCAGACGAATTATAGTGAGGAAAGAGAATTAGAAATTTTGAATATGTTAAAAATGAAAAAGCTTGATGGGGTTATTATATGCTCCCGGGCGAATAGTAAGGAAAAGCTTGAAGAATATACGAAATTTGGTCCAATTGTTATGTGTGAAGAAATAGATTCGAATTTCATTTCGAGTGTGCATATTGATTACTATAAAGTCTTTTCGCGCGGGATGAAGAGCTTAATAGATGCCGGCCATACAAGTATTGGGTATTGCATTGGAAGAAGTAATAGCATTAATAGCCAGAGAAGAAAACAAGCATATGAGGATTCGCTTCAACCGATTGCTGTAACACCGATAGAGGACTGGAAATTTAAAGGCTGTTTTACGGTGGAGGATGGGCGTAATGTAATTAGGGAATGGGCCCATATGTCAGTAAAACCGACAGCGTTTCTTGTATCTTGCAATCATATTGCAGCGGGAATGGTAACAGAAGCGAAAAAACAAGGCATTCGTATTCCAGAAGATATTACGATTATTGGTTGTGATGATCAAGGTGTGGCAGATATTTTAGGCATTACGACGATTTCGTATTGTAGTAAAAATGTTGGTGTGAAGGCATTCGAATTATTATATGAAAAGATTAATGATGAGAAAATAGATGTAAAGCACGTAGAGTTATTGCCAGAATTAGTACATAGGGAAACAACATAATAGACAAGGTGTGAAAATCGCTTTTCAAAATTGCGTTTGGTATAATTATGGACAATCTATGAGGGCTAAAAGGGGTTTTGATATGAGATCAAAAGTAGTAAAAGTAATTCTACTCATCACAATTGCATCTTTCTGTTTATTTGCATATGGCTTTGTTTCAGGTGTAAATGATGTGTTAAATCCGAAAGCTTCAAATTTAATTAAAAAGACCGATGTAGTGGCAAAAGAGAAAAAGAAAACGGGAGCGTTACAAATTGTTAGTCTAGGTGATTCATTAACACGCGGTGTTGGTGATAAAGAAGGAATTGGCTATATTGGACGGATGAAAGAAGACTTACAAAAAGATTATAAGCAAAAGGTTGCTTTAACTAACTTAGCTGTTAGTGGTGCAAAAATGCCCGACTTATTAAAACAAATGGAGAGTAGTGGCGCTCAATATTCAATTAAGCAAGCAGATGTAATCGTTTTAACGATAGGGGGAAATGATTTATTTCCAGGGTGGGAATCGCTCGGAAAGATAGATTTAGAAACATACCGTCCTGATACAGAAACGTTCCAAAATGAAGCGAAGAAAATTATAGAAGAAATTCGTAAGTTCAATACAGATAGTCCTATTTTTTGGCTTGGTTTATACAATCCTTTTGAAGATGTAGAAGATTTAAAGGGATCATCAAACATTGTTGTAGACTGGAATGCATCTCTAGAAAAATTAGCGCTAAATAATAAAAATGTGTATATTACACCGACATTTGATTTATTCCAAAACCGCGGGAAAGATTTATTATACTCCGATCATTTCCATCCGAATGAAGTAGGGTATACATATATGGCGGACCGATTAGTTCAAAATGTTGCGAGTAAATTAAAACTAGAACAAGGAGGGGTAAAATGACGACGATACTTTCTGTACGAGACGTGAAGAAGGTAATTGGAAAGAAGACTATTGTAGAGAATATTTCCTTCGATGTAAAGCAAGGAGAAGTTTTTGGCTTCCTAGGACCAAATGGCGCTGGAAAAACAACTACTATTCGGATGCTAGTTGGATTGATTAAAGAAACAGAGGGTACAATTTCTATCGGTGGTTATTCTATTAAGGAAAATTTCAGAGAAGCGATGCGTCAAATTGGGAGTATCGTTGAAAACCCTGAACTGTATACATATTTAACGGGATGGGAGAATTTAAAACAATTTGCCCGTATGTTAGGTGATATATCAGATGAACGTATTATTGAAATTGCTCAAATGGTTCATTTAGATGAAAGAATTCACGATAAAGTAAAAACGTACTCACTCGGTATGAAACAGCGCCTTGGCATTGCGCAAGCGCTTCTTGGAAATCCAAAATTGCTCATATTAGATGAACCAACAAATGGCTTAGACCCGGCTGGAATTAGAGAACTTAGGGAATTTATACATAAGCTTGTGAAAGAAGAAAATATGAGTGTGTTTATTTCAAGTCACTTGCTAAGCGAAGTACAAATGATATGCGATCGGGTTGCGATTATTCATAAAGGAAAAATGATAACAGTTGCCAAGATTGAAGAGTTAATTAAAACAGCAAGTGATCGTGTAGAATGGATTGTTACACCGATTTCTAAGGCGAAAGATATGCTAGAAGATGCTGAGGAAGTAAGAGAAGTAGGTATAGAAGGTAATCGATTACTATGCCGTATGGATATCAAATCTATAAGTAATTGGAATAAACATTTTGTAGAACATGGGGTGGATGTGCATAGTGTTAAAGAGCTTGTATTTACGCTAGAAGATTTATTTATTGAACTCACAAGGGGTGAGCAGCATGCGTGAATTTGCGAATCTAGTTTTAAATGAATCGGAGAAAATTTATCGTAAGAAACGTATTTTTGTTGTCATGCTTATTTTAGCCATCTTAATCCCGCTCTTTGTGTATGCGCAGTATCGTGAAATAGAAACGACACAAAAAAGGCTAGGTACAACGGATTGGAAAGTTTCGTTGCAACAACAAATTGTTGATTCTCAAAACCGCTTGAACAATTCTAGACTACCGGAAGAATGGCGTGATTGGCTGAAGGTAAGAGTGGAGCAGCAACAATATTATTTAGATCATGATATTAACCCGATGGCACCGGGCGCGCCAACTTTTGTAAGGGCGTTTATTGAGCAAGGAATTACATTGTTTATTCCGCTGCTTGTAATGATTGTCGCTATTGATATTGTTTCAGGAGAACGAAGTGATGGAACGATGAAGATGCTACTTACGCGGCCGATTCGGCGCTGGAAAGTACTCCTTAGTAAGTACGTGACGATGTTATTTTTCATTTCACTTATACTGCTCCTTGTCGGCTTGTTTGCTTACGTATTATCAGGGCTTGTATTTGGATACTCGGGATGGAATTTACCTGTTTTAACAGGGTTTGTTATTGATAAGGAAACGTTAAATACGAATTTTGTACATCTTATTCCGCAGTGGCAATATATCTTGATGGCGTATGGATTAGCTTGGTTTGTTGCTATCGTTATCGGAACTATCTCGTTTATGGTCTCTGTTTTAATTCGAAATACACCAGCTGGTATGGGCGTTATGTTAGCGGCATTAATCGCAGGTGGTATTTTAAGCTCATTCGCAACATCATGGGAAGGCGCGAAATATATTTTTAGTGTGAATTTATCATTAACAGATTATCTATCAGGGAAATTACCTGCATTACAAGGGTTATCGATGGGGTTTTCTTTAATGAATTTAACTGTTTGGGCTGTTGTGTCCCTTATTATTTCGTTTGTAGTATTTACAAAGCAGGATATGGTGAATTAATTGGACGGGAAGTGAACGCATGAAAAATGTTTTGAAAAATGATTGGGGTTCTTTATTGGCGCCAGAATTTGAGAAAGAATATTATCACAAGCTGGCTGGTTTTTTGAAAGAAGAGTACAGTACACATGTTGTGTATCCGAAGCTAGAAAATATTTTTAGTGCTCTAGAGTATACAAGTTATGAAAATACAAAGGTCGTTATTTTAGGACAAGATCCATACCATGGACCGGGGCAAGCGCATGGTTTAAGCTTCTCGGTACAACCCGGTATTAAAACGCCACCGTCATTGTTAAATATGTATAAAGAACTCCGAGATGAATATGGTTATGAAATCCCGAATAACGGTTATTTAGTAAAGTGGGCAGAACAAGGGGTTTTACTATTAAATACGGTATTAACAGTTCGTCAAGGTGAGGCGAATTCTCATAAAGGGAAAGGATGGGAGCATTTCACAGATCGTGTAATTGAGCTATTAAATGAACGTGAAAACCCAGTTATTTTCATATTGTGGGGACGTCATGCACAGGCGAAGAAAAAGTTAATTACGAATACGAAGCATCATATTATCGAATCTGTACATCCAAGCCCACTATCAGCAAGACGTGGTTTCTTTGGTAGTAAACCATACTCTAAAGTAAATACGATTTTAGCTAATATGGGTGAGAGAGAAATTGATTGGAAAATTCCAAATCTATAAATAGAAAAGGTAGTTAACAGTTGTTAACTACCTTTTTGTTATTGTTGTTCGTTCTTTAATTTTGCATCTAGTACAAACGTGCCAAATGGAATAATTGATGAAACAAATGCCCCAAGTGCCCATGCAATTGATTTGCGGTGTACGATTGTTACTTGAATTACCGCAAAGATGAATAGAATAAATAAAACACCATGAGCCATACCTGTAATTTTAACGGCTGTTGCAAATCCTGCGAAATATTTTAATGGCATTGCTACAAATAATAGTAATAGGAAAGAAATCCCCTCAATTAAGCCGATTGCTCTTAATCGTCCGATCGGTGTAGATAACATGAAATAGCCTCCTTTAACGTATGCTTGTATATAGTAAATTTGTATTCTTTTTCAAAATAAAATAGTCTATTTTGTTTCATTATATACAAAAAGAAAGTTTACACTACGAGAATAGTGCAAAGTTCAAAATATAGTCACAAAAGCGTGGTAATTTAAATAAAAACCTATTTGAAGTATTTGACTTCAAATAGGTTTTGTGAATGAAAATATTAAACAAGTACCTCGGTTTTTAGTACAAATTTCTCAACTACTTTTGCAACGCCATCGTTCATATTTGTATCTGTTACGTAGTTTGCAATTTCTTTAATATCATCTGGTGCATTGCCCATTGCAACACCAAGACCAGCAAATTCAATCATCGCTTGGTCGTTATAGCTATCACCCATTGCGATAACTTCTTCACGCTGAATGTTTAGTGTTTGAATTAATTGATTTAAGCTTGTTCCTTTTGTAACACCATATTCAGTAAACTCTAAGAAAAATGGTTTAGAACGCATAACGCTTAATTGGCCTTCTAGTTGTTTTTGTAGTTTTGCTTCTACCGTTTGTAAATGCTCTGGATTTTCTACCATCAATACTTTTACAACTGGTTGTTGTACAGATTCTTTCAGATTATTTACTTCTACGATTGGCATACCCGTAATTTGACCTTCAATTTCTGTATAAGAGTTGTTTTTTTCAGTGATAATATCGTCGCCAATGTATGTGTGAATCCATACATTTTCTTCTTTACTAATATCATATAGACTGTGAACGATTTCAGGGGATAACGTACTACTGAATAACTCTTCATCTGTTTTACAGTTAATAATTTTTGCGCCATTAAAGGAAAGAATGAAGCTACCGTACTCTTCTAAATGTAATTCCTTTGCAATTGCACGCATTGCGAATGTTGGACGTCCAGAAGCAAGTACAACTTTTACACCTTGCTCTTGCGCAGTCATTAGAGCCTCTTTCGTACGAGGTGAAATAGTATGGTCGTCACGTAATAAAGTATCATCTAAATCTAAAACAATCATTTTATAAGTCATATTGAAAATTCCTCTCTTTGTTGAAATAGAAATAAAGTTTTATGAAGATATTGGGGAATATATAGTAAGACATCGAACTTCTTCATATGCAATTAGGAAAAGTTCTATATTGTTAGTATAAATTACCATGAGCATGTTGCCCATGATAATTTATATCGCTAACGCCTGATTAGCTTTCACTTTATCATTATCGTAACAACTCTAAAGATAGAGTGCAATAATGGAAGTTTTCCAATTTACGATGGTTGTTTTTCTGTTGAACGAGAAAATAGTATTTCAAGCAAAATTGCCATTACAGATCCAAGAACGAGACCGTTACTTAAAAACGATGCTAAAAATGGTGGGAGCGTAGAAAATGCCCCTGCTGGAACAAACATAACCCCGACTCCTGTAAAGATTGAAAGACCTGCTACTTTAAATAATCGTTCTTTATCTTGTACTGTTTCGTATTCGCGAAAGGCAAGACCAATCATGCTTGCAAATACAGGATAAATGGCAGCATATCCGACTGCGACAGGGATTGCCGCAAAGAATGAAGTAATCTTTGGGAATATACTAACGAGAATAATAAAGCTTGATCCTAACATAAATGGGAGTCGCTTATAAATATTAGTCGTTGCGATAAAGCCTGCTGATCCAGAAATGGCGACAGGTCCAATAGCTGAAAAAAGACCTCCTAGCAATTGATTGATTCCTGTTATAATGCCGGCTTGTTTGAAACGATCTGGTGCTGCATTTTTTTCATACTTAGAGACAATCTTTTGGACAACGCGAATACTTGCCAACATATTTGTTAGAAGTAATAGTGTAACGAAAACTACCGTAATTGCCATGTTCCATTCAATACGAGGCATTCCGAAAACAAACAGAGACGGAAAACGGATTATATCGTTCACAGGCGTTACTGGATTAGATAATCCGAAGCATGCGAATAATATCCAGCCGCAGACGATACTGAAAAGAACGGAATATTGTCCAATAATAGGTAGCTTCATGATGAAAAAGGATAGTAAAATAACAATGAGTGAAAGAATAAATACGTTAGCTTGTACTTCTGTATGTTGTCCGTCAAGGCCGAACATTCCTTTTAGGAAGGAACCGCTAAGTTGCGCGACAAGAAGAAATAAATATGTTCCAATGACTGTCGGTGTAAAATAGCGAACTAGTTTATCGATGAGTCCAAAAACGCTAAGAATAATACAAATGATACCACTTAATAGGAAGGCATACTGAAGGACTTTCAGCGTTTCATTGCTGGATCCAAATAATACGACACCTAAACTTGCATAAAGGGAGAAAATCCCCCACCAAAGGCCTGCTGGACCTTCTTGAATAGGAAGTTTATGCCCAAATATAGCTTGCAGTAGGCCAGCAAAGCCAAGAACAAATAATGTTCTTTGTACGAATGCAATAGCTTCAGCGCCATCGAGACCATAATTAGTTGCGACGCTAATTGGTACAATAAGGCTCCCAGCTAAAATAAATAGCGCCCATTGTAAGGCGGAAAGAAATGTTTTCATTATATCAACCTCTTTCATAGATTCCGTATCTAGTATATATGTATTTCATTTCCACTGGCAAAGATTGTAGATAGAGAAAAGAGTTGAAACACGATATGAATGCACGTAAGCAATTATGGATAGCAGTTATATGTATGACCTTCGTTGTAATTCTAGGAACGTTAGGATTTATGGCGATTGAAGAGATTAGTTTGTTTCAAGCATTTTGGATGACGATGATTACTGTATTAACTGTTGGATACGGAGATGCCGTTCCTGTAACACAGGCAGGAAAAGTTTTTGCGCTTCTTATCATACCTGTTGGCGTTGGTATTGTTACGTATGCAATTGGTGTAGTGGCAGCTATGATTGTTGAAGGGAATTTATTTCATGCAGTGCGGAGGAAAAAGATGGATAAGCAAATAGCACAGTTACAAAATCATATTATCGTATGTGGTTGTGGTAGAGTAGGGCTTCAAGTTGTACATGAATTGCAAGAAAAGAAAATTCCATTTGTCGTTGTGGATAAAGATGAAAGCATATTAGAGAAGGAAAAACTTTTATATGTACACGGGGATGCAACGGAAGACGAAGTGTTACATCATGCTGGAATTTCAAAGGCAGCTGGTTTAGTTGCCATCGTAGCAAATGATGCTGAAAATGTATTTATTACATTAACGGCAAGAGGATTAAACGATGCAATTAAAATTGTGGCAAGAGCAGAAAAACCAGAAACTGAAGATAAATTGAAGCGGGCTGGGGCAAATAAGGTGATTAATCCATCTAGCATGGCAGGAATTCATATTGCAAAAGGTATTGCGAATCCACTAACAGTTCATTATATTGATACAGTACTGTATGGTGTGGAGCAGTCATTTGTAATTGAAGAAATTGCAGTCGGCGAGGGCTCTATTTTAGCTAGTAAATCGTTACTAGAGAGCGATGTGAGAAATCAATTTGATGTAACAATTTTAGCGATTTTGAGAAATGGGAATGTTATACATAATCCGACTGGGCAGGAAAAACTACAAGAACATGATATGATAATAGTGTTTGGTTCAGTAGAGAAGCTGGGACAATTTGAGAAAGAACTACAAAGTATGAGGTGACAAGGAATGCAAATATCGAGCGATAAGATTTTAAATAAAATGGCGAATGAAATTGCAAAGGCAAAAAGCAGTGAAGGACAACAATCAAAAGCGCATTTATTAGTTGTGCGAGCGTTATGTGATTTATTATTAGATGAACAAGTTGAGCCTTCTATGTATAGAGAACCTGAGATTCCATCGCAAGTAATTGGATCTCAGCCAATGACGACAGTTCAACCAGTTATGCCGGTTTCTGGAGAACCTGTTTATATAAAAGAAGAAGGTGCAAACGGTAATTCTTTATTTGATTTCTAGAAGATAAATCGTTTGGCTTATATGAAAAAATTGCTTATGATAAAGGTAAAAAAGGGGAATTAAGATGAAAATTTTCTTTTTACTAGGTTGTATTGCAGCGGGATTATCTGTTGCGTTAGGGGCTTTTGGAGCACACGGTTTAGAAAATAAAGTTTCTGCAAAAATGTTAGAAGTTTGGAAAACAGGCGTTACATATCAAATGTTTCATGCAGGTGGACTATTCGTAGTTGCTTTATTGATGGATAAGATTCAATCATCACTTTTAACTACTGCTGGCTGGCTTATGGTAGCTGGGATTATTATGTTTTCAGGTAGTTTGTATGCATTAAGTACGACAGGTATTAAGTTCTTTGGCCCAATTACACCTCTTGGTGGTGTAGCATTTATCGTGGCATGGATCTTAGTTGGAACTGCAGTTGTAAAAGGATTATAAAAAACAAAAGCTGGCATATGCCAGCTTTTTTTATGGTCTTGGAGCATAGGTAGCTTGTTGCCCGGGTAAATATGCAATTTCTTCTGGGAATTCCACATAATCTAAGTAAATCATTAATAGTAAAAAACGTTTCCCTGATTGTGGCTCACTAATTACAATATGATCACGACCAGCTGCTTCGATAATACCTGTATACGATTGGGTACCGAGTGAGCTACCACGTTCATAAGTCATTACAACCGTAGCTTGCTTGCCCTTGTTCAAGCGGAGAATATTTTCAATATACGACTGTTCTAATGGTAACATGCCTTGAGAAACGGCATATTGAGCTTGCGCAGCTTGTTGTTGCATTGCTTGCTGTTGTTGCTGTTGTTGTGGGGTCATTTGTTGCGGTTGTACATAAGTTCCAGATGGTTGATAAAATCCAGTTCCGTAATACGGGTTTTGTTGCTGTGCCATTCAAAAATCCCTCCTCATTATCAATCCTTAATAAACGCTAGGACAATCTTCGCCAGATGGCTGGAAGAAGCAGTGCTTTTTGAAGCGACCAGAGTTTTGTTGATTATACCAAGTTGACGGACAAGGGCCTTCCGGTCTAAAAAACCATAAGGCAAAATTGGCAGGCCAAAAACGTTGTCCTTGAATCGTTCGTCTTGCTAAAGCGATATCTTGTTCCCTTGCACGTTGATAAAAATACCCTTTTTGTGTTGCCTCAAAACCACCAGGGTTTTGATAAACCATTTGACGTAAATTACGTATTTTTTTAAAATCTAAACAGTTTCCGCGGACACGATTTACCCCAACGTTTCCGACCATCAACATCCCCTGTTGACCTTCTCCTTCAGCTTCAGCACGCATCAGTCTAGCTAATAACTTTACATCTTCTTCGTTATAAGCAATAACTCCCATTATGTGTCACCTCTCTTTTTGGAATACCTTGTGGAAAGAGGTTTATCTCTAGATGAAGTGTGTAACAATTACTAGTTCATACGTATGAGGAAAAGGACTCAGATATGACAACCAAACGAAGTTTTACATGGAGGGAGGAAAATAAAAAAAGCTAGCGTGAGCTAGCTTTTCATCATTAAAATACTTTAGACCATAAGTTTGAGAAGAAATCTCCAATAGAGCGCATTGTTAATACGAACCAATTTGCTTTTTCAATTTCTTCTGTCGTTTTTGCAGTAACTTTCATATTTTTATTTCCATCTAAGAATCCATATTTATCAGTCGGTTCTAGAACGATGGAACCTACCTTTGCATCCTTCTTAACAGGAGCGACTAAATGTCCATCTTCAGCGAGTGATTTATCCGCTTCAGTAGAAATTTTGTAAGGTGATTTGTCACCCTTTTTCGCAATGACTGTTATTTCTTTTTCAGGTGCAACAGTTACTTGATCTTCTTTACCTTTTACTACAGAGATTGTATTGTGCTTATCAACTTTTAATTTTTGTTTTTCAAAGTTATTAAATCCATATTCAATTAATGCACGAGATTCAGTGAAACGTTCGTCCATTGATTTTGTTTTAATAATTACTGAAATAAGGCGTAAGTCGCCACGTTTTGCTGTAATAGTGAATCCGTATCCAGCGGTATCAGAACTACCAGTTTTTAAACCATCTGTTCCTTCATAAGAGAAAGCAGCACCTGGTAACATCCAGTTCCAGTTTTCCATACGAATTGGTTTCGGATGATTATCTGGAAAGTTTCTAAATCTTTGTTTTGTATCCTCTAGCATTTCTGGATACTTTGTAATCATTGCTTTTGAAAGCATACCCATATCGCGAGCTGACATGGAATTTTCTCCATTCGGATCCGTTCCTTCAGGATGTTTTCCCTTTAAGTCAGCGTTATTTAACCCAGTAGCGTTTACAAATTTATATTTCTTTAACCCTAGTTTCTTTGCATGTTCATTTGCAAGATTTAAGAAGTTTTTCTCACTTCCTGCAAGAAGTTCTGCTAAGGCAATACTAGATCCGTTTGCAGAGAAGATAACGATAGAATGATATAATTCTCTTACAGTATACTGACGTCCCTTTTCAAACGGAACGTTAGAGAATTCATTATTACGTGAAACTTCATAAGCGTAATCAGAAATATTTACCTTTGTATCCCAAGTGATTTTTCCTTCTTTAATTGCTTCTAATACAGCATAAACAACAATTAGTTTTGACATACTAGCGATAGCTAGCAATTCATCTGGATTTTGTTCATGCAGTATTTTTCCTGTATCTGCATCAAATAGAAGTGCAGCAGCGGCCTCAATGTGTATTTTTTCTTCCGCATGGGATGTTGTTACTCCTAAGGAAGAAATTGACAATAAAAACACTAGTAAAATAGACAAGATTTTCTTCATATAGATTATCACCTTCGCATCGTTATTAGCATGTAGCTCGTACCATTTTAGCATAAATTTGGATATAGAAAGGTTACAATTTTGTAAGGAATTTGAAAGGGATTTGTCGATTTTTGTTCAAATTTGCGGAGAAAAGCAGTTTTTTGAAGAGAAATATAGAAGGTAATAAAAAAAGGAACGAATTTCGTTCCTTTTTCACGATTTATATGTGTAAAAATTTCTCTACCTTTGCGTCTGGTAAAATGTTTCCAACGAAAAATGTTCCGAATTCACCATAACGAGCACTTACTTCATCGAAGCGCATTTCATATATAAGTTTTTTAAATTGAAGAACATCGTCAGCGAATAATGTTACGCCCCACTCAAAATCGTCGAATCCAACAGATCCTGAAATAACTTGGCGTACTTTACCTGCGTACTGGCGACCAATTTTACTATGACTGTACATCATTTTTTTACGTTCTTCCATCGGAAGCATGTACCAGTTATCATCACCTTGGCGGCGCTTGTCCATTGGGTAGAAGCAAATGTGATTTGCTTTTGGTAGTTCTGGATATAAGCGAGCTAAGATTTGTGGGTTTTGATATGGGTCTTCATCAGCTGGAAGGTAGTTGCTTAGTTCAACAACAGATACGTAAGAGTATGCAGGAACCATATATTCAGCTAATGTTGTTTTATTCAATTCTGTCTCAATTTCATTTAACTCTTCCATTGTTGGGCGTAAAATCATAAGCATAATATCAGCTTTTTGGCCAACAACTGTATACATTGCATGACTACCTTTTTTCGCAGTAGATACTTCGTTCCATTTTTCAACGACATTTAAAAATTCAGACACAGCTTGTCCGCGTTCGTCGCTAGATAATGTTTTCCATGCAGCCCAATCAATAGAACGTAAATCATGTAAACAATACCAGCCATCTAACGTTGTTGTTGCTTCACTCATTCTATTCACCTCAGTTAATGATAGTTTTACACGTTAACTATAGCATATATAGTTTTAAAATCATCTATATAAAGCTTTGGCGCATAAAATTGTCACATTTAAGTTTATTTGAAAATAGGAGGGGACAAGGCTTAAAGGGGTGTTATTCCTAGGCTGAATTTTATGAAAAAATAATCATTTTTATTTTATCTATTTTTTGGGAGCTATAAGTTTAAAATAGAGAGGAAAAGCAGTATTCTTAAAGATAGAGTTTTTTTAACATAAGTAGGAGGGTTTATTCGTGAGCAACTTATTTACAACAGTAAAAGAAAAAGTTCAAGGAAAAGGCATTTCTATCGTACTTCCTGAAGGAACTGATGAAAGAATTTTAGGCGCTGCAGAGCGTTTAGCAAAAGAAGAGTTAGTACAACCAATCTTAGTTGGTAATAAAGAAGAAATTAGCGCAAAAGCTGCTAGCATGAATTTAACATTAGCAGGCGTTGATATTTACGACCCAGCTACATACGAAGAAATGGATGCAATGGTAGCATCTTTCGTTGAACGCCGTAAAGGTAAAGCAACTGAAGAAGACGCTCGCAAAATCCTTAAAGACGAAAACTACTTCGGTACAATGCTTGTATACATGGGCAAAGCACACGGTTTAGTAAGTGGTGCGGCTCACTCTACAGCTGATACAGTTCGTCCAGCACTTCAAATCATCAAAACAAAACCAGGCGTTACAAAAACTTCTGGCGTATTCATCATGGTACGTGAAGAAGAGAAATATGTATTCGCTGATTGTGCAATTAACATTGCACCAAACAGCCAGGATTTAGCTGAAATTGGTATCGAGAGTGCGAAAACTGCTGAACTATTCGGTATTGATCCACGCGTTGCTATGTTAAGCTTCTCTACAAAAGGTTCTGCGAAATCTCCAGAAACAGAAAAAGTTGTAGAAGCAACTCGCATTGCAAAAGAAATGGCTCCAGAATTAACTTTAGATGGAGAATTCCAATTCGATGCTGCATTCGTACCATCTGTAGCTGAGAAAAAAGCTCCAGGTTCTACAATTAAAGGTGATGCTAACGTATTCGTATTCCCAAGCTTAGAAGCTGGTAATATCGGTTACAAAATCGCTCAACGCTTAGGTAACTTCGAAGCAGTAGGACCAATCTTACAAGGTTTAAACATGCCTGTAAATGACCTATCTCGTGGATGTAACGAAGAAGAAGTGTACAAGTTAGCTTTAATTACAGCAGCTCAAGCACTTTAATTCTATAATGAATTGAAATAAAGACCGTCGCTATAATAGCGACGGTCTTTATTTTTCTAAGCCAAGTGCTTTATTGTTACGATCAATAATACGTTGTAAATTCGTCTCATATAAAGGTATTTCATCTATTGTTAATTGAGATGGTGTTAACTTTGGAGCGAATTGCTGCAATGTTTTTAAAAGGCGCATCATTAAATCTTGTACTGTAATGGTTTCGCCAAGTAATTCTGAAAGTGAAGCCATCGTGCTCGGTACAATTTCAGGATACGTAAAGCGCGTTTCTTCTCCTTGAATGGCTAGGTTGTAAAAATCACGAACGAGTGCGGCACGCTCAGAGCCACTTCCTGTAGCACATAAATAAATTTGGACAGCGACACCGCCGCGAATACGGCGCTGTGAAATGCCAGCGAATTTTTGATCGCGAATACTTAAATCGTAGCTACCAGGACAGTAAGAACCAACAATTTCTTTTGCCTCGATTGTAACATCGTAATCTTTTAACATTTCTTTAATTAAATGCCACATTGTATCGTATCCAAGATCAATATCGATACCTTTTTCCGTCTCTTGGAATAAAAGCGATACGTTTAAAACACCTTCATCCAGTACGACTGCAAGTCCACCGGAATTACGAACGATAACATTGAAGTTGTTTTCCTTTAAAAAGGAAATACCTTCTTCTAAGTGTGGTAGGCGTGAATCTTGAATGCCAAGAACAATTGTATTGTGATGAACCCAAGAACGCATTGTTGCAGCTGATTGACCGTTTCCAATACTTGTGCATAACGTGTCATCCATTGCGAATGACTGCAATGCATGGAATGTTGGTCCCAAACTAGACTGATCTACAATACGCCACTCTGGCTGAGATAAAATGGAACGGGAATTGCTCATATAACTAACCCCTTATCTTTAAAATGACAATCTCTATTATAGCAAAAATATAAAAAATAGTTTTAGGGAGAAATCTTACTAAATTGTAATGTTGTTGTAAGGAAAGTGAATTGGTAAAACGAGCTACTGTCGTTAAACTAAGAGATGCAATTATGATTTTAGGAGGCATACAAATGAAAAAAGTTAAATTAGGACTCGTAGCGATTATGTCAGCTGCCGTATTTAGTGGCTGTTCGATTATGGATATGATTGCGCCACAAGCAAAGGGCGTTGTTATGTACGGAGATGAAACAGGCGTTCAAAAAACAATGGACCAATATAAAGATAAAATTGAATCCCAAAGTAAATTCGAAGCAAAACTAGGTACGGTTAATGAGAAAAAGGTTTTAATTATGAATAAAACAACAGCTGAAAAAATGGTAAAAGAAAACATGCTGAAAAAGGTAGTAAAAGAAGATGTGGAACCAATTAAAGCATTGCCATCTGTTTCAGATGAAGTGGGAATCGTATTTGCTAAAGAGGAACAAAAAGATGTAGTAATTGATGGAAAGAAAATGAAATATGAAGGTAATGTAGTAATCGGTGATGCGCGTAAATATACAGATATGTATGCAGTTGTTAGTGATGCCGAATATACAAAGATAAATGAACCGGTAAAAACGATTGGATTAGCAGCCTTTAAAGAAAATCCAAAGGAAAAAATCTTCCCAGATATAAAGAGAGGTTCTAACGTAGAAGAAGTGCATATGGTTGAAGTGAAATAACAAAAAAGGATGCATGCAATGCATCCTTTTTATTCTGCAATTTTTTCTAAATTACCGTTTCGATCCATTCGGAAAGATGTTTGAGAACGTTCCTCGTCATCCATAACTGCTAACTTACGAGCGCGGTTCATAATATTCATAAGTGTTTCGTAATCTTCTTGTACAGTATGAGATTGTTTTTCTAATTTTTCTAGTTTCTTTTCTAGTTCTTCATTTCGAAGAATTTGTGATTTGATTTCTTGTTTCAATCTCGTATTCTCGTTTTCAAGAGCTGTCACTTTTATATTTGAAGATCCGACTGTTTGTAAAAAATAAATAACATCTTGCATTGTCATAGAGCCTTTTGCAGCAGGAACAGTAGATTCTTGATATGGAATAGCTTCTTTATATTGTACAATTGCTTCCTCGTGTACGAATTCTTCATAATCAGTTATCACCTCTGAAGCCGGTGGTGTATAAAGTAAACGTTTTTTCGCTTGTTCACCGCTTGCAGCACGCATTTTATCTTTACGATGTTTTTTTGCTAGTTGAAGAGCTTGTTCATAACTATAGCGAACAACAGCATTCCAACGGAAACCACAGGCAGCCGATGTACGATTTAATTGATCTCCTACTTCTTCAAATGCATTTAATTGAGTACTTCCTTCTCGAACGTGACGAAGTACAGTTTCAGCAAGTAATAAATCATCCTCATCTGTCCAAGCATCTTGTCTTACTTTCATAGATTCAACTCCCTTTCTTTTTATGAACTTCCTATTTTTATAATGGGCAAAAAAAGGAGCTTTTATACAAAGCTTTTAAAAATATGGTAGATTTCGATGAAAGGTATAAAGTGAAACTTTAATCAGTGGGGGTTTTCTTCATCCCTCACTGATTATCATCCCTCACCAATCGGACTTTAATGGGCAGCCCGCCCCCCTAGATTCTTTGCTTTCGCTGCATTTTGAGGTGGAGGTCTTACTGCCCATTAAAGCGGGATAAATTTTGCCAAGAATGACGGAAACTTCTGTAGGAGAACATATAAATATGGAGCATTATATGAAGAAAGAGCTTTATAGGGAAACTTGCAACGAGCTTCAAAGAGCGGTAAAATACCATTTAGTGTTTATTTTTAAATGTACTTGTGAAAAGTTTAAAATAGAGGAAGTGTTATATATAATGGGAAACGAATTTCGTGTGTGCGATGATTGTCAGGCAACGAACGTTAAAACGTTAATTCCGAAGTTAAAAAAGGTAGATTCATGTGCAACGATTGAAGTTGCATGCCAGTCTTACTGTGGTCCTGGTCGTAAAAAATCATTCGCATTTGTAAATAATCGTCCAGTTGCGGCTCCAACAGAAGATGAATTAATTGTAAAAATTGAAGCAAAGTTAAAGAAGTAAGAACAAGAAGAGTGAACAGATTACTCTTCTTTTTTTATGTCCAGAAGAGGAAGGATCTATTCTGTGGAAGCTTAAATGGTGATGATAATAGATAATGACAGATGGTCATTATCTATGTATTAAGGTCTCGACCTATATGAATTTGTATTTCAAAATAATAGTTGACAGTCTTTGGAAGCGATAGGTAGAATAGAAGGTGTCTGATTCTGAGAATCATTATCAAGAAAAGATTAATTCGCTTATTTTTTTATTACTATTTGAGAATAAATTTCATTTCAATAAATATATGTTGTTGGTTAGGATGGTTGAGGGATGGAAGCGAGCGCAAGGAGTATAGAACAGCAAGATGTGAATGTTAAAGAGATTAAGAGCAGACCGCTCATTGCTTCTATTATTTTAATAGTAGGTACAATTTTGTTAGCTTTAAGCATGGCAGTTTCTATTTCGTTTGGAGCGGCAGATATTAGTTTAAAGACTGTATGGCAAGCTGTGTTTCAGTTTGACGGTTCTATTACGCACCATAACGTAATTCAAGAACTTCGCATGCCTAGAGCGATAGGGGGCGTAGTTGCTGGTGCCTTTTTAGCGGTATCAGGGGCAATTATGCAAGGTATGACACGAAATCCACTTGCTTCTCCATCATTAATGGGGATTACAGATGGGGCTGTATTTGGGATTGCGATTATGTATGCATTCTTCCCTAATTCACCTTATTTAATGTTCGTTATCGCATCTTTTATTGGAGCGGCGTTTGGAGCGGCTATTGTATATGGTGTTGGGTCTTCTTCACCAGGTGGATTAACGCCTGTGAAGTTAGCTTTAGCGGGAGCGGCAATTAGTGCTTTATTAGGGGCCATTTCATCTGGAATTGCGTTATATTTCAACCTCGCCCAAGAGGTGAGTATGTGGAATGCAGGCGGAGTTGCTGGAGTGAAATGGGAAAGTATTAATATGTTAGTACCGATTGGTCTTGTTTGTCTCTTTATTGCAATAATAATGTCGAGGTATATTACAATTTTAAGCTTCGGTGAAGAAATTGCGATTGGACTTGGTCAAAATACGACATTAATTAAATTTATCGGAACAGTACTTGTTCTTGTGTTAACAGGTTCTGCAGTTTCTATGGCAGGATCGGTTGGATTTGTTGGTCTTGTAATCCCGCATATGACTCGTTTCCTTGTAGGCTCAGACTATAGATGGGTTATTCCATGTTCTGCGGTCTTAGGCGGACTGTTAATTGAATGTGCAGATATGTTATCTCGCGTTATTAACCCGCCGTTTGAAACGCCAATTGGAGCAATTACAGCGCTAATTGGGGTTCCATTCTTCCTCTACTTAGCACGTAACGAAGGGAGAGGGAAAATGTGAGGACAAGTGTCTTAACAAAAAAGAACGTTTCGGTTTTAACAATTTTAGTAGGATTAATCGTTACTGTATTTTTAGTAAGTTTAAATACAGGGACATTTAAAATACCACCAATGGACGTATTAAAGTCATTGGTTGGACTTGGGGCTGAAGATCAGTCTGTTATTTTATTTGAATTCCGTATGCCACGTATGGTTATTGCTATATTAGTTGGATCTGCTTTAGCAATGTCCGGTGCGATTTTGCAAGGGTTATCACGAAATCCCCTTGCTGATCCAGGTATTATCGGTATTAACGCTGGAGCGGGATTAACAGTTGTTATATTCGTCTACTTTTTCTTCGGGAAAGTTGGGACTGGTACATTTTTATCTGTATTTATCCTTCCATTCTTCGCGTTAGTTGGCGCGATATTAGCAGCAGTTATCATTTATTTACTAGCATGGAAAGACGGCGTGTCATCAACGAGATTAATACTTGTTGGTATCGCTGTTGCAGCTGGGTTTGGTGCTGTTAGTTTAATTTTTTCTATGAAGATGACATCTAACGATTTTCGTTTTGCAACGATTTGGTTAGCAGGAAGTTTGTGGGGCACAGATTGGAAGTTCGTATTAAGTGTACTTCCATGGATGGTTATTTTCTTGCCACTTGCTATTAGTAAGGCGCACATATTAAATGTAATGAACCTAGGCGACTCTACAGCTGTTGGCCTTGGTGTAAATGTAGAAAAAGAAAGACGTAAATTATTATTTATTGCAGTTTGTTTAGCTGGTGCATCTGTCGCTGTTGCCGGAGGAATTGGTTTTATCGGTTTAATGGCTCCGCATTTAGCGAGGCGCCTTGTTGGTGGTAAACATCAAATTATGCTGCCTACGGCTGCACTAATAGGGACGTTTTTACTTTTATTCGCAGACGTAATTTCAAGAAGTGTGTTAACAACTTCAGAAATACCGGTCGGTCTTGTTATTTCTGTAATTGGTGCACCGTATTTCATATACTTACTTATGAGGACAAAATAAAGGGAGGCTTTTTGTATGGCAACTTTAGCAGTTGATGCGGTATCTGTTGGCTATAATGAAGGGTTAATTATTGATGGATTAACAGTTGAAATTCCGGAAGGGAAAATTACAACAATTATTGGACCAAATGGTTGTGGGAAGTCCACATTATTAAAAACGGCTTCTCGTATTTTGAAGGCGAAAAAAGGTACTGTTTATCTTGACGGAAAAGCAATTGAGAAACAACCAACGAAAGAAATCGCAAAGAAAATGGCAATTTTACCACAGACTGCAGAAGTGCCAACTGGCCTTACTGTGTTTGAGCTTGTTTCATATGGACGCTTTCCTCATCAAAAAGGATTTGGAACGTTGAAAGAAGAGGATTATCGTTACATTCATTGGGCACTTGAAGTGACGGGAATGACAGAATTCGCAAATCGTCCAGCAGAAGCGTTATCAGGTGGACAACGTCAACGCGTATGGATTGCGATGGCTCTTGCACAAGGAACAGAATTACTAGTATTAGATGAACCGACGACGTACTTAGATATGGCGCATCAATTAGAAGTATTAAACTTATTGAAAAAGTTAAATGAAGAAGAAGGTAGAACGATTGTTATGGTTATCCATGACTTAAACCATGCTTCTCGTTTCTCAGATCATATGATTGCATTAAAAGCGGGTAAGTTAATGAAACAAGGAACGCCAGATGAAGTGATGACGAGTGAAACACTTCGTAACGTATTTGAGATTGAAGCTCAAATCGTTCCATGTCCAGTAAACTGTAAACCAATTTGTTTAACGTATGATCTAGCGATGATTAGTAATCAATTGCGTAAAAAAGCATAAGTAGAATCCCCCTCGTAAAGAGGGGGACTTCTAATGGACGTTGAGCTTCTTATTAGTAAATAGGAAGTTGAACACCCGTTAGAACGGGGCATAAGCAACAATTAATCGATATATATTTATTAATTGTTAATCTTGTTTCTTATAGTTCATTGTAACTTATAAGAGAAATACAGCTAGAAGGAGTGGGAACATGAAGAATTTTAAAATGGCACTATTAGCAATGGTACTAGTCGTTACTTCTGTACTATTTGCAGCTTGTTCTAACAAAGAAGAAGAGAAGAAAGCAGATGCGAAGGATGCGAAAACTGAAGAGCGCACTGTACAACACGCAAAAGGGGAAATTAAAATCCCTGCAAATCCAAAGAAAATTGCTGACCTTAGTGGTTCAACAGAAGAATTATTAATTTTTGGTATGAAACCAATTATTACTGCTAATACATCTCAAGAAAAAATTGATGCACATATTGAAAAGAAATTAAAAGACGTAAAACCAGTTGGCTCTGCTTGGGGCGATAAAATTAACATCGAAGCAGTAGCTGCTGCAAAACCAGACTTAATTCTTGTAAACAATCGTCAAGAAAAGATCTATGATCAACTATCTAAAATTGCACCAACAGTTATGTTAAAAACTCCATTAGACCAATGGCGTCCAAAATTCGAAGAAGTAGGTCAAATCTTCGGTAAAGAGAAAGAAACAAAAGAATGGTTCAAACAGTATGAAGAAAAAGCAAGCAAATTACATGACAAAATCGTTGCGAAAACTGGCGATGCAACATTCATGAAAATGGCTGCATATCCAAATGCTTTCCGTGTATACGGTGACTACGGTTACGGTAGCGTAATCTTTAATGACTTGAAATTACCAGCAGTTAAAGGTACACCAACGGATAAACCATTAGTACAAGTACAAAAAGAAGCTTTAATCGATTACAACCCAGATTACCTATTTGTATTTACAACTGGTGACGGTTCTCAGCGTCTAAAAGAATTCCAAGAAGAATCAATTTGGAAAAACATGAACGCTGTTAAAAATAACCACGTATTTACAATTAAAAACGAAGACTTAAACAAAGGTTACTTCCCTCTAGGTAAAGAAATGATCTTAGATGAAGTTGCTGAATTCGTTTTAGGTAAATAATGTATAAAAAGAAATCACATTTACTTCGGTAAAAGTGATTTTTTCTTTATATAAGGGCAATTAATATAGTCTTTCATTTCTTTCTGTTTCCTATTTCGTTTATAATATATAGTAAGAATGCAGTAAAGAAAGGGGGATGTCGGAAGGTGGTATATTTAAACGACAAACTCAGCGAAACAAAAGTGTTTAAAGACCCGGTACATAAATATGTGCACGTACGCGATCGTGTTATTTGGGATTTAATCGGAACGAAAGAATTTCAACGCTTGCGCCGTATTAAGCAGCTTGGAACGACATTTTTTACATTTCACGGTGCAGAGCATAGTCGCTTTACTCATTCGTTAGGTGTATATGAAATTATTCGTCGTATGATTGATGATGTGTTTGATGGCAGACCGAACTGGAATGCTGAAGATAGATTGTTATGTTTATGTGCGTCATTACTTCATGATGTCGGTCACGGCCCATTTTCTCACTCGTTTGAAAAGGTATTTTCATTAGATCATGAGAAATTTACGCAAAAAATTATCGTTGGAGATACGGAAATTAACCGTGTGTTAAGCCGCGTGGATAAAGACTTTCCGCAAAAGGTGGCCGATGTAATCGCAAAAACATCTACTAATAAATTAGCGATTAGTATGATTTCCAGCCAAATTGATGCAGATCGTATGGACTATTTATTAAGAGATGCGTATTTCACTGGCGTAAAGTATGGAAACTTTGATATGGAACGTATACTACGTGTCATGCGTCCGTATGGGAATCAAGTAGTCATTAAAAATAGTGGTATGCATGCTGTTGAGCATTATATTATGAGTCGTTATCAAATGTATTGGCAAGTATATTTCCACCCGGTAACGCGCAGTGCCGAAGTCATTTTAACGAAGATTTTACACCGTGCAAAATCATTGCACGAGAAGTATTATACATTTAAAAATCATCCGGTTCATTTCTATTCTTTATTTGAAGAAGAAGTAACAGTAGAGGATTATTTAAAGTTAGACGAGAACGTTATGTATTATTACTTCCAAGTATGGCAAGACGAAGAAGATCCAATTTTAAGTGATTTATGCCGCCGTTTTATGAATCGAAACCTATTTAAATACGTAGAGTTTACAGATAAGCACGGTTTAGATAATTGGATGGAATTAAGTAGCTTATTCAAAAAGATTGGACTTGATCCAGAATACTATTTAGTAGTTGATTCAACATCAGACTTACCGTACGACTTTTACCGTGCTGGTGAAGAAGAAGAGCGTTTACCAATCTTACTTCTTATGCCAAATGGGGAGCTTAGAGAGCTTTCACGTGAATCGGATATTGTTGAGGCGATTACTGGTAAGAAGAGAAGGGATCAAAAACTATTCTATCCGCATGATTTAATCTATGAAGATGGAAGAAAAGGAAAATATAAAGAGAGAATCATCGAGTTACTAGAAGGAAAAAAATAAGAAGCAGCTAAGAGCTGCTTCTTATGAAAGAACTTGAAATTATTTGTCGCTTAAGCGTTTTCCGCCAACTGCATAATGGTTTTTAGACATTTCTTCGATGAAAACAACGATGTTTTCTTCAGGAGCACCAGTTGTTTCGCTTACTGCTGCTGTTACTTTCTCAGCAAGAGCTTTCTTTTGTTCCTCTGTGCGTCCTTCTAGCATTTTCACTGTTACGTATGGCATATATAATCGCTCCTTTTATGTAAGTTACACTCTTATTATAGCGGATTATGGGGAAGAACAATCGAAAAAACAAATATTTTCTTTTTTGGACATATTGAAGAGGAGTTGGAGTATGGATCAGTTATTTAGATATCCATTGCAAGAAATCCCGTTGGTAGCAATGGCGATTGTTATTGCATTATCAGTGCATGAATTTGCGCATGCATATGTTGCATATAAATTTGGAGACGATACAGCAAAGAGGCAAGGCCGATTAACTTTATCACCGATGGCACACTTAGATCCTATCGGGATGATTGCTGTATTAATTCTTGGTTTCGGTTGGGCAAGACCGGTACCAGTTAATCCGTATAATTTTAAAAGACCACGTCTTGCGGGAATATTAGTTTCGATTGCAGGACCAATTAGTAACTTAATTTTAAGCGCAATCGGTTTAATTATTTGGTATAGCTTATTAAAATTTGGCGTATTGTACTCAATCCCATCTGCAGTAGCAGATACATTAGCTCAATTTTTCCAGATTTTTATTATGTTGAATATCGTTTTACTTGTCTTTAACTTATTACCAATTCCACCACTTGATGGATATCGCGTAGTGGAGGATCTAGCACCAGCAAATATTCGTGCGAAAATGACACAGTATGAAAAGTATGGAGCGATAGCGTTATTAATTCTTGTTATTACACCGCTTAGCAATTACACAATCCAGCCTATTTTTAATGTTGTTATTCCGTATGTATTAATATTTTTACAGAATATCATTGCGCCTATTTTCGGCCTTTAAACGAGGAGGAGCTTACATATGACAGAGAAAAAGAAAAAAATCGGTTTTAATATCGTGAAAAATGATTCAACGGATGGACATGGTGGTTTTGGTGTTGGAGCATTAAGTCTAGAAAATATTTCACCTGTATTTGTCGATGTACTAGAGAAAACAGCATTTGTTGATATCGGTGCGATGCATGCTCGTAGTACAGTCGAAAAAGGTATTAAATTTTTAACAAATAAAGATGAAGTTCCAAACGGAAAACCATTTTGGCTTGTGTGGGTAACGATTGAAAGAACTGCGACAGGTGCTTACTATGCAGGTGTAACAGCTTGTGAAATGACAGTTGACCGTGAAATTCGCCGCGGATATAAATCACTTCCAGAGCACGTAAACAAAATGGATAAATCAATGAAGCGTCACATTATGGTTGACCATATGGATGAATCATCTAAAAAAGTACTTGGTACGTTCTTGAAAGAACATAATGAAGCGATTTGGAACGAATCTAGTGAAGAATTGCGCCGTGCATTATTAAGTGAATAAAAAATAGCTGACGGATGCCCGTCAGCTATTTTTTTACCAAGGAAGATATTTTTTCCACCAACTTGTTTTTTTCTTTTCTTCAGTTGTCTTTTCAAATTCTTCTTTATCATCAACATGGTCCATACAATATTCAGTCGGTTCTGTACCCTTTGCGAAATACATTTTAACTGAAATGGGACAGTTTTTTGTAGCGATTTTTCCGTTTTCAGGGTTAATATCGACTGCAACGACGTCACTTGGTTGTTTAAACTCTTTTTTAGGTTGTCCATCTAAGCCTTTTTCCATCGTATCGGTCCATATTCTTTTTGCATATCCTTGTTCTGCTACATTTGAAATTGATTTAGGTTGATCGTATCCAACCCATACACCCGTTACGATTTGCGGGGTAAATCCAATCATCCAACTATCCGTTTCAGTAGAACCAGATTTTCCGGCATATGTTCTTGATAGTTTTGATAACATCGATTGACCAGTTACAGCAGCATAACTACTTAGTTTTTTATTAAACATACCTGTCATCATTTCTTCCATCACAAACGCTTTGCTCTTATCAAGAACTTGCTTACTCTCCAAATGAGCATCGTATAACATATTTCCTTCATGGTCCATAATGCGGCGAATAAACACTGGTTTTACTTCTTTTCCACCATTTGCGAACATGCTATAAGCGTTAACCATTTCAATTGGTTTTACAGGAGATGTACCGAGAGCAAGAGACGGAACATCCTTTAATGCGGTAGTAATACCGAATTGCTTCGCTGTTTTTGTAAGAATGTCTTCGCCTAAAAATAAATTGGTCTTCACGGCATATACGTTATCAGAGACCGCAAGAGCTTGTGCCATTGTTACAAAATCGTCTGCATAATAGTCTTTATAGTTTTTCGGTTTATACTTTGAAACACCGTCACCTAAAGTGAAAACAGTATATTCGCTTTTTAAGCGCGTAGCAGGGGTGAATCCTCGTTCTAATGCCGCATAATATAGGAATGGCTTAAACGTAGATCCAGGCTGGCGAGCAGCTTGTGTAGCCCTGTTAAATTGACTTGTATTATAATCAGTTCCACCAACAAGGGCAGCTACTTCACCTGTTTTCGGATTCATAGAAACGAGTGCCGTTTGTATGTTTGTTGTGTCAGGTATATGATCTTTTACAGCTTGCTCTGCGACCGATTGTAATTTAGGGTCTAGCGTTGTATAAATACGCAAACCACCTTTTTGTAATGCTTGTTCATCTAATCCGATATCACGAAGAAGAGAAGCTTGTACAGCATCTTGGAAATAAGGCGCGATTTCTGCCACTTTTTTCGTATCTAATGAGGCAAAGGTTAATGGCTCTTTCTTCGCTGAAGTTGCTTGTTTCTTCGTAATATAACCTTGTTCTACCATTTCGTCTAATATGAGAGATTGTCGTCCTTTCGCACGATCCTCTTTTAAAAAGGGAGAGTAGACACTAGGGCCTTTCGGAATACCTGCGAGCATACTAGCTTCCGCTAATGTTAGTTCTTTTGCTGTTTTATCGAAATATAGACGAGACGCAGCTTCGATTCCGTAAGCACCATGCCCATAATAAATTGTATTTAAATATCCTTCTAAAATATGATTTTTATTATAGTTCACTTCAAGGCGAATTGTGTACATCGCTTCTAATAGTTTCCGTTTCCATGTTTTATCATGATCTAAGTATAGGTTACGAGCATACTGTTGTGTAATCGTACTAGCACCTTGGACTTTTGCCATCGCTTTTAAATCGGCAACAATAGCACCAGCAATACGCTTCATATCAAAGCCGTGATGTTTGTAGAATCGTTGATCTTCGATAGATAGTGTTGCCTCTTTTACATAAGGAGAGATTTCATTGAGAGATACATTATAACGTTTTTGCATTTCATTACTTTGTCCGATAACAGTGTCATCATTAGCGTAAAAGACACTCGTTTGCGGGACGGCAACAGGAGGAGGTCCCATAATTTTTGCAACTATAATAATAACAAAAAAGGAAAAAACGAAAAAAAGAACAGAAGAAAACATTACGGTGAAGAAAAGACGTTTATATTTTTTAAGTTTCGGATTCATAGTTTGATTCATCTTTTTCAGCCCCTCAATACTAATACAAACATTATTGTATTAGTATTGAGGGTTTTCGGTTATTTTAAACAATGAAATTTCGAAAACAAAAAGCTCCTTCAATTAAGAAAGGAGCTCAAAGGCACGTGCTGGCCAGTCGGTAATAATGACATCTACGCCGTAGTCAATCATAGTTTGTAAATCTTTGTATTCGTTAATTGTGTAAGGACGGAAAGTGTACCCTTGATTTTGTGCAAATTGGACAAATTCTTTTGTTAATAATTGAAAGTTAGGGTGTAAACCAGTTGCGTTTCTATTTTTTGCTTCAGCAATCGGATCAGCAAGTGGTGTATCATATAAAATTGCTCTTGGGATTTCAGGAGCTATTTCTGCTAGTAATGAAACAGAGTCGTGGTTAAACGATGAGAATATAATTTGATTAGATAGATGATATTCACGAACGAGAGCGACAACTTTTTCTTCAATATTTGGATAGTGAATGACATCTGTTTTTAACTCAATGTTGAGCTGTAACTTTGTTGTAGATAGCCAAATGAATACTTCGCGTAACGTTGGGATTTTTGCTTCATGGAAAGAAGGGTCTTTATGGCTGCCGGCATCTAAAGCTTGTAATTCCGCTACCGTTTTTTCAGAAACAAGACCTATGCCATTTGTTGTACGATCTACTGTTTCATCGTGAATCACGACAAGTTCACCATCTTTTGATAGGTGTACATCAAGTTCAATGCCATGGGCACCAATGCGTTCAGCTTCTTGGAAGGCAATCATCGTATTTTCTGGATGTGTTCCTTTTACCCCGCGATGAGCGAAAATAAGTGGTTTATTCATACGGAAATCTCCTTATCGTTTCTTTTCTTTCATTATGAAACTGCTTTTGGAAAAATACAATTGAATAGGATAAACATTTACAAAAGTCTAACAGTTGCACAAAAGTTAACGTTAACGTAAAATGTAATAATTGAGTGAAGGGAGGAATAAACATGTATAAAATTGATGAAGTCACAAAGCAAGTTGGTTTAACAAAACGTACACTTCGTTATTATGAGGAAATTGGTTTAATTCATCCCCCTGAACGTAGTGAGGGGAACATTCGCCTGTATACAGACGAGGACATCGCTAGAATTAAAAGGATTGTGGAAGCGAAAGAAGTGCTAGGGATCACGCTTCAAGAAATGCAACATTTCTTATCATTAAAAGAAAGAATGGAGCAAAGAAGAAATAGTGAGAATCCTCGTGACCGCGAAGTGATTCAAGAAATTAAAGAGATGCTTGAAAAACAAGTGCAAACGCTAGACGAGAAAATGGAGCAAATGCAGCGCGTAAAGGCGGAACTCGAAGATAGTTTACATCGTGCAGCGACATTTTTAGAGAATACAAAAGGAGAGTAATCAAAATGGAGAGCAAACAAAAACTAGGGAGATTGATTACAGTGGTGGCTACCTTCCTTGCCTTTTCAGGTATAGGGGTAGTCGATCCAATCTTGCCGATTATTGCTGAAAAGATTGGTGCATCGCATTGGCAAGTAGAGATGTTATTTACAGCATATATTTTAACGATGGCAATTATGATGTTACCAGCTGGAATATTCGCATCGAGATTTGGTGATAAGAGAATGATGACGATCGGTCTTGCGGTCGTGACTGTATTTGCGTTTATATGCGGTATATCGCAAACGATTGCTCAATTATCTCTTTTCCGCGCTGGATGGGGATTAGGGAATGCGATGTTCTTTGCAACGGCAATGACATTATTGATTGCATTAAGTAAAGAGGTTCATGAAGCAGTAGGATTATATGAAGCAGCTATCGGTTTAGGGATGGCAGGCGGACCGTTATTAGGCGGGATATTAGGTGGGCATTCTTGGCGTTACCCATTTTTTGCGACGAGTATTTTAATTTTCTTAGCATTTATTTTAGTTTTCTTTTTTGTAAAAGAACCGGAGCGAAAAGTGAAACGTAAAGCGGCAGGCGTGGGAGAATTACTTAACCTGGTGAAGTATAAACCGTTTATGCAAGGTGCAATTTCAGGAATGTTATACTACTACGGATTTTTCGTTGTATTAGCATATTCACCACTTATTATGCATTTATCTGCGATTCAATTAGGGTTTGTATTTTGCGGATGGGGATTAGCGTTAGCTTACGGTTCTGCCATTTTGGCTCACAAGTTAGAAGGTAAATATGAGCCAAAAGCATTGTTGAAAGGTAGTTTACTTGTATTTGCGCTTTTCTTAATCGCACTATTCTTTGTGAAAATTATGTGGTTACAAATTGTATTAATTGTTCTATCAGGATTAGCATCCGGATTAAATAATGCACTATTTACAAGTTATGTAATGGATATTTCACCTTATGAAAGATCTGTTACATCAGGTGTTTATAACTTCGTTCGTTGGTTAGGTGGCGCAATTGCACCAATCTTATCCGGAATCATCGGTCACACTGTTTCACCGCAAAGTCCGTTTTTAGTTGGTGGAATTGTTGTGTTAGTCGGTTGTGTAATGATTTTAATTCCGGTTGGAAAGCCGGTAGAAGTAGAGACAAAAACCCTTTCTTAAGAAAGGGTTTCTTTATACATATATGTTAGAACCCTCTGACTAAAATATATTTTCGGTATTTTTGTACTTTTAACTATACTTTTTGGATGTTTTGTTTTATTTTTGTTAGGGGACATTAATGATGTCCCTATTATAAATTTGCATTGAGAGGCGTGATTGTACGATGGAACTATGGTTCACTGAAAAACAAACAAAACATTTTGGGATTACGGCGCGTATTAACCGCACATTACATACGGAGCAAACAGAATTCCAAAAGCTTGATATGGTTGAGACGGAAGAGTTCGGAAACATGCTTATTTTAGATGGCATGGTTATGACAACAGAAAAAGATGAGTTCGTTTATCATGAAATGGTAGCGCACGTACCTTTATTTACACATCCAAACCCTGAAAACGTATTAGTTGTAGGTGGCGGCGATGGTGGTGTTATTCGTGAAGTGTTAAAACACCCAAGCGTAAAGAAAGCAACTCTTGTTGAAATCGATGGAAAAGTAATTGAGTACTCAAAACAATACTTACCATCAATTGCAGGCGCATTAGACAATGAGCGTGTAGAAGTAAAAGTAGGAGACGGTTTCCTACACATCGCAGAAAGCGAAAATGAATATGACGTAATTATGGTAGATTCTACTGAGCCAGTAGGACCAGCAGTAAACTTATTTACAAAAGGATTCTACGCTGGAATTTCTAAAGCGTTAAAAGAAGACGGTATTTTCGTTGCACAAACGGACAACCCTTGGTTCACACCAGAACTAATTACAACTGTGTTTAAAGACGTAAAAGAGATCTTCCCAATTACTCGTTTATACACAGCGAACATTCCAACTTACCCAAGTGGTCTTTGGACGTTCACAATTGGATCTAAAAAACATGATCCATTAGAAGTAAGTGAAGAGCGTTTCCACGAAATCGAAACGAAATACTACACAAAAGAATTACACAATGCAGCATTCGCATTACCGAAATTTGTTGGCGATTTAATTAAGTAAGAGAATCGTATTGAACAAATAAAGTGTAAGTAGCTCATTTAAGGTGTTTGTCCAGAAGACTTGAACATGCTAGCTACTTACACTCCTGTAAAGAAAATCGTCTTCTTGTTATGAAACAGAAGACCCGGTAAATCGAGAAAGAGGAGCAACTCGCTCCAAATTTGAGAAATAATGAAAGGTTGGGATACCTTAAGTTCCACACAAGGAGGAAAAGAGTATGCGTTTTGATGAAGCTTATTCAGGTAAAGTATTTATTAAAAGTCATCCAAGTTTTGAAGAGTCAGAGGCAGTTATTTATGGGATGCCTATGGATTGGACAGTAAGCTACCGTCCAGGTTCTCGTTTTGGCCCTGCACGTATTCGTGAAGTATCAATCGGTCTTGAAGAATATAGCCCATATTTAGATCGTGAACTAGAAGAGGTAAAATATTTTGATGCGGGTGATATTCCATTACCATTCGGAAACGCACAGCGCAGCATAGACATGATTGAAGAGTATGTATCAAAACTTTTAGATGCCGGTAAGTTTCCACTAGGTCTCGGCGGAGAGCACTTAGTGTCTTGGCCAATTTTTAAGGCAATGGCAAAAAAATATCCGGATTTAGCAATCATCCATATGGATGCTCATACTGACTTACGTGAGTCATATGAGGGAGAGCCTTTATCCCACTCTACACCTATTCGTAAAGTGTGCGATTTAATTGGTCCGGAAAACGTATATTCTTTCGGTATTCGTTCTGGAATGAAGGAAGAATTCGAATGGGCAAAAGAAGTAGGTATGAACTTATATAAGTTTGACGTATTAGAACCGTTAAAAGAAGTATTACCGAAACTTGCAGGACGCCCAGTCTATGTCACAATCGACATTGACGTATTAGACCCAGCTCATGCTCCTGGGACAGGAACGTTAGAAGCTGGAGGTATCACATCTAAAGAATTATTAGATTCCATCGTGGCAATTGCAAATTCAAATATAAATGTAGTTGGAGCAGACTTAGTAGAAGTAGCTCCTGTCTACGACCATAGTGATCAAACACCAGTCGCAGCAAGCAAATTCGTGCGGGAAATGCTGCTCGGTTGGGTGAAATAAAAGTGAAGCGGCTTGCTCAGAATCGCAGGTCATGGAATGCTCGACAGAGAAGCGCTTTTGGTGCAGGCCGAGAGTGTGAAATGGTCGGAGATTCTAGCTGCCGTAGCTGGATAAAGTAAGAGCCCCCTATATGAATAGGGGGCTCTTACTTTGTCGTTATGTGTCGGTAAGTCGATATATTCGAAAAATCGCCGATATAATTCGAGTTACGGTCGATATATTTAATAAATCGCTGATATAATTTCATTTACCAACATGCGACATAAAAAAGAGCTATTCTCAAACGATGAGAATAGCTCTTTTTCTTATGCAACTTTCTCTTCTGAAGTAATGCCGCGAATTTCATCGGCAGAACGAATTGGATATTTGCGGAATATGATTGATCCGATATATCCAACAATAGTGGTAACGATTCCACATAATACAGCAGCAATTGTTACTTTTACAACGTCATTAAATCCGAATAAGACAAGAAGTCCTGGGATTGGTGATGCTGTTCCTGGCGCATTATTAACGAGCTGGAACAGAGATGTAATAATACCAGCAAGTGCACCGCCAACGAAGTTTGTCGCATAAATAGGAATTGGATTTGCTGAAACAACATCGGCTTGTGTTAAAGGCTCGATTGCTACAGCGATTGTATCTTTCTTCGAGCAAATTTTTAGTCGCTTAAAGAAAATAAAGTTCATCGGGGCGGAGGCTGCTACGGCAAGACTACCAATTGCCATTGGTAAACCTGTTAATCCAAGCATTGCAGTTAGTGCCATAGAACTTAATGGAGAGGTAGAAATAACTGTTATTAATCCACCAAGCATAATACCCATAATGATAGGACTTTCTGTAGTTGCAACTGAAATCATAGAACCGATTTTACCGAGCGTTGCGTTCACGAGTGGATCCATAAGCATTGCCATGCCGCGCGAGATTGGTGCAGCAATAAATAAAATTGCTAAAAATTCTACACCAGCCGGTAATTTCTTTTCGAGAAATTTCACGACGAAAGCGCAAATGTATCCAGCGAAAAATCCTGGTAAAATACCGAATCCACTAGTAGCGATACCGATTAAAACAGCATATACGGGTGAAACACCGATTGCTAGTGCGACTAAAATTGCCGCTGCGACACCGCTCATACTACCAGAAGCTTCTCCTACTGATTGTAAAAAGTCATTATGAAACATTTCCCCACCGATATAACGGTGAAATGCTTCAATAAGAAAACTTGCGATTGCTGCATTAGCTAAAGCACCCATTGCTTTCATGCCGTAAGGAGCACGGTAACTAAAAAGTGTAAATAGACAAAGTACAACAAGTAATAGTGCTAAACCTTGCAAGATAGCCATTTGAAAACTGTCTCCTTTGATTTTGTAATAAAAATTCGTATCATTCAATAATAATATAAAAGTTTGTTAAACGGAAAAATTTTTTGATGGGAATTTGCTATAAAGGGAAAAACTCTTACAATAATGTAAGGAAAGTGTAAGGCGTTTCGATAGAGTATAGTATGTTGTTTTTCGTATAATACATGTATAGACATAAGGTTAGTGAGAAAGAAGTGCAAACAGGAGGCGCATTTATGAAATTGGTAATTAAAGTTTTAGCTGTGTTCGCCATTATTTTAGGGGGGACGGCATATTATTTAAATACAAAAACAGAAGGTGTACATGCTTTTGTAGACAACTTCTTTTCAAATAAAGAAATACAAGATTATTATGCGGTTATAGATAAAGGTGAGAAAAAAGATGGAGAATACTTATACACTTTTAAAGGGTATACAGAAGACGGAAAGTTACAAGTTGTGAAAAGAATGATGAACCGTGAATTGCATACGGGAGCATTTATAAAAATTTATGCAAAAGGTATGCAAGGAAAAGGATGGGCTGAAATCTCAAAAGAATCAATTCCACAAAAAGCGTTGGAAAAAATAGAAAAACCATAAAAGGAGCGACTCATTCGCTCCTTTTTTTAGTGCGTTAAAATGGTGATAGATGTCTTATCTTTGTTAGAAATGATTTTTGCACGTCCACCAATTGGGAAAGTGAAAATCGGGGTTGTATGCCCGAAACTTGCGTTTGCAATGATAGGGATATGTGCAAGTTCAGGTTTTGAAGCGATCATTTCTTGAATGTCTTCTATCGTACATTCTGCACCTTTTTGCATCTTTCCTATGACGATTCCCTTTACGCACTCAAAATTTGGTTGCTGCATAAGGGAGTGTAAATAACGATCAAAAGTTTTAAGGGTAGATGTTCCGGTTAAACTATCCTCTTCAAGAAATAAAATTTTATCCTGTAAATTTGGCATATATGGTGTACCTTGCAGTAAATTCAATGTGCTCATATTACCACCGATAATTTCTCCAGTTGCTTCGCCTTCGTGAATGGAAACATATCCTTCATTTTTAATGAATTCTCGATTTTCCTGATCGACGTACCAAGAATCATCGCTCCATGTTTCAGATGGCAGGACTTCAATAGGCTCATTAGAAGTTAAGCATTTTAAAAAGTAATCGTTCGTATACTCGAGCCCTTTCTCCATTCCAAATGAAGAGAAATGGGGTCCTGAATATGTAACGAGTCCTGTTTTTGCGTAGATAGCATTATTTAAGGCGGTAATATCAGAATAGCCACAGAAAAACTTTGGATTTTCTCGAATTAAATCATAATCGAGATGTTTCAATAAACCATTAGAGTTGTATCCGCCAAGTGTCGTTAAAATGGCTTTTACATTCGGGTCTCTAAATGCTTCGTGGAGGTCTTGAATGCGTGAAGAAATAGAAGAGGAAGCAAATCGATCGATCTCATCAGCATATGTTGAGAATGTAACTTGAAAGCCCATGTCAGTTAATCTTTTTATAGCAAGCTCTTGGTTCGTATTTGAGACAATACTTAAACTACAAGATGGTGAAATAACTCTAATTTCATCATCTTTTTTCAATTTTGTTGGTAGCACTTAACTCACCTCTTCAAATGAAAGAATATTTAGATTTAAAAAATATTTTATCATATGAAATAAAGGGAAAGTGAATTATTTTTTGAAATGGAGTTTTCCTGATTTTTCAGCAGACAGACAGAGGTTTTTTTTGATATGATAGGAAAAGTGATTTATTATAAGTAGTATTTAATATCTATAACATTTGAAAGGTGTGCAAGACGTGGAGAAACAACTTGCAGGCTTGCCGGTACACGTTCATTTCGTAACAGAAATCCGTGAAGGGGCGAGGAAGGAAACCGTTGCTTTTGAAGCAAATGGTCAATACTATGTAAAAGGTCAAGGTACATACGTAACATTCCAAGAGCCGAACGAACAGGGCGAAGTGAAAACAATTATTAAAATTCAAGATGAACAAGTTCTCATTATGCGTTCAGGTGCTGTTTCAATGCGTCAAACGCATGTGAAAGGTGAATGGACAACTGGTACGTATACGAGTGAACTTGGTACGTTTGCATTGCAAACGAAAACTGATAACGTTCTTTTTAAATGGTCGGATGAAAAGAAAAAAGGACAACTCTTCTTAACGTACGCATTGCTTCTAAGTGAACAAGAAGCTGGCAGATATACAATTACACTTAATTTGAAGGAGGCAAAATAATGAATTCTTTAGAACAAGTAAAAGGATTAATTAAAGAAGAAATTCAAGCTGCTGTATTAAAGGCAGAATTAGCGACAGAAGAACAGATTCCAAACGTTGTATTAGAATCTCCAAAAGATAAAACAAACGGTGATTTCTCTACAAATATGGCAATGCAACTTGCACGCGTTGCGAAAAAAGCACCTCGTATGATTGCAGAAGAATTGGTTGCAAACTTCGATAAAGCAAAAGCTTCTATTGAAAAAATTGAAATCGCAGGTCCTGGTTTCATTAACTTCTACATGGATAATAGCTACTTAACAGACTTAATCCCAACAATCGTTAACGCTGGCGAAGCTTACGGTGAAACGAATACTGGTAAAGGTGAAAAAGTACAAATTGAGTTCGTATCTGCGAACCCAACAGGTGACCTTCACTTAGGACATGCACGTGGTGCAGCAGTGGGTGACACTTTATGTAACGTATTAGCAAAAGCAGGGTACGATGTATCTCGTGAGTACTACATTAATGACGCTGGTAACCAAATTCATAACTTAGCGCTTTCTGTTGAAGCTCGTTACATGCAAGCTTTAGGCCTAGAGAAAGAAATGCCAGAAGACGGATACCATGGTGCGGACATCATTGGAATCGGTAAGCTTTTAGCTGAAGAATTTGGTGATCGTTATGCAAAGGCTGATGCAGAAGAAAGCTATGAGTTCTATCGTTCATACGGTTTAAAATATGAGCTAGCAAAACTTCAAAAAGACTTAGAAAGCTTCCGTGTTAAATTCGATGTATGGTTCTCAGAAACATCATTATACAAAAATGGAAAAATCGATGCTGCACTTGCAGTATTAAAAGAGCGTGATGAGATCTTTGAAGAAGGCGGCGCAACTTGGTTCCGTTCTATGACTTACGGTGACGACAAAAACCGTGTATTAATTAAAAACGACGGTTCTTACACATACTTAACGCCAGATATCGCTTACCACCGTGATAAATTAGAGCGTGGTTTCGATAAGTTAATCAACATTTGGGGTGCTGACCACCACGGTTACATTCCTCGTATGAAAGCTGCTATTCAAGCGCTTGGTTACGATAAAGAAACACTTGAAGTAGAAATCATCCAAATGGTACAACTGTACCAAAATGGTGAAAAAATGAAGATGAGTAAGCGTACAGGTAAAGCAGTTACACTTCGTGAGCTTATGGAAGAAGTAGGCGTGGACGCAATGCGTTACTTCTTCGCAATGCGTAGCGGTGATTCTCATTTAGACTTCGATATGGACTTAGCTGTATCAAAATCTAATGAAAACCCAGTATACTATGCACAGTATGCTCATGCTCGCGTATGCAGTATCCTTCGTCAAGGTGAAGAGTTAGGATTAGCTACAGGCGGAGACGTGAACTACAAACTTGTTACTTCTGAGAAAGAAGTAGAGTTACTGAAAAAACTTGGTGAATTCCCGGCAGTAGTTGCGGATGCAGCGCAAAAACGTCTGCCACACCGCATTACAAGCTATGCATTTGAATTAGCAGCAGCATTACACAGCTTCTACAATGCAGAAAAAGTATTAAACCAAGACAACTTAGAATTAAGTAAAGCTCGCTATGAGTTAATGAAGGCAGTACGTACTACACTTCAAAACGCATTAGCAATCGTAGGAGTATCTGCACCAGAAAAAATGTAATTAAGAAAAGCGAAAGCGGCTCGTTCAGAATAGGAAGGCGCGAAGCCACCGAGTATTCTAGCCGCTGGAGCTGGACATAGAGAAAAGCGGAAGCCGATTTTTCGCTTTCAGTAAAAGGCAATCACACGATGTTGTGATTGCCTTTTTGTATGGAGATAATAAAAAAATAAAATTTTATCAAACAAAAGGAGAATTTGCGTCGTCTTATATAAATGACAGGAGGTTTAAGATGGAAGAAAAGGTAGAAGAATTAATTGATATATATAAGCAGCAAATATATTCCTTATGCTATAAATTAGCGAAAACGAAAGAAGATGCAGAAGATATTTTTCAAGAGACTTGGATAAAAGTTTTTTCCTCTAGGCACCAGCTTTCTTGCGTGGAAAATTATAAAAAATGGGTTACTACAATTTGTGTTCGTACGTTTTATGACTTTTATCGTAAGAAGAAAAGGTGGAAAGATCGCGTATTGGATTTGTTTCATAAAGAGGATGGGGGAGAAATCGATTTCGCAGATGAAGTGGATATATCAGAAGAATTTATTCAAAAAGTGGAAGCGGAAATGATATGGGAAGTTATACAGTTATTGAATGAAAAATATAAAACTGTGCTCGTACTCTACTATTATGAACAATACTCTTATAAAGAAATGAGCGAAATATTAAATATACCGATTGGTACGGTGAAATACCGCCTTAATTATGCGAAGAAGCAAATGCGGGAACGTTTGGAGGTGTTCGTTTATGACGGAAGATAAGTTTGATCAGAAGATAAAAAGTAGCTTAGCGGGGGAGATGATTCCAAGCGAAGAGCTAATAAATAATACGAAGCAGATTGTGCGAAATGCTCAAAAGATAGAGAAGAGATGGGTTATTTGTATTCATGCCGTTTGGATTGTTTTTTTAACGGTGATTATAGAACAATTTATTACTCATTTGGATAACCAAATTCCCATCATTATAGCGATAGTCATTATGATGCACGTATACATCCCTATATACATTGTAGTACAGGCACTTTTGAAAAAGGAGTATAAGTCATATGAAAGAATTCGTTAATTCGATTATTACATTTGAAACAGCTGGGATCATCATGTTATTGGCTTTTATATCACTTTTAATATGCGTTGCATCATGGGTGTATACTGACGCGAAAATACATGGAATAAGTAAGTGGTGGAGTGTTGTGGCTATTATAGTGCCATTCTTTATTGGAGTATTGATATATATATTAAGAAGAAGTAAAAAGAAAGTAGACGGAGAACATAAGATGAATGGTATGAAAAAACAAAAATTAACATTAATTGCGATATTGGCAAGTACAATGTTTGTATTACTTAGCGGTTTTACTTTTGTGCAAACGTTAGATGATGCGTGGAGAGCGGGAGATATATATTTGGAAAACGAGAAGCAAGGGGATAAGAGTTATGAAGCGGAATTTTCATCGTGGGATATAGCAGGAAAGGACATTCCTTTGCAGTACGATAAAGATACGACAGTAACGTTTTCTTATGAAACGGATGCGAAACGTGGCAACTTATGTTTTAGTCTCTACGAGGCACAAGGTGAAAAAATAGAGGAATTAAAAGAAGTGTGTGAATCGAAAAAAGGTGCTTTTACAGCTACTTTAAAAGCGAATAAAAAGTATACATTGAATATAAGTGGTTTGAAAGTGAAAGATGGTTTTGTCAAAGTAGATTGGAAAGAAGAATAAAAGTAAAAGCCACCAAATAATTGGTGGCTTTGCTCTGTATTAAGCAGCTTTCTGTTCAGTTTGAGTAACAGGTTTTTGAAGTGTATTATAAACTCCTGTCCCGATAACCTCTAATGCCACTTTCATACGTTCAGGCGAAATGTTCTCAAATACGTTATCTTGAGGTGTATGATATACCTTTTCAATATGATAGATTAATGGATTCCAACTATCTACTCCCATCCAAATAAATAGGGCGGCAGGGATACCAACTTCAGCAAATGGAACGTGATCACTAGAGCCGAATTTCCCTTGCAGTACGAGGTCATTATTTAATTGTTTACCTGCTTGTAAGGCCGCGTCTGTTACAAGGTTTGGAGAACCGTTAGGCGTCATAGCATATAAATTCTTTGCTTTATCGTAATTTGTTGCAACCATGTCTGCATTAAAGACACCTAAAATTCGATCGCGTTCTTTTTGGGGCAGATTATTAACGTAATAATCAGAGCCAAGTAAGCCAGTTTCTTCAGAACCAAAAGCAATAAAACGAATTTCTTTATCAGTTTCTACATTTTGAAAAGCACGAGCTAACTCTAATACTAATCCTGTACCAGAAGCATTGTCGTTTGCTCCAGGTGCTCCAACTACGCTATCATAGTGCGAACTTACAACGACAGCTTTTTCATTACCTGTACTATTTTTTGGTTTCTTTTTAGCGATGACATTTAGTGATGTTAAGTTAGATTCATGTCTCGCCTTTAGAGAAAGAATTGTTGTCCCTTTTTTAGCGATTTCCTCTTTAAATGCATTTCCTTGCGCATAAGCAAGACCAAAGACAGGGATAGACTGCTTTTTCGTTAGGCGGGGATTGAAGGTTTGTCCATAATTTCCGCGTCCGCCAATTAAACTGTATAAAAGGACACCTTTTGCTCCTTTGCTAACAGCATTTTCAACTTGTTTATTATAGTCTGTAACTGTTGTTCCTCTTTCAAATAGAACAATTTTTCCGTTTACTTCATTTGGGATATCCTCTAATTTTGTCCCACCTTGAACAAAGATAAGAGGGGCTGTAACAGCTTCTGTAGAAATTAGTGCGTTAGGGGCAGCGCCAGCTTGCCAATTACGCTTTGTGGATAATGGTGAGTCAATAAATCCAACGTATTGATCAGGCACTTGAAATGGTTGATATTCTACTTCATAGCCCATTGATTTAAGTTGCATACCAACGTAGCGAGAAGCCCATTCTTCTGATTTTGTCCCACCAGGGCGAGGACCAATTGTTTCGGATAAGAAACGAATGTGTTCGATGGCGCGACTTGCATCAACTTGTTTTGTGATAGGTGAAGTCTGTGTGATTTCTGACGTGGAATCAGCTTGGGCTTGTCCGATTGGAGCTAAGCTAACAGCGAGTGATACAGCAAGCAAAGAGCTTACTATTTTTTGTTTTAAAGATTTTTTCATTTTTTCCTCTCCTATTCTTCTATTCTCTATGCCTGACAAAAGAAGACGGATAACGACTTTATTTTACCGTTATCTTCATTATTTTTCAATATTCTGACATTGAGAAATAAAAAAACGCTATATGCATATTTGCATATTTTTGATGGAGATATGTATGCTATCATTTTAAATGAAGGTTCGCTTTCTGCTTGGAAAGCTCCTACATTGCATGAATCTAGTGTACCCAAACTTTAGATTATGTAGAGAAAAGAATCCTATAGGGTTCTTTTCTCGTGTTTGAATCATGTGATGATAAATATGTTTCCGCATTTCATACTTATCATCAGTGATATATGTAAGGCATCCATATGAAAATACGAGGCTGTTCAAAGGTTTTCCGTACTTTTGGGCAGCCTCACCCCGTTAAAAGGACGATACTCTACGTATCGTCCTTTTTTGTATAAAAAAACACCCAATCAAATGTTTACTTGATTGGGTGTGAAAACTATTAATAATATTTTTTGCGTTTTGTAGCTAAAATACTTAACAAGCCAGCTAGTAGAAGTACGGTGCCGACTGTTTGAGTAGGATCATTTTTGTGACCCGTATTTGGAAGTTCTTTACCCTTATTTCGGTCATCTTGCTGTTTGTTTATTTGTGTTTCAGGGTTTTCTTTTTCTAGTTCTTCAGAAGTTCCCTTACCATGTGTTTCAGGATTTCCTTTTTCTAGTTCTTCAGAAGTTTCTTTCCCTGTTTCCTCTTCTTTATTAGGAGGAGTAACTGGTTTATCATCTCCACCTGATGAAGAATCGATTTTTTTATTTGAAACTGTAAGTTGTAGTGGTGTAGCTTGAGCTTTTTCAATTGTAAAGTTTATCGGTGATGCATCCAATTGATAGCCAGCAGGAGCCTTTGTTTCCACTAATTGATAATTACCAGGTTTCAAATCATTTACGATTAATTTACCATGCCCATCTGTTTGTAAACCTTCTCGTACTACTTTTCCGTCTTGATCTAAAATATTGAAAATGGCACCTTCGAGTGTTCCATGGTGATCCATATCAACTTTAATTAACTCCATTGAACCTGTCGTTAAACTATTTAAAGCTGTAACAGAAGTAACTTGAGATTGCCCTTTCGTAATTGTGAAAGGAATTGGCTTAGCACTTAAATCGTATCCAGTAGGAGCTTTCGTTTCAATAAACTGATAGTCTCCCGGGCGTAAATCAGAAACAGAAATTTTACCATCTTTATCAGTAGTTAAATCAGAACGAACATCATTGCCGTTTTGATCAACAATTTTAAAGATAGCACCTTCAAGAGTAGAGCCGTCGATGTCATCGACCTTAGTTAATTCAACAGCGCCCTTAGTTAAGCTATTCGTAGCCGTAACAGAAGCTGTAGTTGTTTGACTCTTTTCAACAGTAAACTTGATAGGATTTTGATTTAAGTCGTAATGAGTAGGAGCTTTCGTTTCAATAAACTGGTAGTCTCCCGGACGTAAATCAGAAACAGAAATTTTACCATCTTTATCAGTAGTTAAATCAGAACGAACATCATTGCCGTTGTGATCAACGATTTTAAATACCGCACCTTCAAGAGTAGAGTTGTCAACGTCGTCAAGCTTAATTAATTCACCAGCGCCCTTCGTTAAGCTATTTGTAGCAGTAACAGAAGCTGTAGCCGTTTGACTTTTTTCAACAGTAAACTTAATAGGATTTTGATTTAAGTCGTAATGAGTAGGAGCCTTCGTTTCAACGAATTGGTAGTCTCCCGGACGTAAATCAGAAACAGAAATTTTACCATCTTTATCAGTAGCTAAATTAGAACGCACGTCGTGCCCGTTCATATCAACGATTTTAAATACTGCGCCTTTAAGGGTAGTACCGTCGACATCATCTACTTTAGAAAGTTCCACAGCACCCTTAGTTAAGCTATTCGTAGCTGTAACGGAAGCGATTTTTTCTTGCCCTTTTTTAACTGTGAACTTAATAGGTGTTTCGTTTAAGTCATAATGAGTAGGAGCTTTTGTTTCGATAAACTCATAGTCTCCTGGTGGTAATTCATCCACAACTAAACGGCCGTTTTTATCAGTAGTTAAATCAGTACGGACGTCGTGTCCATCCTTATTAACAATTTTAAATACCGCACCCTCAAGTGTTGTGTTTTCTTCAACATCATCCACTTTAATTAACTCCACACTACCTTTCGTTAAGCTGTTCGTAGCTGTAACGAAGACATGTTTTGTTTGACTTCTTTCAATTGTGAACTTAATAGGTGTTTCATTTAAGTCATAATGTTTCGGAGCTTTCGTTTCAATAAACTGATAGTCTCCAGGTTGTAAGTCTTTAGCGACAATTTTGCCATCTTTATTGGTAACTAAATTCGTACGAATGTCGTTACCGTTCATATCAGTAATTTTGAATACTGCACCTTCTAGCGTTTCTTTCGCATCTAAAGAATCAATTTTCGTTAATTCCACGCCACCTTTAGTTAAGCCATTTTTAGCAGTAACAGAAACGTGAGCTGGTTGGCTTTTCTCGATAGTGAAAGGAATCGGTGTTTTGTTTAAATCATAATCTTTAGGAGCTTTCGTTTCAACGAATTGATAATCTCCTGGTCGTAAATTAGAAGCAGAAACTTTCCCGTCTTTATCAGTAGTTAAATTCGTGCGAACAACTTTACCTTTCGCATCAATGATGTTAAATACTGCATCAGAAAGTTTTGTATCTAGATTTATATCATCCACTTTAATTAATTCAACAGCACCTTCAATTAAGCTGTTAGTAGCAGTGACTTGTAGTTTCTCTGCTTGGCTTTTCTTAATTGTAAATTTAAGCGGTGTACTGTCTAATTTGTAGTGTTCAGGAGCTTTCGTTTCAACGAACTGATAGTTTCCTGGACGTAAATCTGGAACAGAGATTTTTCCATCTGCATCTGTCGTAAGATTAATGTGAATATCTTTGCCATTACTTAAATCAATGATGTTAAATACTGCGCCTTTAAGGGCAGTGCCATCGACGTCATCCACTTTAGAAAGCTCTACCGCACCTTTAGTTAAATTATTTTTAGCAGTAACAGAAATCGGTTCGGCTTGTCCTTTTTCAATAGTGAAAGGAATCGGTTCTTTATTTAAATCGTAGTGTTTCGGAGCTTTCGTCTCGACGAATTGATAATCACCAGGACGTAAGTTAGAAACGCTAATTTTACCTTGTGAATTTGTAGTAAGATTCTCGCGAATTACAGTACCCTTCATATCAACAATGTTAAATACTGCGCCTTCAAGAGTAGTACCATCGACGTCGTCCACTTTAATAAGTTCAACGCCGCCTTTAGTTAAACTATTTTTCATAGTAACAGTAGCAATATTTTTCTGGCTTTTTTCAACTGTAACTACCATTGGCTTTTTGTCTAAATCATAATGTTTCGGAGCCGTAGTTTCGACAAATTGATACGTACCAGGACGTAAGTTTTCAACAATGATTTTTCCTTCACCGTTTGTTTTTAAATCCGTTTTAAGTACTTTACCGTTTTGATCTAGTAAATTAAACACGGCATCGGCAAGTTTTGTTTGATCGTTTAAATCATCCACTTTAATTAATTCGATACTACCTTGTTTTAAACTATTTTTAGCGGTTAAAGAAATAGTCTCTTTCTGTCCTTTTTCAATAGTGAAATTGATTGGTGTTTCATCTAAAACGTAATGCTTCGGAGCTTCTGTTTCGATGAATTGATAATCACCAGGACGTAGGTCGTTAATTTCAATTTTCCCTTTACCACTTGTAACAAGACCTTTATGAATTACAGTACCCTTCATATCAACAATGTTAAATACTGCGCCTTCAAGTTTAGTACCATCGATGTCATCTACTTTAGAAAGTTCCACTGCACCTTTTGTTAGAGCGTTTTTTGCCGTAACATGAAGAGTTTCAGTTTGGCTTTTCTTAATTGTAAATTCGATCGGTGTTTGATTTAAATCGTAATGTTCAGGAGCAGCTGTTTCAATAAATTTATACGTACCAGGACGTAGGTTTTCAACAACAATTTTTCCTTCATCATTTGTTTTTAATCCTTCTTTAACTACTTCTCCGTCTGCATCTAATAAATTAAATACGGCATGAGCGAGCTTCGTATCAGTATCAATATCGTCAATTTTTGTTAATTCAACGCTACCTTTTTTCAACGTGTTTTTCCCTGTAACAGGAATCTTTTTCGTTTGGTTTCGTTCAATTTTAAATGGAATTGGTGTCTCATCTAACACATAATGTTCAGGAGCAGCTGTTTCAATAAACTGATAGTCTCCTGGACGTAAATTAGAAACAGAAATTTCACCATTGTCATCTGTAACAAGGTTTGTGCGAACTTCTGTCCCGTCCATATCAACAATTTTAAATACTGCATCTTTCAGCATTGTACGATCGATGTCATCAATTTTTGTTAAAATGACGCCGCCTTTCGTTAAGCTGTTAGTAGCAGTAACAGTAATGTTTTCTTTCTGACTTTTTCCGATAGTGAACGGAATAGGATCTTTTCTTAAGTCATAGTCTTTTGGAGCTTTTACTTCAATAAATTGATAGTCACCCGGGCGTAAATCAGAAGCGGTAACTATACCTTGCTTATCAGTAGTTAGCCCTTTACGAACGACTTTTTTCGTATCATGAGCATCAACAATGATAAATTCTGCACCTTCAAGTGTAATGCCATCAACGTCATCCACTTTAGTTAAAGTAACGCCACCTGTAAGTAAACTGTTTTTTACAGTGACAGGGACTGGAATATCATCCTTGCTACCTTTTTTAATCGTGAACTTAATAGGTGTTTGATCTAATTTATAATGTTCAGGAGCTGATGTTTCAATAAATTGATAATCTCCTGGTGCTAAATCAGGAATAACTAGTACTCCATAATCATCTGTTTTTAAATCTTTCGCAATTTCTTTGCCAGTTGCGTCTTGTAATGTGAACACTGCGCCGGCAAGAGCGATACTACTCTCCACATCATCTTCTTTAATAAGTTTAACTTTTCCTTTCGTTAAACTATTTTTAAATGTAAGTGGAAGAAGTTTTTGTTGTCCTTTTTCGATTGTAAATTCAATTGGTTCTACATTTACATCGTAATAAGTTGGAGCCTTCGTTTCGATAAGTTTATAGTTACCAGGACGTAAGTCGTCTACAACTAACTTTCCTTCACTATTCGTAACAAGGTTCGTACGAGCATCTTCATTCGTATCTCTATTAACGATTTTAAATACTGCACCTTCAAGTGTTTCCTTTTCATCTGCAGCATTCACTTTTGTTAATTCAATACCGCCTTTTGTTAAGCTGTTTTTAGCAGTAACGGTAGCCGATGTTGTTTGACTTTCGGTAATTGTGAATTTAATCGGATTTGTATTTTTATCGTAATACTTCGGTGCTGTTACTTCGATAAATTTATAATCGCCAGGGCGTAAGCCAGTAGCGATCGCTTTACCATCCGCACCAGTTGTTACATTTTCACGAATGACTTTCTTTTCATCATTAGCATCAACAATTTTAAATACGGCACCTGCAAGAGCTGTACCATCGATATCATCAACTTTCGTCAATTCAACATCTCCTGGTTTTAAAGCATTTTCAGCCTTCACAATTAAAGTTTCTTTCTGACTTCTATCGATTGTAAATTCAATAGGTGCTGCTCGTAAAACGTAATGTTCAGGAGCAACTATTTCAATAAATTTATACGTACCAGGACGTAGCTTATCAGCTTTTGTTTTTCCATCAGCATCTGTAGTTAAGTCAGTACGAACGTCATTATTATTTAAATCGACAATTTTAAATACGGCACCTGCAAGAGGTTTTTTATCACCGAATTCATCAACTTTTAATAATTCGACTTCGCCTGTTTTTAAACTATTTGTTGCCTTCACGGTAGCAAAAGACTGTTGGCTTCTATCGATTGTAAACTCGATAGGATTTGCATTTAACACATAATCCTTAGGAGCTTCCGTTTCAACAAATTTATACGTACCAGGCTCTAGGTCTTTAACAGTTACTTTACCATCTGCGCCAGTTTTTACATTTTCGCGAATGACTTTCTTTTCATCATTTGCGTCAACAATTTTAAATACAGCACCTGCAAGAGCTGTACCATCGATATCATCAGTTTTTGTTAAAGTGACGCCACCTTTAATGAGGTGATTTGTTGCTGTAACAGTAACTGCGCTCTTTTGACTTTTTACAATTGTAAACTCAATTGGTTTTTTATCTATGTCATAGTCTTTTGGAGCTTTTTCTTCAACAAATTGATAGTCTCCAGGACGTAAATCTTTTGCTTCGATTTGTCCTTGGGCATTTGTCGTTAATTTTCCATAGCCAGGGATTATTTTGTTTTTTCGGTCTCGTACACTAAATACTGCCCCTGCTAAAGTTTCACCATTTTTATCAACTTTTGTTAGTATAGCCGACCCTGTAATTAAATTATTTTTTGCTTCTTTTTCAATTACTGTTGTTTGATCTTCTTCGATCTTAACTTCAATAAGTTGACCATCTAATTGATAATGCTCAGGAGCCGTTGTTTCTTGTAAGTAGTAAGTTCCTGGTTTTAAATTATCTACAGTAATTTGACCTTTATTATTTGTTGTTAATTTTTTGTGCTCAGGAATGACTTGTTTGTTTTGATCCAGTAAAGAGAAAACAGCGTGTTCAAGATTTTCTTTACTGTGAGCATCAATTTTTGTAAGTACTACTTTCCCAACAAATTTCTTATTTGTAAGGGTATATGTTGTAATTTCTTCAGAACCTAGCTCAACAAGTATACCTTCTCTTAATTCTTTACTAATTACATAACCTTTAGGTGCTTTCGTTTCTTTAATTAAATATTTATCACGTCGTAAGTTGTTAAACTTAGCGACACCGTCATCACCTGTTGTAATTGGTCGAATAGCGGTTGTACCTGTCTGATCATATAAAGTAAATTCTGCTCCGGCTAATGCTACTTTTCTATCTTTGTCATCAACCTTTATAATTTGAAGGCTCCCGCGTCCTTTACTAGCAGAACCACCTCCAGATCCAGTAGATACTTTAACAACTACGTCTTCAGTAGTTTTCGTTTCTTCAAGTACTAAACGGTGACCAGTAATATTAGCTTTATTGCTTACTGTTTCCATATGATCTGCATTAATGAGTGAGCGATATTCTAAAATATAAGCTCGATGAATCGTATGAAGGAATTCAACTTTAAATTGTTGTTTCCCTGTATTGTTGTCTGTTATTACTTTGAGTTTATAGTCTGTTCCTTCTTTTAATTCATTTGTTGTATCTTTCGTTAAAGTGCCATCCACGGCTACTGTTGTCGGGTATAGGTGGAAGGACTTTTCATCAAGCATTTGATTGTCTGTCGGTTCATCCGTTACGACTGCATTTTCAATAGTTGATTGACTTGGATTAATAGAAACGCTCCAATCAATATACTTGTCATTTTGTTTTGCTTTTTTCATAACCCCGCTACCACCGTTTGTGATTTCAAATGCACCATGAATAGTAGTAACAGTTTTTGATCCATCTTTTAAATCGGCATAATTATCGTAGCGCTTATTAATTTGTTCGCCTGCAAGTGAAGTGTTAAAGCTAATATAATATGCAGAATTAATTTCGTTTTTAAAATGAACTGTTAATGTATTGTTATTATCTTTGGTTGGATATTCTATTGTATATTCGCTAGATGGGACAGGATTACTTACTTCAAATCCATTTGCACCACCAGTTAATTTCATATGCCGAACTTCAATAGATTCCGGTATTAATTTTTGGTTATCTCTTAATACATCAACAATAGAAGGAGTCTTAATTGTTCTATTATTATAGTTAAATCCAATTTTCCATGTAACTTCTTTCGTTTGGGCATTGTAAGAACCGTATTTAAATCCGTTTCCTTTTGTGTAGTGATCAGGATTGAATGTATCGTCGGATGAACTATTTTTCTTGTTATCATTTATGTCTATCCATGATAACTTTGCTGTATTTTGGAATGAGTTATTTTTACTCTTATCCTCTTTTACTTTAGATAGGGTTTCGTAATTAAAGTCTGTTGTGTATGTGATAGTTAAAGTTTTATTCATATTAGACTTATAATCACCAGCTAGTTTCACTTCAAATCCTTTATCTGTTACATCAAGTGTGTAATCAAACTCTGGATCAAGCGTTCTCGATCCATCTGTAATTTTGAAACTATCTTTCTGTAACGTTAGACCACCAAAGTCAAACGTATCCTTGATAACAGCATCGTTTAACACGTAGTTGTTATCATTTACAATAATTGTCCATTTTGTTGTTTTCGCATTGTAATCTGTATCGCCTGCATTTTTATTATGTTTCTTTATGATGTTTTGTTGTTGTAATGTAACCTTGTTTGTCTTACTTGAACCACCATCTGCGATAATTTTATTTTCGATTTCACCATCTGCGATGACATCACCCGCGGCTTTTGATGTGTAAGTAATTACGTAGGCACTATCAATATCAGTAGTAAACTGTAAATCAAATCCCTCAGTCGTTTCTTTTACTGTGAAGTTTGTAGCATTGTCACCAGTGACAATTTGCCCACTATCATTATAAGAAGCATTTTTTACAACAATAGAACTTAGATCAATTTTATGATCCTTATCTAGAATATCTTTTAAAAGAGCAGCCTCTTTTTCAATTTTTCTTTGGTCACCGTTGTAAGTGATCGTCCATTCGATTGTTTGTGTTTTTGGATTGTACTTGCTAGTTTTTTCTAGATGCGTACCTCGTTTTACAGTTACAGTTGCATTTGCAGATACATCTTTTTGATTCTTGCTTGATACCTTTGCTTCATTTTTGAAACTAGTAACACTTTCATCTGTAATCTTTGTTGCATATTCAATTTGATAAGCTTTATTCGTTTCGTTTTTAAAAGCGATATTTAATTTATCAGAGGATGAAGTAAGTTCATATTCTTCCTTAGGAACTTCTGCTCCACGAGTTGTCTTCCCGTTAATATCTACCTCTAAATAATAAACCTTAATAGAATCTTCATTGAGACTTGCTCCATTTGGAATGTTATCTTGGAAGACAGCATTTGTCAGTGTATCTTTTGTCTTGTTCATTTCTACTGTCCAATTAATTTGATTCGTATTAGTTGGTCTATCAGGTACACCTTTTTTATCTATAGATTGTTTTACTTTAGGTTTAAAATCGAGCTCAATAATAACGTCTTTTTCTTTAATAGGGAATGGGATTTGTTTTTCTGTAGTCCCTGTAATTTTTACTTCATTAAACTCCGTACGAATGTTTAAATGTCCAGCTATATCAGGATGATCTTCAACATATTCGTTAAAAGTCATCGTTACTTTGCCATCAGGCGTAACAACGAATGACCCAATCGTATGTCCTTTTCCATCTATTAAATCCTGTGTAATCGTATTGTGGACAATAAAGTATTCTGGGAGTTGGAAAGTAAAATAATCATCTTTTTTGATGTTTAGCGATTTTAAAACTTCCCATGTAAAATCGATTTGGGTAATAGAATTTGGATTTGGACGATTATCCGTATTGTTAAATGGTTTACCGTCTTTATCTGTTAATGTGACACCCGTTAAAATATTTTCTGTAATTTGCTTAGGTGATGGATCTGGATTCTCAACCGGTTGTTCTGTTGTGTTATCACCAGGATTTTCCGTAGGTTGCTCTGCATCACCATTTTTTTGCTCATCCGCAGGTTGCTGAGCATCGCCATTTTTTTGCTCATTCACAGGTTGCTGAGCATCACCGTTCTTTTGCTCATCCGCAGGTTGCTGAGCATCGCCATTCTTTTGCTCATCCGCAGGTTGCTCTGCATCGTCGTTCTTTTGTTTATCCGTAGGTTGCTGAGCATCACCGTTCTTTTGCACATCTGCAGGTTGCTGAGCGTCGCCATTCTTTTGCTCATCCGTAGGTTCCTCTGCAGTATCCTTATTCGTAGTAGGGGAAGCTGGGTTATCTACTTGAACAGGAACTGAAATAGACTTAGCTGTTGTGCCTAGAGGGAATGAGAGTTGAACAGATTTTGCACCAGGTTTTAAATCAGGATTGAATACTGTATCAAAATTGATTTTTCCGTTAGCACCTTTGGAATCTTTTACTTGATCGTTAAATACTAGTTTCATTTTGTTATCGTTTGCTGTAACAAAATATTGACCAATAACTTGCTGATCTGCCGTCAGATTTCCTTGTTGATTACTTTTAATTTTTAATGCGTTAGGTATTTGGAGCACCGTTGAGTCTGTTTGATGATCTTTTATTGACCAAGCATATTCTAAGTGAATGGTTGATCCTACTTGTATTAAGTTTTTAGGATTTAATGCTTCGTCAATAATATGATTCGTTGTATCTTTCATTTCAACAGTGTCAAATAATGAATTGCCTGTTAATGTTTCCGCTTTTACTTGATTGTATGGAAAACTAGCAAGCTGTGAAAATAGTACGAATACAATTAAACATATATTGAAAAGTTTTTTCATTGTGCCTCCTTTATGAATCCTTTTATTGCATAAAAATGCTTTGTGAATGGATTGTTTGTCATGGATCAATGGGACTGACTTGATGCCTCCTTTACTGCGTATCCTCTTTAGGGAAAGTATTCATATCCGATGCTTTGTAACGTAAAACAAAATGTATATTCTAATAATATAGGGAGTGAATATACAAGTTTCGACAAAAAATGTCGAATGAAATACTGATAAGGAATGATATCAGACCTTTATAGGATGTGACTTGTTACGTGGTTCTTTATAAAATAGGTACATACAAAAAATATGCAGTGAAATACTTAAACTATTTTATAATGATTTGTATTCTTGCAATGCGCAAAGAATCGTTATAAAGGTAAGTTTTACGATACATGCTAACCCAAATAATGTATCCTATTGTAAAAAAGTTCTTTCATATTGAGGTAGTAATAAAATGTAGCTTGAATTTGGTCAGGATGAAGAAAATATGTACTGTCTAAAAGAGTATACAATTCGTAGATTAAAGCGAAGACAGCGTTTTATAATAAATAGAACGCATTACTTTAATCGATGCTATGAAATAAAAAAAGAAGGTACTCCCTTGATCATCTTTTATGAGAGATAATCATCAATAACCTTCGTTAAAAATTATATACGTAAATGAAAAAGAGTTCAACCGTATTGCTTCTTTTCAAAAAAGTACATAAAAAAGAACCGCTTCCTACTAAGAAGCGGTTCTTTTTATATTTCTGTTAAAATTATCGGTTCGCCGCGTGTTACGACAACGGTATGTTCACATTGTGCAACGAGGCTTTTATCAGGTGTAACGAATGTCCAACCATCGTCACCGCGCTCGATAATGTGATCAGCTTTCATAGAAATAAATGGTTCTACAGCGATAACAAGACCGTCTTTTAGAAGCGCATTATCCATTGGGTCAAAGTAGCTTAAAATGTGGTTTGGTGCTTCATGTAAGCTAAGACCAATGCCGTGACCAGTTAAGTTTTGAATCACATTATATCCATTTTTATGAGCAAAGTTTGAAACAGCACGACCAATTTGGTTTTGTTTTGCACCAGCTTTTACCTTTTTCATTGCTGCCCAAAATGCATCAACAGCTGCTTGGCAAAGCTTTTCTTTCGCTTCATCTTCTCCAAGTACAAATGAAATACCTGTATCTGCATAATAGCCATCAAGTGCAGCAGATACGTCGACATTTACTAAGTCGCCTTCTTTTAATACGCGATCTCCTGGAATACCGTGAGCAACTTCTTCGTTTACACTAATACAAGTTACACCTGGGAAATCATATTCTTTTTCAGGTGCAGAAATAGCACCATGCTCATCTAATACTTTTTTACCGATTAAATCAAGCTCTTTCGTTGTCATACCTGGCTTCGCTTCTTTTTTCATTTCTTCACGTGCAAGCGCAACGATGCGGCCGATTTTTCGTAAGCCTTCTAAATCTTGTTCATTACGAATAATCATGAAAACCACTGTCCTTCCTCGAATATATATCTTACCCGATTGTATCATGTTTATTTTCGTCCTGCTACTCGCTTGCGGTATGTGGGCTGATTCCTCTCATAAGGAATACATGACAATTGTCATATCGATGTCATGACGCATCATACTGTTTCCTAAGTTTTCCAACACGTACAATGTAAATATAAGAAACAGCGGGGGTGGAGAGATGGAAAAGATTATAGAAGTAAATGGTGTTTCTAAAACATTTAAACATAAAAAAGCAGTAAATAACGTTTCATTTCATGTGAATAAAGGAGAAATCGTAGCACTACTTGGACCGAATGGTGCAGGGAAAACGACGACGATGTCAATGATGCTTGGATTAAAGGATCCGACGGAAGGAACTGTTTCTATATTTGGAAAGAGTCCCAAGCATAGAGACGTTCGTAATAGCCTTGGTGCGATGCTACAAGAAGTAAGTGTCATTGATAGTATTACAGTGGAAGAGGCAATTGAGTTATTCCGTAGTTATTATACGAATCCGGTAGCGAAAGAAACGTTACTACAGTTATCAAATTTAGAATCGGAGCGAAAGCAAAGATGTGAGAAATTATCAGGTGGGCAAAAAAGAAGGTTAAACTTTGCGCTTGCACTTGCAGGAAATCCTGAATTGCTATTTTTAGATGAACCGACAGTTGGAATGGATATTACGTCTCGAAGAACGTTTTGGGAAACAATTCGAAAGTTAGCAAGTGAAGGGAAAACAATTATTTTAACGACGCACTATTTAGAAGAAGCGGATGCGTTGGCGAATCGTATTTTATTGTTTGCGAATGGAAAGATTATCGCAGATGGTACACCAGATGAGATGAAGGCGACGATTTCACGAAAAACGATTAAGTTTTATTCGAAGGAAAGTATTCCTGCAAAATTACTAAAAGAATTACCAAACGTAACAGAAGTACAGTCGAACGATGGGCACTTCACTTTAACAACTGAAGATACAGATGAAACTTTAAAAGCAATTTATCAAAAGAACTTACCTGTAACAGATGTTTCAGTTGAACGTGGAAGCCTAGATGAAGCATTTGAACAGTTTGTCGCAAATCAGGAGGAGGGAATCGCATGAGAGCGTTTTTGATGCAATGTAAGATGGAAATATTACGTACGTTTCGCAATAAACTATTTATCTTTTTCTCATTATTAATGCCGGTTATGTTTTACTATATTTTCACAAATGTTATTCAAGTGCCGCAAAACGGAGATGCGTGGAAAGCACATTATTTAATTTCTATGACTTCATTTAGTATTATTGGAACGGCACTTTTTAGCTTCGGTGTGCGCCTTTCAGAGGAAAGACAAAAAGGATGGGCACAACTTTTGAGAATTACACCTCTGCCAGAGGGAGCATATATTTCCGCAAAAATCGTTTCGCAAACAGTAGTAAATGTTTTTTCAATCGTAGTTATTTTTATAGCAGGTATTTTAATTAATGATGTTCAGTTAACATTTGGTCAATGGATGGGCGCTGGTATATGGCTATTATTAGGTGTAACACCATTTTTAGCGCTTGGATCAATAGTTGGTTCTATTAAAAAAGTTGATGCAGCAGCAGGATTAGCAAACATTTTAAATATGTGTTTAGCAATTCTTGGTGGTTTATGGATGCCGATTGAAGTATTCCCGAAAATATTAAGAACGATTGGTGAATGGACACCAACATATCATTTCGGAAGTGGTGCATGGGATATTGTAGCTGGGAAATCAGTTGGTTGGGAAAATATCGCGGTATTAGGAGGTTATTTCCTTATATTTGTTGTAGTATCAATATATATAAGAAAAAGACAGGAAGCGGTATAAATGATAGAGAAGAAGAGGATTGAGATTTTTCCGAAACATATGGGTTTCTTCCCGTATATGTGGCTTGTGTATCTAGCGTTTCCGATTTATGCACTTGCACAAGAGGAGGGCTCAAGGTTAATGTTTGGGGCTGGCATGCTAATTCTTTTTGTATTAGCATACCGGCAGTTATATTTTGTTACAAAAATGTTCGCAATGTGGGCTTGTATGCAACTGGTTATAGCCTTGGTATTTAGCTTTTTCTATAGTCCGTATCTTATTTTTTTATGTTTCTTCACATCAAATGCCATAGCATTCGCACCTACGAAAAAAATATTCCGTATATTATTGGGCTTATTAGTTGTAACGCTTATAACATTTGTATATGGTGCGGGTTTTTCATTTACAAGCTTTATAAATACTGTCCCGATGCTTATTTTGATGCTTGTTGCGCCTTTTGGTATGCGCAATTTTAATCAAAAAAAGATATTAAGAAATCAATTAAACGAAGCAAACGAACAAATTAAAGACTTAGTAAAACGTGAAGAAAGGCAGCGAATTGCAAGAGATCTTCATGATACGTTAGGGCATACGCTATCTCTTATTACGTTAAAGAGTCAGCTCGTGGAGAAGTTAATTGTAAAAAATCCGGAGCGTGCAAGTGTGGAAGCGAAAGAAATTACACAAACATCTCGTACAGCTTTAAAGCAGCTAAGGGAATTAATTTCTGATATGCGTATGATTACAGTAGAAGAAGAGCTTGAGCAAATAAAGGCGATCTTACAAGCGGCTAATGTCGAACTAGAAGTGAAGCAGGAAGCAAGTGCGAGTTCGTTATCACCAATTGAGCAAAATATTGTGGGAATGTGTTTACGTGAGGCTGTTACGAATGTTGTAAAGCATAGTAAGGCAACATGTTGCACAGTTTCTGTACGAGAATCACAAGGTGAATTAATTTTGACAGTAGAAGATAACGGAATCGGTTTAGCAGGTCAAAGCCACGATGGGAATGGCATTCGGGGTATGAAGGAGCGCATCGCTCTTATTGATGGATTTGTTGAACTAGGTACGATCAATCCAGGGACACTATTAACAGTGAAAGTTCCAGTTGTTATTCGAACAGGAAAAGATGAGGTGAGGGCATGATTCGAATTATTATTGCAGAAGATCAGCGGATGCTTCGTGGTGCATTGGGGGCTTTACTTGATCTAGAAGATGATATTGAAGTAATTGGGCAAGCTGCGAACGGGGAAGAAGCGCTAAAACTAATTGAATCGCTACAACCTGATGTAAGTATTATGGATATTGAAATGCCAATTCAAAGCGGATTAGATGTTGCAGAAACGTTAAAGAAAGAAAAATCAGCATGTAAGGTAATGATTTTAACAACATTTGCACGCCCTGGATATTTTGAACGAGCTATGAAAGCTGGCGTGCACGGATATTTATTAAAAGATAGCCCAAGTGAAGATTTAGCTGCATCGATTCGTAATGTAATGAAAGGAAAGCGAGAGATCTCTCAAGATTTAATGTTCGGCTTATGGCAGGAGCAAAATCCGTTATCGGATCGTGAAAAAGAAGTATTGTTACTTGCGAAAGAAGGAAAGACGGCAAATGAAATTGCGAAGGCACTTTATCTTTCACCTGGAACAGTACGTAATTACATTTCTGAAGTATTAACGAAGCTTGATGCGAAAAATAGAATTGAGGCAATTACAATTGCGGAAGAAAAGGGATGGATATGAAAAGAAGTTTACCTATGAGTGGTAAACTTCTTTTTTCTCATAAACAAGTATTTCAATAGAGAGTTTCGTCGCAGTCGCATCGCTCAGAATTTGAAGTATATCGCGTAATTTAGATTTTACTTCATTTTTCGACAAAAAATTTGTTATAGTAAGATTAGGTTGTTGGTCTAAATTTTGGACAACTTTACCACTAACAGTTGTAATTACTCCATTTTTATCTACTTTTACAATAAGATCTTGGCAATATACTTTGTAATTTTTGTAAGTTTGTGCAAGGTGAACTTCGGTTTGATTTTCTTTTGTTTCTTTATTGGTAGGTTGGGAATCTACATTCATTTCAGTTGTCATTCACTCTTGTTGAGCTTTAGCCTCGTTTATCTCACCCTTTAAATACTCTTTCGCCATATATTTTTATATCATTTTGAGGTTGTGTTAATTTTTAAATCGTTAAACTAGGCTGAGCGATTTCAACTTTTACTTCATTTCTAACTAGTTCTTGGGTGTGAATAGCTTCTGCTGATAAAGGATAAAGAAGACCGAATGTAACGAAAGCATGGGCAAATTTTCTATAGTTTATCTATAAAATTACTAGTCTATTATATGAGATGGATTGTATGAAAAATTTGCCGAATTTTATATATATTATGCATTATTTCATATCAAAAATTGTCGAATTCACATTATTGTAGTGGTATGACAACTTAACAAATTAAATTGTTACAATGGGATGGTGAGTAAGTATGCACGCAGAAAAATTAGGAAGTGAAATTAAGAAAATTAGGGTAATGAGGGGATTAACGCAAAAACAGTTATCCGAGAACATATGTCATCAATCGGAAGTGAGCCGAATTGAATCAGGCGCAGTATACCCAAGTATGGATATATTGCAAGGTATTGCAGCAAAGTTACAAGTTCCCATTATTCATTTTTATGAGGTACTCATTTATTCGGATATTGAGAGAAAAAAACAGTTTAAAGATCAAGTCATTATGCTTTGTAAGCAAAAAAAATATAAAGAGATTTATAATAGAGTATGGAATGAGCTGAAAAAGGAAGAATATCATCCCGAATTCCAGCAGTTTCTTCAATGGCAATATCATGTAGCAGCTTACATATTGAAGAAAATCGATTACGAATATTGTATTTTAGAATTAAAAAAATTATTAAACCAACAATTAGCTGGAATAGACGTATACCAAAATCTCTATATAGAGAATGCAATTGCAAATATTTATGCCGAAAATAATTATTTTAAGAAAAGTATTGAGTTATTTGAAGATATATTAAAACAATTAGATTCATTGCATGATAATGAAGAATTTGACGTGAAGGTAAGATATAATCATGCAAAAGCATTATATTTAGACGAGCAATATGAAGGGTCACTTTATCAAGTAAATAAAGCAATTGAAATATCATGCCGAATTAATAGTATGGCATTAATTGGACAGCTGTACTATCAAAGAGGTGAATGTCTAGAAAAGTTGGAGTATGATGAGGCAGAGATTGAAGATACATACAAGAAAGCAAGTTTCTTTTTTGATATATTAGAAATGCATGCATATAAAGAAGCGATCGTAAATAAAATCAATCAATGAATAACCCCAAAAAATGGATATGCATAATTGCATATGGTATGGATAAATTTTCATGATATATTAAAAGAAAAAAATGTGGGTGATGGAATATGAAAAAATTACTTATTGGTAGTTTATTAACGTTAGCAATGGCATGGGGTATTTCATTAACAGATACAGCTTTAGAGAAAAGCCAAGTAATTTCTCATAATGATCAAGAGGTACAATTAGCTTCGGACCTACCTTTTGAATATTAAAAAAACAACCGTCTTACTTAGACGGTTGTTTTTTTGTGGAGTAACCTCCAAACATCTTTACTAGAAACAGGCTTGCTAATAAAGAATCCTTGAATATGGTCACAGTTTTGTTCATATAAAAACTTCCATTGTTCTTCCGTCTCTACACCTTCTGCAATAACTTCTAAATTTAGTTCTTTAGATAGTGTAATGATAGAAGAGATAATTGCTTCCTCTAAAGGGCTATTTGTAATGCCGCAAATAAACTCTCGAGCAATTTTTAATGTGTTGATTGGATATTTTGTTAAATAAGCTAAAGAACTATAACCAGTTCCAAAGTCATCGATTGAAATTTGAATACCGAGATTTTGAAGCTGTTCTAGTTTTGTAACTACAGATTGATTTTGATTAATTGCAATACTTTCCGTAATTTCAATATCTAGTGCTTCCGGTTTTAGTTCTGTTTCTTCTAAAACCTTTGAAATAGTTGGGATTAAATCTGCATGGTTAAATTGAACAACAGATAAATTCACACCAACTTTCAAGTGAGAAAAACCTTGATTATGCCATCTTTTTGCTTCTAAGCAAGCGGTACGTAAAATCCAATTTCCAAGTTCAATAATAAATCCGGTTTCCTCCGCTAGAGGAATGAATTGGGCAGGAGATACGATGCCGAGTTTTGGATGCTTCCAACGGATTAGTGCTTCAAAACCGATAATTTGTTTTGTTGCTGTGCTTACTTGTGGCTGATATTCAAGGAAAAATTCATTTTGTTGTAATGCTTTTGCAAGTTCGCCTTCTAAGAATTGGATTTCATTTTGTGCGATACTCATTTCTTTTGAGAAGAAAACAAATCTGTTTTTTCCATTTGCTTTCGCGCGATACATAGCCATATCAGCATTTTTCATTAATTCTGTTACATCTGTTCCATAATCAGGGTACATGGCAATGCCGATACTTGGTGTAATAGATAGTTCTTCTTCTTTAATGAAGAATGGTTTATTTAAAATGGTTAAAATCTGTTCAGCTATAAAAGCCGCACTTTTCTCTGAGTACATATCTGGTAATAGAATTGTAAACTCATCTCCGCCTTGGCGAGCGACGACATCCTTTGAACGCAAGCAACTGCGTAACCTTTTTGCTACTTCAATTAATAATAGATCTCCGACATCGTGACCAAGTCTATCGTTTATTTTTTTGAATCGATCTAAATCAAGGAACATGACGGCAACATCATTCGCACTAGTTTGAGCTGTATTTAAAATCTTTTTCAAATCTTTTTCAAACTTTCGGCGATTTGGTAATCCAGTAAGCGCATCATGAAAGGCTAAGTGTTCTACTTGTTTTTGCTTTTCATATAAAGTTGTAATATCACGTGCTATGCCGAACATCCCAACAACTTCTTTGTTTATGAAAGTAGGGATGAGTGTAATGTGAAGGTAATAGTAATAGCCTTCTTTTTCTTTTGTGCGAACTTCTAAAGTTTGTGGTCTACCTTCTGTTGTTATTTGTAAAGCTTTCTTTAGTAGATCATGGTCTTTTGAGTCAATAAAGTGTAGAAGAGCATAGCTTTCTACTTCACAATAGTAGGCAGTAAATAGGCTTTCACAAGCTGTATTAGATTGCTGGAAAATACCATTCATATTTAAAGAGAAAACGGCATCAGGATGATCTTCGAATAAAGATTTATAGCGTTGTTCACTCTTTGATAACGCAGATGCACCTTCTTCTACTTTGCCTTCTAGTTGTGTAGTCAACTGTTCGTATGTATCGATTAATGCTCGATTATCCTTCCACATATAAAGTTGTCGTAGGAATAATAAGATGAGTGATAATACTAGACCGATTAACATGAATTTATCATTCCAAGGTTGAATGAGAATGAAGGAAAACGTAATGATTATACTGAAATAAGGCAATATAAAACGTACGTAGTCAAAGCGATAATACTTTGTTTTCGTTTCATGCTGCATTGGTTTATCCAATATGTATAGTATGGACGACAAACCAATTAATAAAATTGAAGCAGTATGTATTAAGTAAGAGACTTCAGAAGAAGTTTTCATCCCTGTGTTTAATTGAAACAGATGTATATATCCGTACACAAGTATGATAGTAAAGCCGATAATTAATGAAATTCTGCTAGCAGAATATTGTTCTCGTCTATATAGGCTAATAACGGCATAAATTACTAATGCTTGTGCAATAAAGTATCCAATTAAAACCCAATGATCTATCGTTAGCGTGCGAAAGCTTGAAAGGTCTAAAATAAAAGTTAAGGTAAAATAAATATTCATAATAACAATAAAGATGCTATCGAATGAAAATTGAGCAAGGCCTCTAATAGAGTAATGTTTTATAAATTTGATAGCAAACCCAGAAAAGAGCAAAATATATTGTATGATGAAAAAAGGTAGTGCCTTATATGAGAATATGACTTGATCATATATAGAAAGTGAATGAAGAAATAAAGTTATTTCCATAGTTAGTCCGCATATGCAAGTGCATAGTAATAAAACCCAAAATAATTTATCACTACGCTTCATTTTCTTAATAGCTTTATATAAGCAATAGCAAGAAAAGAGTGCAGCAAAACAAAATAAGAAGAGAATTCCAATTTCTTTTATATTCAAGTCCTTAGGGATAAGAAATATCCAAAGGGAAAATATAGTTATATACATCGTGACAAAGTATACATATTTTTTTTGATTAATCATATTATGACTCCGTTTCAATAAAGTTGAATCACAGGTGGAAAATGCTAATTCCAATCATAGCATATAAAATAGGGTGTTTTTTACTAAAAAAATTACTTTTTTTGAAAAAAATAGCTCAACATTACAATTTACCATTGTAATGTTGAGCTATGTATTCTTTTTACCCCTCTTATAGAGGATAATTCATGTATGAATTGCAGCATTGCTAAATCTTTCTGTTTACTTTCAATCATAATATCGAAATTATGATTGATTTTTTTTGCAATGTGTAAGAAAGGCTTGATAAACTCTAAATTAATATATTCAGCATGGGCCCTAAATTCTTTTTGGGATTTAGGGGAAGAAATATGAACTTTAGGAGGGATATTTGTATGTGACCAAGTTTCAAAAATTGCAGGAAGTAACACTTCTAGCGGTTCCTCGCAAAGGTTTGCTATGTGATGATGATAATCGAATACGAATGGGATCTTTTCTTTTTGGCAAATCGATAAAGTTTCAGCAGTTGTATATGTTTTATCATCGTTTTCAAGCGTCATTTGCTTTTTTATATGTGTAGGAAGTTTTTTTATATTTTCATGGAAACGCTCAACCGCTTTTTCTTTATTTCCATAGGCACCACCTACATGGATATTAATATAGGAAGAATCTGCAACGCCTATTGCATCTAATACTTTATAATGATAGGTCATATCTGTAATCGCGTTAGTTGTAATATGTGGCTTGTCACTTGTAAATAGCGTGAATTGATTTGGATGAAAACTTACTCGTAAATTGTGTTCTTTAATTAATGCTCCAATTTTACGCCAAAGCGGTGTAAATGCCCCGATATAATCAAACTCGACTTCAGGATGTGTTGCAAGTGGGACAATTGAAGAGGATAAACGATATAAAGGAATTTCATGCGCTATATTGTAATGAAGAATACGTATTGTATGCTCAAGATTTTGTCTTGTAACATCGTACAATTTATCTTCTCGTTCTTGTTTACTGAGCTTTTGAAAGCTTGTAAATGTCATCGTTTTGGCAGGAGAACAGTCCCACAGTGCCATTGCATGTGAGACATATCCAAACCGCATAATCATATGTGATACACCTCTTTTTACTCATTATCTTTCCTATAAGAAGAAAGCAAATATCGTTCCTATCCATTCTTTTCCCCTATCAATAAGGGAATGCGGGCTAACATCTTTAAAGGAAAGTAAGGACGCATTTTTTAGATCTTCATGGAATTTGTTTTTTACTATTTGTATAAAATGTTTATCATATAAAAGGCAGTTGATTTCATGATTAATATATAAACTTCTCATATCAAAGTTTGCAGTTCCAATATCACAAATATAATCGTCCGCTATAATAACTTTAGCGTGAAAAAAACCTTGTTGAAATGCGTAAATATTGCACCCAGCTTGTATTAACGTTCGGCAATATGGAAATTTTGCTTCTCGAACAAGGGCATGATCTGCTTTTTCTGGAACGAGAATCGTGATTTGAACCCCACGTTTTCGTGCTCTTAATAATGCGTTCATAATTTTTTTTCCAGGAATGAAATATGGTGTACCGATAAAGAGTTCTTTTTCCGTATTTTCAATTAAGTGTAAAAAAGTATGTTGTAAATAGGCCCCATCTGTCGGAATAAATTGATGTTGGATGGTACCAGGTTGCAGTTTTGGAAAATAAAGAGAAGTATCCAATAAGTTTTGGTTTGTATCATCAAACCAGTCATGTAAAAATTGTTTTTGTAAATCTTGTACACCTTCGCCTGTAAGACGTAAATGATAATCGCGCCATAATCCTAATTTTTGATTATGCCCTAAATATTCTTCTCCAATATTAAATCCACCAATATAACCAATTTTCCCGTCAATAACTGTAATTTTTCTATGGTTTCTTTGATTGGCAGAAAAGAAAAGAAAAGGAAATTTTACTTTGTGACAAAATGAAAAAGAGACACCATGTTTTTGTAGGGAGCGAATTGCCTCGTTTGATAAATGATGGCTTCCCAATCGATCGAGTAAAAGTCTTACTTCAATTCCTTCCTGTGCTTTATCGATAAGTAACTTTAAAAATTCACGACTGATTTTATCGTTTTTTACAATGAAGAATAAAACGTGCACATGGTGCCTTGCTTGTTGTATATCAGTAAATAAAGCATCATATAAATCTTGCCCGTATGTATAAAGGTGAAAATTACTTTGACGTAAAGGGAAGGTACGAGAGCGCACACGCTTTAAATGAAGAATTCTCCCATATAAAAGGTCAATTGTGATCCAAAGAGTAACGCATAGTAACAAGAGAGATAAGAAGAACATAAGTGAATTCCCTCCTTTGCATTCTTTTCACCTTCATTTTGCTGGTTACCTGGTAAAGCCCGATTGGTGAGGCTAATAGTCAGTAGGGAATAAACAGCTCTCTACTGATTAAAGTTTCACTTTATAGTTTCACCGAAATAAACAGCTTTATGAAAAAATATGTTGTTGTATAACAAAAAACTGTTGACTGAATGCTCACTCATTATATAATGAAGATAGGGGAAAAAATTCAGAAAATTATATGTTTTTGAAGATTCTAAAAAAGAAAGAAGGCTTACAAAGAGAGGGGTAGCATAAAAATGAATAGCTTACTTATCATGAATTGGCTGGCTGCCATTGCTGTTATTGCTTATGCGGGATATTTGTTTGTGTATCTTATACGAACGAGGATGGCCTACATACAGTTAGGAAAAAAGATTGAATTTGACCGTCGTTTTAAAGAGCGTTGGGACCTCCTTAAGGTCAATGTTTTCGGTCAGAAAAAGCTGCTGAAAGATAAGAAGAGCGGCATTATTCACGTTATGTTCTTTTACGGATTTATTCTTGTCCAATTTGGAGCAATTGACTTCGTTTGGAAAGGACTCGCACCAGGATCACATCTTCCACTTGGACCACTATACCCTGCATTTACATTCTTCCAGGAAATTGTCACACTTGTTATTTTAATTGCAGTCTTTTGGGCTTTTCATAGACGTTATGTTGAGAAGCTAGTTCGTTTAAAACGTAATTTCAAATCAGGTCTTGTTCTTATCTTTATTGGTGGCTTAATGATTTCTGTGCTACTCGGTAATGGGATGGGAATTATATGGCATGGCGAGGAGCTTTCATGGAGTGAACCAATCGCTTCTGCAATCGCTTACGTTTTCTCGGGAATAAATGAAACCGTAGCCATTTCTGTGTTCTATTTCTCTTGGTGGGTGCATCTACTAATTTTGTTAACGTTTTTAGTGTACGTTCCACAATCAAAACACGCGCATTTAATTGCGGGACCAGCCAACGTTTTCTTCGGTCGTCTTTCAAATCCAGGGAAACTTGAAAAGATTGACTTTGAAGATGAAACGCAAGAAACATTTGGTGTTGGTAAAATCGAAGACTTTAGACAAAATCAGCTTATTGATTTATACGCTTGCGTAGAGTGTGGTCGCTGTACAAATATGTGCCCAGCAACTGGAACAGGGAAAATGTTATCGCCGATGGATTTAATTTTAAAACTTCGCGATCATTTAACTGATAAAGGAGCAGCAGTGACATCAAAGGCACCGTGGGTTCCAGTAGTGGCTTTTAATAATACACAAGGAAATCAGTTAGCGATGATGGCAGCTGGGAAAGGGCAACAAGAATCAGCGGCTTCAACGCTAGCTTACGATCCGAGTTTAATCGGAGATGTTATTACAGAGGAAGAGATTTGGGCTTGTACAACGTGCCGTAACTGTGAAGACCAGTGTCCGGTTATGAATGAGCATGTTGACAAAATTATTGATTTACGCCGCTATCTCGTTTTAACAGAAGGAAAGATGGACGCGGAAGCGCAGCGTGCGATGACAAACATCGAGCGTCAAGGGAATCCGTGGGGACTGAACCGTAAAGAGCGTGAAACTTGGCGCCAAGGTGATGATGAAGTAACGGTTCCAACTGTAAAAGAAAAATCGAAAGCTGGCGAGGAGTTCGAATATTTATTCTGGGTTGGTTCAATGGGATCATATGATAATCGTAGTCAGAAGATTGCAATATCATTTGCGAAGTTAATGAACGAAGCAGGCATTTCATTCGCGATACTTGGTAATAAAGAAAAGAATTCTGGGGATACACCGCGACGTCTTGGAAATGAATTTGTCTTCCAAGAGATGGCGACAAAGAATATCGAGGAATTTGAAAAAGCAGGAGTGAAGAAAATCGTTACGATTGATCCTCACGCTTATAACACATTTAAAAATGAGTATCCAGACTTTGGCTTGCAAGCAGAAGTCTATCATCATACAGAATTGTTAGCTCAGTGGGTGAAAGAAGGACGATTAAAACCTGTTCACGCTATTGAGGAAACAGTTACGTACCATGATTCCTGTTATTTAGGAAGATACAACGAAGTATACGAAGCGCCGCGCGACATTTTGAAAGCAATTCCTGGTGTGAATCTTGTAGAAATGGCACGTAACCGTGAAACAGGAATGTGTTGTGGCGCAGGTGGTGGCCTAATGTGGATGGAAGAGACAGCAGGTTCACGTATTAACGTTGCTCGTACAGAACAAGCACTAGCTGTAGAGCCATCTATTATCGGTACAGGTTGTCCATATTGCTTAACGATGATTAGCGATGGGACGAAAGCGAAAGAAGTAGAAGAGAAGGTTCAAACTCTTGATGTAACAGAGATTTTAGAACGCTCTGTTATCGGACAGAAGAAAGAAGCGATTTAATTTATAGGAATGAATACAACTTTAGAGAGAGGTGCAATCATTGCACCTCTTCTCAACGTAAGAACACCGAGCGAGCGCTCGGTGCTAAAAAAAGAGATGGGGGAAATAGATATGAGTAAAACAGTTATTTTAAGTGCTGCAAGAACACCGGTTGGGAAATTTGGAGGATCTTTAAAAGACGTAAAAGCAACAGAACTTGGGGGAATTGCAATTAAAGCAGCGCTTGAAAGAGCAAATGTTTCTGCTAATGATGTGGAAGAAGTTATATTCGGAACAGTTATTCAAGGTGGACAGGGACAAATTCCATCACGCCAAGCTGCGAGGGCTGCTGGAATCCCTTGGGAAGTGCAGACGGAAACGGTGAATAAAGTTTGTGCATCAGGGCTTCGTGCGGTTACATTAGCGGATCAAATTATTCGTACTGGTGATCAATCACTTATTGTAGCTGGCGGTATGGAGTCGATGAGTAATAGTCCTTACATTTTACGCGGAGCAAGATGGGGATACAGAATGGGCAACAACGAAGTGATTGATTTAAACGTTGCTGACGGTTTAACATGCGCATTTTCAGGTATACACATGGGTGTTTATGGCGGAGAAGTTGCGAAGGAAGATGGAATCTCTCGCGAAGCGCAAGATGAATGGGCGTATCGTAGCCATCAACGCGCGGTTTCAGCGCATAAAGAAGGACGTTTTGAAGAGGAAATCGTACCAGTAACGATTCCGCAAAGAAAAGGCGATCCTATTGTCGTTGCAAAAGATGAGGCGCCACGCGCGGATACAACGATTGAAAAATTAGCGAAATTAAAACCTGTATTTGATAAGACGTCAGCGGTGACAGCGGGTAATGCACCAGGACTAAATGATGGTGGTGCTGCACTTGTACTAATGAGCGAAGACAGAGCGAAGCAAGAAGGAAGAAAGCCATTAGCGACAATTTTGGCACATACGGCAATTGCAGTGGAGTCTAAAGATTTCCCAAGAACGCCAGGTTATGCAATTAACGAATTGTTGAAAAAAACAGGCAAGACAATTGAAGATATCGATTTATTCGAGATTAATGAAGCATTTGCAGCGGTAGCAATTGCAAGTACAGAGATTGCAGGGATTGACCCAGACAAATTGAATGTAAATGGCGGCGCAGTGGCAATGGGACATCCGATTGGAGCAAGTGGAGCACGAATTATCGTTACACTTATTCACGCACTGAAGCAGCGCGGCGGCGGAATTGGAATTGCTTCGATTTGTAGTGGTGGCGGTCAAGGTGACGCAATTATGATTGAGGTTTGTTAATTTACGTGTAGGTGATTTTTGATTTATTAACAATTTATATTAAGGGGGAAAAAAGAATGGGTGTACAAAAAATAGTTGTAATTGGTGCGGGACAAATGGGATCGGGAATTGCGCAAGTATGTGCAATGGCAGGATATGATGTGAAGGTACAAGATTTAAAACAAGAGCAATTAGACAGAGGATTGGCTATTATTACGAAAAACTTAGCACGCCAAGTAGAAAAAGGGCGCATGAAGGAAGAAGAGAAGGAAGCTACGCTAAATCGTCTTACAGTAACGCTTGATTTAGATTGTGTGAAGGAAGCGGATCTTATTATTGAAGCAGCTGTTGAGAAAATGGATATTAAAAAGAAAATCTTTGCGAATCTAGATGAAATCGCTCCGGAACACGCAATTTTAGCGACGAATACGTCATCTCTACCAATTACAGAAATTGCAGCGGTAACGAAACGTCCGGAGAAAGTAATTGGTATGCACTTTATGAATCCAGTTCCGGTTATGAAGCTTGTTGAAATTATTCGTGGATTGGCTACAGATGATGCAGTCTATGAAACGATTGAAGATATTACGAAGAGAATTGGGAAAGTACCAGTTGAAGTAAATGATTTCCCAGGGTTTGTGTCGAACCGTATTTTATTACCGATGATTAACGAAGCAATCTATACGTTATATGAAGGTGTAGCGACGAAAGAAGCGATTGATGAAGTAATGAAACTCGGTATGAATCATCCGATGGGGCCTTTAACGCTCGCTGATTTTATCGGTTTAGATACATGTTTATACATTATGGAAGTGTTGCATGAAGGCTTAGGTGATAGTAAATATCGCCCATGTCCATTATTACGCAAGTATGTGAATGCAGGATGGTTAGGACGTAAAACGGGTCGTGGCTTCTACGTTTACGAATAAACTCCTCCCTTTATTAAAATAGTGGTCTTACCAAATTGTTAAAAAGATATATAGCAAACGGAGGCGAAGTATATGAATTTTCATTTTACTGAAGAGCAACAAATGATGAGGAAAATGGTTCGAGATTTTGCGCAGAAGGAAATAGCTCCCTTTGTTCCTAGTATGGAACAAGGGGTGTTCCCGAAAGAGATTTTGCAAAAGATGGGTGAGCTTGGACTAATGGGTATTCCAGCGCCTGCAAAATATGGCGGGGCAGAAATGGATTTTATTTCTTACATTTTAGCAATTGAGGAAATTTCAAAGGTAAGTGCAACGGTTGGTGTAATTTTAGCTGTACATACGTCAGTTGGAATGAATCCGATTTTATACTTCGGAACAGAAGACCAGAAGCAGAAATATGTTTCTAAACTTGCGACTGGTGAGTATTTAGGTGCATTTGCATTAACAGAACCAAATGCAGGATCAGATGCAGGGAGTTTGAAATCAAGAGCTGTAAAGAAAGACGATCACTACATTATTAATGGATCGAAAGTATTTATTACAAATGGTGGTGAAGCAAGTACATACATTGTATTCGCTTCTACAAATCCAGATGCAGGAAAAAGTGGGATTTCTGCATTTATAGTAGAGAAAGATACACCGGGCTTAATTATTGGAAAAGATGAGCACAAAATGGGACTTCTCGGTTCTCGCACAGTACAACTTACGTTCGAAGATATGAAAGTGCCGGCTGAGAATTTACTTGGTGAAGAAGGACAAGGATTTAAGGTAGCGATGGCGAATTTAGATGTTGGACGAATTGGAATTGGTGCACAGGCTTTAGGAATTGCGGAAGCAGCGCTTGCATGTGCAATTGATTACGCGAAAGAACGTGAGCAATTCGGAAAGCCAATTGCGGCGCAGCAAGGAATCGGATTCAAACTTGCAGATATGGCAACTAGTGTAGAGGCAGCGCGATTACTCGTATATAGAGCGGCATCGCTAAGAGCACAAGGATTACCATGTGGTAAAGAGGCATCTATTGCGAAATTATTCGCTTCTAAGACGGCTGTTGAAGTTGCGATTGAAGCGGTGCAAGTATTTGGTGGTTACGGTTATACGAAAGACTATCCAGTAGAACGATTTTTCCGTGATGCGAAAATCACGCAAATATATGAAGGAACGAGTGAGATACAGAAGCTTGTTATTAGTCGAGCTTTATAAAAGGACCAGGGGGAGACAGGCATGCATTTTAAACTATCAGAAGAACATGAAATGATAAGAAAAATGGTTCGGGATTTTGCTAGGAAAGAAGTAGCACCGACTGCAGCTGAGCGCGATGAAGAAGAGAGATTTGATCGCGCGCTATTTGATCAAATGGCAGAGCTTGGTTTAACCGGCATTCCATGGCCTGAAGAATACGGCGGAATTGGAAGCGATTACTTAGCGTATGTAATTGCTATTGAAGAATTATCTCGTGTTTGTGCTTCAACAGGTGTAACACTGTCTGCACACACTTCACTTGCTGGTTGGCCAATTTTTAAATTTGGAACGGAAGAACAAAAGCAAAAGTTTTTACGACCGATGGCTGAAGGAACGAAAATTGGTGCATACGGCTTAACAGAGCCAAGTTCTGGTTCGGATGCTGGCGGAATGAGGACAACTGCGAAACGAGATGGAGACCATTACATTTTAAATGGATCGAAAATCTTTATTACAAATGGCGGTATTGCTGATATTTATGTTGTTTTTGCGTTAACTGATCCAGAATCGAAGCAGCGTGGTACGAGCGCGTTTATTGTGGAAAGTGATACACCAGGATTTTCAGTTGGGAAGAAGGAAAGCAAGTTAGGGATTCGCTCTTCACCAACAACTGAAATTATGTTCGAAGATTGCCGTATCCCTGTAGAGAATTTACTAGGGGAAGAGGGCCAAGGATTTAAAGTTGCGATGCAAACATTAGATGGCGGCCGTAATGGTATTGCCGCGCAAGCAGTCGGTATTGCGCAAGGGGCTTTAGATGCTTCTGTAGAATATGCAAGAGAGCGTCATCAGTTTGGGAAACCAATTGCGGCGCAGCAAGGAATTGGTTTTAAACTTGCAGATATGGCAACGGATGTGGAGGCGGCGCGTCTTCTAACATACCAAGCGGCTTGGCTTGAATCGGAAGGGCTTCCGTACGGGAAAGAGTCAGCGATGTCAAAAGTATTTGCAGGCGATACAGCGATGAAGGTGACGACTGAAGCGGTACAAGTATTTGGTGGTTACGGTTATACGAAAGATTATCCAGTAGAGCGTTATATGCGCGATGCAAAGATTACACAAATATATGAGGGAACACAAGAAATCCAAAGGCTTGTAATTTCTCGTATGTTAACGAAGTAGGAACGAAAGCGTAGGTATTTTCCTACGCTTTTTCCTTCCAAAAAATAATAGAGAGAGGTGAAGGGGATGGTTAAACATAATGTGCATGCGTCCGTGAAAGATGAAAAATTAGTTGCGTTAAGACGTGAACAAATGATTAAAGGTGCGGTGCAATTATTTAAGCAAAAAGGGTTCCCACGTACAACAACGAGAGAGATTGCGAAGGCGGCTGGGTTTAGTATTGGAACACTTTATGAGTACATTCGTACAAAAGATGATGTTTTATATTTAGTTTGTGATAGTATTTATGAACATGTAAAAGAAAGATTAGAGGAAGTAGTGTGTACAGAAAAAGGGAGTATAGAAAGTTTAAAGATAGCAATAACGAATTACTTTAAAGTGATGGACGAATTGCAGGAAGAAGTATTAATAATGTATCAAGAGGTACGTTTTTTACCGAAAGAATCACTCCCGTACGTATTAGAAAAAGAGTTTCAAATGGTCGGGATGTTTGAGAATATTTTAGAGCAGTGTACAGAAAATGGGACATTTACATTAAATAAAAAAGAGATACAGCTTCTTGCACATAACATTTTCATACAAGGACAAATGTGGGGGTTTAGACGTTGGGCCCTGCAAAAACTGTATACGCTTGAAGAATATACAGAAATGCAAATTAGGTATGTACTGCAAGGAGCGCATATGTTTCCGAAATAAAGAATAGACAAATTATAATTTTATTACCATATTAAAGTTTCCCGTTTTTTTTGTAGCATATTTGTGCGACTTTTGTTTATAATGAATAGTATGGATTTTTTTAAGCAGACCGTTATATATAAGGTTATATTTGAAGAAAGGAAGTGCCGCATAAGTGAATTTTAAGCAATATTCACCAGAAGAGCTAAAAGAATGTTCAATGATTGAAGTTGTACATAGCGTTTTAGGGGATAAAAGACAAGCAACGACATTCAACGAGTTGGTTCAAGAAATCGCTCAAGTGCTGGGACTATCTCAAGAGCAAGTTAATGCGAAACTCGCACAATTTTATACAGATTTAAACATCGATGGACGTTTCATTAATTTAGGAGAAAATCGTTGGGGGCTACGCAGCTGGTACCCATATGAGCAAATTGATGAAGAAATCTTGCCTCAACCAAAACCGAAGAAGAAACGTAAAGTTGAAGAAGACGGTTTTGACGACTACATTGAAGAAGATGAAGACTTCGACGATGCAGACGGAAATGAAGAAGACGAAGAGGTAGAAGATTTGGACAAGGTTCTTGAAGAAGAAGACGGAGATGACGAAGATCTTGATGATTTAGATGAAGATGATGACGATGACTTCGCCGAAGAAGAACTTGAGTACGATGAAACTGAAGAAGAAGAAGAGGAAGAACTGTAGTTCTTGACTTTTCATTATCGTCCATGTAGAATCATTTTTGGGCTCTTTAAAAAAGGACGATAATACTTTTAAAGTGTAAATATAAAAGAAAATTGCTCCCTACTTATTACTTTTTGTGATGAGGGGAGCAATTTTCTTTTTTGTTTTTTGTTTAGAAAATAAAAAGAGTCTAACAATAAGATGGATACAGTGTTATCTACATACGTTGCGCTTTGCAACGGTGATTATATAACAGCAAAATAGGAGGGAGCTTTTTCATGACTAAGTATATTTTTGTAACAGGCGGTGTAGTATCGTCTTTAGGAAAAGGTATTACAGCAGCATCTCTTGGAAGACTTTTAAAGAATCGTGGTTTAAACGTAACGATTCAAAAGTTTGATCCATACATTAACGTAGACCCAGGGACTATGAGCCCATACCAACACGGTGAGGTATTCGTAACAGATGATGGTGCAGAAACTGACTTAGACCTTGGTCACTATGAGCGTTTCATCGACATCAACTTAAACAAATACAGCAACGTAACAACAGGTAAAATTTACTCTTCAGTTCTTCAAAAAGAGCGTCGTGGTGAATACCTAGGAGGAACAGTTCAAGTTATTCCTCACATTACTAACGAAATTAAAGAGCGTGTATACCGTTCTGGTCGCGAAACAAACGCGGATGTTGTTATTACAGAAATTGGTGGAACTGTTGGTGACATCGAGTCTCTACCATTCTTAGAAGCAATCCGTCAAATTAAGAGCGACATCGGTCGTGACAATGTAATGTACATTCACTGTACGTTAATCCCGTACTTAAAAGCAGCGGGTGAAATGAAAACAAAACCAACGCAACATAGCGTTAAAGAGCTTCGCAGCTTAGGTATTCAACCAAATATTATCGTTGTTCGTACAGAATTGCCTGTTTCTCAAGATATGAAAGACAAGCTTGCATTATTCTGTGACATTGATACAAAAGCAGTTATCGAAGCACGCGATGCAGATACTTTATATGCGGTTCCATTATCTCTTCAAGAGCAAAATATGGATCAAATCGTTTGCGATCACTTAAAATTAGACAATCCAGCTGCAGATATGACAGAGTGGACTGCGCTAGTTGATAAAGTACGTAACCTTTCTAAGAAAACAAAAATTGCTCTTGTTGGTAAATACGTAGAGCTTCAAGATGCATACATTTCTGTTGTAGAAGCACTTCGTCATGCGGGTTATTCATTCGACACAGATGTAGAAGTGAAATGGGTAAATGCTGAACACGTAACACCAGAGAACGTACAAGAATTAGTTGGCGACACAGATGGTATCCTTGTACCTGGTGGATTCGGAGATCGTGGTGTAGAAGGTAAAATCGTTGCAATTCAATATGCTCGTGAAAACAAAGTACCATTCTTAGGAATTTGCTTAGGTATGCAACTTGCATCAATCGAATTTGCACGTAACGTATTAGGATTAGAGGGAGCTAACTCTTCTGAAATTAATCCTGACACACCTTATGCAATCATTGACTTATTACCAGAACAAAAAGATGTAGAAGACTTAGGTGGTACACTTCGTCTTGGCCTATACCCATGTAAGCTTGCTGAAGAAACAAATGCTTACAGTGCTTACAATGAGCCGGTTGTATATGAGCGTCATCGTCATCGTTATGAGTTCAACAATCAATTCCGTCCGGATATGGAAAAAGAAGGATTTGTATTCTCTGGTACAAGCCCAGACGGCCGTCTAGTTGAAATCATTGAATTAAAAGATCACCCTTGGTTCGTGGCAGCACAGTTCCACCCAGAACTAGTTTCTCGTCCAAACCGTCCACAACCATTGTTCCATGACTTCGTAAGAGCTTCTATTACGAATAAAGAGAGCAAGTAATAAAAAAAAGCGCCTGAAATAGGGCGCTTTTTTTAATATTCATTTAACATTTCATCGATTGTAAATTTGATCCCATGATATGCAAATAAAGCTATCATTAAACTTGGGAATCCGTAGCGATTGCCTTCATCATCTGGAATAAGACCTTTTAACAGCTTTGTATCAATATGTACATCTGTATATTGTTCTAGCGATTCAGTACCTTCTTGAATAGCAGAGATACCGACAATAGAGTGTCCATTTGCTTGAAGTTTTTTTGCCATTGCGACAACTTCTTCATCTGTTGAAAAACGGCTAATAAGAAGTACACGATCTGCAGAAGTTACTTCTACTTCTTTACCATTTTCAAATAATCGTTTTGCTTGCTTCATTGGTTCAGCACCGGATAAAGCTTCGGCAACAACGCCCTCCATTTCATTTGTACCATGTAAATAAATGAAACCATCGCCAACTAATGCTTGAGCAAGTAGACGGGCGCTATCTTCTATATTCATTTCCTCTTTTTGAGAAACTCTGGAGAAATAACCACTTAATTGAGTTGAAAAAATTTTTAACATAATGTTACTCCCTTCGTACGTGTTTACCGGCTTTCATTATAGTTTATTTTTTTAGAAAGGTGAAATCGAAGGTGGCGTAACAAAATAGGAAACGGTAAAATAAGAAAGAATAGGAAGGAATTTGCCAAAGAATAGCGAAAATTAATCGTTAAGATATAAGAAGCTTTAAATCTTGTACTTACACAGAAAGGTTGGGAGTTATGGAAGGGAAAATTTTAATCGTTGATGATCAATATGGCATTCGTGTGTTATTACATGAAGTGTTCCAAAAAGAAGGTTATCAGACATTCCAAGCAGCAAATGGATTTCAAGCTTTAGATATCGTGAAAAAAGATAATCCAGATTTAGTAGTGTTAGATATGAAAATTCCAGGTATGGATGGTATAGAGATTTTAAAACATGTAAAGGAAATTGATGAGAGTATTAAAGTAATTTTAATGACTGCTTATGGAGAGCTTGATATGATCCAAGAAGCAAAAGATTTAGGAGCTTTAATGCACTTTGCTAAACCGTTTGATATTGATGAGATTCGTCAAGCAGTGAGAGATCAGCTTGCTGTAGAGGCGTAAAAAATGAATTTTTTATAAAAAATATGGAAAAAAGCGTTTACATGGACTATTGAGCAGGTGAATACGGTTGAGTTTTTGAGTACAAGTTGTTATCCTATTGAGTGTAGAAAAAAGTCCGGTATGTAAATATACATATTTTACCTTATTCTGGTCATACTACCAGCGATAAGAACTTATCGGATACAAAAAACGTTTTTTAGGAGGATTCACCATGCCTTTAGTTTCTATGAAAGAAATGCTAAACACAGCACTAGAAGGAAAATACGCAGTTGGTCAATTCAACATGAACAACTTAGAGTGGACTCAAGCTATCTTAGCTGCTGCGGAAGAAGAAAAATCTCCTGTAATCCTAGGTGTATCTGAGGGTGCAGCTCGTCATATGACTGGTTTCAAAACAGTTGTAGCTATGGTTAAAGCTTTAATCGAAGAAATGAACATCACTGTTCCTGTAGCGATTCATCTTGACCATGGTTCAAGCTTCGAAAAATGTAAAGAAGCAATCGATGCAGGTTTCACATCTGTAATGATCGACGCTTCTCACCACCCATTCGAAGAAAACGTTGAAACTACTAAAAAAGTAGTAGAATACGCACACGCTCGTAACGTATCTGTTGAAGCTGAGCTTGGAACAGTTGGCGGACAAGAAGACGACATCATCGCTGAAGGCGTAATTTACGCTGACCCAGCAGAGTGTAAGCACCTTGTTGAAGCAACAGGTATCGATTGCCTAGCTCCAGCTTTAGGTTCTGTACACGGTCCTTACAAAGGTGAGCCTAACTTAGGATTCGCTGAAATGGAACAAGTTCGTGACTTCACTGGCGTACCTTTAGTATTACACGGTGGTACTGGTATCCCAACTGCTGATATCGTAAAAGCTATCTCTTTAGGTACTTCAAAAATTAACGTAAACACTGAGAACCAAATCGAGTTTACAAAAGCTGTTCGTGAAGTATTAAACAAAGACCAAGAAGTTTACGATCCTCGTAAATTTATTGGACCTGGCCGCGACGCTATTAAAGCAACTGTTGCTGGTAAAATGCGTGAATTCGGTTCTAACGGTAAAGCGTAAGAATAAAATTCCGTTTTGGAAACCGTCTAGTCTTTTAGACGGTTTCCTTTCGTTGTATAATGAAAGCGTGAACAAGTCTAAAGATTTTTATCATTTTGTTTTTGAAGTAGAAAATAATGTGCATAGTCCTATTAAATAAATGTGATAACGTATCTAAATTGATAAAGTAAATTCGATGAATAGTTAATCTTTATCTAGTCGTACTACAGGAGAAATGAAGATAATGGTTTCCTATTTATTGAGTGTTAGGGTGGAAAGAGTGATTGAGATTCTTAAGGGGAGCTTTCTATAAAGATATAGAAAGTAAGTACATTCACAAGAAGGGAGCTCAATATGGAAAAATTGCTAATTGAAGGCGGAAGAGCTTTAAATGGAACAATTCGAGTGAGTGGTGCAAAGAACAGCGCCGTTGCACTAATTCCAGCAACAATTTTAGCAGATACTCCAGTAACTATTGGTGGTGTCCCTAATATTTCGGACGTGAAAATGTTAGGAGACTTGCTAGAGGAAATTGGAGGAAGGGTAAATTATGGACAGGAGGAAGAGATGGTAGTCGATCCTTCTAACATGGTTGCAATGCCTTTACCAAATGGAAAAGTGAAAAAATTGCGTGCTTCTTATTATTTAATGGGTGCGATGCTTGGCCGTTTTAAAAAAGCTGTTATTGGGCTTCCGGGTGGATGCCATTTAGGACCGAGGCCGATTGATCAGCATATTAAAGGATTTGAAGCGTTAGGTGCACATGTTACGAATGAACAGGGTGCGATTTATTTAAGAGCAGATGAATTGCGTGGTGCACGTATTTATTTAGATGTTGTTAGTGTAGGAGCTACGATTAATATTATGCTGGCAGCTGTGCGAGCGAAGGGTAGAACTGTTATTGAAAATGCAGCGAAAGAACCAGAGATTATTGATGTAGCTACATTGTTAACAAGCATGGGTGCACGTATTAAAGGTGCTGGCACAGATGTAATCCGAATTGATGGTGTGGATTCACTGCACGGTTGTCATCACACGATCATTCCGGATCGTATTGAAGCGGGTACGTATATGATTTTAGGAGCTGCATCAGGAGGAGAAGTAACGGTTGATAATGTTATTCCTCAACATTTAGAGTCAGTTACAGCGAAGTTAAGAGAAGCTGGTGTCCAAGTTGAAACGAACGATGACCAAATTACAGTGAACGGTAATAGAAGGTTAAAAGTAGTTGATATAAAAACGCTTGTATATCCAGGATTCCCAACAGATTTACAACAACCATTTACGACACTTTTAACAAAGGCGCACGGAACAGGTGTTGTAACGGATACGATTTACGGCGCACGCTTTAAACACATTGATGAGTTACGTCGTATGAATGCACAAATTAAAGTAGAAGGTCGTTCGGCAATTGTAACTGGTCCTGTTTTATTGCAAGGTGCAAAAGTGAAAGCGAGTGATTTGCGAGCTGGAGCGGCCCTTGTTATTGCAGGATTAATGGCGGATGGAATTACAGAAGTAACCGGACTTGAGCATATTGATCGAGGGTATGAAAATATAGTAGACAAGCTTAAAGGTCTTGGTGCAAACATTTGGCGAGAACAAATGACAAGTCAAGAAATTGAAGAGATGAAGAACGCATAAGTGATACTTCCGCAAGGGGGAAGCGAAGCATCACTACTTGCGGAAGTATACTTTGTAGAGAAACACGGTTCACAAAATACGGCAGAATATATAAAGACTTAAAGGAGAGGGATTATCGTGGAAAGAAGTTTATCTATGGAGTTAGTACGTGTAACAGAGGCTGCAGCATTATCATCAGCGCGTTGGATGGGGCGCGGGAAAAAGGATGAGGCAGACGGTGCAGCAACATCAGCTATGCGTGACGTATTTGATACAATCCCGATGAAAGGTACAGTTGTCATTGGTGAAGGTGAGATGGACGAAGCACCAATGTTGTATATCGGAGAGAAATTAGGTACGGGATATGGACCACGTGTAGACGTTGCAGTTGATCCTTTAGAAGGGACAAACATTGTAGCAGCTGGTGGATGGAATGCTCTTGCTGTTATTGCAATTGCAGATCATGGTAATTTGTTACATGCTCCTGACATGTACATGGATAAAATCGCGGTTGGCCCAGAAGCAGTTGGGGCGGTCGATATTGATGCGCCTATTATCGATAACTTACGTGCGGTTGCGAAAGCGAAAAATAAAGATATTGAAGATGTTGTAGCGACAGTTTTAAATCGTCCACGTCATCAAGCGATTATCGAAGAAATTCGTAAAGCTGGTGCTCGTATTAAATTAATTAACGATGGAGATGTGGCTGGAGCAATTAATACTGCATTCGATCGTACAGGTGTAGACATTTTATTCGGCTCTGGTGGAGCACCTGAGGGTGTATTAGCAGCAGTTGCATTAAAATGTCTAGGTGGAGAAATCCACGGAAAGCTTCTGCCTCAAAATGAAGCTGAATTAGCTCGTTGTAAAAAAATGGGCATTGAAGATATAAATCGTATCCTTCGCATGGAAGACTTAGTAAAAGGTGACGATGCAATCTTTGCAGCAACAGGCGTAACAGACGGAGAACTATTACGAGGCGTTCAATTTAAAGGCAGCGTAGGAACAACTCAATCCCTTGTTATGCGTGCAAAATCAGGCACAGTACGCTTCGTAGACGGACGTCATAGCTTGAATAAAAAGCCTAACTTGGTTATTAAATAAAAAGCGTAAGCAGCTCGTTCAGAATGGGAGGGGGATGGAGCTTCTGACGTAGAGGCGCTTTTTGCCTCGCAGGAGGAAGTGAAGCCACCGACCATTCTAGCTGCTGGAGCTGGATTAAATAAAAAGTGCAAGCGGCTCGTTCAGAATCGCAGGGCATTGGAGCTCTCGGCCATTCTGGCTACTGGAACTAGGTTAAATAAAAGCGAAGACAAATTTTCTTGTCTTCGCTTCTTGTATTTGTGTTTCAACGTATTGATTAAAACTAGATAAAAGGGTTACAATAGTGAATATTACCCTACTTGAACTTATTGCCTTTCATTATTAATTATTTGCCTTCCGTATTTTTTCCCTTTACCCATGTGAAAAGAGAATAACGTTAAAGTGTGGTGTCTGAATGAATTTGTCAATTGCAGCATTAGAAAACATGAAATTAAAAGAGTTATACGAGCTTGCGAAAGAATTTAAGATTTCGTATTATAGCAAATTAACGAAAAAAGAGTTAATCTTCGCTATCCTAAAAGCTCGAGCAGAAAAAGAAGGTTTCTTCTTCATGGAAGGCGTATTAGAAATTATTCAATCAGAAGGATTTGGATTCCTACGTCCTATCAACTATTCTCCAAGCTCAGAAGATATTTATATCTCAGCTTCGCAAATTCGTCGTTTCGATTTACGTAATGGAGACAAGGTTTCTGGTAAAGTACGACCTCCGAAAGAAAATGAACGCTATTTTGGATTATTACAAGTTGAAGCTGTAAACGGAGATGATCCAGAGTCAGCAAAAGAGCGTGTGCATTTCCCTGCATTAACACCATTATACCCAGATCGCCAAATGAAATTGGAAACGGAACCGAAAAAGTTACCGACACGCATCATGGATTTAATCGCACCAGTTGGATTTGGACAACGTGGTTTAATTGTCGCGCCTCCAAAGGCTGGTAAAACTAGTCTATTAAAAGAAATCGCACACAGTGTTACAACAAATCATCCGGAAGCTGAATTAATTGTACTTTTAATTGATGAGCGTCCAGAGGAAGTAACAGACATTGAACGTTCTGTTAAAGGTGATGTTGTAAGCTCTACTTTTGATGAAGTACCAGAAAATCATATTAAAGTAGCGGAACTTGTGTTAGAACGTGCAATGCGTCTTGTAGAGCACAAAAAAGATGTTATCATTTTAATGGATAGTATTACCCGTTTAGCGCGAGCTTACAACCTTGTTATTCCGCCAAGTGGTAGAACATTATCGGGTGGTATCGACCCAGCTGCCTTCCATAGACCGAAGCGTTTCTTTGGAGCTGCACGTAATATTGAAGAAGGCGGTAGCTTAACGATTTTAGCAACAGCGCTTGTTGATACAGGATCTCGTATGGACGATGTAATTTACGAAGAATTTAAAGGAACTGGAAATATGGAACTTCATTTAGATCGTTCATTAGCTGAGCGTCGTATCTTCCCGGCAATTGATATTCGCCGTTCTGGTACACGTAAAGAAGATCTATTAATTCCGAAAGAACATTTAGACAAGCTATGGGGTATTCGCAAAACAATGCGCGATACACCAGACTTTGTTGAAGGTTTCTTACGTAAACTTCGTCAAACAAAGACAAATGAAGAATTTTTACAAAACATTGTTGCAGATTCGAAACGATATGTAACAACTAAGTAAAGGGAAAAGATTGGGACTCGCTTATTTCGTAGTAAGCGAGTTTTTTATGTTTTTTAAGGGAATATTAGAGAGAGTAATATGTGGGAAAAATTTTGTTTTTTGAGATGGAAATCATATTTGGATCAAGAGCTTGAAGTGTTCTGCGATTCTAAACGAGCCATCTTCACTGTAAGTTGGTTATCCAGCTCCAGCGGCTAGAATAGGTCGGTGGCTTCGCGTCTTCCTACGAGGCAAAAAGCGCCTCTACGTCAGAAGCTACATCCCCCTCCCATTCTGAACGAGCCGCTTGCGCTTTAAATTATATCCAGCTCCAGCGGCTAGAATCTCCGGTCATTTCACTCTCTCACTCGAAGCAAAAAGTGCTTCAAGGTCGAGAGTTCCAATGTCCTACGATTCTAAACGAGCCGCTTTTGCTTTTAAATTCAAAAAGACAAAAACAGGTAGTTGCAAAATGGAGTTAGCCTTGTTATAATTTCATCATATGTGTTTCATCAATATAGTTGTGTAAGCAGCTGAAGATGAAAAACTCTGTTTCGAAAATGATTCAGGGCGGAAGGAGATGAAAAGAATGAAAGCAGGAATCCATCCAAATTACAATAAAGTTGTATTTATGGACACGAACACAGGCTTCAAATTCTTAAGCGGGTCTACTAAAGGCTCTAGCGAAACTGTTGAGTGGGAAGATGGTAACACTTATCCATTACTAAAAATTGAGATCAGTTCTGATTCTCACCCATTCTACACTGGACGTCAGAAGTTTGCTACTGCAGACGGACGTGTTGACCGCTTCAATAAGAAGTACGGTATCAAGTAATAAAGAACATAAAACAGGCAAGTGTATGTATTCGCTTGTCTGTTTTTTTTGCAAAAATATTAAACCTTTACCCTACTTTGGATTAGGAAAGTAGATGAAAGGAGAGCTCAATGTACTTAATGAATCAAAATGGTTGGATTGAAGTGATTTGCGGGAGTATGTTTTCTGGAAAATCAGAAGAGCTCATCCGCCGTATACGCCGTACGCAATTTGCGAAACAACATGCGATTGTATTTAAACCATGTATTGATAATCGTTATAGTGAAGAAGATGTTGTATCACATAATGGATTAAAGGTTAAAGCAGTTCCTGTTTCAGCGTCAAAAGATATATTTAACCATGTAACAGAAGAAATGGATGTTATTGCAATCGATGAGGTACAATTTTTTGATGGGGACATTGTGGAAGTGGTGCAAGTATTGGCAAATCGTGGCTATCGTGTCATTGTAGCTGGATTAGACCAAGATTTCCGTGGTCTACCATTTGGACAAGTTCCTCAGCTGATGGCGATTGCTGAACATGTAACTAAATTGCAGGCAGTTTGTTCTGCATGTGGATCTCCTGCAAGTCGTACGCAACGTTTAATCGATGGAGAACCAGCAGCATTTGATGATCCAATTATTTTAGTTGGGGCTTCAGAATCGTATGAACCACGTTGTCGTCATTGTCATGCAGTACCTACAAAACAAAGATAAATGAAACTCGCTATGTAGAGCGGGTTTTTTTCAAAATAGATGAAGATTGGTGGTCGGCTCTTCGTACAGCTAAGAACGTTAGGCAGTCAGAGCTGAGCGAGCCACCTCCACTTTTAAATATAATTTGCGTTTTTTTTATTAAGTACCATATACTATTTGTATTAGATACTAGGATGTAGAGGTGAATGGTGTGTTAGATCGTTTGCAAGCTGTAGAAGATCGTTATGAGAAGTTAAATGAATTGTTAAGTGACCCAGAGGTTATTAGTGATACGAATAAGCTTCGTGAGTATTCAAAAGAACAATCTGATATGCAGGAAACGGTAGAGGTGTACCGTGAGTATAAAGATGTTCGTGAGCAATTAAGAGATGCAAAAGCAATGTTAGAAGATAAGTTAGACGCTGATATGCGTGAAATGGTAAAAGAAGAGGTTTCTGAATTAGAAGGACAAGATAAAGAATTGTCAGAGCGCCTGAAAATTTTACTTGTTCCAAAAGACCCTAATGATGATAAAAACGTTATCGTTGAGGTTCGTGGTGCTGCTGGTGGTGATGAGGCAGCTTTATTTGCTGGTGATTTATATCGTATGTATAGCCGTTATGCTGAGGTACAAGGTTGGAAAACTGAAATTATCGAAGCGAGCTATACAGAGTTAGGTGGATATAAAGAGATTATCTTTATGATTAACGGTAAAGGTGCGTTCGCGAAGCTAAAATTCGAGAATGGTGCTCACCGTGTACAACGTGTTCCTGAAACGGAATCTGGTGGACGTATTCATACATCTACAGCAACTGTAGCTGTATTACCAGAGGCAGAAGAAGTAGAGATTAGTATTCATGAAAAAGATGTTCGTGTAGATACGTTTGCTTCTAGTGGTCCTGGTGGACAAAGTGTTAATACAACGATGTCAGCGGTACGTTTAACGCATTTACCGACTGGTGTAGTTGTATCGTGTCAGGATGAGAAGTCACAAATTAAGAATAAAGAAAAAGCGATGAAAGTATTACGCGCACGTGTTTATGATAAGTTTAGACAAGAAGCGCAAGCTGAGTATGATCAAAACCGTAAACAAGCTGTTGGTACAGGTGATCGTTCAGAGCGTATTCGTACGTATAATTTCCCGCAAAACCGTGTTACAGACCATCGAATCGGTTTAACGATTCAAAAGCTAGATCAAATCTTACAAGGTAAGTTAGATGATTTCATCAATGCCTTAGTGATGGAAGATCAGGCTCAAAAGATGGAGGCAGCTGAGTAATGCGTGTCTATGAAGCCCTGAAATGGGCTTCTTCTTTTTTACAGGAAAATGGACGAGATGAAAATGCGGGAGAAATTGTCCTTTGTCATGTATTAAAGACGAACAGAACCGGAATGCTCATGAATATGCGTGAAGAAATAACTGTGGAACAAGAAACAAGTTTTACGGAGTTTATTCACAAGCATGTAGAAGGTATTCCTATTCAATATATGATTGGCTATGAAATGTTTTATGGACGGTCATTCTTTGTGAATGAAGAAGTATTAATACCAAGACCGGAAACAGAAGAGCTCATAGTGGGAGTGTTAGAAAGAATCGAGCGTCATTTTGGTGATGAGAAACTGCATGTGGCAGATATCGGTACAGGTAGTGGAGCGATTTCAATTACGCTTGCTTTAGAAAATAAAAATCTTCATGTGTATACGGTAGATATTGCACGAGAGTCGATTGAAGTTGCAAAAGAAAATGCAAAAAATTTGGGCGCAGAAGTAACGTTCTATCACGGTGATTTATTATCGCCATTTCATGAAACAGGTCAAAAGCTAGATGTTGTTGTTTCAAATCCTCCATATATACCGGAAGAGGATTGGCGTGGCCTTTCTCCTGTGGTGAAAGAGCATGAGCCAAAGAGAGCCCTTGTTGGTGGTGAGGATGGATTAGATTTCTATCGCCGTTTTATGGAAGAGTTGCCGAATGTGTTGCAGAAGAAAGCAATTGTGGCATTTGAAATTGGAGTAGGACAAGGTGAGGACGTAAAAGAGCTGTTACAACAAGCTTTTCCTCATGCTCATGTTCAGGTTGTTTTTGATATTAACGGAAAAGATCGTATGGTATTTGCAGAGATGGAGTAAGGTTCACACCTTACTCTATTTTTTTGTGGGAAAATTTATATAGATTTTGAATTTAATAGTTTAGAAAGATGAAAGTCTGTCCACACTGTTTGTAGAAGGGACGGTGGAGGAAATGAAAAAACAAGTTATTGCTTATCTTCTTCTATTATTAATTGGTGCACAGTTGCTTGTGCAGTTTGGATATATGAAAGCTGATGCGAAAGGGCCTTCAGTTATTCCGAAAGAGGCCGTTCGATTACGAATTTTAGCAAATAGTGATTCAGATAAAGATCAGGCGTTAAAGCGCAAAGTGCGTGATGAAGTAAAAGCACAAATTGATGGATGGGTAGCGGATTTAACTTCATTTGAAGAGGCACGTAAAGTCATTCAAAGTCATATTCCAGAAATCGAAAAAACGGTGGCAAATACGTTGAAAAAAGAAGGAAGTAAAGATTCATTTCAAGTGAAATTCAGTAAGAATGTAAAGTTTCCTACAAAGGTATATGGGAATTTTATTTACCCAGCAGGGGAATATGAGGCGGTATTGATTACAATTGGGGAAGGTGAAGGGGCAAACTGGTGGTGTGTATTATTTCCGCCGATGTGTTTCTTAGATTTTTCAAGTGGTACAGCTGTAAGGAAAGAAGAACATGTTGTGAAGGCTGAATCTCCTGAAGAAGGAGAAGTTAAGAAACAAGATGAGGAAGTAGTGGATGTACGAGAGAAGAAAGAGGATAAAGTGAAAGAAACGAAAGTTGTAAAGCAGGAAGTTGCAAAAAAGGTAACAGCTTCTGAAAAGAAAGTAGTAAAAAATGAAACGAAAGTAGAGGAACAACCTGTAAGTAAAGAAGAAACAAAAACTGTGGAAAAAGTGGAGAAACCTGTGGAACAAAAGCAAGAAAAACAAAATGAGTATGTAAAAGTAGAGGAGGAAGAAGAAAAGCCAGAAGTGAAGTTATTTATTGTAGAAGCTTTTACATCTTTATTCTCTAAATAGTACTATTAGTAAATCCCTTCTCATATATAAAAAAGAGGAGGGATTTACTATGAAGAAAGTATATTTTGCGACGAAAGCAGATGTGGAAAGATTGCATTCTTTTTTCGGACAAGCTAATAAAAAAGATGATAAAATAAATGAGTTGTACGCGCAATTTATGATTTTGGAAGAGGCGGAAGAAATACGGGCTGTTATCGGATATGAACAAAGTGAAGAACACGCACTGATACGTTCTTGTTTATTCACACCTAATGTGGATAAACAGACTTTCTTATATTTTTTTGAAATGTTTTTGCAGTATATGAACGAAAAAAATATTCGACAATTGTACTTACTAACAAATCATCCACAATCTATAACAATCTTTCAGTTTTTCGACTTTGTTACTATAGAGAAAGAAAACGTACCAGAGGGAATTCGACAGTTAGAACACTTTTGTAAAAATATAAAAGAGCCAAATGCAATAATACTAAATTGTCAGCTATTCACAAAGTTATCCACGGATTAATTAGGTTTATCCACATTTTGTGGATAAACCTTGTTTGTCTTTTGGATAAATCTCATAGTAAACTAAAAATAGACAAGTATTTCAGGGTAGAAAAGGACGTGTAAAAAAATGCATACAAATATGTGGGTTGTGGATAATGTTGTGGAAAGAAATAAATATTATCCACAGTTACAAGAAGCAGCAAAATTATTAAGGGAAAACGAGGCGATTGCCTTCCCTACAGAAACGGTATATGGACTAGGCGCCAACGCAATGAATGATGAAGCAATCGCGAAAATTTTTGAAGCGAAAGGAAGACCAAGTGATAATCCACTGATTGTCCACATCGGTACAAAGTCACAGTTGGACGGGATTGTGAAAGAAATCCCGCCAGTTGCAGAGAAGTTAATGGAACATTTTTGGCCAGGTCCGTTAACAATTATTTTACCTAGAAAAGAAGGGATTTCAGAGAAGGTGACGGCAGGACTTAATACGGTTGGAGTAAGAATGCCTGATCATCCAGTAGCGCTTGCTCTTATTGAAGAGGCAAATGTACCTGTTGCAGCACCGAGTGCGAATCGTTCTGGTCGTCCAAGTCCGACGTTAGCGTCTCACGTATATGAAGATTTAAATGAGAAAATCGCAGGTATTGTAGATGGTGGGGCGACTGGAGTAGGTGTTGAATCGACTGTAATTGATTGTACGAGCGATGTTCCAACGATATTACGCCCAGGTGGGATTACGAAAGAACAATTGGAAGCGGTGATTGGTACTGTTTCTTTAGATCCGGCTTTAAAGGATGAGAAGGAAAAACCGAAATCACCTGGAATGAAATATACACATTATGCACCGAAAGCGCCACTGAGTATTGTGGAAGGTTCACGTGAATTTATTCAACGCCTTGTGGATGAGAAGAAAGAAGAAGGGTTCAAAGTAGGTGTATTAACGACAGAAGAGTATCAGCATGTATACAACGCAGATGTTGTATTGTCTTGTGGTGTTCGAAGCGATTTAGCAAGCGTTGCGACTAAATTATATGATGTACTTAGAACGTTTGATGCAAGTGAAGTGGATGTTATTTTTAGTGAATCATTCCCGAATGAGGGAATAGGGAATGCTATTATGAATCGCTTAACGAAAGCGGCAGGGCATCAAATTATTACTGAATAATAAGGTACGATTAGCAAACAGAATATTTCTCCTCGGATAAGCATATTTTGAAGTAGCACGTCCGAGGAGGGACATGAATGACGTTTGAACAGCTATTACCTTTAATAATTATGGCATTCGCCTTAGGGATGGATGCGTTCTCGGTGAGTCTTGGTATGGGAATGATGACCTTAAAGGGAAGACAAATCCTGTATATCGGTATGACGATAGGGATATTTCATATTATCATGCCATTTATAGGGATGGTATTAGGTCGTTTTTTATCAGAGCAGTATGGAGATGTTGCACATTTTGCAGGTGCTATTTTATTAATTGGACTAGGTTTTTATATTGTATATTCCTCTATTTTGGAGAATGAAGAGACTAGAACGGCCCCTATTGGAATTAGTTTATTCGTATTTGCATTTGGTGTTAGTATAGATAGTTTTTCAGTAGGCCTTAGTCTTGGTATTTACGGGGCGCAGACACTTATTACGATATTGCTTTTTGGGTTTGTTAGTATGTTATTAGCATGGCTTGGTTTATTAATTGGTAGGCATGCGAAAGATATGCTCGGCACATATGGCGAGATAGTAGGCGGTATCATTTTGGTTGGATTTGGATTATATCTCCTTTTTCCTATATAATTTTAAGGAGGAGGGCGTTATGAACAAGCTATTGGAATGGTATATTCGATTTGTCACTTTCTTTCCTAGATGGTTGCGACTGCTTGTTATTTGGGGTATTATTTTGCAAATTTCAATTTTAGGTTGGATGAAGTTAATTCGCAAATGGTAAGATAGCTCCTTTCTGTGCATAGTTTTATTTATACTATACTGATTGCGCTAAAAAATTACACAAATAGAAAGGATGAGATGAATGACAAGATTGAAACAAGTTTTTGGTATTATTATTAGTTTTTTTGTTTTTTGGTTTAGTATGCTCGGTGTACAAATGTTTGCTGAGTTTTTAGATATTGAGTCATTGAAGTTTGTTGCGGGAAAAACGGAGGCGGCGCGTGCCTTTTATTCTCCGTATCCGTTTATAATCGTTTTTCTTATTACATTGCTTTCCCTATATTTCTTAGTAATTAAGCTTGGGAAACCGAAAAAAGAGAAAGTACCTACTTTAGAGGAGCAGAAGGAAGAAATATAAGGGGGAGACTATGTCTAACATTTCTTTAGCAGAAGCTGTAAAATTAAAAAGCGTATTATCGAAAAGAATACATGAATTAGAAGAAGAGATGAACCAAATTGGATTTGTTGAAATTGAAAAAGGTGATACACTTCCAAAACAGACGCGTACATTGGTACAAGTTGAACAAGAGTTAGATGAAGTTCGCGCTGATTTTCGTCTTTTAGATAAATTGATGTATGAAGCAAATATTCAAAATGAAGTTAATTTCAACGGAGAAAACGTAACGATTGTTGAAGCGATAGAGCTTGCAACACAACTACGTGCAAAAGCTCGAAAGTGCAAAGAGTTTGGCGTGAGTAAGAAAGAAGAACATGTATATTCTTACGGTGAAACATCGTCTCTTTTAAAAGTAGCAATGTTTGATCCTGAAGTATATCGTGTAAAAGGTTTAGAGTTAGAGAGACAAGCTAATAGATTGTCCAATTTAATTAATGCGAAAAACTACGCGATTGAACTAGACTTCGATGGTGAAAAATACTTTTAAACCTTGAAGTGGTGAGACTCTGCTTCAAGGCATAGAAGAAGACCGCTTTTGTAAAAATGAGATTTTGTGATGGCAAAGGGTACAACCAATCATCCAATAACCGATCACACTGTTACTTTTTACCGATGACCAATGATGGTAAAAGAGGTCGATGACCAAAATTGAAAAATTATTTTTCTTCTTCTATGAAAAGGCTGTACCAAATTAATTTGGTACAGCCTTTTATATTTTACAGGTATTCTATTTTGAGCGAACTACTTCCACTTTTAGATATATCCAGCTCCAGCGGCTAGAATCTCCGGTCATTTCGCTCTCTCGCATGAAGTAAAAAGCGCTTCATGCGAGAGAGCTCCAATGCCCTGCGATTCTGAACGAGTCGCTTCCGCTTTTAGATATATTCAGTTCCAGCGGCTAGAATGGTCGGTGGCTTCGCGTCTTCCTACGAGGCAAAAGGCGCCTCTTTGTCAGAAGCTCCATCCCCCTCCCATTCTGAACGAGCCGCTTCCACTTTTAGATAGGCCTCACCAATTCAAATTGTGCTCCTAGTTTTGCGTAGTTGTGTCCTGCTAGACGGCTTACTGGTTTTAGTCCTTCTGCGTGAATGCGACCTTTTTCGTATAGGTGTTCTGCGACGTGGAAACGAACGACGCGTCCGATTAGTAGGTCACAAGCTGGTGAGTCTTCTGTTCCGCCAAGAGGGATTGCGCGTTCTAATACGCACTCCATTCGAATGTTTGCTTCTTTTACACCTGGAACAGAGATGACGTCACTTTCAATTGGTGTTAGTTTTGCTAGTTCAATTTCACTCTCATTTGGCGGAAGATTAGCTGCTGTTTCGTTAATTGCTTCTACGTAAGATTCATCAGAAATATGTACGACAAACTCACCTTTTTCAATTGCGTTTCGGGAAGTGTCCTTTCTTTCTCCTGCTTTCCGTTGCACAGAAACTGAAATAAGTGGTGGGTTGGCAGCGACGATATTGAAATAACTATACGGTGCTCCGTTTAATACGCCTTCTTTTGTTACAGAAGTAACGAATGCGACAGGACGTGGAATGATACTTCCCGTTAATAATTTGTAATTCTCTTTTTCTGTTTGTTCATTTGGATTAATGGATAACATGTGTAAAATCCCCTTTCTAAATATGACGACTTATTGTTTGTTTACAAGATGTTAGTGGAAAACTCCTGCTGGAAATAATATTTTTATTGCATAAAAAGAACTTACTTCAATTGTAATGAAGTAAGTTCCGTTTGAATAATCTCGAAACTGAGATAAAGTGAAACTTTAATCAGTGGGGGTTTTCTTCATCCCCCACTGATTATTAGTTGAACCAATCGGACTTTTATGGGCAGTTGATCCCCGCCAAAATTCTTTGCTTTTGCTGAATTTTGAGTTGGGGGTCTTACTGCCCATTAAAGTGGGATAAATATTACAGTAAAACGTATGCGCCAGGTCCGATTAAAGCTACACCGATCGCAACAGCGATTAACATTAAATTGTATTCATATCCGTTTTGTGTCACCCAGTAACCATTTTTTCCGTGAACAGTGAAGATTGCCATTAACATTGTTCCAACGATAAATAATGAACCAACTGCAGTGAAAATACCTGATGCGAATAAGAAGCCACCTAATAATTCAGTTGCGCCAGCCATAAATGCCATGAATACACCAGGGCGTAAACCGATTGATTCCATCCAGCCGCCTGTTCCTTTTAAACCGTAACCGCCGAACCAACCAAATAATTTTTGAGCACCATGACCCATGAATGTAATACCTATAATAAGACGAATAATAAGAAGACCGAAATCCATCATTTTTAAAAAACCTCCTAAAAGTTATTAACTTACCTTATGTAAGTAATGATAAAATAGTTACTTACTTTAGTCAAGTGGATTTCGAAAAAAGTTTGAAAATAATTTTACAAATTAGCGACAAAAAACAAAATGTAGTAAAGACCTCTAGACAAGTTGGGTAAAAAAAGAGAAAATATAAGTAGAAGTTAACTTCTTATTGTTATTCAGACAATCAGAATTGACTGGAATTTTGTGAGGCGCTACAATAAGAGTCTAGTAGTAATGACGTAATTTATTTCGAAAGCGTTTTTACAGTATAATATTCGAAGTATGAGGTCTTACGTTTATTTCGATCTTTAATAGAGATTGCCCTATAAACTTTTAGGTAAATTATAAGGAGGACTATCCTATGTTTAAAAAATTATTCGGTCTTGGTTCAAAAACAAATGAAGAAACAATCGTAGCTCCATTAACTGGAGCAGTGAAAAATATTGAAGAAGTACCAGATCCAGTATTCGCTGGTCGTATGATGGGTGACGGTGTTGCAATCGATCCTACTGAAGGTGTAGTTGTATCTCCAGTTGATGGTGAAATCGTACAATTATTCCACACGAAACATGCAATTGGAATTAAAGCGAAAAACGGTACAGAAATTTTAATCCACGTTGGATTAGAAACTGTAAAAATGGAAGGCGAAGGTTTCGAAGCTCACGTTTCTGAAGGACAAGCTGTAAAAGCTGGAGATAAATTAATCTCATTCGACTTAGAATTAATCCGTGAAAAAGCGAAAAGCACAATTACTCCAATCGTTATCACAAATACAGATGCAGCTGAGTCTATTAAGACAACTGTAGGTGTAACTGCTACAAAAGGTTCAACAGAAGTAATGAAAGTTACAATGAAATAATTATTGCATGAAAGGAATCCGTTTCGTATGAAATGGATTCCTTATTTTGTTTTGTAGTCTGTTCCTTATGTATGTTAAAATACTTTGGGCACTTGGAAATAGGGTTTCACATATATGTGGATAAGGCGCATTTTTCTTAGAAAAAATATAAGAGAAATGCGCCTTTCGTATATTCACATTTCTTTTGTTCTATTCTTATGTACGCTATGATAAAGGAAGCAGAGAAAAGGGGTGGGGTTAGATGAAACGAGTATTATTTGTTTGCACTGGAAATACATGCCGTAGCCCGATGGCTGAGGCGTTACTTCGTCATCATGGAGAAGGTAAGTTTGAAGTGCAATCTGCTGGCGTCTTCGCCTATCCTGGTAGTGATGCGTCGATATATGCAAAGGAAGCTTTAGCTGAAAAGGGAATTGCAATCAATCATGCCGCGCAGCAGGTAAATGAAACTTTGATTGATTGGGCAGATATTGTAGTAACGATGACGGAAAACCATAAGCAAATTGTACTTGGGCATTATCCGAGTGTTGAAAAGAAAGTAGATACATTATATGGAGTAACCGAGGGGATCAGTAAGGATATTTCAGATCCATTCGGCGGATCACTTTCTATTTATAAGGAAACGTTAGAAGAGATGGAAAAACTTGTACAAACTTTACTGAAAAAACATTCAGAGGGTTGATGTTTCGTGTATAATACGATATTGGAGATCACTTCGTTCCGTTAAGGTAACGAGTGAGAAATGAAGATAATTGATTGAAACTTTGGAGGGGTAAAAATGAAAGTAGTAGTAGCATCTGATCACGGCGGTATGAATATCCGTAAAGAACTTGTAAGTTTATTAGAAGAGTTAAATATTGAATATATTGATTTAGGTTGTGAATGTGAAGCTGGTTCTGTTGATTACCCTGATTTTGCGTTTCCAGCAGCGGAAATGGTAGCGAATGGCGAAGTAGATCGTGGTATTTTGGTTTGTGGGACAGGCATCGGTATGTCAATTGCAGCGAACAAAGTAAATGGTATTCGTTGTGCATTAGTTCATGATACTTTCAGTGCGAAAGCAACGAGAGAGCATAATGATACGAACATGCTAGCAATGGGCGAGCGTGTAATTGGTGCAGGCCTAGCGCGTGACATCGCAAAAATTTGGTTAACAACTGACTATGAAGGTGGTCGTCACGAAAACCGCGTAGGAAAAATTAAAACATACGAAACAAAGTAATAGATTCTAACTAGAAGCAGTATGCAATATAATTTGGTGAACCAACCTGTGAAAGGAAGAGGCGTAATGACAGAAATCGTAAAGGTAAGAGAACAGTTACAAATGTCGCTTTCTGATTTCCAAGAACAAGCTTCATTACAAAGTGGTCAAATTTTTGTAGTGGGGTGTAGCACGAGCGAAGTGCTAGGAGAGAGAATTGGAACATCAGGAACGATGGAAGTAGCAGAGGCGATTTTTTCTGAGTTAAAACAATTTCAAGAACAAACAGGTATTGAGTTGGCGTTTCAATGTTGTGAGCATTTAAACCGTGCTTTAGTAGTTGAGAGAGAGTTGGCGATGAAATATCAATTTGAAATTGTAACAGTTACGCCTGTTAGATCAGCAGGTGGTGCATTAGCAACATATGCGTATCACAATTTGAAAGATCCGGTAGTAATTGAGTTTATTAAAGCAGATGCAGGAATGGATATTGGTGATACATTTATCGGTATGCATTTAAAGCATGTAGCTGTTCCTGTTCGTACAGGTGTGAAGGAAATTGGAAGTGCACATGTAACGATGGCAACAACACGTGGGAAATTAATTGGAGGAGCGCGTGCTGTTTATGCAGTGAAGGAAGAGACTATTACTTGCCGTTAGACATGAAAAATTATAAATTCGCATAATAGCTTTATATCGAAAGATAAAAGGTATGTAGTCTGACTTTATAATAGAAGAAAGAAAAGACCGATTTTCGGTCTTTTTTTTCTTTTATGATATAGAAAGTCATGTTAGAATGTAGTTGAAAACATGAAGGTTCGAAAGAATTACAACCTGAATTTTCGTTTTTTCTGAATAAATGAGAAAAAACTATTGGGAATCGATGTAATTCGTTCAGAAAAGGGGGATTTTGGTGGATCATTTAAAACGTCAAGATGAAAAGGTATTTGCTGCAATTGAGGCAGAACTAGGAAGACAGCGTTCAAAGATTGAGTTAATTGCTTCGGAAAACTTCGTAAGTGAAGCAGTAATGGAGGCGCAAGGTTCTGTTTTAACGAATAAGTATGCTGAAGGATATCCTGGAAAACGTTACTATGGTGGCTGTGAGCACGTAGACGTAGTGGAAGATATCGCACGTGATCGCGCGAAAGAAATTTTTGGCGCAGAGCATGTAAATGTTCAACCGCATTCTGGTGCACAAGCGAACATGGCAGTATACTTCACGATTTTAGAGCAAGGCGATACAGTACTTGGTATGAATTTATCTCATGGTGGTCACTTAACACACGGAAGCCCTGTTAACTTCAGTGGAGTACAATATAATTTCGTAGAATATGGCGTGGATGCTGAATCTCACCGTATTAATTACGATGATGTATTAGCAAAAGCGAAAGAACATAAACCAAAATTAATCGTTGCTGGTGCAAGTGCATACCCTCGTGTTATCGATTTCAAACGATTCCGTGAGATTGCAGATGAAGTGGGTGCATACTTTATGGTTGATATGGCACATATCGCTGGTTTAGTAGCTGCTGGTTTACATCCAAACCCAGTACCACATGCACATTTCGTTACAACGACAACACATAAAACATTACGTGGCCCACGTGGTGGTATGATTTTATGTGAAGAGCAATTTGCAAAACAAATTGATAAATCAATCTTCCCTGGTATTCAAGGTGGTCCACTGATGCACGTAATCGCTGCAAAAGCTGTTGCATTTGGTGAGACACTACAAGATGATTTTAAAACATATGCACAAAATATCATTAATAATGCGGACCGCTTAGCTGAAGGTCTTCAAAAAGAAGGACTTACACTTGTTTCTGGCGGAACAGACAATCATTTAATCCTGATTGATGTTCGTAACTTAGAAATTACAGGTAAAGTAGCGGAGCACGTATTAGATGAAGTTGGTATTACAGTGAACAAAAATACAATTCCATTTGAAACAGCAAGCCCATTTGTAACAAGCGGTGTACGTATCGGTACGGCAGCTGTAACATCACGTGGTTTCGGTTTAGAAGAAATGGATGAAATTGCGTCACTTATTGCTTACACATTAAAAAATCATGAAAATGAAGCTGCATTAGAAGAAGCACGTAAGCGTGTAGAAGCGTTAACGAGCAAATTCCCAATGTACACAGATCTATAATAGATGAAAGAAGACTGCTGAGACGTAATTGTTTTGGCAGTCTTTTTTTGGACATATATTGGTCTTTAAGTATGTATACAAATGATGAATAAATTTTGGCGATATAATGAAGGATACAGCTCCCATAATTGGTAAAGATACTAGATAGATTCATCATAAAATTATGATTTTGCCAAATTTGCCCTTGAATATTAGTAACGTTTTCTTTACAATCGTAAATAGTGTAAAAAAGCGTGCAAACGCATGAATATCATCTAAAGGAGAGATTCACATGGGAAAACTGTATGTATTTGATCACCCGTTAATTCAACATAAGATTACATATATTCGCGATAAGAATACAGGTACGAAAGATTTTCGTGAATTAGTGGACGAAGTAGCAAGTTTAATGGCCTTCGAAATTACTCGCGATCTTCCACTTAAAGACATTGAAATTGAAACGCCTGTAAGCAAAGCGACAACAAAAGTGATCGCTGGTAAAAAACTTGGTTTAATTCCGATTTTACGTGCAGGTTTAGGAATGGTTGATGGAATTCTGAAATTAATTCCAGCAGCAAAAGTAGGACACGTTGGTTTATACCGCGACCCTAAAACATTGCAACCGGTAGAATACTATGTGAAACTTCCAACGGATGTAGAAGAGCGTGACTTTATCGTACTAGATCCGATGCTAGCAACAGGTGGTTCTGCAGCTGAAGCAATTAACTCTCTGAAAAAGCGCGGTGCAAAGCAAATTAAATTAATGTGTATCGTTGCAGCTCCAGAAGGCGTAAAAGTAGTACAAGAAGAACATCCGGATGTTGATATTTATGTAGCGGCATTAGATGAGAAATTAAATGACCACGGATATGTAGTACCAGGTCTTGGTGATGCTGGTGACCGTTTATTCGGAACGAAGTAAGACAACTGACGAGAGGGGATTTCCTCTCGTTTTTTTGTACCTCAATTAAGTAGGGGAGGGGGGATAAATATACATAGTATATACAACATAAGTTGCATGCACATCACATATAATATAGAAGTCTTACGTCTAAAGAGCACTATATTATGGAAGGAAAGCGTTATATCGTAAAAATATAATAGTGACAAACTTGTGAACATTTCCTTCTATTATAAAGAGAAAACTGTTAGAAATTGCATATCTCTAACCAGTATTTAGAAGGGGAACGTTTTCATTTTTGGGAGGAAATGACTAATACTCAAATTTTTTGATTTTTTACGATTTCTCGTTGACACTGTTAATACCCTATTGTATGCTAACAACGGGGATAGATGGTAGGGCTTTCAGTGACAAAAATACATCTATTCAGTGACGAAAATGTAAACTTTTTATTTTGTATAGGATTTATGCAAAAAAATGAGTTATTATTAACACATCGTGAATGAGGGTTACATATTGGAGGGATGAATCCTTGCAAAAAAACGATCGCAGCCATATAAAAGCTTATGCTTTAATGTCAGGTATTCTTGCTCAGTTAGTCGGTTCTATTCTTATTGGAATCTTTGGTGGGCAGTGGATTGATAATAAGGTTGGAACGTTTCCATTGTTTCTTATTATAGGGTTATTACTCGGATTAGGAACTGGGGTATACGCAATGATTCGACTCATTCGACATTACTATTCGGGAGAGCAATGATGATAGACGTACATGGACTTGTCCAAAGACAAAAGAAATATATGTACTACTTGCTTGCGCTTCTAGTGCTAGGATGGGGATTCACCTCTTACAAGGATGTATTTCTTGGACTGATTATCGGAACGATTTTCAGTTTTCTTAGTTTGCGCATCATTGCACGTAGAACAGACAAGCTGTTGGATCGCGTAACAAATGGAGAAAACGTGAAGTTTAAGGCGACAGCGGTAAGTACATATTCAAGATTCGCCACGATTGGGTTATTAATTTTATTTGCAGCCAAATATCAAGAGTTAATTGCGATGTGGGGCTTAGGTGTGGGATTGCTGACAGGATACCTTGTCATGATCATAGATTTTCTTTATTTAGAGTATAAGAGCAGGGAAGAGAGGTGAATTACTAGTGGAACACGGTAAATTAGTTGAATTTCTAGGTTTAACGTTCGATTTGTCATCAGTTATGATGGTTACTGTAGCAGCAGTTATAGTTTTCTTAATCGCTGTTATCGGAACTCGCAGTTTAGCCCTTCGCCCAACCGGGATGCAAAACTTCATGGAATGGGTGTTTGACTTCGTGAAAGGGATTATCAATAGTACGATGGACTGGAAAACAGGTGGACGTTTCTTAACGCTTGGCGTTACGCTTATCATGTTTATCATCGTATCGAACTTCCTTGGTTTACCATTCATGTATTCAACAGTTGAGGCTGGCGAACATATTGCATGGTGGAGATCACCAACGTCTGATCCAGCAGTTACATTAACATTAGCCGTGATGGTAGTTACCCTCACCCATTATTATGGAATTAAGATGAAGGGTACGAAAGAATACGTAAAAGGTTATTTCCAACCTATGAAATTCTTATTCCCATTAAAGGTTATTGAGGAGTTTGCTAACACATTAACGTTAGGTCTTCGTTTATTCGGTAACATTTATGCAGGTGAGATCTTATTAGGATTACTTGCTAAGTTAGGCGGGGCATCATTCCTTGGAGCATTAGGTGCGCTTGTACCAATGTTAGCATGGATGGGGTTCAGCGTATTCGTTGGATCAATCCAGTCATTTATTTTCGTTATGTTAACGATGGTTTATATGGCTCATAAAGTAAGCCATGACCATTAATATAATTTAAGTAAGAAAAAATTTATTTTTTTATAATACAAAGGAGGACAAATTAAATGAGTTTAGGTGTAATCGCAGCTGCAATTGCAATTGGTTTATCAGCATTAGGTGCAGGTATTGGTAACGGTCTTATCGTATCACGTACAATCGAAGGTGTTGCTCGTCAACCAGAATTAAAAGGCGCACTTCAAACAATTATGTTCATCGGGGTTGCTTTAGTTGAGGCACTTCCAATCATCGGTGTAGTTATTGCATTCATCGTAATGAACAAATAAGGGAGACTCCCCTTACATAGATGGCGAAGAGTGTTTTTCCGAACTTTCTTCGCCATTGCTTTATGGATGAAACGTATGTCTTTTTTTTTCATATGATCAATTTAGATATTTTGAAGGGAGTGAATCCTTGTGCCAACTTTATTATTAGGGGCTGCCATTCCATTTGGAACGATTGCTTATACATTGTTCATTTTCTTACTTCTATTAGTAATGCTACGCAAATTTGCGTGGGGTCCTTTAATGGGAATTATGAAAGAACGTGAAGAGCATGTTACTAATGAAATCGACGCTGCAGAAAGAAGTAACGCTGAAGCGAAGAAATTAGTAGAAGAACAACGTGAAATGTTAAAACAATCGCGTGTTGAAGCACAAGAGTTAATCGAAAGAGCGAAAAAACAAGCTGTAGATCAAAAAGATGTTATTGTTGCTGCTGCGAAAGAAGAAGCAGAATCAATTAAAGCATCTGCTGTACAAGAAATTCAACGCGAAAAAGAGCAAGCGATTGCTGCTTTACAAGAACAAGTGGCTTCTTTATCTGTTCAAATTGCTTCTAAAGTAATTGAAAAAGAGTTAAAAGAAGAAGATCAAGTTAAGTTAATTCGCGATTATATTAAAGAAGTAGGAGAAGCGCGATGAGCAATGGGATTGTAGCAAAACGTTATGCTGTCGCTCTTTTTAAAATTGCAAAAGAAAAACACGTATTAGAAATGTTTGAAGAGGAATTACGCCTTGTACAAAACGTTTATGTAAAGAACGGAGAACTACATAGCTTTTTAACGCAACCGAACATTTCAAAGGAACAAAAGAAAACGTTTCTTGCAAACGTATTCGGGTCTGTTTCTGAATCTATTTTAAATACGTTATATATTTTAATTGATAACAAACGTATTGATATCTTACCTGAAATTGCAGATGAATATGTTGTTCTTGCTAATGAAGAACGTAACGTAGCGGATGCAACTGTATATTCTACTCGTCTTCTATCAGAAGAAGAGAAGCTTAACATTGCAGAAGCATTTGCAAAGAGAACAGGAAAAGATGCAATTCGCGTAAAAAATGTTGTAGATGAAGATTTACTAGGCGGCATTAAAGTACGTATTGGAAATCGCATTTATGATGGAAGTTTACAAGGAAAATTAGCACGTATTCAGCGTGAATTAATGAAGAATAGATAGGGGTGAAGCACATGAGCATCAGAGCTGAAGAAATTAGCGCACTGATAAAGCAACAAATCGAGAACTATCAGTCTGAAATCGAAGTTAGTGATGTTGGTACAGTTATCCAAGTTGGTGACGGTATTGCGCGTGCTCATGGTCTTGATAACGTTATGGCTGGTGAACTTGTAGAGTTCTCTAACGGCGTTATGGGACTAGCACAAAACTTAGAGGAAAACAACGTAGGTATTATCATTTTAGGACCTTACACAGAAATCCGTGAAGGTGACGAAGTTCGTCGTACTGGTCGCATCATGCAAGTACCAGTAGGAAAAGAACTAATCGGTCGTGTTGTAAACCCATTAGGTCAACCAGTTGATGGTTTAGGCCCAATCAATACAACAAACACTCGTCCAATCGAAAGTCCAGCACCAGGTGTAATGGATCGTAAATCTGTTCATGAGCCACTTCAAACAGGTATTAAAGCGATCGATGCTCTTGTACCAATTGGGCGTGGTCAACGTGAGTTAATCATTGGTGACCGTCAAACAGGTAAAACAGCAGTTGCACTTGATACAATCATTAACCAAAAAGATGAAGATATGATTTGTATCTATGTAGCTATCGGACAAAAAGAATCAACTGTACGTAACGTAGTAGAAACACTACGTAAGCACGGTGCATTAGATTACACAATCGTTGTAACTGCATCTGCTTCTCAACCAGCTCCATTATTATACTTAGCTCCTTATGCTGGTGTAACAATGGGTGAAGAGTTCATGTACAATGGTAAACACGTATTAGTAGTATATGATGACTTATCAAAACAAGCAGCGGCTTACCGTGAGCTTTCATTACTATTACGTCGTCCTCCAGGTCGTGAAGCTTATCCAGGGGATGTATTCTACTTACATTCTCGCTTATTAGAGCGTGCAGCAAAATTAAGTGATGCAAGAGGCGGCGGTTCTTTAACTGCACTACCTTTCATCGAAACACAAGCAGGGGACGTATCAGCATACATCCCAACAAACGTAATTTCTATTACGGATGGACAAATCTTCTTACAATCTGACCTATTCTTCTCTGGCGTACGTCCAGCAATCGATGCGGGTACTTCTGTATCTCGTGTAGGTGGATCTGCTCAGATTAAAGCAATGAGTAAAGTATCAGGTACACTTCGTCTTGACCTTGCATCTTACCGTGAGTTAGAAGCGTTCGCTCAGTTCGGTTCTGACCTTGATAAAGCAACTCAAGCGAAACTAAACCGTGGTGCTCGTACTGTTGAGGTATTAAAACAAGGATTACACAAACCGTTACGTGTAGAGAAACAAGTTATCATTCTTTACGCTTTAACACGTGGATTCCTAGATGATATCCCAGTAGCAGATATCACTCGTTTCGAAGAAGAATTACATGCTTGGTTAGATTCTAATGCGACTGACTTATTAGAAGAAATCCGCACAACTAAGAAACTTGCGGATGACGACAAATTTGCAGCAGCTATTAATGGATTTAAAAAAGTATTCGTAGCTTCTGAATAATAAAAGCGGAAGCGGCTCGTCCTGAATGTGAGGGGGATGGAGCTTCTGACGAAGAGGCGGTCTTTGCCTCGTAGGAAGAAGTGAAGCCACCGAACATTCAAGCCGCTGGAGCTAGATAATAATATATATAGGCATCTCAAGTTTTGAGATTGCTGACGGTTATGTAAAGGAAAAGAGTAGGTGCACCTATTCTTTTCCTTCAATCATGAGCAAGAATATCTTGCAACGTAGATTAGGAAGAGAACTCTTACTAATCGTGCCAACTTCCGGAAAAAAGGTGGTGAAAACCTGTGGCATCTTTACGCGATATAAAAGCGAAGATTAACTCGACAAAGAAAACGAGTCAAATTACGAAAGCGATGGAGATGGTATCTGCATCTAAGTTAAACCGTGCAGAGCAAAATGCTAAATCTTTCGTTCCGTATATGGAAAAGATTCAAGAAGTAGTAGCGAGCATTGCGCAAGGAAGTAAAGGAATTAATCATCCGATGCTAAATGCGCGTCCTGTAAAGCGTACAGGGTACATCGTTATTACATCTGATCGCGGACTAGCAGGTGGTTATAACAGTAACGTATTACGTACAGTAAGTAACGTAATTCGTGAACGTCATAATATGGACTCAAACCAATATTCAATTATTGTGCTTGGCCGACTAGGACGTGATTATTTAAAACGTCGCGGCTTTAACATCATTGATGAAGTAGTTGGACTATCTGACCACCCATCATTTACTGATATTAAAGATCTTGCTTCTCGAGCAATTGCGATGTTTGCAGATGGTGCTTATGATGAGCTGTATATTTACTACAATCATTACGTAAGTAAAATTTCACAAGAAGTAACGGAAAATAAAATTTTACCGCTTACTGATGTGGCGTCTGATAAACCGACGACAGCTTATGAATTCGAACCTTCTGAAGAAGAAATTTTAAAAGTACTATTGCCACAATACGCAGAAAGCTTAGTGTACGGTGCATTACTAGACGGTAAAGCAAGTGAACACGCAGCGCGTATGACAGCAATGAAGAGTGCTACAGACAACGCAATGGAAGTTATCGATTCACTTACACTTTCATTCAACCGTGCGCGTCAGGCAGCGATTACGCAAGAAATTACGGAAATCGTTGGTGGAGCAGCAGCGTTAGAGTAGTATAAAAAGTGGAAGCGACTGTTCTAGCCGCTGGAACTAGATTCAATAAAAAGCGTAGGCGGCTCTTTCAAAAGAGCCGCGTAAGCTATAAACCAATAAAAAATGAAAAGCTAACTGCTCGTAGCAAGTTAGCTAATTAAAAGAAAGCTAGGAGGGAACCCGATGAATAAAGGGCGCGTTACGCAAATCATGGGTCCGGTTGTAGACGTTAAGTTTGATGGCGGAAAGCTACCAGAAATCTACAACGCCCTTACGGTAAAACAAAGCAACGAAAACGGAACAAGCATTAACTTAACATTTGAAGTTGCACTTCATTTAGGTGATGATACAGTTCGTACAGTTGCAATGTCTTCCACAGACGGACTTGTTCGTGGTACAGAAGTAGAAGATACTGGTAAAGCAATCTCTGTACCAGTTGGTGATGCAACACTTGGTCGCGTATTTAACGTATTAGGTGATGCAATTGATTTAGATGGTGAGGTTCCTGCCGATGTACGTCGTGATCCAATTCACCGTCAAGCACCTGCATTCGAAGAATTATCTACTAAAGTAGAAATTCTTGAAACTGGTATTAAAGTAGTAGACTTACTTGCTCCTTACATTAAGGGTGGTAAGATCGGTCTATTCGGTGGTGCCGGTGTAGGTAAAACTGTATTAATTCAGGAATTAATTAATAACATCGCACAAGAACACGGTGGTATCTCTGTATTCGCTGGTGTAGGTGAGCGTACTCGTGAGGGTAACGATTTATACCACGAAATGAGCGATTCTGGCGTAATTAAGAAAACTGCGATGGTATTCGGACAAATGAACGAGCCACCTGGAGCACGTCAACGTGTTGCATTAACAGGTTTAACAATGGCTGAACATTTCCGTGATGAGCAAGGACAAGACGTACTTCTGTTCATCGATAATATCTTCCGTTTCACGCAAGCAGGTTCTGAAGTATCTGCCCTTCTTGGTCGTATGCCATCTGCGGTAGGTTACCAACCGACACTTGCAACAGAAATGGGTCAATTACAAGAGCGTATTACATCTACAAATAAAGGATCTATCACGTCTATCCAAGCGGTATATGTACCAGCCGATGACTATACGGATCCAGCACCAGCTACAACGTTCGCTCACTTAGATGCAACAACAAACTTAGAGCGTCGTTTAACACAAATGGGTATTTACCCAGCCGTAGATCCATTAGCATCTACATCTCGTGCGCTTTCTCCAGAAATCGTAGGAGAAGAGCATTATGAAGTAGCTCGTCAAGTACAGCAAACTTTACAGCGTTATAAAGAGCTTCAAGATATCATCGCTATCTTAGGTATGGATGAGTTATCTGAAGAAGATAAGTTAGTTGTACATCGTGCTCGTCGTATTCAATTCTTCTTATCTCAAAACTTCCACGTAGCTGAGCAGTTTACAGGTCAAAAAGGTTCTTACGTACCTGTAAAAAATACAGTTAGCGGATTTAAAGAAATTCTAGAAGGAAAATATGATGACCTTCCAGAAGATGCATTCCGCCTTGTTGGTGGCATTGAAGAAGTTATTGAAAACGCGAAGAAAATGATGGCGTAAGGCCTTAGGAGGGACGAATTATGAAGACATTTCCAGTCAGTATTGTAACTCCTGATGGACCGGTTTACGAAAAAGAAGTAGAAATGGTAAGCGTAAAAGCAGAGAGTGGGGAAATGGGGATCTTACCGGGCCACATTCCAACTGTTGCACCATTAAAAATTAGTGCAGTTCGTCTGAAACATGGTGGACACACTGATTATGTAGCGGTAAGCGGTGGCTTTATCGAAGTTCGTCCAGATAAAGTAACTGTATTATCATCATCTGCTGAAGAAGCAAACCATATCGATATCCATCGTGCAAATGAAGCGAAGCGTCGCGCTGAGCAACGTATGCAAGATAAACAAGCACATGTTGACTTTAAACGTGCAGAAATGGCATTACAACGTGCTGTGAACCGTTTAAACGTTTCCGATATGAAATAAAAAAATCCGTAAAGGCTTTGCCTTTGCGGATTTTTTTGTAGTTCATGGATAATTTTACAAAAATGGTATAATTATATTGATGCTTGTATAAGTAGAGAATGTACAACAATTTATAAAGGAGATGAATAAATGATTGGTGAAATGAAACGAGAAGCGTTGCACTCTTTAAAGGGAAATTGGGGACTAGGTGTTGGATCAACGATTTTATATCATATCATAAGTTACGTCGTTTCAATGGCTGTAATGCTTATATTATTAATTCCAGGAGTTATAATATTTCTTTTAGCTTCTATCTCAATCGGTTCAATTGGAGAAGAAGTGATGGGAATTGCAGCTGTGATTACGTTTGGGTTTTTTTATTGTCTTATGATAATTTTAAGTTATGCAGCTTATGGTATTACAACATACGGTTATACGAATGTGTTTCTACAAATAAGTAAAAGAGAAGATGCTAGAGTGGATTACTTGTTTGAAGGGTTCCGTGGTTTTAAAAGAATGATGAAAACAATGTGGGCTATGGTTGCAATTTTGTTATATACAGGTGCATGGGTGCCAATGTTAGGAATGATTGTGTTTGGGACATTAGGTTTTTTTGATGAGAGTGCAAACCCATCGTTCATAATCGTTTTCTTTATTTTATTAGCTATCTCGGGTATTGTAATGACTATCCTGTATTTTTCGTATTCAATGACGTATTATGTGATGGTTGAAAAATCAGAATATAGTGTTTCACAGGCAATGAAAGAAAGTAAGCATCTTATGAAGGGGCACAAATTGGATCTGTTTCTGTTGTGGTTGAGTTTTATAGGTTGGGCAATTTTAGCGATTCTTACACTTGGAATAGGTTTTCTTTGGCTTAGCCCGTATATGAGTACAACGACAGCGCATTTTTATCGCCATCTTTCAAAAGATGAATTGTAGTAGGAACATGCTATACTAATAGAGTTATTACGTATAGGAGGACGATTATGATTAGTGATTTAAAAGGAGAAGCGCTAGATTCATTAGAAGGGAAATGGGGATTAGCTGTCGGTGCAACATTACTGATTTCGATTCTTATTTCAGCTTTTAGTTTTAGTATTAATTTTATTTTCTCTCAGGTTTGGGATTGGAAAGAAGTAAATAGCTCACTTTCAGTAGACGTTATTTCAATATTGATGGTAGGTCCATTAACGCTAGGTGGTTATTATTTAGCACTACATATTCTTCGTGAGAAAGAAGCGCGTATTGGGCATATATTTAGATGGTTTACAGAAGGAAGTAAGTTTATCAAGTCATTTTTATTATATATAGTAGTGAACATTTATATTTTCTTATGGTTTTTACTATTTATTATTCCAGGCATTATTAAATCATTTTCTTATGCGATGACGTACTTTATTATAAATGATCACCCTGAGTATTCTATAAATCAAGCTATTACAGAAAGCCGTCGTATGATGGATGGACATAAGATGGAGTATTTCATTTTATGTTTAAGCTTTATCGGTTGGTTTATATTAAGTTGTATTACGTTAGGAATTGGATTCCTATGGCTAATTCCATATTTTTATACGACGTCAGCAGCTTTTTATGAAGAGATTGCAGAGGAATATTACGAGAAAACAATTCCGACACTATAAAGTGGGGCATCTCACGTTGATGACTAGTTTTACTGTCAGCAAATAGCATGATAAAAACACCCAGTATGAGCTATTGGTTCATACTGGGTGTTTTTTGTAGAAATTTTATGAATTGATGACTAGTAAGTGGTTTACTGAAATAGTAACCTTGCATATATTTACAGTTGTTTTTTTGTAGAAACTTAAGTTGTTTTTCTGTTTCAATTCCTTCAGCGACGACGGAAAGATTTAAAGTATTTGCAAGGGAAAGGATAGTGGAAACAATGGCTCTTTCCTCAGGCCGATGATCGGCTAGTTGTGTAAATTCTCTAGGTACTTTTAATGTATCGATAGGGAAAATGGATAAATAAGCGAGAGAAGAATAGCCGGTACCGAAGTCATCAATGGACGTTTGAATACCATATTCCTTTAATTGTTTTAGTCTTGATAATGTTTCTTTTTCATCGATCATTGCAATTCGTTCTGTTAACTCAAGTGTTACATGCTTTGGATCGACTTTAATGTCTGTTATGATTTGTGAAATGTTCTGGATTAAATTATCTTGCTGGAACTCTTTTGCTGATAAGTTCACACTTATTTTTAAATCTTTGTAGCCGAAAGTATGCCATATTTTTAACTGACGACAAGATTCTTTTAATACCCAATGACCGAGTGGCACGACTTGTGGTGTCTCTTCTACAATTGGAATGAACTCACATGGCGGAATATCACCTAGGAGTGGGTGTTTCCAGCGTATTAATGCTTCAGCTCCAATAATTTTTTTCGTCGTAATATCAATTTGTGGTTGATAGACGAGATAAAATTCTTCGTTTACTAAAGCGAGTGGTAAATCTTTTTCAATTCGAGCTTTTCGTTCCATTTTTTTATACAATTCTTTCGTGTACAGAGAGCTACCGTTTTTCCCTTTGTTTTTTGCTTCGTACATGGCCATATCGGCATGCTGCAAGATTGATAATGGATCTTCACCTGCTTCAGGATATATTGCAATCCCGATGCTTGGTGAGATTTTTAAATGTTGATTTTCAATTTCGAATGGTTCGTTCATGTCTGCTACAATCGCATCAGCTATTTTTTTTACATCGGGTCTTTTTTTATAATTCTCAATAAGGATTGTGAATTCATCCCCAGCTAATCGGGCAAGCTTCATATTTGGTGTCGATAGTCTTTCAAGTCTTTTTGCTACTGCAATTAATAGAAGGTCTCCTACCCTATGACCGAGGGTGTCATTAATAACTTTAAAGCGGTCTAGGTCGAGAAACATAACAGCAAAAGGCCTTTTTGATATTTCGGATCGAGCAATTGCTTGTTCTACATATTGATGAAATGCACGACGATTTGCAAGCTCTGTTAACGTATCATGATATGCTAGAAAATTAATTTGTTCTTGTTGTTGTTTGCTTTCCGTAATATCTTTAATCATTAAATAAACTCCAGAAATATGATTCTTTAAAAAGATAGGAACAGCTGTAACATGCAAGTAGTAAATATCTCTATTTTTATGATATGCCCGTATTTCTAAAGAAATAGATTTCCCCTTTTTTACGCGATGAAAGGCATTAATGATTTCTTCCAAATCTTCTTCATACATAAGGGAATAGTAAGGTTGATTTAATAATTCATTCGTTTGATAACCGAGTAAAGTAGTACCAGCGTTGTTCACATTAAGAAAATTACCGTACAAGTCTAATGTGAAAATTGGATCTGGATGGTGCTCGTATAAAGATTTAAACATTTGTTGGTTATGGTATAGTTCATTTTTTTGTTCTACTAAATCTTCTGTACGTAGTTCAATTTGTTTTTCGAGTTCTAAGTTGAATTGCATTTGGGCTAGTAATAATATTTTATTTTGTTTTCGAACTAAACTATGGCGTATGAGAACGAAGGAGAAAGTTATCATGAGCCCAATTACTACAATAGGTGCAAAAACGTATTCAACTAATATAAAAACAATAAGCATGACTACAGAAATATAAGGTAATGACAATCTGATCGACTCACCAATTTTAGGTGTTAATAGTACTTGTTCTTGTTTTTCGGGTTCTTTTGTATGCAGAATACAGGCGATTGCTACTAGTACTAAAGTTACTTGATAGAGAGGGGTAACTGTAAACATAGAATACTCGGGTGTGAAGTATTTAATATAAGCATAAATCGCGTCTGTAGTAGCATATAAAATTAAAGCACCGCCAAGAAGCGCGCCAACTTTTTTGGGTAATAAGGATAATGGCTTGAATAACAGATTGATTCCTATTAAAAGAAAAAGTAAATCAGCCATTGGATAGGTAAGTTGAACAAATATGTCGACATAGGATGTTGAAGAAACGTGAATTGTGCGTTCGATAAGTAAGTAGTAACTTAAAGTGAATTGTGCTGTAACAATAATACAAATATCGCATATCATAAAAAGTTTTTCTAATAAATCGCGGTTATAAATGATTTCATATAGAAAGGCAAATGCAAAGCTAATTAAAAAAAGTAGGTAAAAAAAATCGGACGGATCAACGAATGTATAGTAGTCCTTTAAAATTAAACGTTGATAGGCAACGACGATATCACCAATGAAATAAGAGAGGGTTCCAACAGATAATACGGTCCAAAATAAACGGGGTAACCCTTCTTTCATGTTTGAAAAATAAAGTATATAGCTACAAGCGATAATATCAATGAATAGTGAACTCATCCCAATTAATACTTGAAAAGGAAATGAGTATTCGTATAGAAAAGGCATTGCTACGTAATGAGTCACTATAGACAACAATATAATGCTTATAAGAATACTTACATGTGTTTGTTTTTTCATTTATCTCACCCACGGTATATACATATAAATTCCTCTTTTATTTTTTATAGTTTCTTGAAAAACATATATAATTTTTATATTTATTTTGCACAGGTATGGCGCGAGTTATAAAAACAGATTTTAATAATTCTCGTTTCTGTCCCCAACATATCGACATAGGAATTTGAAGTTTGCTATAATGATTAAAATAGTTGCATTATTTAGAAAAATTTAAAAATAATAATTACTGCAACTAGGACATATTGTTTACTAAGTGAACTTGTTCTTAATTCAGGGGGGAGGGTTTCACAATGGCAAGTGTATATGAAAATAGTTATATGATCGTTTTGATTTTCTTGCTATTAGGCATATTGCTGCCGGTAGTGGCTCTTACATTAGGAAGGATGCTGCGTCCAAACAAACCAAGTGCAGCGAAAGCGACGACGTATGAGAGTGGGATTGAGCCTTTTCATGATGCGAATATTCGGTTTCATGCTCGTTATTATATTTTTGCTTTATTGTTTGTCATCTTTGATGTAGAAACTTTATTTTTATATCCATGGGCTGTTGCATATGACAAGCTCGGTTTATTTGCACTGATTGAAATGCTCATCTTTGTTGTAATGTTGCTAGTTGGATTAGCGTATGCTTGGAAAAAGAAGGTGTTACAATGGTTATAAATTTTGAGGAATTACATCCAAATGAACGTGCGGAATTAGAACGAAATATCTTTTTTTCTACATTGGAGCAATTGAAAGGATGGGCACGGAGCAATTCTTTATGGCCGATGACATTCGGACTAGCATGCTGTGCAATTGAAATGATGGGAGTAGGTTCATCACATTATGATTTAGATCGATTTGGGTCATTTTTTCGGACTTCACCAAGGCAATCGGACGTTATGATTGTATCGGGAACGGTAACGAAGAAGATGGCTCCTATTGTTCGGCGTTTATACGATCAAATGCCCGAGCCAAAATGGGTTATTGCAATGGGATCTTGTGCGACAGCAGGTGGTCCATATGTAAATTCATACGCTGTTGTGAAAGGTGTAGATCAAATCGTGCCAGTTGACGTGTATATTCCTGGTTGCCCACCAAATCCCGCTGCTTTAATTTATGGAATTAATAAATTGAAAGAGAAAATTCGTTACGAGGCCAAGACGGGAAAGCAGGTGACGAATAAATGAGTGATCCAAACAAAGACTTGGAGGATTTGAAAAGAGAAGCGGCTAGGCGTGCGAAAGAAGAGGCAAGAAAGCGTCTTGTTGCGAAACATGATGCAGAAATAAGTCAACTTGAGGAAGAAAATCGAGAAAAAGAGAAAGCGCTACCAAAAGATAGTGAAATGACTTTGGAAGATGCAAAACGCCGCGCCGTCGCGGCCGCAAAAGCCAAGGCAGCGGCATTAGCGAAGCAAAAAAGAGAAGGAAGCGAAGAAGTGACGGAAGAAGAAAAGACCAAAGCGAAAGCGAAGGCAGCCGCCGCGGCAAAAGCAAAAGCAGCAGCATTAGCGAAGCAAAAAAGAGAAGGAAGCGAAGAAGTGACGGAAGAAGAAAAGGCCAAAGCGAAAGCGAAGGCAGCCGCCGCGGCAAAAGCAAAAGCAGCAGCATTAGCGAAGCAAAAAAGAGAAGGAAGCGAAGAAGTGACGGAAGAAGAAAAGGCCAAAGCGAAAGCGAAGGCCGTGGCAGCCGCAAAAGCAAAAGCAGCGGCGTTAGCGAAGCGAAAAAGAGAAGGAAGCGAAGAAGTAACGGAAGAGGACAAGGCTAAGGCGAAAGCAAAGGCCGTGGCGGTAGCGAAGGCAAAAGCAGCGGCTCTAGCGAAGCAGAAGGCCTCGCAAGGTGATGGGGATTCGGGAGATGAAAAGGCGAAGGCGATTGCAGCAGCGAAGGCAAAAGCCGCAGCGGCTGCAAGGGCGAAGACAAAGGGTGCTGAAGGTAAGAAGGAAGAGGAAACAAAGCAGGAAGAGCCATCCGTGAATCAGCCGTATTTAAATCAGTATGTTGAAATTATTAAGGGGAAAATAGGAGAGGATATATTAGTAGATTCCTACATTAATAAACTTTCAAAAGATGTGCCAACTCTTGTAGTGGAGCCTTCAAAGTATTATGAAGTGATGGAATTACTGCGGTTCCACGAGGGACTTGCATTTGATTATATGTCAGAGCTACATGCGACAGATTTTGTGACACATATGGAAGTGTATGTTCATTTATTTTCATATGGAAAGAAACAGTCAGTAGCGGTGAAGGTGAAGCTGGATAGGGAAGAACCGCAAGTAGAATCGGTGACAGCGTTTTGGAAAGGCGCGGACTGGCCGGAGCGAGAAGCGTATGATTTGCTCGGTATTGTATTTAAGGGGCATCCCAACTTATCACGTATTTTAATGCCAGATGATTGGATAGGGCACCCGCTTAGGAAAGATTATGAACCGCATGATGTGGAGGTGTAGCTAATGATCCGTACGGAAGAAATGCTTTTGAATGTAGGGCCTCAGCATCCGAGTACGCACGGTGTGTTCAGGCTTGTTATTAAGATTGATGGGGAAATTATTAAAGAAGCTACACCGGTTATTGGATATTTGCATCGCGGGACCGAAAAGATTGCCGAGAGCTTACAGTATACGCAAATTATCCCTTATACAGATCGAATGGACTATTTATCGGCCATGACGAATAATTACGTCATTTGCCATGCTGTAGAGACGATGATGGGGCTTGAAATCCCGGAGCGGGCCGAATACTTGCGAGTGCTTGCAATGGAGCTTGGAAGGATTGCGAGTCACCTCGTTTGGTGGGGGACAAATCTTCTTGATATAGGAGCGGTCAGTCCGTTTTTGTACGCGTTTCGTGAACGAGAGATGATTATAAATTTATTAAATGAATTATGCGGTGCCCGGCTTACTTTTAACTATATGAGAGTCGGGGGTGTAAAGTGGGATGCGCCGGATGGTTGGATCGAAAAAGTGGAAGAATTCGTTCCGTATATGAGAGAACAATTGGCAGGTTATCATGATCTCGTTAGCGGTAATGAGATTTTCTTAAATCGTGTAAAAGGCGTTGGTATATATAGCGCGGAAGAAGCAATTTCGTATTCTTTAAGCGGAGCGAATTTGCGGTGTACGGGAGTAAACTGGGATCTTCGCAAGGATGAACCGTACTCTATTTATGATCGTTTTGACTTCGATATTCCTGTTGGGAGCGTGGGAGATGCTTGGGATCGTTACGTTTGCCGCATGCAAGAGATTGAGGAGTCATTAAAGATTGTTGAGCAAGCTGTCCAGCAGTTCCCGAAAGACGGAGCTGTGCTGGCGAAAGTGCCGAAAATCATTAAGGCGCCTAAAGGAGAAGCGTTTGTCCGTATAGAATCACCGCGAGGAGAGATTGGTTGCTATATTGCTAGTGACGGAAAGAAAGAGCCGTACCGCTTGAAGTTTCGCAGGCCGTCTTTTTACAATTTGCAAATTTTACCGAAGTTATTGAAAGGTGAAAACATCGCCAATTTAATTACGATTTTAGGTGGAGTTGATATTGTACTTGGGGAGGTTGATGGCTAATGATTGAAACGCTCTTACAATCACCTTCAAGCTGGACGAATTTCTTCATTTTTTTCGGATTAGCGGTGCTTCTATTATTTGCAGTCCTGGGCTTCGTTACATATGGTATTTTGGCAGAACGGAAAGTGATGGGATTTATGCAAGGGCGGATTGGACCAAACCAAGTTGGGGGTCGATTCGGTTTACTGCAAACGGTAGCCGATGTTTTAAAACTATTACTGAAAGAAGATAGTATTCCGAAAGCGGCAGATAAACCGTTGTTTATATTAGCACCTGTTATTGCATTCGCACCGGCATTTATGGTGCTTGCAGTCATCCCGTTTACTGATAAATTTCAGTTCGCGGATATTGGCGTAGGCTTACTGTATTACATTGCTGTTTCTGGTATTACGACGATTGGTGTCGTGACCGGAGGATGGGCATCAAATAATAAATATTCCCTTTTAGGAGGGATGCGTGCGGCGGCGCAAATGATTTCTTATGAAATTCCGCTCGTAATGAGTGTAATTGGTGTCGTTTTGTTAGCTGGTAGTCTGAATTTAAATGAAATTGTAGCAGCGCAGGAGAATGTTTGGTATATTTTCGTGCAACCAATCGGTTTCGTCGTATTCTTAATCGCAGCGGTAGCAGAGTTAAATAGGACGCCGTTCGATTTACCGGAAGCAGAGTCAGAACTTGTTTCTGGATATCATACGGAATACTCAGGATTTCGCTGGGCGTTTTTCATGCTTTCAGAGTACGTATATTTCTTCGGAATGGCATCTTTAATTACAGTGCTCTTTTTAGGCGGATGGAATCCAGTCATGTTCCTTGGATTTATTCCAGGAGCTGTATGGTTTGCTTTGAAATTTAGCAGTGTAGTCTTTCTATTAATTTGGTTCCGCGTTACGTTCCCGCGTATAAGAGGTGACCAGTTAATGGAGTTTGGCTGGAAAGTATTATTGCCAATTGCACTTGCGAATATTTTCTTAACGGCATTGATTAAGGAGTTATTCTTCTAATCTATGAGGGGGGTGCCAGTAAGAGATGAAAGGACTATTTAAAGGATTAAAATATACATTAAGCAATTTGAGTAAGAAAAAGGTGACTTACGATTATCCGAATCAACCGTTGCCGTTGCCAGACCGCTTTCGAGGTATTCAAAAGTTTTATCCGGAAAAGTGCATTGTTTGTAACCAGTGCTCTAACATTTGTCCGACAGATTGTATTCAGTTGACGGGGAAAAAACATCCGGATCCTACGAAAAAAGGAAAAATTATCGACACGTACGATATTAATTTTGAAATTTGTATTCTTTGTGATTTATGTACAGAAGTTTGTCCGACAGAGGCGATTGTTATGACAAACAACTTTGAACTCGCGGAATATTCACGTGATGATTTATTTAAAAATTTGCAGTGGCTTGACGAAAACGACGAAAACGTCAGGAAGGAGAATAAAGCATGAATGGCGAGTTTGTAGCATTCTTCATACTATCCTTGTCTGCAATTATCGGCGGCATTCTTATGTTGAACTTAACGAAAGTCATGCATATGATGCTAGCTCTCGTTCTGACATTCCTCAGCATTGCAGGTTTGTACTTTCTTTTATCGGCTGAATTTATCGGAGTTGCACAAATTTTACTTTACTCGGGTGCAATCACAATTATTATGATTTTTGGCATTATGTTAACGCAACATAACGCAGAAAATGAATCACGTCTTACTCTTCGAAAATGGATTATCTTCTTTGCGGTTGTAGCATTTGGGGCAGTTATGTATTTCGCTGTTAACAATATTGATTTTGCAAATGAAAGCGCACAAGGAAGTTTACCTCTCCATGAAAAAAACACACTTCAAATCGGTACACTTCTCTATTCGAAATATATTATTCCATTTGAGTTAACCTCAGTTATTTTACTTGTAGCACTTGTTGGCGCAATTATTCTTGCGAAGAAGGATGAGAAAGAGGAGGATTCCAATGAGTAGCGTTCCGGCTTCTGCATATTTAACGCTTGCGATTATTTTGTTTTGCATCGGTTTGTTTGGCGCTTTAACAAAGCGAAATACAGTGATTGTATTAGTTTGTATTGAATTAATGCTCAATGCGGCCAATTTAAATTTAGTAGCATTTAGTAAATTAGGTTTGTTCCCAAATTTAACAGGGCAAATTTTCTCTCTGTTTACGATGGCTGTAGCAGCTGCGGAGGCGGCGGTAGGGCTCGCCATTTTAATTGCTTTGTATCGTAATCGTACGACGGTTCATGTAGATGAAATGGATACGCTCAAAGGATAACATTGTGACCGAAAAGGGGGAAGGAAACAATGATCGATTATGCATGGCTCATACCGCTTTTCCCGCTTGTTTCGTTTTTTTTATTACTTATATTCGGGAAGAAAATTAGAGAAGGAAGCAGTGTACTTAGTATTTTCCTCGTCTTTCTCTCCTTTATATTTGCGGTACTTGTGTTAATAGAACGATTTTCGAAAGTAGGATTGAAGCATAAGTGGGTATGGCTTAGAACGGGAGATATTGATATATCATTTGGCTTTGAAGTGACAGCATTAGGGGCTTTAATGCTGTTTATCGTTACACTTGTGAGTTTACTTGTACATGTGTATTCGAAAGGTTATATGAAAGGTGATGAAAGATTACCAACCTTTTATGCCTATTTAGGACTCTTTACATTTGCGATGCTCGGGCTCGTTATATCGCCGAATTTATTACAGCTTTATATATTTTGGGAGTTAGTAGGCCTCGGTTCATTTTTACTCATCGGTTTTTATTTCTTTAAAGAAGAAGCGAAGGCTGCTGCAAAAAAGGCTTTTATTATGACTCGTATTGGAGATGTCGGTTTATTTATAGGGATGATCTTACTTTTTTGGCACGCGGGTAGTTTTGAATATGACGTAATTTTTAGAGCGATTCATACGGGTGATCTTACCCCTACGATGATTACAATAACGGCGATATTAATTTTTATCGGAGCGATGGGGAAATCAGGTCAGTTCCCGCTTCATACGTGGTTACCGGATGCAATGGAGGGGCCGACGCCTGTTTCGGCACTTATTCATGCGGCGACAATGGTCGCAGCTGGCGTATATTTAGTGGCGACGATGTTCCCGTTATTTTCAGCAAGTGCGGTGGCGATGCAGACGGTGGCCATTGTTGGAGCCTTCACTGCAATCTTTGCGGCTTCTATCGGTCTTGTGCAAACGGATATAAAGAGAGTGCTTGCTTATTCTACAGTTAGTCAGCTTGGTTATATGATGCTTGCATTAGGATCTGCCGGTTATGTAGCTGGTATTTTCCATTTAACGACACACGCCTTTTTTAAAGCACTACTATTTTTGGCTGCAGGAAGTGTCATTCATGCAGTGCATACGCAAAACATTAACAAAATGGGCGGCTTACAGAAGAAGATGAAAGTAACGGGTGCACTATTTTTAATCGGTACACTTGCAATTAGTGGTGTGCCACTCCTTTCCGGTTTCTTTAGTAAAGATGAAATTTTAGCGGCGGCTTGGATGAATGGCAATTACGTTTTATTCATATTAGCAGTAATTGCAGCATTCTTAACAGCATTCTACATGTTCCGGCTATACTTCCTTGTCTTTACGGGGGAAGTGAAGACGAAGGAAGCTGTGAGGGAATCACCCCGCGTTATGACGTATCCGATGATTGTCCTCGGCGTCCTCGCGGTAGTGGCGGGTTATATGAATACACCGTGGTTTGGGACGTTTCTTGGGGATTGGCTTACGAAAGATGTAGCATTTAAAGCGCGAGAGGTACACGGGCCAGTTTGGATTATGATCGTAGCAACGCTCGTTTCATTTGCAGGGATTGCTCTTGCGTATTTCATATATGGTAAGAAATCTATTTCTAGAGATTGGGCTGGTGGCGAGGGAACACCTCAATATAACCTTTTGAAAGAAAAGTATTATGTGGATGAACTATACAATATGACGGTGCTCCCTATCACGAAGGGAATCGCTCATGTGCTTCGCTTATTTGAGGTGTATGTAGTCGAAGGAATTGCCGTTTTAATAGGAAGTCTAGTTAAAGGGATAAGTGGACTTGGTTCTAGACTCCAAAACGGAAATGTACAAGTGTACGGCACTGTAACAGCTGTTTCGCTTGCAGTACTCGTCATTATTTTGCTTTATACGGGAGGGGATTTACGATGAATGATTTGTTATTAACGTTCTTCATTTTTTCCCCGCTTTTAGGAATTCTTTTACTTGTATTAACACCGAAAAAAGAATCGCGTACAGTGCGAGCGCTCGGTTTATTTGGGACGGCGCTTCCATTTGGAATCGCTATCGTCCTCGCTTGTACATATGCTTCTGGAAAGAGTTTGTCGCTATTCGATGAAAAAGTGAAATGGATTAAATTTGGGGATTTTGCAGCGGTGGATAAAAGATGGTTCGCTATTTATTACGAGCTTGGTATTGATGGTTTATCGCTCGTTATGATGGTGCTGACGGCCCTTCTAGCAATGCTTGCAGCAATTGCGGCATTTACTATTAAAAGGAACTTAAAAGCCTTTTATATGCTGCTACTCATGCTAGAAATAGGGATGCTCGGCGTCTTCGCTGCTCAAAATTTAATGCTGTTCTTTATCTTCTTTGAAATTACATTGCCGCCAATGTTTTTATTAATTGGGAAGTGGGGGAAATTGTCGAGTGAAAAGGCTGCTTATAGTTATTTAATATATAACGGTATCGGCTCCGCTATTTTACTCATCGTTTTCTCGGTTTTATTTGCAAAAACAGGTACAACAAATATTACAGAGCTTAAAGAAATATTAACGAGTGTAGGTGCTGGGGGAGGAACGGCTGTCTCAAGTAGCTTACAGTTCGGTTTGTTTCTTGCCATAATGATCGCTTTTGCGATTAAACTACCCGTTTTCCCGTTACATCGCTGGATGGTTAATGTGCATATTGAAGCGCATCCAGCTGTAGTTATGCTTCATGCGGGCGTTTTACTGAAGATTGGAGCATACGGTATGATTCGCTTCGGAAAGGGGTTATTCCCGGAATACTTTCACGAGTTTGCAACGCTCATTGCGATTTTAGGAGTCATCAATTTATTGTACGGAGCCTTCTTGGCGCTCATCCAAACGGACTTTCGGAAGGTGCTTGCTTACTCTAGTATTTCGCATATGGGTATCGTATTAATGGGACTTGCGGCGTTAAATGCACCAGGTACACAAGGGGCGCTATTCCAAGTTGTCTCTCACGGTTTAATTGCGGCATTACTCTTCTTCTTACTGGGTGTTATAGAACAACGTTTTGGAACGTCGGATATTACGGCGCTTGGCGGACTTGCAAAAAGTGTCCCAATACTTAGCGGATTCTTCTTAGCGGGAGGAATGGCATCGCTTGGATTACCAGGCATGTCTGGATTTGTTAGCGAGTTTCTTGCCTTTCTCGGTTTATTCCAAGGAGAACCGGTCGTTGCGGCAGTCGGCGTACTTGGCATCATTTTAACCGCTGTATACGTATTAAGAGCAACACTTCAAGTAACATTTGGTAAGAAAGAGTGGGAAGCGAAAGCTGATATACATGGATGGGAGTATGTCCCTATATTGCTACTTATCTTCTGCATTATTGCAATTGGAGTAATGCCAGAAATACTAGGGGATCCGCTTCAAAATACATTGAAAACATTGGGGGTGAAGTAGGATGGATATGAATACGTTACTTAGCTTATCGTGGCATCTCATGGTGCCAGAATTCATAATTCTCGGAGCTGCCATCCTTCTTTCCATATGTGATTTGTTTTTTAAGTTGAACCATAGATATGTAGCGCTTAGTGCAATCGCAGCCGTCATATTAGCAATTGTGTCATTAATTACGCTATATGGTGAACCGACAGGAGATATTTTAAACGGATCGTTCGTGTTAGATGGGTTTTCAAAAGGGTTCAAAACGTTGTTGTTAGGCGGAGCGGCCCTCATCTTATGCACCGCAATGAGCGATGATAAGAAGAATCCCATTGAAGATAAGGGAGAATATTATTATTTATTTTTAATGGCACTTCTTGGGGCTATGTTTATGGCTTCTAGTGTCGACTTCATTACACTTTTCGTCGGTTTAGAATTGCTTTCACTTTCTTCATATATTTTAGTAGGAATACGAAAAAAGAACCGTGCATCAAACGAGGCGGCCATGAAATATGTCATTAATGGAGGAATTGGAACGGCAATTACGCTCTTTGGAATGAGTTATTTATACGGTATTACAGGATCAACTAATATCGTGGATATGCAAAAAGTATTCGCAGGGGAGCTTGCTGGTGGTATTCAGTTATTGTTAGCTCTCGCATTTCTACTATTACTCGTTGGACTCTCGTTTAAAATTGCGACGGTGCCGTTTCATATGTGGGCACCAGATGTGTATGAGGGAGCGGCTACGCCTGTTACTGCTTTTCTTGGAACGATTTCTAAAATTGCTGGGTTCCTACTCATTATTCGTCTGTTTCTCATGGTTTTTGCAAGTGTATCGGTGCAAGGAGATATGCAATCTTTATACGGACGTATGAGTATATACATTGCAGTGCTAGCGAGTATTACGATGATTATCGGAAACATCGTAGCGTTAAAGCAATATAACGTAAAGCGCCTATTTGCCTATTCGGGAATCGCACATGCGGGGTATTTACTCGTTCCGCTTGTAGCATTATCACCATTTACGATGGATAGCATGTGGTTTTACATGCTTGCGTATATGCTTATGAATATAGGTGCGTTTGCAATTATCCACGGCTTAATCTTACAAAGCGACAAAGAAAACATTACGATTTTCGCCGGATTATATAAAAGGTCGCCATTTACAGCGATAGTGATGACGATTTTTATTTTATCGTTGGCCGGAATACCAGGAACAGCTGGTTTCATCGGGAAAATTAACATCTTTTTAGGTGCACTGCATGTAGAGCCAGCTCATTACGTACTAGCTTCTATTATGATGGGAACGACAGTCATTTCATTCGTATATTATTTCCGGATTCTACAGCAAATGTTTTTCCGGACGGGAGAAGTGGAAGAGAAAATTCGTTTCCCATTCAATATAAAGGTTGTTATGAGCCTTTGTGCAATTTCGATTGTAATACTAGGGATTATGCCGATGATCGGATACAATTTCTTTTATGAATATTTTCCATTAATGAAGGATTTCTTCTTCCTAGGGAACGTGGTACAATAGTGAAAATAAAAGGTGTGGAGTTGTTACTCTGCGCTTTTTATTTTGTGTGAAATACAATTGAAAATGCATGTAGGTATACGTTTTTTGAGAGCAAATTACGATGTGAAATGTAAGATGCTTATTTGTATTTGAAAAAGTGTGGCTCCTACTTATTATGGTATCGTTTTTATAGTATTTCGTAAGTAGTAGCTAGGTAAAAAGGGGTCGATTTTTTGGCACATCTTTTAGGGCAACAAGCACTGATTGCCATCGTTTCGCATTTATTATTTATTACCATTACGTGGTGGGCCTTACAAGGTATTCACATTGAGCGTTTAATGAAGCCTGGAAAGGTGATGCAGACGCGAGTATTACTCATCCTAATTACAATTGCAATTGGGACATCTGTAAGTAACTTTTTCCTTGATTATTTAGGCTATTCAAAGAGTTTAACGTATTTAGTAAAGTAAGTGTATAGAACCTCATATCTCCGTTAACAATGGGGATAGGAGGGGATGAAATTGAAGCTTAAAGCCATTCTTATTGTTGTGATAAGTGTTGTTTTATTTTTGGTTGGATATAGAGAAATGAAACCAATCAGCGATGAACAGAAAATGGAGAGCATGATTGCAACTTTAGAGAAAAATGATGCTAAAGTAGAGAAGTGGTCATGGTTAGCGCGAGAAACAAAAACAATTTCTAACATACATACGTTTCAAAAATTGTTAAACGATGTGAAGGACAAGGCGAATATTCAAAAGTGGGAATTAGAGCAATCTCCAGATGGATATAAAGCTACATCCTATAAAAAGTTTTCTTCTTATGAAGAACGAGTAGTAGTAACATGGAGTAAGGAAAATACTAAAGAAAACACTTTCATTATTTTCGAAGTAAGCGGGGCGAAATGGGACCCGAAGTACATTCAGAAAACAAATAAAATTTTTAGTGAAAAACCTATAATTTACACTTGTGTTCAAGGTGTACTGAATGATAAGATTGAAGGTGTTTTGCAAAATAAAACCAATCAGGTTTTGAAAGATCTTTCAGCAAGAGCGATCGAACAGATAGAAGAAAGAGCATTTGTGTCAGTCTCCGCATACAATAAAAAGTGGGATGACGCTCTTTCAACAAATAGAGAGAAAATAAATGTGCAAATAGCAATACGTTCTACAGACAACAAAGATACAATTGTGGTTGGCACACCGATCATAACTTCTGAGTATTGAGTGAATAGATACTGAAAAAAGGACACGGAGGGGAATAATTTGGAAAAGATCATCGTCCGTGGCGGAAAGCGGTTAAACGGCACAGTGCGTGTTGAGGGCGCAAAAAATGCTGTATTACCTATAATCGCTGCAGCCCTATTAGCGAGTGATGGAAAGAATGTACTATCTGAAGTACCAGTTTTGTCTGATGTATACACAATTAATGAGGTATTACGTCATTTAAATGCTGAAGTCGTATTTGAAAATAACCAAGTAACAATCGATGCTTCTAAAGAACTAAACATCGAAGCACCATTTGAATATGTACGTAAAATGCGTGCATCTGTTCAAGTAATGGGACCATTACTTGCACGTAACGGTCGTGCTCGTATTGCACTTCCTGGTGGATGTGCAATTGGTTCACGTCCAATTGACCAACATTTAAAAGGCTTCGAAGCAATGGGAGCAAAAGTACAGGTTGGTAATGGTTTTGTTGAGGCATACGTTGAGGGAGAACTAAAAGGAGCTAAAATTTATTTAGACTTCCCAAGCGTGGGCGCGACAGAAAACATTATGTCTGCAGCTACATTAGCAAAAGGGACAACAATCCTTGAAAACGCAGCGAAAGAACCAGAAATCGTTGACTTAGCTAACTTCTTAAATGCGATGGGAGCGAAAGTACGCGGAGCTGGAACTGGAACGATCCGTATCGAAGGCGTTGATAAATTATATGGTGGAAACCACTCTATTATTCCTGACCGTATTGAAGCGGGAACATTCATGGTTGCAGCGGCAATTACTGGTGGAGACATCTTAATTGAAAATGCTGTACCTGAACATTTACGCTCAATCACAGCGAAAATGGAAGAAATGGGTGTTAAAGTTATTGAGGAAAATGAAGGTGTACGTGTTATCGGCCCAGATAAGTTAAAAGCGGTTGATATTAAAACTATGCCTCACCCAGGTTTCCCAACAGACATGCAATCACAAATGATGGCATTATTACTACAAGCTGATGGAACAAGTATGATTACAGAAACGGTATTCGAAAACCGCTTTATGCACGTTGAAGAATTCCGTCGTATGAATGCTGATATTAAAATTGAAGGTCGTTCTGTTATTATGAACGGTCCAAACAGCTTACAAGGTGCTGAAGTAGGCGCAACTGACTTACGTGCTGCTGCTGCATTAATCTTAGCTGGTTTAGTATCTGAAGGTTACACTCGTGTAACTGAATTAAAGCATCTTGACCGTGGTTATGTAGATTTCCATAAGAAATTAGCTGCATTAGGTGCAACTATTGAACGTGTAAACGAACAAGTAGAAGAAGTGAAAGAACAAGAAGTTTCTGATCTTCACGCTTAATTGAAATAGTCTCTACGTCTTTTGACGTAGGGGCTATTTTTTTGGGTTATTACTGTTATAGTCAATAAATTCTATACTTATGCACGTACCAGTGAAAATATTTAGAAAATTTCCGTTTTAGCTGGTTCCCCTTAAGTATGTTCTAAAAGAAAGAGTTGTTCCATAAGAATGAATGGAGTAAAGCTTTTTCATATTGGGGGAAATAAGATGAAATTTTCAAAGCCACTTTTCATCACAGTAGCGCTTCTCATAGCGCTCGTTATCATTGTACCTGCTGCTCTTGTTATTCCGTTTGCGAAAGCAAAGGTAGGGGAAGAAGCAGCTTCTAAAACTCCTCCAGCAATAGAAAGTATACCAGCTCCAGGGAAAGTGGATACAGCGGTTCAAGTTGCTGTATATCGTGAGAAACAGAAAAAGGTAGATACATTACCTATGGAGGAGTATGTGACCGGTGTAGTAGCTTCTGAGATGAATGCCAGTTTTGAAATAGAGGCGCTAAAGGCGCAGGCATTAGCAGCGAGAACATTTGTGGTGCAGCGTATGCTAAGCGGAGGAAAGAAAAACAATGCGGACGTGACAGATACGGTGAAAGATCAAGTGTACAAAAGTAAAGAAGAATTGAAGAAACAATGGGGTAATAACTACGAAAATAATTTGAAGAAAATCGAAGAAGCCGTTTCGAAAACCGCAGGACAAGTTTTAACGTATGATGGAAAACCAATCTCAGCATCCTTCTTCTCAACGAGTAATGGCCGGACAGAAAATGCGGCTGATTACTGGGGAAATGATTATCCGTACTTAAAGAGCGTAGATAGTCCGTGGGATCAAGCTTCTCCGAAATTTACGAGCGAGCAAACATTTACAGTAGCTGACTTCCAAAAACGTCTCGGTGTGAAAGTGCTAGCAGACGGAAAGGTTGGAAATATTAAAGATCTTACGGAAGGAAAGCGAGTAAAAGACGTAGCATTTCAAGGCAAGACATTAACAGGAAAAGAAGTGCGTGAAAAATTAGATTTACGCTCTTCTGACTTCACGTGGAAACAAGATGGAGATAAAATCATTGTTACCACAAAAGGCTTCGGCCACGGTGTTGGCATGAGCCAATACGGAGCAAATGGCATGGCAGCGGAAGGTAAGAAATATACAGATATCGTTGCTCATTATTACAAAGGCGTTGAAATAAAGTCGATGAATGATTATGAAGGAAAGTTAATGGTGAAGAAGTAAGGTACAGAATAAACCGTCCCAAGAGGTATGTTGGGACGGTTTTTCTTTTGTTAGTAGATAGGTTATCATTGTCGAACTGTTGATATATTAAAAAAATCGTCAATGATCAGTGATGACAGAACTTTGTTTAAGGGGTCCATGGATCACTGGGAGCTATTATAAGGATGAGCGTACAGAAGAATCAATGAAAGATGGTTGGCTCCATACAGGAGACATTGTCACGGTTGATTCGGAAGGATTTATTTGTAAACGAAATTCCGAAAACATCTGTAGGGAAGTTTTTAAAACGAGCGCTGCGTGATCAGCTCAAGACGTATATGGTAGAGCAAAACTAGAGAAGAAGGCTATCCATTCATTTGGATAGTCTTCTTTTTAGAATGTTCCATAAAATATCAAAATTTTCCATTAATTGTTTGGTATAATAGGATAAAAAGCATTTGGGGGAGACAGAATGGCGTTATTGGAGTTGAGACAGTTAGGAAAAACGAACCAGTTACCAGTAGTTGAACTGATGGTTGAGAAGGGACAATGTGTTGTTTTGCAATGTAATAACCATACAGCTAAAATATTGCACCGCATTATTATTGGTGAGGAAGAAGCCTCAACTGGCACCGTGCTATTTGAAGGAGAATCGATTGGAAAGAAAAATTATTCTCGCATTGGTTTTTGTTTTTTGAAAGATGAAGCATACGATCGTTTGAAGGTAAAGGAATACTTCAAGTTTTTAATAGGACTCTATGAATCAAATATGAGCACGGAAGAAGTAGTACAACATGTCGGTCTCTTAGATAAGTTAAACGTTAAAATAGAAAAACTATCATTTTCAGAGAAACGTCGCCTTCATATCGGGCGAGTTATGATTCATAATCCGGATTTAGTTATTTTGGAAGAGCCGGAGCAAAATGTAGATACAGAGAGCACGATTATTATTCGAAAATCAATTATGAAAATGAAAGAGCAAGGAAAAGCAATTTTTATTACGTCATCCTTTTTATCGGACGCCCTTTCATTAACAGAAGATGTATACATATTAAACAATGAAGGTGTGAAAAAAATAGAAATCGAACAAGAAGAAGTGGAAGAGATGGATGAAGAAAAGGTTGTTCAAATGATTCCGCAAATGAAACTTGAAAGAATACCAGCGAAAGTGAACGATAAAATCATTTTACTTGATCCGATGGAAATTCATTTCATTGAAACGCAAAACGGAGTGACACATATTCATGTACGCGAAGGTGATTTCGTATGTGCATTAACGTTAAGTGAACTAGAAGCGAGATTAACAGGATTCGGGTTCTTTAGATGTCATCGCTCGTACCTTGTGAATTTACAAAGAGTACGAGAAGTCATTACGTGGACTCGTAATAGCTTCAGTTTAATTTTGGATGACGAAAGAAAAAGTTCAATCCCGCTTTCGAAAGGAAGAATGGATGAGTTAAAAGGTGTAATTGGGATATAAAAGATGCTCCAATAAGCTCAAAATACGATTCATTCACCAGTAAAAATACTCCTTTTGCGTGTATTTTACTGCGTAAACCCTTTGCTTTTCATATGATTGAGTTGAGAAAAGCGAAACAACGAAATCGAAACTTGCGAAAGTGAATTTCATCTATATAAGAAAAACAAAGGGGATGAAGAAATGACATTGGCAATTGAAATGAAAGATGTAATGAAAAGTTTCAACGGAAAAACGGCACTTCGAAATGTAAATATTGAGGTGAAGCAAGGAGAAATCTTTGGATTCCTCGGACCGAGTGGATCTGGGAAAACGACAACCGTAAAAATATTAACATCTCAATTGCTTCATAGCATTGGAACTGTAAAAGTATTAGGTAAAGATATTACAGGACCAAGCAGCATTGATTACAAACGAATCGGTATTTTAACAGACAATAGCGGCTTATACGAAAGACTTAGCATTTATGATAACTTACTATTATTTTGTGACTTATACGATTGTAAAAAAGAACGAATCGATGAAGTACTAGCACAAGTGAACTTGCTAGATGATAAAAAAACACAAGTAAAAAAATTATCAAAAGGAATGAAGCAGCGTGTCACACTAGCGAGAGCAATCCTTCATAAACCAGATATCCTCTTCTTAGATGAACCAACATCCGCACTTGATCCAGTAAACGTACAAAACATTCATAAAATCTTAAAAGATTTAAATAAAGAAGGAACGACGATTTTCTTAACGACTCACAATATGGACGAAGCAGAAACACTTTGTAATCGCATTGCCTTTCTGTGTGGTGGAGAAATTGTAGCGCTTGATACTCCAGAAAACCTTCGCTTGCAATACGCGAAAGATCAAATACAAGTTGTGTTAACAGATAAGAAGAAAGAAATTGTGAAAAAAGATGAATTAGGGGCAAAACGCATTTCAGAATGGATGAATAAAGGTGAATTACTATCCATTCATTCACACGAACCAACTTTAGGCGATATCTTTATTGAAGTTACTGGGAGGGGATTATAATGACATTTTCAATGAGACGTGTATCAGCTATTTTTAGAAAAGAAGTACAAGATTTTAAGACAAATTCACAAGTGTTATTAATGGCATTTTTACCAATTATACTTTCATTTTTGTTTAGCAGATTTGGAGTCGGAAAGGAAATGTTAGGCATTACTACTATAACGGGCTTCCTATTTGTCGCAGGCTTTGTTCAATCTATGGTAATTGCAGAAGAAAAAGAAAAACATACACTACGTGTGTTAATGTTATCCCCAGCATCTTCTGTTGAAGTTCTTCTTGGAAAGAGTTTATTAACAGCAGGTCTGACGATGGCTATTTGTATTGCAAATTTATTCATTTTAGATCAGTTAAATATCAACATTCCATTGGTAGGATTGATATTTCTATGTGGAACTATTTTATTTATCGTGCTTGGAACAATGATCGGATTACTTGCATCTTCTGTACCACAAACATCATTAATTGGGATGCCTATTTTAATGACGATGTATTTAGCTGTACAATTTGAGGCACTAGTTGAAAATAAAACAATTAAGACGATGATTGAATATCTTCCAACATCTCATATTGTAAAAGCACTTAACAGCGTAGTAGGTGGGGCAGGATTTAGTAATATTAGTGGGCATGTATTAAATATTGCAGTTTGGCTTATCATTTCGCTTATTGCATGTTTAATCGTATATAAAAAGAAACAATTAGACTAAAAACTGAGCCGAAAATGCTCAGTTTTTTCTTTTTTCTATCATTTCCTCGGAAATTTTACAATTCTTATACATATTTTTACATATTTTGTCGAAAAGTAATTAGTTATACGTTGTATAGGATACGTGAATATTGTTCAAAATGATTGCTGAGGTGATGATGGAATGCGAGGAAGAAATAATAAAAAGTCGCAAAAGGTAGTACATTTATTTCAAAAAAGATGGGTGTTTCCGGCACTGTACATTGCTTGTGCAGCGGTAATCTTAATGGTTGCGCTATGGTTCCAAGGAGCTAATCCGAAGAAGACTCCGAACCAAGATCAAGCAACACCGTATACACAATCGGAAGATCCAGCAGTACCAGTAACGAAATCTTCAGAAGTAGTGAAAATGCCAGCTGCCGCGAATGCGGAAGTAGTCGTACAGAAGAAATTCTATGAAGATGCAGCAACTGAGGCGGAACAAGAAAAAGCACTTGTCTTTTATAACAACACATATTCCCCAAATAAAGGAATCGACATTGCTGCGAAGAATGGAAAAGAATTTAATGTAGCTGCTGCTTTAAGTGGTACAGTAACGAAAGCTGAAAAAGATTCACTTCTTGGTTATGTTGTAACAGTTGATAGCGGAAATGGTGTAGCAGCTTCTTATCAAAGCTTAGGCAGTGTAAAAGTAGAAAAAGGTGCACGAGTTGCACAAGGTGAAGTATTAGGAAAATCCGGTCTAAGTGCAATGAATAAAGAAGCAGGTTCTCACGTTCACTTTGAAGTACGTAAAGACAATGTGGCTGTGAACCCTGAACGCTACTTAAATAAATCAGTAGCCGAAATTAAAGCTGATGCAGGCGCTGCAAAAGCAACGAACGCTTCTGGTAAAAAAGCTGATGACAAATCTCAAAAAGAAGAGAAGTCAACAAGCACGAAACCAGAAAATAAAACAGAAGATAAGTCTCAAAAAGAAGAGAAATCAACGAGCGGTTCGACTAGTGACAAAAAAGAAGAACCGAAGAAAGAAGAAAAATCAACAAATGGTTCTACAGAATCATCTAACAGTTCTTCTTCACAAGAATAAAAAAGTGGAAAAATCAGTTCTCATTAGGAGAGCTGATTTTTTTACTTTTACCCCGCATTAACGGGCAGTAAGACCCCTACTTCAAATTTCAGTGAAAGCTAAGAAGTTAGGCCTGGGTTCAACTGCCCGTAAAAGCCCGATTGGTTCAACTAATAATCAGTGGGAAATGGCGCCCACTGATTAAAGTTTCACTTTATATAAAAATACTCAATTTCGAGAAAAAAGTTGCAATAACAAGGAAAAATGACGAGATTCTCGAATATATATTACAAAAGGGAGGGGATACTGTGTCATTTTTGTTTGTTCTGTCGACTGCTATTATTTTATTGTTTGTTTTATTCACTTTATATTATTACATTGCTGGTAAGAAAGAGGTTCCCCACCATCAGTTATTAGAAGAAGAATTGGAACGAGAAGAATGACGCCTTATATATAAGGTGTCATTTTTTTTCGCCAAAATAGTCACTGTTAACGTATTTCTCACAAAAAAATGTAATTTTTCTTAACTTAGTCCGCAAAAATAGTGAACATGTAGCATATATCAGTAGTGCGGGCAATACAATGGTATAAACCAAAGCAAAGAGAGTGTTTGAGGTGAGAAATCGTGAATCATTTCATTATAAATCCAAGAATGTTTAGCGCTTACAAACAGCACTCACACTTACTTCTTAGTCATATGCAGCGAGGCTCATTTCACCCTTCTCACATCCAATTTAGGGAGGCGAGTGGTGTGCACGATTACATCAAAGAGAGAACTATCAAGATTGGTAAGTATATCGTGGAGACAAGAAAGACAGTGCGTGTCATTGCAAAGGAATTTGGGGTATCAAAGAGTACAGTCCATAAAGATTTAACGGAACGTCTACCAGAAATTAATCCAGAGCTCGCAAATGAAGTGAAAGAAATTCTTGATTATCATAAGTCTATTCGTCATTTAAGAGGCGGAGAAGCAACAAAGCAAAAGTATAGAAAAGAAGATGTAGAAAAGCCGGTCCGTCAATAAATATGCGATTGCAAACATTCCGTGTCAATTCGGTAATATTTTTCAGAAGAATTCTTTTTGCGAATATTACGTTTCTGTTAAATTTATGATAAAATCAGAAATTAGGTGTAAAAGAATTCGGGTATAACCTGATTTTGAATATCGAGGAGGAAAAAACGGGAATGTTTGCGCGAGATATCGGAATTGACCTAGGTACGGCTAACGTATTAATCCATGTTAAAGGTAAGGGTATTGTATTAAATGAGCCATCTGTTGTTGCAATTGATCGTAACACAGGTAAAGTATTAGCAGTAGGTGAAGAAGCAAGAAGTATGGTGGGACGTACGCCTGGTAATATTGTAGCTATTCGTCCACTTAAAGATGGTGTAATCGCAGATTTCGAAATTACAGAAGCAATGTTAAAGTATTTCATTAACAAATTGGACGTAAAGAGCTTCTTTTCAAAACCTCGTATCTTAATTTGTTGTCCAACAAATATCACATCAGTAGAACAAAAAGCAATTCGTGAGGCTGCTGAACGTTCAGGTGGTAAAACAGTATTTTTAGAAGAAGAACCAAAAGTAGCCGCAGTTGGTGCTGGTATGGAAATCTTCCAACCAAGCGGTAACATGGTTGTTGATATTGGTGGAGGTACAACAGATATCGCTGTACTATCTATGGGTGATATTGTTACCTCTTCCTCTATCAAAATGGCTGGCGATAAGTTTGATCTGGAGATCTTAAACTATGTTAAACGTAAGTATAAGTTGTTAATTGGAGAACGTACTTCAGAAAATATTAAAATTAAAGTTGGTACAGTATTCCCAGGTGCACGTAGCGAAGAGCTTGAAATTCGCGGACGTGACATGGTAACAGGCTTACCACGTACAATTACAGTATGCTCTGAAGAAATTACAGAAGCACTAAAAGAAGACGCGGCTATCATTGTACAAGCTGCAAAAGGCGTATTAGAGCGCACACCACCAGAACTATCTGCGGACATCATCGACCGCGGTGTTATTCTAACAGGCGGTGGAGCTTTACTACACGGTATCGACATGCTTCTAGCAGAAGAACTAAAAGTACCAGTATTAATTGCTGAAAACCCAATGCAATGCGTTGCGGTTGGTACAGGTATTATGTTAGAGAATATTGATAAATTACCAAAGCGTGCTTTACGATAAAGTGAAACCTTAATAAGTGGGGGGTACTCCCCACTTATTATTAGCTCACAAATAGCAGGAAGATGAGAAGAACTAAGGTGTTAACCGTAGTTCTTTTTTGTTTTTTTATTCTTTTATTTTTTTATTTTATTTTGATTTATTGAGAAAATAGAAGGAAAATAAAGAAAAATGAAGGAAATAGGTAAAATATTCATATATATGGTTAAATTTAATATTTCCTTATTTGAAAACGTTTATAATATAATGAGTCGAATACGACATTAAGGCAAATAATGTTTCAATACATATTGCCTTTCCCTAATCTGGGCATACACTCTTTTCTACCTCCGTGTCAGTTGCAAGTATATGCAGCTATTTGAATGGAATAGAGTGTGTGCATTTTTTTATATATAAAGCTGAAAAGATAGTAAATTTTCACTTTATAATGACAAACAATAAACAAAATGGGATAATAAACAATATGTCCAAGTGGTAAGACCAATATTACAAAAGGGGCGATTGTTATATGCTAAATATAGAACAAATTAAAGAAATCATTCCTCACCGCTATCCATTCTTACTTGTTGATAAAATATTAGAAGTAGATGAAGGAAAAAGAGCGGTTGGAATTAAAAATGTATCCGCAAACGAAGAATTCTTTAACGGGCACTTTCCTGACTATGCAGTTATGCCCGGTGTACTTATTGTAGAAGCATTGGCACAAGTCGGAGCAGTTGCGGTATTAAAGAAAGAAGAAAACCGTGGAAGACTTGCTTTCTTCGCAGGTATCGACAATTGCCGTTTCAAAAAACAAGTACGCCCAGGTGATCAACTGCGCCTAGAAGTAGAAATGACACGTGTACGTGGTCCAATCGGAAAAGGAAAAGCAATCGCAACAGTAGATGGTGAAGTTGCATGTGAAGCTGAAATTACATTTGCGATTGGTGATAAAAAAGAATAGATGTTAATTAAAAAAATTCTTCTGTAACATGCAGAAGAATTTTTTTAATTAATGTATTTTCGATTCGAAATATTAAAATGCAGAGTAATCAGAATTTTTATTGTAAATGTATGGAAGTTTGTATATAATGACGCTATAAATATCTTGGAATTAAGATAAATGATAGTGCGATGAAAATAGAGATATCGTTGTCATATTATAGAAGGTGTGGAATAGGACAAAGGTTATTCTGATTCGTTATGATGAATTGTAGAGGAAAGTAATGGAGAAATTTAACGGTAGAAGTAAATGAAAAATTGGCATAGTATATCGAGCATAAAAGAGAAAAAGGGGAAAATGACGTATTCTGAAAAAGGAGACCATAACATGTTCGGGAGAAAGAAAAGAAAGCCATTAAGACAATTAATTACAAATAAAGAGCCTAAATCACGCATTGCGGAACAATACCGTAATATCCGTACAAATATTGAATTTACATCTGTAGATAACCATATTCGTTCTATCATTGTCACTTCAGCAGATCCAGGTGATGGGAAAACAACGACCATTTCTAATCTAGCAGTTGTTTTTGGGCAACAAGGGAAAAAAGTATTGTTAATTGGAGCTGACTTACGTAAACCAACATTGCAAAATTTATTCGCTGCACATAATCCAAATGGATTAACGAATTTATTATCAGGACAAGCATCATTTGTGCAATGTATTCAAAAAACAGACATAGAGAATGTATATGTTATGTCAGCAGGTCCAATCCCGCCAAACCCAGCAGAGCTACTTGGATATCGTAAAATGGATGAAGTACTTCTAGAGGCATATAAGATGTTTGACATCGTTTTGATTGATACACCACCTGTATTGGCCGTTACAGATGCACAAATACTCGCTAATAAATGTGATGGAGTTGTATTAGTAGCGCGCAGTGAAAAAACTGAAAAAGATAAACTAATAAAAGCAAAACAAATATTAGATAAAGCATCCGGAAAGCTACTTGGTGTTATATTAAACGATAAAAGAGAAGAACATGAGCAATATGGATATTATTAGAAAATAATGTATGAAATAGTATTTTTTAAAAGCTAGTAAATTTTTGACTAGCTTTTTTGAATTGTTTTAAAATTTTGTATCGCATTATATGAAAAAAATGATATAATGGAATTTTTGTCAAATTGATGGAATGTGTTGTCATATTTAAGATTATTTTGTAAGATTATATATGTTTTTAAATAAGAAACGTACATAGATATTACTAAAATAAAAAAATGTAAGATTTATATGTTATAATTTTTCTTATGTGCAAATTTTAGAAAGTTGGAGGAACTTATGGAAGAAACAATTAGTTTGAAAGAGTTATTTCATATTTTAAAAAAACGTTTAGCAATGATCCTCGTAATCGCCTTTGGTGCAGCTATTGTAAGTGCTATCATTAGCTTCTTCTTCATGACACCAATCTATCAATCTTCGACGCAAATTCTTGTTAACCAGAAGAAACAAGAGGGATCAATGTTTCAAGCTGGTGAAGTTCAGACGAATATTCAATTAACGAATACATATAAGGTTATTATTAAAAGTCCAGTAATCTTAGATCAAGTGAATGAAAAATTAAATTTAAATATGGTAGCGCAGGATCTAACAAAGAAGATTAATGTTGCGAATGAAAAAGATTCACAAGTCATTTCTGTTACAGCTGAGGATAAAGATCCGAAAGTTGCGCGTGATATTGCCAATGCAACGGCGGATGTATTTAAAGGTGAAGTTGCAAAAATTATGAACGTTGATAACGTAACAGTACTATCTAAAGCAGAAGTTGCAGAAAATCAATCTCCAATTAAGCCACGCCCAATGTTAAATGTAGCAATTGCCTTTGTTGTTGGTTTAATGGCTTCAGTTGGTCTAGCATTCTTACTAGAATACTTAGATAACACAGTGAAAAAAGAAGAAGATGTAGAAAACTTACTTGGCTTACCAGTGTTAGGTATTGTAGCTCGTATGGATGAAGAAACAATGAACGTGAAATCACACGCTCCATCATCAAGAAAAGTGAGGGGACAAACAATTGGCTCTTAATTTATTTAAAAAGAAAAAAAATCATCGTCAACGTCGTCAATTAATTGCTCATCAACAACCGAAATCACCAATTTCAGAACAATATCGTAATATTCGAACGAATATCGAATTTGCATCTGTTGATACGAATTTACATTCATTGATGGTAACGTCTGCGAACCCAAGTGAAGGGAAAACAACGACAACAGCGAATATGGCGGTTGTGTTTGCCCAACAAGGAAGGAAAGTACTATTAATTGATGCAGATATGCGTAAACCAGCGATGCATCAAATGTTTCAAGTCGATAACATCTTTGGATTAACAAATGTGTTAACGCATAGTGAACGTTTAGAAAAATGTGTACAAACAACATCAGTTGATAATTTACACTTTTTAGCTTGTGGTCCAATTCCACCAAATCCAGCTGAATTGTTAGGTTCGAAATCAATGCAAGAACTTCTTGCGCAAGCGTATAGTATGTACGATTTAGTTATTTTCGATTTACCGCCAATTTTAGCTGTAACAGACGCACAAATTATGGCAAATGTATGTGATGCTTCTATTCTTGTCGTTCGTAGTGAATCGACAGAGAAAGAAACAGCAGTAAAAGCAAAAGGTTTATTAGAATCTGCAAAAGGTAAACTGTTAGGTGTTGTCCTAAATGATCGTGAACGTGAGCAGGGCTTATATTATTACTACGGTGCAAATTAATGAAGAGAGTGAGATATGGGAAGAACATATCTCCTTTTTTCCCTTGAATATGAGACATCTCATATTCAAGGGAAAAAAGATTAGCATAAGAGAGGGAGGATGAAATAAGTGATTGATTTACATTGCCACATTTTATCTGGTATTGATGATGGTGCACAGACAGTAACAGATAGTTTAGCGATGGCACAACAAGCAGTGGCAGAAGGAATACATACAATTGTTGCAACACCACATCATCAAAATGGAAAATATGTAAATGAGCGTACTTCTATTATTCATCAAGTGAATCAATTAAACGATGAATTAGAGCAACATGAAATCCCACTGAAAGTTTTACCAGGACAAGAGGTCAGGTTATACGGTGATTTATTAGAAGACTATGAAGCTGGTAAAATCGTTACTTTAAATGAGACAAATAAATATATATTCATTGAATTTCCATCTAATCACGTACCTCGTTATGCAGAACAACTATTTTATGAACTACGTGTAAAAGGAATGCTCCCGATTATCGTTCATCCTGAACGTAATGCTGAGTTAATCGAGCGGCCAGATAAGTTATACAACCTTGTTAATAAAGGGGCATTAACACAAGTGACGGCAGGAAGTCTTCTAGGTAAATTCGGGAAAAAGATCAAAAAATTCTCACTACAACTTGTTGAACATAATTTAACCCATATGATCGCATCAGATGCACATAACACGACATCAAGAGGATTTCATCTAGCAGAGAGCTATGAACTAATTGAGAAAGAATTCGGTGCAAGTGTTATGAATGATTTAAGAGAGAATCCGTATTTAATCATTAGCGGAAAAGCAATTTATAAAGAAGATCCAGAACAAATTCGTCGTAAAAAGTTGTTTGGCATCTTTTAAATAAAGAACAGGTGATGTCTCCTGACCGTTATCAACGGAGGCACTCGGTCGTGCTGTGGGTAGAAATTTTTATTTCGAACCTACCTTAGACGCTTGTCGTCGGGAGTATGACGTGAGGATGGGTTGGATGCCCATAATTTATTTATAATAGAAACTCTACCTATGGAGTTATAGAAATGACGCTATAGGTAGGGTTTTTGTTATTGTTACATATGAATAAAGAAATATTGGAGGACTATAATTGAAAAAAGTGAGAAAAGCAATTATCCCAGCAGCTGGTCTTGGGACGAGGTTTTTACCAGCAACAAAGGCGATGCCGAAGGAAATGTTGCCAATCGTTGATAAACCGACAATTCAATACATAGTAGAAGAAGCGATAGAATCTGGAATTGAAGATATTATTATTGTTACTGGAAAAGGAAAACGTGCGATTGAGGATCATTTTGATCATTCCTTTGAGCTAGAACAAAACTTACTTGAAAAAGGAAAATATGAAATGCTTGAAAAGGTACAAGCTTCATCAAAAATTAATATTCATTACATAAGACAAAAAGAACCAAAGGGACTTGGACACGCAGTATGGTGCGCACGTAAATTTATTGGAAATGAGCCATTTGCGGTATTACTTGGTGATGATATTGTTCAAGCTGAAATACCATGTTTACGACAACTGATGGATCAATATGAAGGAACACAATCATCTGTAATTGGTGTACAAACAGTACCTGAAAATGAAACGCATCGTTACGGTATTATCGATCCAGTTGAACAAAATGACCGTCGTTATCAAGTACGTCAATTTGTTGAAAAGCCGGCAGAGGGAACAGCACCATCAAATTTAGCGATTATGGGTCGCTACGTATTGACACCAGAAATTTTTATGTTCCTTGAAGATCAACAAACAGGTGCTGGTGGGGAAATCCAATTAACAGATGCAATTCAACGATTAAATGAAATTCAGCGTGTGTTTGCATATGATTTTGAAGGTACTCGTTATGATGTTGGGGAGAAGTTTGGTTTTATTAAGACTACGATTGAGATGGCTCTTCAGCATGCGACTTTACGAGAAGAGTTAATGAGTTATATGAATGAACTTGTTAAAAAAGAAAATGTACGTATATAAAGTGAGGTGAAAAGGCATTGGCCTTAACTAAAGTATCAAGTGGAACTTCCAAGGAGCAAGAATTACTGATTGCTACAGAGGTAAATCAAAATGGGTTATATTTATTTGCGAAGCGCTTAATGGATATATTTGGTGCGATATGTGGTCTTATTTTTCTTTCACCGATTTTTATTATTGTTGCTATAATGGTTAAATTAGAAGACAAGAAAGGGCCTGTCTTTTTTAAACAAATACGTGTTGGAAAAGATGGAAAAGAATTTGGGATGTTTAAGTTCCGCTCGATGGTAACAGATGCAGAGGAAAGGCTAAAAGATTTGCTGCAGCACAATGAAGTATCAGGTGCTATGTTTAAAATGAAAGATGATCCTCGTATAACAAAGATAGGGAAATTTATTCGTAAAACAAGTATTGATGAATTACCACAGCTCTTAAATGTATTGAAAGGTGATATGAGCCTAGTTGGTCCAAGGCCACCACTTCCAAGAGAGGTGAAGGAATATACGGCCTATGATAAACAGAGGTTACTTGTGACCCCGGGGTGTACAGGACTGTGGCAAGTAACGGAAAGAAATAGTGTTGGATTTGCTGAAATGGTAGAGTTAGACTTAGAATACATACGAAATAGAAATGTTTTCTATGATATGAAAATTATATTTAAGACAATAAAAGTATTATTAGGATCAAATAATGCATTTTAAAAAGGAGTTTAGAAAATCATGAAAAAAGATTCTAGAATTTATGTAGCAGGTCACCGTGGATTAGTTGGTTCGGCTATTTTACGTAAGTTAGAAGAACAAGGGTATACAAATTTAGTATATAAAACAAGTAAAGAATTAGATTTACGTGATCCAAGACAAGTAGAAGAGTTTTTCCAGAAAGAGAAGGTTGATTATGTATTTTTAGCAGCAGCTAAAGTAGGCGGAATTGTTGCAAATAATCAATATCCAGCGGACTTCATTCGTGATAATTTAATGATTCAAACGAACGTAATCGATTCAGCTTATCGTTCAGGTGTAGAGAAGTTACTATTTTTAGGTAGTACTTGTATTTATCCGAAATTAGCTCCACAGCCGTTAAAAGAAGAGTATTTATTAACAGGTGAATTAGAACCAACAAATGAGCCGTATGCTCTTGCAAAAATTGCGGGTATTAAAATGTGTGAATCATATAATCGTCAATATGGTACAAAGTATATTTCGGCAATGCCAACAAACTTATATGGAGAAAATGATAACTTTGACTTACATACATCACATGTATTACCAGCTTTAATTCGTAAGTTCCACGAGGCAAAAGAAAATAATGCTGAGTTTGTCGAAGTTTGGGGAACAGGTACTCCGTTACGTGAATTCTTATATTCTGATGATTTAGCAGACGCTTGTGTATATTTAATGAATAACTACGAAGATAATGAAATTGTAAACATCGGTGTAGGTGAAGATTTATCAATTAAAGAACTTGCTGAAAAGGTGAAAGCGACAGTAGGTTTTACTGGTGAGCTTCGTTTTGATACTTCTAAACCAGATGGTACCCCACGTAAGTTAGTAGATGTGACAAAGATTAATGCATTAGGGTGGAAGGCAACAACTTCTTTAGATGAAGGTTTAAAGAAAGCATATGATTGGTTTCTACAGACGGAAAAAGAATTAGTAAGAAAATAATAATAAAAGATTAAATAGAGATAACTGGAGGATATTATGAAAAAAGCACTTATTACAGGCGTAACAGGACAAGATGGATCATATTTAGCGGAGTTCTTATTAGAAAAAGGATATGAAGTACACGGTATTATTCGTCGTAGTTCTTCTTATAATCTAGATCGTATTGAGAGCCTAGTAAATGAAGAAATTGAAGGTTTAAATAATCAAAAAAATTTCCACTTGCATTATGGTGATATTACAGATACATCTAATGTAATTCGCTTAATTAGTGAAATTCGTCCAGATGAAATTTATAATTTAGGTGCACAATCACATGTAAAAGTGTCATTTGACGTACCTGAGTATACAGCAGATGTAGATGGCGTAGGGACACTACGTATTTTAGAAGCAGTTCGCATTTTGGGTCTAACTGAAACGACTCGTATTTATCAGGCATCAACATCTGAGTTATACGGTAAAGTACAAGAAGTACCACAAAAAGAAACAACGCCGTTTTACCCACGTTCTCCGTATGGTGTAGCAAAAATTTACGGTTTCTGGATTACAAAGAACTACCGTGAATCTTATAATATGTTCGCAGTAAATGGAATTTTATTTAACCATGAATCAGAACGTCGTGGTGAAACATTCGTAACACGTAAAATCACACTTGCAGCAGCACGTATTGCACAAGAGAAACAAGAAACATTATATTTAGGAAACTTAGACTCACTTCGTGACTGGGGTTATGCAAAAGACTATGTTGAATGCATGTGGTTAATTCTTCAGCATGATAAGCCAGAAGACTTTGTTATCGCAACGGGCGAAATGCATACAGTGCGTGAATTCACTACATTAGCATTCAAACATGTAGGTATTGAGCTTGAGTGGGTAGGAGAAGGTGTAGAAGAAAAAGGTATCGATAAAGCAACAGGTAAAGTGCTTGTAGCAGTAGATCCTAAATTCTTCCGTCCGGCTGAAGTAGAGCAATTGTTAGGCGACCCTACAAAGGCAAAAACATTACTAGGTTGGAATCCAACTAAAACTTCTTTTGAAGAGCTTGTTCAGATTATGGTAGAAGAGGACATGAAGAAAGTTGAAAAAGAAGATAAATTAAAGAAGATGTTTGACTGATGCCGCTTAAATATAGTGAAATAGAAAATTATTAATAGTATGTGTAATTTGAAATTCTATGTTATTTTTCGAGTGAATTCTATCTACGAAAGACATATAAATAGGTGACATTAATATTATGGTTAAACATCAAATAAATAAGTTTATGGTTTTATATGGAATACTTGTATTTGCGTATCTAATAAGTAGCCTTGAGAGTGTACAAGGGAATTATTTTTTTTCTAATTTGAAATATATAATGATGCTTATTATTATAGTGATTACATTTAGCTCAAAAAAAATTATCAATGACACTTTTTCTTATATTCCGAAAATTTTCATTGTATTTCTAATGACTTTTGTTCTATTTCCGTTAATTGGATTTTTAAAATATGCTAGCTATCAAATTCTTTTAAATTCAATGCTATCTTTAATATACATATTATTTTTAATGATTACATTGAATTTAGTAAAAGAGGAATTAGTTTATAAAAAAATGATTAACACTCTGTATTATTCGATATTTGTCTTCGTATTAATTTTATTGATTTTAAATGGAGAATCTCTCATCAATTTTAATAATATTACTAGTGCATTTAATCTAGATGATAGAATAAGACAAACTTATGGATTAAAACATGCTAATACATTAGGAAATATTTGTTTAATACTTATTATTGTTGGATTAAAGAAAAAGCAGTGGTGTATATATAAAAAAGAAAAAATATTAATTTTATTTTTAGAAATAATTACTTTGTTTATAATGTTAAATTCAGGTAGTAGAACGGCATTGACGGCAAGTTTATTATTATATATTTTGTTTTATTTAAATAAATATATTTTATTTAAAAATAAGTTATTAAATAGAATATCACTGATACTGGGGACAATGGTTTTAATTTTATGTATATTGTGTTTGATGTATTTTAAAGAAACAATTAATTTGGAAGATCTCTTAGCTAATAGTAATAGGTATTATTGGTGGATAGATACTATAAAATTTTTAGGAAATAACATGAATGTATTAATAGGGCTAGGTTATGTTAATATTAGTTATTTCTATCAAAATATGCAATTCAGTACGAATCTTGTCACAGATAATTGGTTTTTATATACATATATGACCCTTGGATTAATCGGTATTATTTCGAGCTTAACAATAGTCGGGGGTATTTTCTTCAAGATGTTTCGATATACCCAAAAATATAAAAATATAACTTATATATATATCCTGTCTTTAATTATTACAGGTATTTATTATGCATGCTTTGAGGCTGTATATTTTACACCGAGTGAATTACTTAGCTTTATTTATTGGATATTTATATTACGTTTTTTAAGTGACCAAAACAAATTCAGTTACTAATAGGATGTGAGTAATCCCCTATAGCATATCATCTATAGGGGATTAATTTTTAATGGAATAAGTTAAGGAGAAAGAATATGAAAATTGGAATTATAACAAATTTAAGGTCTCCGTATAGGAAGTTGCAAATAGAAGAAATAAGTAAGAATAGTAATTGGGATATAAGTGTTTATTATACTAACAAAAATATCTTGGGAAGAAATTGGGATGTTGATCCAATCAATAATGTTAAAGAGATTCCATTAAGGGGGATTAAATTATCCAAAACTCATGGGAATCTTAATTTTGGATTATTAAAAATTATAGTAGAAAATGATGTTATTTTAATTGGTGGGTATGAAAAGCCTACATATATAGCTTTAAGTTTGTTGGCTAGGTTGCTCAAAAAGCCGTACGTAATTATTTATGATGGTATTTCGCCTAAGAGAGTTTTGGGAAGTGAGCAAAAAGTCAAATATTTAATAAAAAAAATGGTCATTTCGGGTGCTACTGCAATATTCGGAAACGGAGTAGTGAGTTCAAAATATTTTTGTGAGAAATTTAACTTCAAACCAAATAAAATTTTTAATCAATGTTTAACTGTAGATATTGAGTCTATCGAGTCTTTAGCGAAAAATTCAGATGAATTCAGAAAAGAATTAAGGGAACGTTATCAAATTGATAATGAAAAAAGGGTATTAATATATAGCGGTAGATTAGTTAAAAGGAAAAATGTGGATAAGATTTTATTAGCTTTAAATCAGATGAATAATAAAGAAGAGTATGAATTACTAATCTTGGGCGATGGAGAAGAGCGTGAAAGCTTAATTGAATTAGCGAAAGAATTGAATGTAAGCTTGAAAATTACGGGTTTTATAGCAAATCAAGCTGAATTATTTAAACACTATTTTGTAGGTGATGTACTTATTTTAGCTTCTAATGAAGAACCATGGGGATTAGTTATTAATGAGGCTATGGCAGCTGGTTTACCTATTATCTCGTCTGATGAGTGTGGAGCGTCTTTAGATTTGGTTCAAGATTATAGAAATGGATTTGTTATTCCAGCTGGGCAAGAAGGAGCACTTAAAGAGAAAATTTCTTACTTATTTGAGAATAATTTAACCAATAGTTATGGGGAAGAATCCAAAAGGATTATATCGCAATGGTCATTTACTAATTCAGCAAAGAATTTTAATGAAATGATTGAATTTATTTGTAAGAAGAATATTCGAAAATAAAAATAAAAAACAGGTTAAAGGTTCTTAGCCTATATAGGGAAGTGTTTTAAATTTGAATATTTTCATCAATGCAACTGCACTTGACGCAAGGGGCTCATACTCGCTTATTAAAGCTTTTTTGATTGATTTAAATGAAGAAAAGAATTATCTTGAAAAAATGGGGATAAAATTAACAATCCTAGTAGCAAAAAAAGAATTATGTAGTCTTAGTACAGAAAACATAAAAGTTAATTACGAACCATATCCTAAAAAGAGTCTCTGGCATAAGTTCTTTTTTGAAAATAGTATATTACCAAAAATATTAAAGAATAACAAGGTAGATGCGTATCTATCTTTACAAAATATAGGGTTGTCTAGAATTAAAATTCCACAATTTACATTGGTACATCAAGGTTTATTACTTGAAAATTTAAAATTGAACGAATTGGAATGTAAAAATAATATTAAATATAAGTTAATTATGAAATATGCGTTAAAATGGCAAATGAAGAAAATTACAGGGATTATTGTACAGACAAGTTGGATGATGCAAGCCATAAAAAAAGATTTTAACTATGAAGGAAATATAAGGGTAATTAGGCCCCAAACTAAAGATATAACCACTAATATTGATAGTTTAGAAGAAGAAGTAATTAATAAATTTAAAAACAATACTATCAAGCTTTTTTATCCAACTAATGAAGAAAAATATAAAAATAATGCAAAGTTAATTAGCGCAATACGAAAATATAATAAAGAAAATGAAAAGAAAGTTACTCTATATTTAACCACTGAGGGTAAAGATGAAAAATACATAAAGTATTTGAACAAGATTCCTTATGGGGCAATATATAATATTTATAAAATGAGTAATGCTTTAATTTTCCCTTCTCTAGTTGAGTCTTTAGGTTTGCCAATATTAGAGGCAAAGCAAAGTAATATCGATTTAATTTTGGCAGATTTACCGTATGGTAGGGAAGTAGGTGGAGAAAAGGCCATTTTCTTTAATCCGCGTGATATAACAGATATTGTAGAAAAAATTAAAGAGTACAGTGAAAAAAGGGATATTGGTGTGGAAAATATCCCCTATAAATTAGATGAACAAGAAGATTCATATATTGACTATATTAAATTTGTTTATGAATCTTTAAAAGATAAGAAAAATAGATAAATGAGGAATTTATGAGTGAAACAAAATATAATCCGATCAGCATTTTGGGTCATGTTAATAACGTTTTTAAGTAAATTTTTAGGCTTTTTTCGTGAAATATTAATTGGAGCTCAGTATGGGATAAATTATCAGACAGATGCATTTTTCCTAGCGACATCTTTACCCCAAATAATTTTTTCAAGTATTTTATTATCCATTTCTACTGCATTTATTCCAATGTATACAGATATAGTTACTAAAACTAATAGAGAAAGAGGAATGGAGTATACAAATCGAATATTAAATACAGTTGTAATTTTCTCTATATTAGTAACTGCTTTATGCATAGTATATTCGGAGGATATTGTGAAAGTTTTGGCTGGGGGATTTAATGAAGAAGCGACGAAGATAACAGTAAAATTTCTTTTAATTTCTCTTCCAATGTGTATATTTTTAGCTGTAAGTCAAATATTCACAGGTTTTTTACAATCAAATCAACAATATATTGTATCGGCAGCAATCAATATACCTGCTAATTTATTATTATTATGTGTAATGTTGTTAGTTAACGGAAATAATATTGAAAGCTTAGTATGGGCGACGGTGGGGGGAACCATACTACAAATATTTGTGCAAATCCCTTTTTTAAAACATCAACGATATGTATATAGATTGACACTAGGTTGGCATGATAATTATGTTAGAGATACGTGGAAGCTTGTAATTCCGGTATTTATCAGTACATCAATTCAGCAAATAAATTTGTTGATAGATAGAATGCTAGCTTCTGGTTTGGAAGAAGGAAGTATATCGGCATTAAATTTTGCAACTAAACTTAATGGATTTGTTTTTGGAATAGTCGCTACATCAATTGCAACTATTATATTTCCAATTCTAAGTAAATATCAATCTGAAAAAGATATGGTTGAATTTCAAAAAACTACTATAAAGTCACTAAATCTAATTACAATAATTACTTTGCCGATTGTAGTATTAACAATGGTACTAAATAAGCCAATAGTTCAACTACTTTTTGAACACGGTGCTTTTAATAATGAGGCAACTATAATGACATCAGGTGCCTTATTTTACTATGCTTTTGGAATGTTATTTTTGGGGTATCGTGAGGTCTTAAATCGTGTGTTTTATTCTTTTCACGATACAAAAACACCGATGATAAATGGCGTCATAGCCATATTAGTAAATATTATTTTTAGCATCGTTTTAGCGGAATTTATGAGTTTTAAAGGAATAGCTTTAGCATCTAGTATAGCTGCTGCTGTAACCTCTATTTTATTGTTGAGAAGTATGTATTACAAATTAAATATTAAATTGGATTTTAAAATGTTAACTACTACTCTCAAGATACTAGCAGCATCGATTATAGCTGGTAGTTCATCAAAAATTGTATATGAAAACTTTAATATTAATAGTATACAAGGCGATCTAGTAATTGTATCAAAATTATTTTTTAGTGTAATAATTGGGGTGTTAGTATATATTGTTTCTATTTATCTGTTCAAGATAGAAGAAGTAAATATAATAATAAAATCACTAAAAAGAAAATTTACTAAAAATCAATAAATTAATTACTGATAAAGGAGAGCGTAATGAATTTGTTGTATCGTTTACTAAATAAGTTTAGACTAGTGTTTTTTTTATGGTTAATTAATCTTATGTCGGTTACGAGATTATATAAAACTAAGAGATTTTTATTATGTATGGCGGGAATTAAATGTGGGCAGAATGTCAGGATTGGTGGAAAAATTTTTATGTTATCTAATAATTGTGTTATAGGTAATAATGTTTGGTTAGGTGATAATATTAAAATTTATAATTCGGATCCTTCTAGGGTAGAAATTGGAGATAATGTTGATATTGCTCCTAATTGTACCTTATGTACGGGCACCCATGATATTGGAACAATAGAGCAACGGGCTGGAGAAGGAAGATTAGGAAATATAGTAATTAATAGTGGTACATGGCTGGGGATAAATTCTGTAATTATAGCGGGAGTTACTTTAGGGACAGGGAATGTGATAGCTGCTGGCTCGGTCGTAATTAAAAATACAAAAAATAATGTTTTAATGGGTGGAGTACCAGCAAGAGTTTTAAAGAAATTAAACGAATAAATAATTGCTTAATATTTCAAGGTTTCGTTTCGGATATATATTAAGAATAATATATATCCGAAACATTTAAAGCGAAAATATTCTTAAGGAATGGTGTAAATGGATAAAATCCTTTATTTAGCCTTCATTAGGGAGGATTCAGAGAGTTTAGGTTTTGTAAAAAAGGTATATTCCCAATGTAAGGCATTTAATGAATTAGGTAATGAGAGTTATTTGTATATATCCCGTAAGGATAGTGCAGAATTATATCATTTTAATGCAAATGGAATGGAACGTATATACTCGTTTCGTTATTCAAAGAAAGCATGTTTTAAAGAAACAAATTTTTTGATGCGGAAATTTAAAAATTTAATGCGTTTTCAGGAGTTTTTAAAAGGCTTTAAAGAAGCGATAAAAATTATCGAACCTAGTAAAGTTTATATAAGAAGAATTAGTTTTGTCACAAATGGTTTGATAGGGGTAATTAGCGATTTAAATAATAGAGGTATTAAAGTATTTTATGAATATCCAGATTTTCCAGATGTACCTTGGATTAAACTGAAAAAAAAGGGTATAAATAACCGTATAAAGTATAGATTTGAGAGAAATAGGGTCAATAAACTTAAAAAACACTTATATAGATTAGTGGCTATCTCAGTGGATGAATCAATAAAAGATAAAGAGGTAGAAATAACATATATTCGTAATGGTATAGATGTAAACGGGATTAAAGTGAGTAAGAGAGAAAGAGAAATTAAGAAAAATTATGAGATTAATCTTATAGGTGTTGCTAATTTAGGATTTTGGCATGCATATGATAGAGTAATTAAAGGGCTGCAGGAATATTATAGGGATACTCCTGCAGCTGTAGTAGTTAATTTTCATATAGTAGGTGAAGGGAAAGAGAAAAGGAATTTAGAGGGACTAGTGGCAGATTATGAATTACATGATCATGTCATCTTTCACGGATCTAAAAATGGTCAAGAACTAGATAGGATTTTTGATAAGAGTGATATTGGCATAGGGATTTTAGGAAATCATCGAAAAGAGCTCTATGGAGATTCATCTCTAAAAAATAGAGAGTATTGTGCAAGAGGAATCCCTTTTGTTCTTGCTGCAACAGATTTAGATTTTCCAGCTGAAGTAAATTTTGTGCACCGTATAAATGCTGATGATTCATCTGTTAATATAGAGGATCTAATAAGTTTTTATGAAAATTTAGGGTCAGAAGATTTTAAGAATGTTATGAGGGCATATTCTGAACAAAATTTACAATGGAAAGAAAAGATGAAGATTATATTTAGTGAGTAAAGAGTAATTTAATTATAATTAAAAAATCCCTTTTTAATAAAGGGTTTTTTTATGTGAAGAGGGATAAATCAATGAAAAAAATTGTCTTTGTAATCAATTATTTTTACCCAGATTTTGCATCTACAGGCCAGTTAATGACAGAGCTTTGTTTAGATTTGCAAAATGATTTTGATATAACAGTTATCGCTGCTCAACCAAGCTACGCTGGTGAAAAAGTCAATTCAAAAAAAATATTTGAGGAAGATCGCTTAGAGAATATGAAAGTCGTTCGAATCAGATTACCAGAGGTTGATAAAACTTCTAAATTTAGTCGCATGAAATACATATTCTCTTACTTTGCATTGGCAAATATTGCTCTTTTAAAAGAAAAGGGTGTCGATGTTATTTACACAATATCGCAGCCTCCAGTTTTAGGTGGTTTGATTGGAACAATTGGTAAATTCCTAAAAAGAGCAAAGCACGTATATAATGTACAGGATTTTAACCCAGAGCAAGCAGCGGCAGTGAGTTATACGACTAAGCAATCAGTATTTAAAATTGCTAAACAAATAGATATGATGAATTGTAAATATTCAGATTGCGTTATTGTTGTTGGCAATGATATGAGTGAAACGCTAAAGCAGCGTTTTGATGGGAAAAAAATACCGAAGCATGTAGTTATTAATAATTGGACAAATGAACAGGAAGTTATTCCGTTAGATAAATCAGATAAGCATATTCAACAATTTTTAAAAGACAATGGCTTAGAAGATAAGTTTATTATTATGTATTCGGGAAATATAGGACTATATTATGATCTTGAAAATATTATTCATGTTACGGAGCATTTTAAGGAGTATGAGGATATTGCGTTTGTATTTATTGGCGAAGGTGCTGTAAAAAAAGATATGCAAGAATTTGTCGAGGATAACAGCATTCAGAATGTATTCTTCCTACCATATCAACCTAAGGAGTTTATTAAGTATTCATTAAACGTTGCAGATGTTCATCTAGTTGTAAATCAAAAAGGAATTAAAGGTGTTTCGGTTCCGAGTAAAATTTACGGTGTTATGGCTGCAGGGAAACCTATATTAGGTGTGTTAGAACAAGATAGTGAGGCACAAATGCTTATTGAAAAAAGTAAGTCAGGGATTGTAGTGGAGCCACAGGATTATAAAGGTATTATTCGTACAATAGAACAATTTTATCGTATGGAGGAGAGTAGCGTAAAAGAAATGGGATTAAACGGTCGTAAGTATTTAGATGAGAATTTAAAACGTGAAATTTCTATTAACAAATACCGAAATCTATTAAAACAACTATGAAAATCTTAATGATAAATAGTGAAGGGAATGCTTAAATTATGAAAATTGCAGTAGTTGGTACAGGCTATGTTGGCCTAGTGACAGGAGTTGCATTATCTCATATAGGGCATGATGTTACATGTGTTGATATCGATGAAAAAAAGGTAAAAAGTATGAGAAAAGGAATTTCTCCTATATATGAGCCAGGATTAGAAGAGCTTATGCTTCAAAATATTGAAGAAAACAGGCTCTATTTTACGACAAGCCATCAAGTAGGATTCGAGGATGCAGAAGTAGTCTATATTGCGGTAGGTACACCAGAAAAAGAAGATGGATCAGCAAATTTATCCTATATTGAACAAGTTGCAGAAGACATTGCTAAAAATGCACAGCGTGACATTATTGTTGTAACTAAGAGTACAGTTCCTGTTGGAACGAATCATTATATCAAACAAATTATTTCAGAGCATCTTAATAAAAATATTAAAATTGAAGTTGTTTCTAATCCAGAGTTTTTAAGAGAAGGTTCTTCTGTATACGATACATTTAATGGGGATCGTATTGTAGTTGGCTCTGATAGCGTAGAAGCGGCAAACGTTATTGAAGAGATTAATAAACCGTTTGGTATTCCTGTTTATAAGACAGATATTCGTAGTGCAGAAATGATTAAATATGCGTCTAATGCATTTTTAGCAACTAAAATTAGTTTTATAAATGAGATTGCAAATATTTGTGAGAAAACTGGAGCAAATATTGAAGACGTAGCACGCGGTATGGGACTAGATCAACGCATCGGTTCAATGTTTTTAAAAGCAGGAATCGGTTACGGCGGTTCTTGCTTCCCAAAAGATACAAAAGCATTAACGAAAATTGCATCTAATGTAGATTTAGATTTCACACTTCTAAAAGCTGTTGTAGAAGTTAATAATAAACAACAACATAAGCTAGTTAAGGCTGCAAAGTCAAAATTAGGATCATTACGTGATAAACAAGTTGCTGTACTTGGTTTAGCTTTTAAACCTAACACCGATGATATGCGTGAAGCGGCATCTGTAGTTATTATTAAAGAATTGCTTGGTGAGGGTGCACAAGTGACAGCATATGATCCAGTAGCAGTTGAAAGTGCAAAAAAATTGCTTCCTGGAACAGTTCAATTTACAAAAGAGTTATATGAAGCCTTAGTAGATAAGGACTTAGTCTTCATTGTTACAGAGTGGCAAGAAGTAAAAGAAGTGGACTTAAGTATGTTTGCTAAACTTATGAACAAACCAATCGTATTTGATGGTCGTAATTGCTTCGATGTGAAAGAAGTAAGTAGGAACGAGATAGATTATTATTCAATTGGGCGCAGTAATATACAAAATATTGGTCAGTTAGTTTAATTCATTTAGTCAAAGTAATGAGTTTTTTAGCAGGAAAGGAGCTAGAATATTGAAGTTAATTCTGTTATCAGGTGGATCTGGAAAACGTTTATGGCCATTATCAAATGATACGCGCTCTAAGCAATTTTTGAAAGTTTTAGAAAGTGAAGAGGGTACTAGGCAATCGATGGTACAACGTGTATGGGGACAATTAGAGTCGGTTGGTTTAAGTGAATCTTCAGTTATTGCTACATCAAAAACACAAACAGAGATGATTCATAATCAGTTAGGGGTGAATGTTCCTTTAATCGTTGAGCCGGAGCGTAGAGACACATTCCCGGCAATCGCTCTTGCTAGTGCATTTCTATTTTCTGAACAACATACTAATCTAGATGAAACAGTTATTGTATTACCGGTAGATCCGTATGTTGAAGATGGTTTTTTTGAAAGAGTAAAAGGTTTGGAGCTGGCATTACAAAATTCAGATGCTGATTTAGCCCTTATGGGAGTTGAGCCAACATATCCATCTTCGAAGTATGGTTATATTGTACCAACTGAAGAAGTTACTGCATATGAACATTTTAATGTATCGCGTTTTACGGAAAAACCTAGTGAAGAAAAGGCAGTAACACTAATTGAACAAAAGGCTTTATGGAACTGTGGCGTATTTGCCTTCAAGCTACGTTATCTTATTAATATTTTGGAAGAAAAGAATCTTCCAATTTTATACCATGATTTATCTAAGCATTATAGTGATTTACCAAAAATTAGTTTTGATTATGAAGTTGTAGAAAAGGCAAATCATATTGTTGCCTTACCTTACAGTGGGTATTGGAAAGACCTAGGAACATGGAACACATTAACGGAAGAAATGGCTACAACCCAAATTGGTAAAGGTGTAATTAGTGAGGACTCTCAAAACACACATGTAGTCAATGAATTAGAGGTTCCGGTAACAGTTGTTGGGCTTTCTGATGTTGTTGTTGCAGCGAGTCCAGATGGTATTTTAGTCTCAGATAAGGCTTCTAGTCCAAAAATTAAAGATTTAATTGGTTCATTTAATCAACCGCCGATGTATGAAGAGCGCATTTGGGGATGGTCGAAAGTGCTAGATTACGCAAAATATGAAAATGAAGAAATGGTAACAAAAAGAATTTGTATAGAAGAAAATCAAAATTCTACTTATCATTATCATAATCTAAGGAATGAAGTATGGACAATTATTCGTGGTGAAGGAGAACTTATTTTAGAAGATCATATTCGCCGCGTAAAAGCCGGTGATATTGTACATATTCCAGCCGGTAAAAAGCATGCTATTCGTGCATTGAGTGAATTAGAATTTATTGAAGTACAAACGGGGAAAGAAGTAGTGGATACAGATTTCGTTCGCTTGTATACAAAATGGGATGATATTTTAAAACATTATTATCAATCACAAGCGCAAGTAATTATGTAACAGCTAGTATATTCTAGCTGTTATTTTTTTGAGGATAAATTTATGAAAACATTTGTATTTTATGTTTCAGAATATGGATTTGGACATGCGACAAGATGTAGTGCACTTATTAGGGAAATGTTGAGTGTAAGAAAAGATGTGCGGATTGTTGTTTGTAACTCATTTGCGTTGCAATTTCTTCGCACATCATTAACCGAATATGGAGATAGGGTCATTTTTCACGATGTAGAGACTGATGTTGGCTTTATTCTAAAAGAGCATTCGTTAGATTTAGATAAAGAAAAATTGGAACAGTCGTATGAAGAGTTTTGTGCGAAGTTACCTCAGAAAATTAATGATGAAATTGATTTTTTAAGTGCTTTTTCTGTGGATTGTATTATTTCTGATATTTCACCAATTTCCTTTGAAATAGCAGATAAGTTGGAAGTCCCATCTATAGGTATTTCCAATTTCACGTGGTATACAGCTTATAAAAATATTATTTCGGATAATTTGCTTCAAGTATTTAAAAATATGTATAAAAAAATGGATTATTTTTATACGTTAGCAGGAAGCAACGAAGAAAATTTGGCAAGGTTAAATACATCTGCATTTCATTTTTATAGTAGAATAATTAACCCCTTAGAAGTAAAGAGGCTAAGGAAGAAGTTAAATCCGACAGGTAAAAAACAAATTATATTTATACCGTTAGGAATGAAAATTGATATAGGAGATATAACTACATTTCCACTTTGGGATGATGAAAGATATGTTTTTATCGTGTCTCATAATATGAAAATTGAGCATAATAATGTGCACAAAATCCCAAGGAACTATACGGAATCACAAAATTATGTAGCAACTGCCGATTGTATTATTTCAAAAGCTGGTTGGGGTACTGTTAGTGAAGCGATTCTTCAAAATAAACCGTTAGTAATCATTGATAGAAAAGGTATGAGTGAGGACCAAAACACGATACGATTTTTAAAAGATAATAAATTATGTAACTTAATTACTTGGGAAGAGTTGCAGAGTATAGATATTGGAATGTATTTGGACACCGAGAATTCTATATATCAAAATGAGGTTCATACTGTTGTATCTCACATTTTTGAATCTGTTATATCGTAATTTTTAGTAGGAAAGAAGGTTTTATACAAGAATGAAATCACCATTATTTTTACAACCTGTTCTTCAAGGAAGGATTTGGGGAGGTAAATCACTACAGAAATTTGGCTATGATTTATCCTTTGAATCAATTGGAGAATGCTGGGGGATTTCAGCTCATCCAAATGGGATGAGTGTTGTAGGGGAGGGGGCATATGAAGGAAAGTCCCTTGAACAATTGTGGAGAGATGAGAAGTATCTGTTTGGAGAATGCCCCTTAGAGAAGTTTCCGTTATTAACAAAAATACTGGATGCTAATAAAGATTTATCTGTACAAGTACATCCAAATGATGAGTTCGCAAAGGTTTATGAGAATGGCGAGCTTGGGAAAACAGAATGTTGGTACATTATTGATTGTAAAGAAGATGCTCAATTAGTATATGGCCATAATGCATATACAAAATCTGAATTTGAAGAGATGGTTAACGATGGGAACTGGGATGATTTACTTCGTAAAGTTGCTATTAAACCAGGCGATTTCTTTTATGTGCCAAGTGGAACGATCCATGCTTTATGTGAAGGAACAGTAGTATTAGAAACACAACAAAGTTCGGATACTACGTATAGAGTATATGATTATGAACGAATAGGTGCGGATGGTAAGAAAAGAGAATTGCATTTAGATAAAGCTGTTCAGGTTACAAGCATTCCACATGAAGATTATCAAGTTCGGCCAGAAATTATTGAGAGAAATGGTGCGTTAATTACAACTTACGTGCATGAAGAATATTTTTCGGTATATAAATGGGAAATTGAAGCGGAAGCATCATTTCAGCAAAGGGAAATCTTTCAATTAGTGAGCGTAATTGAAGGAGAAGGCATATTGGTTACTATTGATGGCGAGTTTTCTATTAAAAAGGGTAATCACTTTATTTTACCAATAACAATTGAAAACTTTATTATAAAGGGAAACATTACAGCTATTGTATCTCATTTGTAGAATGATAAATTCCCTTTTATTTTTAGTCAGTCTTAAGGTAATATAATGAGGTAGTGAAAAATCATTGTGTTATTTATAAATATTGATAAAGAAGGTAAAAAAATATGAAAAAGAAAATTTTATTTTGGATTTTAGGTATAATAGGTTTTCTGATAATTGCTGGAGGGGCATATGCATATTATGTCTATTCTAATGTGTCTAACACATTAAATGCAGTGCATAAACCATTAGATCGTGATAAGTCTGAAAAACGTGATAAGAAAGTAGATATTGCAGATAATAAGCCAATATCTATTTTATTAATGGGTGTTGATCAGAGAGCCGAAGAGACGGGGCGTTCTGATTCGCTTATGTTATTTACGCTAAATCCAAAAACGAAGTCTATGAAAATTACTAGTATTCCACGCGATTCTTATACAGAAATCATAGGAAAAGGTAAAAAGGATAAAATTAACCATGCTTATGCTTTCGGTGGTATTGATATGTCTGTTAAAACGGTAGAAAATTTCCTTAATGTACCGGTTGATCATTATATTGAAGTAAATATGGCTGGTTTTAAAGATATTGTAGATGCTGTAGGCGGGGTAGAGGTTAATAATGATATGGAGTTTACATATGGAGAACACTTTGAAAAAGGTAATATCCATTTGAATGGGGAACAAGCATTATTTTATTCAAGAATGAGATACGAAGATCCACGCGGTGACTTCGGCCGCCAAATGCGCCAGCGTCAAGTTATCCAAGCCGTAATTAAAAAAGGTGCAAGTGTTTCTTCTCTAGCAAGTTACGGTGATGTGTTAAAAGCGATTGAAAAAAACGTTAAAACAAGTTTAACGCAAGATCAAATGTTTGATATTCAAAAGAACTATAAAGATTGCATGCAGAACAGTGAAGAAATCCAAATCCCAGGTGACGGTCACAAAGCCGCTGACGGTATTTGGTACTATTACGTTCCAGATGCAGCGAAACAAGATATTACGAATAAGTTAAGAGCGCATCTTGAAGTGACTAAGTAATATGTAATAACCCAACTCCTTTGGTAGGAGTTGGGTTTATTTTTGCGTGAATTTATATTAGTATTATATGTTGTGAGATTAATAGATGAGGTGAATCGATGAATAAGAAAGCAGTACTTGTCCTAGTTATTTTTGTATTGTTTGTCGCTTCGGTTGTGAGCGGTAAATTGTACTGGAATAAGAAAGTTGCGCATGCGACAGGGCAGACGAGTGAAGTAACGAAAACGAAGTCTGAAGTGAAAGATAGTGGAGCGAAGAAGACAGAGAAAAAACAAGATGCGAAGTCATCTTTTAATGAAGCATATGCGAAGAATTTACCAGATGAAGTGAAAGAGAAGTTGAAGAAAGCTGCCGAGGATAAAAAGGCAGTAAACCTTATTATTGTTGGTGATGAAGCTTCTTCATCTGAAAAAGATGCTTGGGCAGCTAAGTTAACGGCTAATTTAGAGACTGCTTACGGTAAAGGTTTATGGAATGTGACGGTAAAGGAATATAAGGGTGAAAGTACAGAAGAGTTAATCGCAAATAAGCGTGATAAAGAGATTGCGAAAGATAATCCAGATGTGATTTTATTCGAACCACCATTTATTACGGACAATGGTAAAACTGGTAATGGAAACTCAGTTGCGAGTACACAGAAATTTGTTCAAGCACTTTCTACTAGTGCAAAGGGCGCTACGATTATGATTCAACCACCAAACCCAGTGTATGGTGCGAAGAATTATCCGAAGGCGATTGAGGCGTTAAAGCAATTTGCAACGCAAAATGGTTATACATATGTGGATCATTGGGGAGTATGGCCTGATGCATCAACGAAGGCTATCCTACCATACTTAACAGAAGAATTCGGTTTCCCAAGTGCTAAAGGGCATGAAGTTTGGGCACAATATGTAACGGATTATTTCGTTGCTAAGTAATAAAGGTACACAAAAGGTATACGAGCAATCGTATACCTTTTATAATAAGAGAGTGAGTAAGAAATCCTAATATATGTAGGAGGAAGACAATGAATTCAATTCTAATCTGCGGTGGAGCTGGTTATATCGGTTCTCACGCTGTGAAAAAATTAGTAGACGAAGGTTTATCTGTAGTAGTAGTAGATAACTTACAAACTGGTCATGAAGATGCAATTACGGAAGGTGCGAAGTTTTATAATGGCGACCTTCGTGATAAAGCATTTTTAAGAGATGTTTTTACACAAGAAAATATTGAGGCTGTTATGCATTTTGCAGCTGATTCTTTAGTTGGAGTTAGTATGGAGAAGCCTCTTCAATATTATAATAACAATGTGTATGGTGCACTTTGCTTATTAGAGGTAATGGATGAGTTTAAGGTAGATAAGTTTATTTTCTCTTCTACTGCGGCAACGTATGGTGAGGTAGATGTAGACCTTATTACTGAGGAAACGATGACAAATCCAACGAATACGTATGGAGAAACGAAGTTAGCAATCGAGAAGATGCTTCATTGGTATAGCCAAGCTTCTAATTTACGTTATAAGATTTTCAGATACTTTAACGTGGCTGGTGCAACTCCAAATGGTATTATTGGGGAAGATCACCGTCCAGAGACGCATTTAATTCCTCTTGTACTGCAAGTGGCGTTAGGTCAACGTGAGAAGATTATGATGTTTGGTGAGGATTATAATACACCAGATGGTACTTGTATCCGTGATTATATTCACGTTGAAGATTTAGTGGCAGCTCACTTCTTAGGGCTTAAAGACCTACAGAACGGCGGAGAGAGTGATTTCTATAACTTAGGAAATGGTAATGGTTTCAGCGTAAAAGAAATCGTTGATGCAGTTCGCGAAGTTACAAATCATGAAATTCCTGCTGAAGTTGCGCCGCGTCGTGCGGGAGATCCAGCACGTTTAGTTGCTTCTTCTCAGAAGGCGAAAGAGAAGTTAGGATGGGATCCTCAGTATGTAAATGTGAAGACAATCATTGAGCATGCTTGGAATTGGCATCAGAAGCAACCTAATGGGTATGCTAAATAAAATATAATAAGTGAAAGAGAGGGTATTGTCGTTCAACATATGTTCGACAATACCCTCTCTTTTTTTATAGGATTTTTGCTATACTAAACTGTACTATAAGACAGGATGGAAGGAGGAAAATAATGAAAATACTTGTAGTTGATGATGAATCGAGTATTCGTAATTTGATTCGGATGCAGTTGGAGATGGAAGGGTATGAAGTGCTCACGGCGGCTGATGGAAGAGAAGCTTTAGAGAAATGGAATGAAGGGCCGGATGTATTGATTTTGGATGTTATGCTTCCAGATACAGATGGGTATGAGTTGCTTCGTTTGTTCCGTGAGAAGAATAGGGATATTCCAGTACTGATGTTAACTGCGAAGAGTCAGATGAATGATAAATTGCTTGGCTTGCAGCTTGGTGCAGATGATTATGTGACGAAGCCGTTTAATTATGCGGAGCTTATTCTTCGGGTCAAGAATATGACGCGGCGTGTGAAGAAGACAGAGGTAACGGTAAGTCATGAAGTGATTGGGGCGGGTGAGATAACGATTTGTCCTAAGGAAAGAAAAGTGCATGTTAGTGGACAAGAAATTCAGTTAACGTACCGAGAGTTTAATTTATGTCAGTTGTTTGTTTCCAATCCGCAGCGTGTATTTATGAGAGATGAGTTACTTGAGAAAGTATGGGGATTTGAGTATATCGGAAATACGAGAGCGGTTGATATTATGGTGCAAAGACTGCGGAAGAAGCTAGGGAATAGCGGGGAATATATTAAGACAATTTATGGCGTCGGCTATAAACTGGATTGTTAAGTGGTGATGGTATGTCTTTAAAGAGAAATATGGTGTTTGGAATAGTTGGACTGTTAATCCCGATTTTTGTTCTTTTGTACGCAGTTGTTTATATTACGTTAGAAAAGAATATGTATCATAACGCGGCGAATTCTTTAGAGAAGTTAAGTGTAGAAGCACAAATTTATACGATGAATTATTTAGAGAAGGAAGCAGAGGTCGAGACGCTCGGTCCGAATTCGCTTTTAATTGCTTCGTATTTAGCGAAGCGTATGGATGTACGTGTACAGATGATTGGGAAGAATGGAGATGTTGTGGCGGATACGCAAAAGGGAGCACTTCTTCATCGGAATATCGATATTGCGAGTTCTTTGAAGGGGAAGAAATCGTATGTTTTTGAAGAGGGAGACCCAGCTCCAATTCTTTTGTTTTCAAGCCCAGTGTATTATGGAAACGATGTCATTGGAAGTGTTCGTTTTATAAATGAGTTAACGGGTGAGAAGGAAGTTTTAACAAATGTCGGTTGGACGTTTTTAATGACGTCTCTTTGCCTCGTAGCTGCGGGTATTTTCTTTGCAATTCGTTTGGCGAAGTCTCTGCATAAGCCGATTGATCAGTTAAGACAAATGGCAAAGCGGCTTGCGAATGGGGATTATAAAAGCAAGATTGAGCTAAATGAATATGTGGAAATTGCTCAGCTTTCAGCATCTTTTAATGCGATGGCTGATGGAATTGAATTGCATATTAAGCAATTGAAAGAGGAGAAAGAGAAGCAGAAAGATTTCTTAGACCGTATTACGCATGAGCTAAAAACGCCGCTAACGGCAATTATTGGCTATGTGGATTTAATTCCGAAGTTAAAGGCGAAGGAAGATGTACAGGAAAGCCTGCGTTATGTAGCTGTAGAGAGTGAGCGTTTATTATCACTTGTGGAGGAATTACTGAAGTCTTCAAAGTACGGGACGAGTACGTTTGAAGTGTCACCTACAGTTGTGAATATAAAGGAATTAGCAGAAGAAGCAGTTTCAATTGTGAAACCTCGCCTGCAGAAATTTGAGATTGAAGTGATAAATGAGTTAACAGATGTACATGTTGTTGCGGATTTTGATAAGACGAAACAAATCTTCTTAAACGTGCTTGATAATGCGATAAAATATAGCGATGCTACGCAAATTCGTATGAATGTAATTGTAAATGAACGTGAGGCGAAGGTTTTTGTTCATGATGATGGCATTGGTATAGATGAAGGTGTGCTTGCAGAGTGGAATGAATCGCCAGAAGGGAAGGTACTTCCTTCTAGTTACGGGAATGGTTACGGCTTGTATATTTGTCAGGAGATTATGAATAAGCAGGGCGGAAGTATGCGAATTGAGAGTAGTGAAGATGTTGGTACTACAATATTTATTACATTCTTGCTTCCGAGACGGATGGAAGACATAAAAAACTTGAAAGCGGTTAAATGATACATTTATGAAACAATTATGCGGTATTTTCGAAACAACGTTTTTTTATCTTGGAGGTAGGCAGAAATGAAAAGGCTATCATTTCAAATTCTTATGTTTGTCCTTTGTATAATTGTTTCTCTTATTTTGTTTTATGTGATGGAGAAGCAAATATACAATCGAATCACAATAGTGAATGACAAACAAACTGTTTTACAAAGGGTGAATGAATCCCTACCTACTGAAATGAAGGTTAGGCATGAAAAGTGGGGAGAAATTGTTATAACGGATGAAGTTCGTTTGCATACGATTGTTTCATTCTTTGACCGAATTCAAATAGAACCGAGAGAAGCTAAGAGTCAAGAACAAGTATTTACTGGAGAAGTAACGTACTTGAATGGACATAAACGTACTTTTGCAGTAGGTGACTTGTTCCAGTACGGGGCTGATATGTATGGAAAGAATGGTACGGATCCAATGATTTCAGCATTTCAAACGTATTTATTAAGCCTGTATTACACACCAGAGCGTATTAGTGATTTTTTTGCGTCAGCGCAGGATGTCATAGTGCGCCAAGGTGATGTAGAACGTGCGATGAGTCTTACGCACATACTTGATTCGATTCGGTACGCAAAGCAAATTACAGATTACGGAGAAATACAGAAATTATTACAATCACAGAATGAACCGATTGCTTATATTACCGCTTATAAAACAGGGAAGCGTATAAAGAATGAGCGAGAAGACATTCTTACTATTTCTGTATATCCATCGTACTTTGTTGTGCAATATCTCGGTGATAATAATGGGAATGTCATGTATATGAAAAGCTCCCTCGCAAATTTATTTGTAAAGGAGAATGTGTCATGAGAAAGATAGCCTTTTTCTTCTTTTTGCTAGTAATTGGAGGAGCGATGTCTAGTTGCTCTCGAGATACAACCTCTATTAAATATAATAAAAGTGGTCTCCCTATTTTGGAGAATCGTCATCTTGTTGCGTATGTAGCAGCTCGTGAGGAAGTTGGTGAAGCTTTGCTTTCATCATTTTGTAAACCACGCGGTTGTACGTATGAATTTATTCGTCTTTCGACAGAAGAGCTTCTTCGGAGGGTAGAAGAGGAAGCTGGAAATCCGAAAGCGGATATTATTATTGGCGGTACGGTAGACGCGCATCAAATGATGAAGCAAAAAAATCTATCTATTCCTGTTACGAGTCAGCATGCGAATCGTATTTCAAAAACTGTTAAAGATAAAGACGGTTATTGGTACGGTTATGAAGTGGAGAAACTGGCAATTGCGATCAATAAAGAGCGGTGGAATGAAGAAATAGCACCGCTCGGACTTCCTTATCCATCAAGGTGGCAAGATTTATTAAATCCAGTATATAAGGGAAAGATTGTGATGCCAGATCCAAATGTATCAGGAACAGCATATACGTTTTTTCAATCACTTATTGATACGGTAGGTGAAGAGGAAGCGAAGGAATATGTTAAGAATCTCGCAGGACAAGTTGGTGAAGTAACGGTGAATGGTTACATACCGGTGGAGCTTGTTGCGAGCGGTGAGTATATGATAGGCATCAATTTCATGGGAGATCAGAGAATGCTTCAAAAGCAAGGCTTTCCAATTGTAAGTATTGTACCGGAGCAAACAGGATTATCTGTTAATGCGATTTCGAAACTAAAACGTGCACCGAATGGTATTATTGCGGATTTATTTATTGATTATTGTTTATCAGAAGAAGCGGGTCACATTTTAGAAAAGGTTTCGTTTGGCGTACCAACAATGTTTACGAAGAACGAGAAAGAAATTGAAGGACAGCCGGTTAGAAGAACAAACAAAAATATATCAAATAGTGGAATAATCGAGATATGGAATAGACAGCGTCTCTCTCAGAAGTGAGAAAAGGAGACGGAAATATATGTTTAAATGGCTTAAGCCAGCACCTGCAATTGAAAGATTGCCAGCGGATATGATCGACCGTGTATATCGATTACTACGTATCCGTGTATTGATGGGAATTTCAGTTGGGTATGCTGCTTATTATTTAGTTCGTAGTAACTTTACGTTATCTAGTACGTATTTAGTACAAGAATATGGGTTTAGTACAGCTGAAATTGGACTACTAGGTTCAATCATGGCAATTGTTTATGGGTTTAGTAAGTTCTTTATGGGGAATTTATCAGATAAAGCTTTCGCCCAGCGCTTTATCGCAGTCGGTTTATTCTTATCAGGGCTTGTAAATATTTGTTTCGGTTTTGCATCGTCATTTGGAATGATTGTTACACTACTTGTTCTAAATGGTATTGTACAAGGTATGGGAGCACCACCTTGTAGTATCGTTATGACAAAATGGTTCTCAAAAAAAGAACGTGGTACGAAAACAGGTATTTGGAATATTTCACATAACGTTGGCGGGATGCTTGTGCCACCACTTGTCGGAATTGGTGTAGCTATTTTTGGTGAAAATCATTGGCAAGGCGGCGTGTTTATTTTCCCTGCGATTATCGCAATGGTAATTTCAGTTCTTGTTTGGATTAATGCGAAGGATACACCAGAATCAGAAGGTCTTCCTCCAATTGATGAGTATCGTAATGACTATGAAAATCTTGAAAAAGCAGATCATGCTAACAAGATGTCACCAAAAGAAATTTTAATGAAATACGTAGTAAAGAATAAATTTGTATGGTTCTTATGTATTGCGAATGCATTTGTGTATTTAATTCGCTTCGGTGTTATTAACTGGGTTCCACTTTATTTAACGACAGTTAAAGGTTTCTCAAAAAATGAAGCACATGCGGCATACGCAATCTTTGAAGGTATGGCAATTCCAAGTTCATTAATCGTTGGTCTTTTAAGTGATAAATTATTTAAAGGAAAACGTATGCCATTATGTATCATTAGTATGGTCGGAGTTGTTATTGGTACGTTTGTATATTGGCAAGCAACTAGCATACTTGTTGTAAGTATTGCAGTTTCTATTATCGGTTGTTTAATTTATGTACCACAGTTCTTAATCGGTTTAAGTGCGATGGAATTAGTACCGAAATTTGCAGTAGGTACGACAGTTGGTATGTGTGGTCTGTTCGGTTATGTAGGCGGAAGTCTTGTAGCAAACGCAGCAATCGGTGTTATTGTTGATCGTTCTGGCTGGGACGGTTGCTTCATCTTACTATTAACAGGTGCAATTTTATCAACAATCTTCTTGTTCATCGTTCAACGTGGACATGAGAGAAACGCTCCTAAAGCTGCATAATATTTTGTTCGAAAAGCTATCCAATTATCATGTTGGATGGCTTTTCTTATATTAATATAATCTTTCCTTAAATCTATCTTAAAAGACAATATGTCATATTTCTAATCATTGGAATTTTTGTTACAATATAAATGGATGTGTAAAACTTTGTAAAAAGAATGTAATAATATGTAATTTATTTTCAGAAAGTTTTATACATTTTTTATATTAAACTATTAAGTTATAAAGGGAGCGAGAAAATGATACCAAATACGGTTCGTACTCCAAACAAGAAGAAGAAATGGATTATTATCGGGGTCATTGCACTAATTGTTATTGTAGCAGCAGTTAATATTTTTATTATGCAAGGCAAGAAGAAAGGAGCATCAACATCTGCTGATGCTGTGAGCTTTGAGAAGGTAACGGAGCGAAAGCTTAATAATACGAAATTAATTTCTGGTCAGGTAAAACCAGGTAATATTGAAAGTTTCTATGCGGATCCGACTAAAGGAAAAGTGAAAGATATTGCAGTGAAAGAAGGACAAGAGGTAGAGAAAGGTACGAAGTTATTCTCTTATGATAATGAAGAGATTAACTTGCAAATGAAGCAAGCTGAGCTTGATCAGAAGATGGCGGACATGCGTTATGATCAAGGAAAGAAGAAAATTGATTCGTTGAAGAAAGAAATTAAGAAGGCAAAGGATAGCGGAGCTGGGAAAGAAGTAACGGATCCGATGGACGAGCAAGTAAGTGAGTTAGAGATGGCGCAAAAGACAACTGATCTTGAGAAAGAAAAAGGGAAGTTGCAGAAAGAAGAATTAAGTAAAAAGCAGAAAGAGCTTACGATTTATAGTAATTTTACTGGTGTCGTTCAAAAGTTAGATAAAGATGCGGCGCAAAGTTCATCTCAAGCGTTAGGTGGTCAAGGGAAAGCATTTTTACAAGTGGCGTCTAAAGATCCATTCCAAGTGCAAGGGACGTTAACTGAGCTTCAGAAGTCACAAATTCAACCAGATCAAACATTTACTGTTACTGCGAAAGCAAATAGTAAGAAGAAGTGGACAGGTAAGATTACAGAAGTAAGTGAATTCCCAACGAGTGCAGAGATGGCTCAAGCAGGCGGTATGGGGGAAGCGACTCAGAATATGTCCCAATATACATATAAAGCAAGTCTTGATAGTCAAGATGGTTTATCTCCAGGTTATCACGTTTCTCTGCAAGTAAATTTAGAGAATAAGACGATGATTGCTGTTCCAACTAAGAGCATTGTGGAAAAAGACGATGATGCATTTGTTTATGTTGAGGATAAAGGAAAGCTTCGTAAACAAAATGTGAAAAAAGGTTCTACTGATGGAGACTGGACAGAAATTACTGAAGGCGTAACAGTGGGGCAAAAGGTGGTTAAAAATCCTTCCGACGATGTGTATGACGGAATGGAAGTGAAAGAGAAATGATTACGTTAAATAATATTGCTAAAACGTATTATCAAGGGAAATTAGCAGTGCCGATCTTACATGATATTAGTTTAACGATTCAAAGTGGTGAGTTCGTTTCGATTATGGGACCTTCTGGTTCTGGTAAATCAACGCTTATGAATATTATCGGTTGTTTAGATCGTCCAACAGAAGGCGAATATATGCTGAATGATGTGAATATCTTAACAGCAGATGAGTCAAAGCTTGCTTTAATTCGTAATGAATATATTGGCTTTGTGTTTCAGCACTTTAATTTGCTGCCGCGTCTTTCAGCAGTAGAAAATGTTGAACTTCCGCTCGTATACGGTGGCGTGAAGAAAGCAGAGCGTCGTCAAAGGGCTCTAGAAGCGCTTGGTAAAGTTGGTTTGTCAGATAGGGTTCATCATCTGCCGAATGAGTTATCAGGTGGACAGAAGCAGCGTGTAGCGATTGCAAGATCGATTGCGAATAATCCAACGTTCATTATGGCCGATGAGCCAACTGGTGCGCTTGATACGAAGTCTGGTGAGCAAGTTATGAATATTTTCACGAAGCTTAATGCAGAAGGTACAACGATTGTTATGGTTACGCATGAAGAGGAAGTAGCAGCGTATTCTTCCCGCCGCATTGTACTGCGAGATGGGAAAATTACAGAAGATAGAAGGTGTGCGGTATGAGCTTACTAGATAGTATAAAAATTGCCCTATCTTCTATTTTAGCTCATAAACTGCGTTCAGCTCTTACGATGCTCGGTATTATTATCGGCGTTGGTTCTATTATTACTGTCGTTGCGATTGGGCAAGGCGGAGAAGCGATGCTGAAGTCGAAATTCGCGGGTTCTGGTGGTAATAACCTTATGCCAATTCAATTTAAACCAGATATGAATGATGAGTTTGCTATAGGCGGATTTGAAATACCGAAGTTAACAGAAGAGGATATTATGGAAGTAAAACAAGTGAAAGATGTTTCACATGTTATTACGACAAATTCGACAACAGAGATATTGGATGTAAATGATAAAAAAGCAAATTTGAATGTTATTGGTCTTGATAATGAATACTTTGCGGTTAATAAAGTAAAGGTCGTAAAGGGACGTACTTTAGGTGAATCAGATATTTCTCATGCAAATAACGTTGTGATGATTAGTACAAAAACAGAAGAGACGTTATTTAAGGATGTAAACCCAGTTGGACAAATTATTGAGATGAAGGGGCAACCGATGCAAATTATTGGTGTGTATACATCTGATAATGAGTTTATGGGATTTGAAATGGAAGAAGCGTTAATCCCCCTTACATTATGGCCAGTTTTATTCGGAACAGATGATATTCAAAATATCGCAATTCAAGCTAAAAATGTAGACGATTTAGAAGCAGCTGGGAAACAAGCTGTTGATGTATTAAATAGTCGTAAGCCAAGTGAAATTCCAGGTAAATATGAACTGGTGAATTTAAAAGAATTACAAGAAAATGTTTCTAAAGTCACTAGCATCATGACGATGATCATCGGCGGTATCGCTGGTATTTCGTTAGTCGTTGGTGGTATTGGTGTTATGAACATTATGCTCGTATCTGTAACAGAGCGTACGCGCGAAATTGGGATACGTAAAGCACTTGGGGCAACACGTAGTAAAATTTTATTACAGTTTTTAATTGAAGCAGTTATGTTAACGCTTCTAGGTGGTTTAATCGGAATTGGTCTTGGATATGGCGGGGCCTATATCGTTTCCACATTTGCGAAATGGCCACCACTCGTTTCGTGGGAAGTTGTCGTTGGAGGCGTACTATTCTCTATGACACTCGGTATTATTTTCGGATTAATTCCGGCGAATAAAGCTGCTAAATTAGATCCAATTGAAGCATTACGTTATGAATAAGTTAGCAGTGTAGTAGAGAGGGGGCTCTCTACTACACATTACCGTTCTAGTGGGCGGTTCGTAGCCTCATAAGAGGAAGTGAACCGCCCGTTAGAACGGGTTATATAAATAGAAGGAGGCGTTATAATGGAGGCGAATTTGAATACACAAAAAGCTGGCGGAGAGAAGCCATCATTGTTTGGAATGATTACTTCTCCTGGTTTACAGTTTGAGAGAATGAAGACGAGCGAGAAAGTTTGGGGTATGTTCTTCTTAATGGCGCTATTACAAGGGCTGTTAAGTGCTTTTACTACATACGTTACGAATACGTCACCTGAGATGGTGAAAGTGAAAAAAGAACTAGGTGAATTCGCAGGACAGAGTTCACTGACATCCGATGTTATTTCTGGCATTGTGTCGGGTACTATAGGTGGTATGCTGGCAACATTCGTTGTTGCAGCTATTTATAAAGTGTTTATGATGTTCTATGGGAATGATACCTCTTATAAAAAATTAGTAACGATTATTGTATATGCGAACATTGTTGTTATTATTGGTGGATTTATTAATGGTATTATCGCTTTCATTTTAGGTGTTGCACCAACTGCATATACAAGCTTAGGACCACTATTTGAAGAAGGTTCAGTTGCTTATGGAATAGGGAGTTCGATTGAAGTATTTTATTTATGGAATATCGTTTTAATTTGGTTAGGACTGCAAATTACAGCGGGAGTAAGTAAAGTGAAAGCAGCGATTCCAATTATCGTTTTATTCATCATTAAAGCTTTATTCTTAGCAGCAATTGTTATGTTAATTGCGGCATTCTTACCGAATATGCCAGTATAAATAAGGGAGCGTTATAATGGAAACGAATATTAATACGCAAGATGTAGGTTCTAAAAAGCCATCGTTATTAGGGATGATTACATCTCCAGGTGAACAGTTTGAGAGAATGAAGACGAAAAGTCCGGTCTGGGTAGCGTTTATCTTATTTATTCTAATTGGGACGGTTACGACAGCTGCGGTATTTTATTTATCAGTGGTTAATACACCAGAAGTGGCAAAAGAAATAAATGGCCAAGATGGGCAGATGATAAAATGGTTTGCACTTGGTGGCGGGGCACTTTTCGGATTATTTGGAACACCTATCGGTCTCTTTATTGCAGCAGGTTTCTATAAAGTAATTATGATGTTAATGGGCAATGATACTCCTTACATGAAGATATTATCTATTTACCTATACGCTAATCTTGTTTTCTACATTGGGAGCTTGTTAAATGTAGGATTAGGTTTGATTTTCGATGGAAATGGAACGGATACTTATACGAGTTTAGCCCCTTTATTTGAAAAAGGGACAGTTTTAAACGGCATTGCATCTTCAATTGAGATTTTTAATATTTGGAGTTTAATTTTAACAGGATTAGGGTTACATATTGTGGCAGGTTTAAGTAAGAAAAAAACGACAATTTTAATTGTAATTTTCTTTATTTTAACGATAGGGTTAGGTTTTCTAAAAGGTTTAGGAAACAGTTTTGGTGCATAATATGATTGGATTAAAAGGTGGCTCTTCCAAGAGTCACCTTTTTTATTTTTACCCTTATTTCAAATACAACCAGCAAAATTTCAAATTCTATTTCATGTAATTTCAAATTTCGGCGGTAGTATTTGAAATTACTCACAGTGAAATCGCTTCTTTATTTTTATATTGTGGAGGTACCGGCGGAATAACAAAGAGGTATACCTTTTAGAAGTGGGTACTGTGTGAAACCAGCTACTTTTAAAGAGGCGGTTGTTTTGTATGAAGGTATGATTGTGAATCAAATAAAGAAATTAGGTATTTATCAAGATCATGAAGAGTATTATCAATGTGGTTTAATTGGTCTTTGGTATGCGTATGAAAGATTTGATGCGGAGAAAGGAAGTTTCCCAGCATATGCAGTTGTAACGGTGCGTGGTTATATATTAGAAAGGTTGAAGAAAGAGTTTGCGGTGCAAGAAAAGTGTGTATATGTAGGAGAGTATGAGGATATCTTCCATTTTGAAGATATTGAAATGAAAGCGAAGGATTTTATGAGTGTGTTAGATGAGAAGGAAAAGTACATTATTTTTGAACGATTTTTTGTAGGGAAAACGATGGGTGAAATCGCTAGCGAGATGGAAATGACCTATTATCAAGTGAGGTGGATGTATCGGCAAGCACTTGAGAAAATGCGAAGTAGTTTAAGAGGGTAAATATTATCATAAGAATGGAAGGCAAGGGATATTGCTTTCCATTCTACTTATTATGTTAAGGTAGTAAATGTAGTAAGAGGTTTTTAAATTGTAGTGAATCTTGCATGTTCATACGTGATAATACGTATCCAGCCTTTAATAATTGTTGTTTTAGCCTATGGGGACTGATATGTATTGTTGTAGTAGTACCATTTGAAAAATGAATGTTAGCTTTTTTACTCTTTTTGAAAAACTCTATGTCATCTATATGGTTATAAAACAGCCATATACAGTTTGGAGAAGAAGGAGATTCTGTCGGGAAAGCACAAATATATTCTCGATGATTAATTGGAATTGGGACATTTTGTTTGAAATGAAAGTTTGTTTGAACTGCTTTCCGTCTGCCTTGATAAGTAGAGTGAACATTGGTTAGACAAGATTGTTTGATGAGTTGGAGAGCAGTTTGACAGGAGTAAAGATGGTTCCCGCTACTTTCGATAATCTTTGTTTGATATTGAGGGTGCTTGTATGGCTCTAACATCATTGTAGAATTAGAAATAATAATATCATTTTCGTCATTCATAAATTTGATTCCCCCTTTATAAATGATAGTAATTCTCAATATAATTATATACGAATTAAGTAAATTAATTGTTAATATTCTGTTTCATATTGTAAATTTTGGCTATTCGTTTACAATCAATAGATGATAGTCTTTCTAATTTGCATCGCTTGTACATATATATGAAAATAGAAAAGAGTAGGCGGTGAGATAGTATGAAGAAAAAGTATATTATTATGGCTCTAGTTGTTGTTCTTCTAGTATATTTAGCAAATAGTAATCCGAGTAAAGGTGAATATACGGATTGGGCAGCAAAGCAGTTTATGAAACGTAATGATGTAAGTAAGAAGCTAGACGAAGTTCAAAAGGAAAATGAAGAGGGTCTCCTTGGCGATTTAGCATCGGCTGGTAAGAAGTTGGCGAAAAAATATGTTGAGCCACAAGTTGGATTATTAATCGAGAATTATACAAAGCGAAGTGATTATATTTTCTTCTCAACATATACGACCGAGTTTGATATAGGTGGAGAACACTATAAATATGTATGCGTCGGTTTTTCAAAAATCTTTATTCCGATTGAAATGCCGAAGAAAAAAGACGAATCTGCAAAATGATGCAGATTCGTCTTTTTCATTTATAGAGTAATGGGAACTTCAGATACATTCCTTTCTACAAGACGGGCTCCTTTTTTTCGAGTAGTATCATTAATTGATGAAAATACAGATGAGGCAAGAATCGTATCCATTACTTGATCTACGACTTGTGCATCGACGGGTGTGATAGGTTTTTCGATAGAAAAAACAACTGTTTTTCCATCTTCTTTTGCGAAAATTAATTCTAGTACTTGCATATGTTATTTCCTCCTTTTTTTATCCAGTTAGGCAGGGCCGATTGGCGCTGATTAAAGTTTCACCTTATAGGTTAGAAAGATCCGATGTGCTAACAAGTTGTATAGCGTGAAGCGGTGATGCTTGTACAGAAGCAAGAGCACGTGCTACGTTTTGTACTTGTTCTAAGTTTGCGTTTGTTTTAACACGCTTAAATTGTTTGTGCTTAAAAACTGTTTTGCCGTTCTTATCTAATCCACTGTTTAAGACAAGACGTAAAGTTAAGTCCATTACGATTGTTTCGACTGCCATGTTTATCACCCCCTTTCACTTTATAAATAGAGTGCAAATGTCATGTTTTGGCGTGAAATTTATTCTTTTTTTTGGTACGCTTAAAAGACTAAGAGAGGGGTTTCGGAAGAATGAATCGTAAATGGTTATTTTGGATTCCTGTTTTACTATGGATGGGGTTGATTTTCTATTCCTCGGCACAACCATATAAAAAGCAGGATATGCGTTCGGATATTGAACAATATGTAAATGTGGAGTTTGTGAAAGAGCATTTCTCATGGGTATCTATCGATTATGGCGGTGGTACACCTGTTAGCATTGCAAATAAAGGTGTAGGCGGATTTGTTGAGTTTTTCCTTCGTAAAGGAGCTCATTTTATGGTGTTCTTTATGCTTGGTTCATTGACGTATTATGCTTTTCATCGATCGGGTTATTCGAGAAAGCGGTGCTTTATATACGCTCTTCTTTTCGTTGCGGGATATGCAACATTTGATGAAATTCATCAATGGTTTACGGGAGACCGTACACCGATGTGGCAAGATTCATTACTGGATACGTGCGGTGGATTAACAGGAATTATAATAAGCAATTGGTTTTGGAATAGAAAAAGGAGCTAATCTTTTGAGATTAGCTCCTTTTTCTCATACACCAAGCAATTCTTTTAGTTCATCTGTAGATAGTTCGGTCATCCAACTATCGGTTGTAATGACGGCGTTATTTAATGATTGTTTTCTTTCTAACATTTCATCAATTTTTTCTTCGAGTGTCCCCGTTGTAATAAGCTTATGAACGTGAACGAAGCGTTTTTGACCAATGCGATATGCACGGTCTGTTGCTTGATTTTCTACAGCTGGATTCCACCAACGGTCGTAGTGAATGACATGGTTGGCAGCGGTTAAGTTTAAGCCAGTTCCACCTGCTTTTAACGATAAGATGAAAATGTCATACGTTCCGTTTTGGAACTGCTCGATCATTTTGTCTCGTTCTTTCTTCGGTACACTACCGTTTAAGAAGAGAACGCGCTGACCGAAATGTTCTTCTAACACATCTTTTAGCATGTTCCCCATACCGATGTATTGTGTGAAGATTAAACAACTTTCATTTTGATCTTTTATATTTTCAATGAGTTCCATTAGCGTACTCGTTTTCATGGAACGTTCGATGATGTCTTTTGGTTCTGTTTCTTTTAAATAAAGAGCAGGGTGATTACAAATTTGTTTGAGCTTGTTCAGCATGAGTAATATAAATCCGCGTCTTTCAATCCCGCTTAATCCTTCTACATTTTGCAATGTATCTTGAACAAGTTGTTCATATAAGGAAGCTTGTTCACCAGTAAGTGGGCAGTAAGCTTTCTGTTCTTGTTTATCTGGTAAGTTTAATGCGACGGTTTGATCTTTCTTCGTACGACGCAGTAAAAACGGCGAGATAAAACGTTGAACTTGTTGGATTTTTCCTTCGTCACGGTCTTTTTCAATTGGTGAGACGAAGCGGCGTTGGAATTGTCCTAAGCTGCCGAGATATCCATGATTAATGAAGTCGAAAATAGACCAAAGCTCGGCAAGTCGGTTTTCCATCGGTGTACCGGTTAAAGCGATTTTGTGATTTGCTGGCAAGTTTCGTACTGCCTTCGACTGTTTCGTATGTGGGTTTTTAATATTTTGTGCTTCATCCAAAATAACAGCATCCCAGCATAACGTACTCAGTTCTTCTTCATCAAGCTGAGCTAATGCATAAGATGTTAATATAACATCTGCTGATTGAAGGAAGTCTTTAAATGATTCGCCTTTCGCTCGGTTACTTCCATAATGTAACTGAACACGTAAATTTGGTGCGAAACGCTCAAATTCTTTTTGCCAATTTCCAAGAACAGATGTCGGTGCCACGATTAAGGCAGGGCCTGTTTGGAGATTGTTCTCTTTTATATATAGTAAGTAAGTGATCGTTTGAATACTTTTCCCAAGTCCCATGTCGTCAGCTAATAATGCTCCGAATCCAAGCTTTCTTAAATATAATAACCACTCAATGCCATGTTGTTGATACGGACGGAGTGTTGCGTTTAGTGCAGAAGGGACATCTACTTTTGGAATATCTCCAATGTGCAATAGTTTTTGGAATAGCTCTTCATAATATCCATCTAGCTCGATTTCAATATCGGTAAATGGACTATCTTCTTCTACAATTTCTGCCTCAGCAGTGTTTGATAAATGTTGCTGAAGGACATCTTTCATTTCGAGTCCATATTTATCGGCACGGTTCATGAGTTTTCGTACTTCTTCAATAAAGGCTGGATCCAGTCTCATCCATTGACCATTTATATTGAATAACCGTTTGTTTTGTTCAACGAGTTCGAAAAATTCGCTTTCGGATAAATCAATGCCGTTCGTTGAAATGCGCCAGTCAAAATTAACAAGCGTATTCATGCCAAAGAAAGATTGCGTTTGCGTAGCATTTTGCTTCAGCTGTACACGTAATTTTGGTTTTGTTGCTTTTAAATTTTGCCACCATGATGGTAGTAAAATCGTAATACCTGCGGCGAGTAATTCGTTACTTGCTTCCGTTAAGAAGTTCCACGCTTCTGTTTCAAAGAGTTCACTTCGGAACATCTCGTCTTCTTTTAACCACGGTACGAGCTTACTGAAGCCTTCTTGTGTTTCTAGAATACGTTCTTCATAATCGTGCCATCGCTTTGGTAAAGAATCGATACTCTCATATACATATATGCGATGTGCCCCGCGCTTTGGTGTAACAATTGTTTCAAGCTTCCACATTTCAAATTCTTCTTGCGGTTCTTGTAGCCGTAGTCCGATTGTAAAGGGAAGGTCATCTTCAATGTAACCAATTTTGCGAAGCCAATCTTCTTCATGTAGTGCTGCATCCAATTGTCTTTTCGTAAAGTCGTAATGTTCATAAAGTCTCTTGGCATCTTCCCATCCATCATTTGAACGGTTATCTTGTAATATGCTTTCATTTACCGCAGTCGAGAAAAGAGATGCCAATGTGTCATCTTCGATTGGGGTATTTTGAACTTTCCAAGATGGTTGCTGAGACCAACGCTCCATATCAGGTACGAAGCTACCGCTGATGAAGGCATCCCATAATTCGTTCGCATCTTCCGTAAGTGCTGTAATAGGGCCGTTCATTTGAATATGGGCAAAGGAGTTCATCGGTTTATTAGCGATGTATTCAAATGCTTGTGCGTTTGTTAGCATAACACCTTGTTTTCCTTCAAAGGTCGCTTCTTTTAGAAACGTGCCGTAGAAGGAAGTGGAGTGCCATGTAAATGCATTTCGTTTCCAACTTGTTACGGATAATGGAGTACCGCTGTCATCTTCTCCCCAAAGGAACCAACCTTGACTAACGTGCTGGAGCCTAATTGTTACTTCAGTTTGATTGATCATCGATTAATTTTCCTTTCCGTAATTCCTCTTGTAGTGCACGCAGACGTGAATGTAAGTTTGCGGTGTGAATAATGAAAGCATCCCATTCATCGGTACGCTTCAATCGTTTATATAATGTACGTAATTTCTTTAAGTAACGAACTGCGCGTCTATATGATTTACGATTTCGCTCTTCAATGGCCTCAGTAGCAGCAAGGTGATAAAGAGGAAGGGCCGCTTCTGGTGCTTCCTTTTCAATATCTTTCAGAGGCTCTTTCAAAAGTTCAATGGCTTCAAATCCATGTAAGAGCTGAAGTTCTGCCCATGTACGATATTGCTTTTTCGCGAGTACGTATTGCTCATAGTTTGCGAAACTATATGGTAATAGCTCTTGCAAAATCATTTCGAGTCCGGCTTGTTCATTTGTATGGGTTGCATACGTTTCATACATGATGACAAATAAGCGAACGATATCTTTTATGAAAATTGTATTTTCATGCTCATGTATCGTTTTCTTCACTTGCTTATACGTAAAGGAAAGCCAGTTTTTCGCACGATCCCACTGCATTGTATTTAATAGCTCTTCTAACCAATAGAAGTATAGACTTACAACAGAAGCAGGTTGTTTCTTAAGTAAATCCATCGCTAATAGGTCTTCGTCATTTAAAAAGAGTAGATGAGAAGATGCTAATGCTTTGGAAAGTGGATTGATTTTCGTATCGATTCGCTTTTCTTCTTCTTGTAGTTGCTCTTTCTTTTGTAAGAGTTCACTCCATATGTGACGATAAATAAAAAATCTCTCTTGTGTATAGGCGTCGGTGGAGAAGAAGACTTCGTGAACGAGACGAGCTGTTTCTTGCAAAATTGCTTCAGACTCTGAAGGAATCGCTTCTGATTGTAAGTCCCGAACGATGGATTCCACTTTATCTACAAATAAGCGAACGACGTTAACAGGCTGGTGATAAGAATACGTTTTATTTGCTTCGAAGTCCTGAATCTCTTCTAGTAATTTTTGAAAGCAATAAAGCGCTGCGTGTAGCCTAAACAACTCATGTATCGCAACAATGCGCGGAGCCTTCCGCTCGAGTTTCGTATAGAAGTCCGTAAAAATACTCATAAGAAAATACATTTGTTTATAAGTAAGCCGAGCTTGTTCTTTTTTAAATGATTCATATTCGTTATCAAAATATGATTGCCAACTTTTATAATCCGTTTCTTCAAAAGCTGATGATTGCAATACTTGTCTTGCAGTTCGAATAGGAGGAAGGGAAGGTTTCGTATTATTTTTAAATAAAGTTAATACATCTCCTACTTGCCCGAAACTAGATGCTGCAGATAGTAACACAGCAAGCATATGCTCACATTGTGTTGGTGCGAAGCAATCGCAATAGCTTTCAGCGACGTTACGAATCGGGATATGGACGCTATATACGCTGCCTGTAGCATCTACAGTTCCTGATAGCGTATAACCATCAAAGTCAACGTTGTAGACAAAACCACTACGATATAGGTGCCGAGCTGTAGCGACATGTTCCTGATCAGCTGTTTGCTGTGGATCTAGTCCTTGGACGAACTCATTCGCAATCATCATAATTTCATCTTTCGTAATTGAGTGTTGCAGCATAATATTCCTCCGTACACATATTTCTTTCCTTTACCATTATAAACAAAAAATGCCCAAAACAGAAAAAATGAAATTTACATTATCATATTGTAACTGTGAATGGAAATGGAAAGGTGTTTTTCAATATTTTTGAACGGCATCTTTTTGTAGTTTATATCTCGTGTTCAAGAAGAGAAAACAAAAAGGATATCACTTAGCCAAAAAAACCAGCTAGATGATATCCTTTTTTACAATTATGAGCGCGTTTCCTTTAATATCGCTTGCACATATGGATCATGTAATATTTGTTCTACGATTGGTAACATATTTTGTTCGAATGGAATGTCGATAGGAAATGGCTTTTGTGAGCCGGGTTTGATTCCATATTGGACAATTTTGTAATGTGTATTTTCTTCAGAGCTGAGCACAATTAATTTATATCGATTGTCATCACCAGCGAGTGAAAAGTCAATGGAAGTAGCATCGTATGTTACTTCATCTTTATATATATACGGTTTTGGTGTACCGATCCAGTCTACTTTTGCTTGTACATTCATGGACATAACCTCCTTATAGCTATTATAAAAAAATAAAAGCCAGCTCTCAACAAAGAGAACCGGCTTTAGCAGTCATTGGTTATTTTAAAATTTTCACTTTAACAGTTTTGCGTCCCCATTTTTGAGCAGCACTATCTGATCCAAGTAGGATGTCGATACGGTTACCTTTAATTGCACCGCCAGTATCTCCAGCGATAGCTTCTCCGTAACCTTCAACCCATACTTTAGATCCTAATGGGATTACTTTCGGGTCAACAGCAATCATTTTCATGTTTGGGTTCGCTGTTAAGTCATGACCCATTGCAGTTAATACACGGCCGCCGTATGTGCCACCGTTTTCGCTTGGGTGAGCTGTATATGCTGTAGCTACAACTGTTAACTCACGACCATTAGAAGGTTCGCTAGTTTCAGCAGCTTTCACAGCAGGCTTAGCAGCTGGTTTTGCTTGCGCTTTAGCTGGTGCTACAGTTTTAGCAGGAGCAGGTTGTTCTTGTTTCTCAATAACAGGTGCTGTACCTGTTAAGAAAGGAACGTGAACATAAGCTGTTTTCCCGTTATATTCGAATTGTAACCACTCATTTTGTACTTGGTTCGTTGTTTCGATCATATCGTCTTTCGTAAGCGTCCCAAGAATTTCTGAGTCTGTGTTCGCTTCAGCACGTACGTTTAATACGTTAGCTGTTACATAGTAGATGCTTTTTGTAAACTCTGAACTTACGAATGCGTCTTTACCATCTAAAGTGATTTTTGACCATCCGTTCTCTGTATTTTGAACATCTATTTTATTACCGTTTAGTAATTTACCGACAACTTTTGATTCCGTAGTAGGGTTTTCGCGTACATTTAGTACGTCTGTTGTTACAACAGTTTCTGCATTAGCAGATGATGTGAAAATCCCAAGACCAAAAACTGCTGCTGTTGCTATTCCAATTAATTTTTTCATGATAGCCTCCATTGCGTTTGTTTTCGTGTCCTCATTATAGCAACAGATTTTTTCGGATTTCGGGAAAACACACAATTACAAACCATTCGTAATAAGTCGTTAACATCCTGTAATATAACAAAAAATATAGGAAAGCGTTTTTCATTCCATATGATTATTAGGTTTCTACTTATATTCAAAATATTTAATACAACATATTGTTTTCGGCGTAAATAAAAATATTACAGGAGTGTTACATGATGTTTACTAAACGATTACATTCCTTGAGTATTTTACCGTTTTATGGGTAATATAGTTATATAAACATAAACATTTTGTTTGTGAAACTATAAACACGTGCTATATACTAGCAAAAAAACCGCATAATTGTTACAAACAGAAAGGGTTGCAAGGAAGAAAAATGCCCTTTTTTACATCTGTAACACATCCTTTTTTGGGAAAACACATTCCCATCCGCATTTTTCTCGCACAATTTGACAGCAGTATTTCGATCTTGTAGCTCTTGCAGAGTAAAAAGGTTATACGGAAGGTAAGGCTGTCCATAAGAATTCGAATTGGTGAAGGTGAAAGTAAGAAAATCACCGCAAAAATCATAGTTTTCTATCCGATTTTACATATCGGAATTGATGTTATTTACAAAAGTGAAACCTACGAAGGGGGATTTGATGAGGAAACTGACAAAAACATTCATCGTTTCATTAACATTATGTATTGCATTTACAATTTGGGGGATTATTCCCGAATCTATTATTGGAAAAGGTAGCCTAGGAAATGTAACAACCGCAATTCAAACTGCATTAGTTAGTAAGTTTGGATGGTTCTATATTATTTCTGTTTCTATTATATTAGGTGTGTCTATCTTTTTAATTGTTTCGAAATACGGTTCTATTCGTTTAGGTAAAGATGATGATGAGCCTGATTATAGTTATATGACATGGTTTGCTATGCTATTTAGCGCTGGTATGGGTATCGGCTTAGTTTTCTGGGGCGTTGCCGAACCGTTAAACCATTTGTACGCACCTCCATTTGGAGAAGGTGCAACTGAGGAAAGTGCGCGTCTTGCACTACGCTTTTCATTTTTCCATTGGGGATTACATCCGTGGGGACTATATGCATTTGTAGCGCTGTGTATTGCTTACTTTACTTTTAGAAAAGGAAAAGCAAGTACGATTAGTGCGACAGTAGGTCCGTTATTTAAAGGCGGGGAACATGGGCGTATTGCTCATTCATTTGATGTGTTAGCTGTTTTCGCAACTGTGTTTGGTGTTGCAACATCATTAGGTCTTGGTGCGAAACAAATTGCTGGTGGTGTTAGTTATTTAACATCTATTCCGAATTCATTGCCGACACAGTTAGTTATTATTGCAATCGTAACCGTTCTTTTCATGTTATCTGCGCAAACAGGTCTTGATAAAGGAATTAAATATTTAAGTAATGCGAATATTATTTTGGCGTTTGCACTTATGATTATTGTATTATTTGCAGGTCCAACAAACTTTATTATGAATTACTTCACTTCAACAATCGGTTCTTATCTTCAGGAATTGCCAAGCATGAGCTTCCGTTTAAGTCCATTAGATGAAGGCGGAAACCAATGGATTCAGTCGTGGACAATTTTCTATTGGGCATGGTGGATTGCATGGTCACCATTCGTAGGTACGTTTATTGCTCGTGTTTCACGAGGACGTACCATTCGTGAGTTTGTTATCGGTGTGTTACTCGTACCGACTGTAATCGGTGCGCTTTGGTTCTCTGTTTTCGGCGGGACTGGTATTCATATGGAGTTGTTTGGTGATGCACATATCTTTGAAAAAGTGAAAGAGATGGGAACAGAAGTAGGATTATTCGCTATGTTTGATCAGATGGGAAGCTTTGGATCAGCTTTATCTGTTCTAGCAATTCTTCTGATTTCTACATTCTTTATTACATCTGCAGACTCTGCGACATTCGTTTTAGGGATGTTAACGACACATGGTAGTTTAAATCCACCAAACCGCATTAAAATGGTTTGGGGTATCGTTTTAGCAGCGTTAGCTTCTATCTTATTATATGTAGGTGGATTAGAAGCCTTACAAACGGCAGCTATCATAGCAGCATTCCCATTCGTATTCGTTATTTTCTTTATGATGGCAGCATTATTTAAAGAGTTACAAAAAGAAGGGCGTATGAAGCGTCATAAATAATAGAAGGAAAAAGAGCTGATTATGTATCAGCTCTTTTTTATATAGAAGGAACTTTAACAGCAAGTCAGGGAAATAAAATACTTTACTATATAAGTAGTATGCCTTTTATGCAAAGGAAAATCGATACGTTTCGACAAATTCCGATAATTTGTAAATTCTATTCATATTTTTGACAAAAAATTGTCGGAAATGTGTTGTCACGTTTATGTATATGTGCTATATTATTTCCTGTAAGCGATTTCAAATAGTTTTAAAGCGCATTCAAGGGGGACATCTAGAATAATGAAACGTTACGAAAGAAAGTGGAAGCATATTTGTTTGAAACGTGTGGCACATCGTAGTGTCCAAGAAAGCACGGAACCTAAGACTGAAACGCGCAAAGAACAGCTAGAGAAGCAATTGGTTCTACAAAAATAGCAATCACTTTTTCGTATATAAATGAAGGTCAATCGTTCGTTGGGGGATGGACGTGAAATTACTTTCAGCTAAGGGGTATTGTCTGATATATAATTTATACGGCAATAAATAAGCACAGAGCATACGGCGCTCTGTGCTTATTTTTATTATTTATCTTTTTTGAATCGAACTGTTTTATCCCAGCCAATGACTTGTTTCTTGCTCTTTGCACGTAAGTATAAAATTAAGCTACGAATGAATAAGTACGTAAAGAGCTGTGCGTACGTAAAGTACATGATAACACTAATAAAAATATTAGTGGGTGTAAAGGTTCGTTCCACACTCTGGGCACTAAATAATTGAGAAACATATGTAATATATGCGACATACCACATAAATAGTAGCGGAATGCTATATTGAATTTGGAATATCCCGAGTAACCCAATTACAAACCAAACGTTCGAAATGATTAAGAATAGCCAAAATACAACATACACTAAAACTTGTTGTAAGGAATGGACGAGAAGTTTTCCTTTAAAGAAACTTAAGGAAGAAAACATTTTTTCTAAAATATACAAGTTCCCTTGGAGCCAACGTGTACGCTGCTTAATAAGGATTTTTAAATGCTCAGGTTCTTGTTCCCATGTAATCGATTCTGGAACGATTGGCAAGAGATAGCCTTTTTGTGTAATTCGTAATGTTAATTCAGCGTCTTCTGCAATTGCATACGGGTCATAACCGCCAAGCTCTTCTAATGCAGAGCGGCGAAGAAGCATGTTTGTTCCTGTTAGTGAACCTGTTTGGAATAGTAACCAGCGTCCGGATTGCATAAGGAGCTGGAAGATTTGAAATTCTAACGAAATCATTCGTGTTAGCCAGTTTCTTTTTTCATTTACAGTACGAACGTGACCGACAGCTCCAACAGCATCCTCGGTTGTTTCAGCGTGTTCTACAAGCATTCGCAGTGCATGTGGTTCAGGCTGGTTATCTGCATCATACACACAAAAGTATTCACCATCTGAAATACTAAGACCATAGTTTAATACACGCGATTTCCCTTTTGGTTCACCCGCCGGTACACGAATGTGACGAATATGAGCATAAGCTTTATCGAAATCGTCACCAATTTCAGGTGTCTCATCTTGAGAGTTATCGTTTAATAAATAAATAGTTAGTTTGCCTGGATATTCAATCTTCGCCATCGCCTCTAAAGTATCTTTAATAACGACACCTTCATTGTGGGCGGGTATTAAAATGTCGACGCTTGGATAATGTTCTAGCGTACGATCTTTTCGTTTTCTATTTCGGTGAACTAAGCCCGCAAGTGTTAAGAAAGAATAGTAAACGAGTAAGCCAGAGAACAGAAAGGCTGTAAAAATAAGTACATATTTAATTGAAAATGTGATGCTGATCCAAAAAACAAGTACGCAAAACAGGAGGAATAAAAGGAGTATAACGAGTGTCATCATAATACTGTCGGTCCTTTTGTAGCGATTTGTTCTCGTTTAATCTTAATTTCTTGAATTGCCTCAGCTGCAAGCCATTTTTCCATTTTAGGCTGTAGGCGGTTCATTACAATATCGGCACCAGCTTCATTTGTATTTTGTAATAAAATGACTAATGTGTTGTTATCATATTCAGCAACAAGGTCAAAGTCAGCCCTTACCGTTTCAACTAATAATGAAGCTACACGGTCCATAACACTTTCCTTCGTATATTTACTAAAGGGAGTGAAGTCAAAATAAATCATAAGGCCTGTTTCATTACGACGATTCATTGCATTTATTAATAATGCTTGTCGTCTTTCGAATTCTTGTCTTGTTAATAATTTTGATTCTCCAATGTATTGTTCTAACGTTCTCACACGTTCGGTTAATTCTTTATTTTCATGAATAACCTTCTTTAATAAATGAGTTGAGATATATACGATGAAGAAGTTTGCTGCCATTAGGAAGTGGGTAATAATGTATTCCCATTGTTCTGATGTACTCCATAAGTAAAGCCATGCTTGGTAGAATAGGTAGAACACCGAAATAATGGTTCCTAATATGAAGAAAACAAAGGCAATTTTATCAGCCAAAAATAGAAATAGTACATTAACAATTACATATATAATTGTAAAAATGAGAGCATGCTCATATTGCGTTACATGTACAGTTGTAAAATAAAATAAAATTTGTAAAATCCACATAGAGAGGACTTTATAGAAGTTATTTTTCACAAAACTTTCCTCCTTAAAGGTAATTCATGCAAGGATACTTGTAGTATGCACAATTATTAAGAAATAGACCGGATGGCTAGATTCTTTTAGAGAGAGCAACAACAAGTAGTATCTCTCTTTTGCAAGAAAAAATAAACAGACTTACTAATTATTGTATCATAATGTTCTTATATTTAAGCATAAAGTATTTAATATGTATCGAAAAAATAAATAACAAAAAGTCCCCTCTTTAGAAAAGAGGGGACTTTTTGTTATTTATAGGAACATCATACCTGCAACTGCTGCATTTAAGAAGTTCGCTAGTGTACCAGCGATAACTGCTTTAATCCCTAATTGTGCAATTTGTTTACGGCGAGTAGGAGCTAGCGTTCCTGTTACACCTAACTGAATTGCGATAGAAGAGAAGTTTGCGAATCCACAGATTGCGAATGTTAAAATTAAATTTGTTTTTGCAGAGAACTCTGCCATGTGTGGTCCTAAGTTTGCATATGCAACGAATTCGTTGATTGCAAGTTTTTGACCGATAAAGCTTGCTGCTTGTACAGCTTCACCAGGAGAAACCCCGATTAAGATTGCAAATGGTGATAATAAGTAACCGAAGATTAAATCAAGGCTAAGTTTAATATGGAACAGAGAGCCAATTAATCCTAATAGACCATTTAATAAAGCGATTAATGCGATGAAAGCCATTAACATTGCTGCTACGTTAATAACAAGTTGCATACCTTCAGATGCACCACGTGCCGCTGCGTCAATAACGTTTGCATCTTCACGTTCTGTAGAAAGTTCAACGTTATTATCTACTTGTTCTGTTTCTGGCATAATTAGTTTCGCAATTAATAAACTTGATGGAGCTGCCATAATTGCTGCTGCTAATAAGTGTTCTAACGGAATACCCATTGCTGCATAGCCGACAAGAACTGATCCGGCAACAGCTGTCATACCGCTTACCATAATAGCGAAGAATTCACTGTTTGTTAAACGTGTTAAGTAAGGTTTGATTAAGATTGGAGCTTCAGTTTGTCCTAAAAATACAGTTGTTACTGAGTTTAAACTTTCTGCTTTAGAAGTTCCAAGAAGTTTACTTAATGCGCCACCAACGACACTGACAAATTTCTGCATAATACCGAAATGATATAAGATTGCAACTAATGAACTAATAAATACGATTGGAAGTAGTGCTTGAATGAAGAAAACAAATCCCCAAGGGCCTTTTGCGTTGACTAAATCCCCAGCAACGAACTTAATTCCCTCGTAAGAAAAATTAATTAATCCTTGAACGCCATCTGCAGCGTGTTTTAAACCTGCTTTTCCGGCATCCCATCGTAATACGATAAATGAAAATGACATTTGTAATGCTAGCGCGATTAAAATTGTGCGCCAATTAATAGCTTTGCGGTTGGAAGATAGTAAGAAAGCAATTGCTAATACTCCAATCACGCCGCCAATTCCCCATAAAAGATTCATGCAGTGTAAGCTCCTTCCTCATAGTAAAAAAAGTGTATAAACCAGTTGTCTATACGTTTACGAATATAACATCTTAAGTAACTTATCATAATGGACATCAGAGGTCAAACGTCTAACGAAAAGTTTAAATAAAAAGAAAATTCTTTAAAAAAACACATATAAAATGATTAGACATGAAATAGGTTATGTTTTTTATGTGAAAATATACATTATGATAACGTTATGGATCATTATTGTAGAATATAGTGTATGAAATAGGAAAATAGATACATTATTTTTTGAGGGAAATAGGTTATACACATTAAAAAGAGCCTTCTAGTAATCTAGAAGGCTCTAAAAATATAACTTAAGGTGCTTTCGTATACCCTAAGAAGTGCTTACTCCAATAAGAGTTACTTAGTGAAGCAATTGCTACACCCTTATCTCCAGCTTGGATAAACGATCCGCCTCCAAGGTAAATACCCATATGAGAAGGACCAGCTTTATAAGTGTCTTTGAAATAAATTAAGTCACCTGGTTGTGGATTTGAAGTTTGTGGTAGGCTACCCCAATATCCCGCAACACTTTGACGACTAATGTTATGACCAAATTTCTTAAATACGTGGTAAATGTAGCCACTACAGTCAACACCGTTAGCAGAAGTACCGCCCCAAACGTATGGTACGCCTTGCATTCCTTTTGCATATGCAAGTATGGAAGAACTATCGCCGCTATTATTACCTGTATTATTATTGTTTTGATTGTTATTTTGGTTGTTATTTTGGTTGTTGTTAGGTTTATTATCTACTGCGCCACCCACTGGTGTTTTAGAAAGGTAACGTGTTCCGATATAACCAGTTTGGCCGTTGTAGTTAATTTTACTCCATCCAGAGTTTTCAGAGATTACTTGAACCTTCTGTCCTTGTGGAAGAGCCCCTATGATTCTATAATTTGTACCTTCGCCGCTACGTACATTTAAGGCAGAAGCATTAATGTAGTAGTCACCAATTGCACCTTGATTAGGTTGTTCAGGTTGTTTTGGTTGCTCAGGAGTAGCAGTGCCACCTTTAACGAATTTTACAAATTCGCTACTAACGAAGCCTGTTTTCCCTTGATAGTTTACTTTAAACCAACCGTTTTCAGATCCAACTACGTTTAATGTAGTCCCATTTAACACGCCACCAATTACACTATGGTAAGCAGCAGGGCCTGTACGAACGCGTAGAGATGTTGCGTTAACAACGTAAGTACCGCCAGTTTGAACAGTTACATTATTGTTTTGTTCTTGTTTGTTATCTTGGTTGTTTCCTTGTGTAACGTTGTCGTTAGAACCGCCTTTTGTTACGTAGTCTTTGCTTACGTAAGCAGTTTGTCCAGCATAATTGATTTTGAACCAATCTTGAACTTCGCCAACAACTTGTACGACTTGTCCTTTTGCAACAGAACCTACAGTTGTATGAGAAGTGCTAGGACCTGTACGAACACGAAGGGAAGATACATTTACTGTATAGTTTCCACTTGCTGGTTTTACAGATTCTTGGTTGTTATTATTTGTATTGTTGTTTGAAGAACCCGTATTTGAAGAAGCACCAGACACAAATTGGCTACTTACATAACCTACTTGTCCATTATGGTTGATTTTCACCCAACCATTTTCTTGCCCAATTACGTTTAATGTTTGTCCTTCATATACACGTCCTGAAACAGAACTAGAAGTGTTTGGAGCAGTACGTACACGTAATACATCAGCAGTAACTTTATTGTTTCCACCTGATGTATTTACATTAGTATTGCTTGCTCCATTTTTTGATACAAATTCGCCGCTAACAAAGCCGGTTTGTCCATTAATATTAATTTTGAACCAACCATTTTCTTCGCCAACCACGTTTAAAGATTGACCGTTATACACGCGTGAGATGATGTCGTGAGAAGTACTAGATCCTGCACGAACATGTAATACGCTAGTGTTTACCGTATAAGATGAGCTGTTTGATGCGGAAGCTTGGACAGTTTGTGTAGCAGCTTTTTGTGTATTTTGTTCAGGGGCAGCTTGAACACTATCAAGTGTAGGTGCTGCTCCTCCTGCTACAGACACTGCCGCAAGACCGGCAAGGTATTTTTTCATAATTTGTCGATTCCTTTCTGTCTGTAATGTAGTGAAGAAATATTTACCAACTGTTAAAAATTCTAAAGAGCATGTCGATTACTGTCAAGACTTATGCGGTAATCTGAATATGACAAAAAGATTACAAAAAAAAATCAAGGCATAAATCTATACCTTGATTTCCATTTAAATACATATATTGGATGTAGAAAGAAAAGAAATTATTCGTGTTTAAGAAGACATATTGGATTGTAGCAAGCTTTGAGAAAATGATCTTTGCAGAATTTTTGTGATAGGGCCAACTTGCCCATCTTGAATTGCAGTTCCATCCAGGTGAGTCATCGGCAAAATTTCAATCGTCGTTCCTGTAAAGAAGCATTCATCTGCTTGATAAACATCGCGAATGCTGAAAAGTTCTTCTTGTACCGGAATGCGAAGGGTTTTCGCTAAAGAAAGGACATATTGACGAATGATGCCATTTAAAATAAGGTGATTGGCTGGATGTGTGTAGAGAGTTCCGTTTTTTATGAGAAAGAAATTAGAACAGCTGCCCTCAGTTACGGTACCATTTCGTACGAAAAGGGCCTCTTTGCATCCTTTACGTTCAGCTTTCGTAGCAGCTAATACATTGGGTAATAAATTTAATGATTTGATATCACAGCGTAGCCAGCGCGTATCTGGTTCTGATATAGCACGTACACCATATTCAATCCATAACGCGGGTCTTTCTTTCTTCGTAATATAGGCATAGATTGTCGGCGGGACGTCATATGAGAATGTGTGGGTACGAGCTTGTACACCACGGGATACTTGCAAATAAATTGTTCCATCTTCGTAGAAATTATTACTTTCAATTAGTTTGTAAAGTAGGATAATAAGTTCTGCTTTTGAGAAAGGGAGTGATAATTCTATTTCTTCCATGGAGCGATATAATCTTGTGATATGCGGATCTAATAAGTGAAAGTTCCCTTTATATAGGCGAATAACCTCGTAGACACCATCTCCAAACTGTAAGCCTCTTTCTTCAAGTTCTATGTACGATTTTTGTTTCGTTGTATCAATAACTGCATCATTCCAAAGTACAAATCTTTCATATGCCAATTTCCGTCCCATCCTTTCGTAAGTGCATAAGTAAAGTGAAGCTTTCATTCGGAATAAAAATCACTATAGTAATTTTTATGTGAGTACTTCTTTACATATGACGTATATGTATTTGTAAATGGTAGAGAAGTAGTAGTGATTTACAGCATTTTGTATATACAAATTCGAAAATAAGAAATAAGAATCCTGCTTTTGAATAAAAAAAAGCAACATTCTTATGGAATGCTGCACAAGGAGGGTAGCTATCTTTCATAGGGACATCGTCTTATTGAATGTTTTGTGTATGGAAACAAAACACATTGAAAGACAATTATAAGAAAGTAGAAATAAACGATTCATATATTTCTTTAAGGGATCTTATTAAAGATGAGAGATAAGAAATATATAGAACCTCGCTTACATATTTTATTATAGAGATGTTTCATTAATCCTATGTGAATATTTGGTAAAGGTTATGTAATGTTACAGTTAATGAATATAAGTGATTGTATGGAGAAATATAAAAAAAGAGGCTGAGATTACTCAGCGCTCTTCTTTTCTTCTTTAATAGCTGTCTTTACTTCACCAGTTTTGGTCTTATTACTTTCAGAGAAGCGAAGTAAGTCACCTTCAATGATTTTGTCAGACATGTTCAATTCATTTTGTGCACGATCAATAAGTGGTTGAGATTCTTCTTTTGGTAATTGTACAACTTCGCCAGTAGTACGGTCGTAGAATGTACTGTTCGTGTACATGTACTTATCTGTAATGAAGCTACCGTCACGAAGAACGACGAATCCTTTATTATCAGGTGAGAATACATCATGACCAAATTGAACTTGATTCGTAGAATCTACGCCAAGTAGGTTTAGAATTGTTGGTTTAATGTCAATTTCACCAGTTGGTTTTGAAATTGTTTTACCTTCTTTTTGACCTGGAACGTGAATAAACATCGGTGTTTTTTGTAAGTTCATATGGTCAAATGCAGTGATTTCTTCTTTTCCTAAAAACTGTGCCATTGCACGGTTATGGTTTTCAGAAATACCGTAGTGATCACCGTAGAATACGATAACTGAGTTGTCGTAAATACCTTCTGCTTTTAGACGCTCAATAAAGTGTTTCATTGCTTCGTCTAAATAGCGAGCAGTTACCATGTAACGGTCAAATACGCCATCACCAGAATTGTATTCATCGATTAATTTCGTACTTTCATCATAAGTGAATGGGTAATGGTTTGTTAAAGTAAGGAAGCGAGTATAGAACGGTTGCTTCACTTCTTTTAACATATCGATAGATTGATCGAAGTATTCGATATCTTTTAATCCCCAATTTAATTTCGTTTCTGGTGTAATCTTGTAGTCAAGTTCGTTGTAGTAACGATCATAACCAAGTGCCGGATACATAATGTTACGGTTCCAGAATGTTGCGTTGTTCGCGTGGAATACTGATGTGTGGTATCCTTGCTCACGTAAAATTTCTGGAGTTGCTGTATATTCATTATTACCGTGTGTGAAGAATACAGCACCACGGTCTAGTGGATACATGGAAGTATCTACTAAGAATTCAGCATCTGATGTTTTTCCTTGCCCAGTTTGATGGAAGAAGTTATCAAAGTAATAACTTTCTTTCGTAAATTGGTTTAAGAATGGTGTAACTTCTTGTCCGTTAACTGTTGCACCAATTAAGAATGTTTGTAGTGACTCAAGAGAGACAACAATTACGTTTTTCCCTTTTGCAGTACCAAACATATTTGGATCTGGTTTGCTTTGTGTTGTTTTTACGTAGTTTTCTGTTTCCTGTAACTTACTACCGTCAGCAAAAGCTTTTTGTGAACTTGATTTTGCTTGTAAGCCAAGATCGTATACTTGGTGTACATATAAACCTAAGTTTTTAACAAGCATAACGCGGTCGAATGAACGTGTTAATAGTTCAGGACGCTCGGCTTCTGCCAGTCCTAAGTTTGCGAAGAAAATAGCAACTGTTGACACGAAGTATAGGGAACGCATTGGGCGTGCTACACGCTCTGTCGGTGCAAAATTCTTCATCTTCTTCAATAAAATGAAGAATACGATAATATCAGCAAATGCAAGGATAATTTTGTAGTTAAACAATTCTTTCACACTAGAACCTAAACTTCCAAAGTTAGATGTTTGTCCTAGTACAGGTAAAGTAACGAAGTCATTGTAGAATCCGTAGAACATTACGTTACCAACAAGAATGATTGTTAAGACAAAATTAATTCCAAGTGCTATATAGTTACGTTTTTTCCCTTTTGCAAATAATGCAAGGCCAACAAGCAGTAATGATGCTGCTAATGGGCTAAGGAATAAAATGAATTCTTGCATGAAAGATTCAAGTTTTAAATCAAAGCTTGTGCGTGTAATAATATATGTCTTCAACCATACGGCTAAAGCTACGAATACAGTGAAACGCACATTTTGAAATTGTGATTTCAAGGTTTCTTTCATTCATTTCCACCCTTTCTCTATCAGGCTTGGTCGATTTTGGAGCGAAAAATGCTAAAATAAAAAATACATAGTTTTCTTGGCCATAATTAGAGGTTCTATATTCACCCATATACGACTATAACTATGCATACCCTTTTGGTTTCTTGTGCTGCTCATAAGCATAACGTCATTTCTGTATTATACAACAAAATTCATTTCTGAGAAACACTATAACATTTTACATTTTTTGTATGAGATTTGTCACTACCAGAGAAAACTTTAACATTCGTTTATATGTCCGTCAACTAGAAAATATAACAAAGGTAGAGCAGAATGTTAAGTGGAATTGAAAATTTTCTTTGTTGAGAAATAAGAAATGACGATGGGTAAGCGGTTATCTAGAAACCTATTATATGAAGGAGAGTACAGGAAAATTAACGAACACTTGTTCTTTTTTCGTTTGTTTGTTACAATGAAAGTTCATTGATAGATTATGTGTAATTTTGATGAACTTTTACTGATAACATATTGTAGCTTATTTCTTTTTAAAAATAGGGAGGCTTTTACATGGAACAAAAATTTTCAGTTGAAGCGTTTTGGAAGAAAGTGAAACATGTTGCAAAGCAAGCAGGGCAATCGGTCATTTATGCAAGTTTATTATTGTTTTACGTTTTGCAGAAACCGGATGTTCCAAAACGAGTGAAAATTATTGTAATTGGAGCACTTGCTTATTTTATTGCACCGATTGATGCGATTCCAGATTTCGTTGCTGGAATTGGTTATACGGATGATTTAGGGGCGTTAATGGCTGCGCTATTACAAGCGTCAATATACGTCAATGAAGATGTGAAAGATAAGGCACGAGTGAAGTTGGCAGAATGGTTTGGTTCGGATATAGACACATCCTTTATCGATCAGAAATTAGATCAATAGGTGAGAACTGTCATATGGTGACAGGGCGAACATAAGCGAGGAAGTGCATTATGCCATCAGGAAGAACGCATACGAAAATAAACTTAATATCCCTTCCGGTTGTTTTGTTTATGCTCTTTTCGTATGGATTAACAAACTTTGATTTTTTATTAACTTTTGCAATTGGCTTTTTAGTAGGTACTACATTTTTAACGCCAGATTTAGATACGTATAGTAATGCGTATAATAAATGGGGATTCTTACGTATATTTTGGTATCCGTATAAGAAGGTAATGCCGCATCGATCCTTCTTTACACATACAATTATACTTGGTGATATGATTCGTATTGCATACATGTTAATTGTATTTTCTCCGTTTTTATTCCTATTAAATGTAATCGCACTTGACGGGAATTTAATAGAAATTGCGAAGAAACATGAGGTTGAAATTATAACGTTCGTAATGGGAATTGTTGTGGCAAGCACGCTTCACATTATAGCGGATAAAGTGAATACGCGCCGCAAGAAGATGATGAGAAAAAAGAAGAAACGTAGAAGATAAAAAAACCGTCCCAAAAGGTATTTTGGGACGGTTTTTTCTTATTAAAAGGTTGTCGTATCATCGATAATCTTTTATCCCGCTTTAATGGGCAGTAAGACCCCCACCTCAAAATGCAGCGAAAGCAAAGAATTTAGGTGGGGGATCAACTGCCCCTAAAAGTCCGATTGGTTCAACTAATAATCAGTGGGGGATGAAGAAAACCCCCACTGATTAAAGTTTCACTTTATTTATTATTATGCATGCTGTTTTAATCAAACGTTTGTTTAAAATTAAGCTTTCAGTATTTTAATACCTTTTACGATGTTCCAAATGAAGTAGTATAAGCTAATAATGCCGCAAATACATAAGACAATCATTGCTCCAATTCCAAGTGTAACGTCTGGTTGATCCGATCCGATGCCCATAATTCCTAGAATAATGAATCCAATAAATGACGCGATGCTTGGAATGATGTGTGTCCATAGAGCGCGTTTTGCGTGTGGTTTTGTTTCAGAATCGCCCACAATCCAAACAATGATAGGGAATAAGATAGGAGCAAATAATACACTAAAGTATGATAAAGCTGCTAATATTTTGTTTCCGTTCATATATATCACCTCATAAATAATATCCGTTGTTATACCTTTATTATGCAGGAAATGTAGCGAGCTTCCTATCGATGAACATTACAAGAACGTGACGTTTTTGTAAGATTTCTATAGTAAATAATAAAATTTTCAAAAAAATCTTTTTTAATGGAAATTGTTGTGATAAAATTAATGAAAACGTTTTCCTAAACGTTTTTTATTTTAGACTTAAAGGTATGATGACCTGATAGTCTATTGATGAGGTTATTCTATTTAAAAGGGGATTCTTTAGGGGGAGAGAACAATGAACACATGGACACAAGTTTATGATCCGTTCGGAAACATTTGGATTTCGGCAGCGGTCGCACTTATTCCGATTATCTTTTTTTTCTTAGCTTTAGCAGTTTTCCGCATGAAGGGGTATGTGGCAGGATTTATTACAGTTGTACTTACAATTTTAGTGGCGTTATTCGCTTATAAGATGCCGTTCACAATGGCGATGGCAGCGACCGGATATGGTTTCTTATACGGACTATGGCCAATTGCTTGGATTATCATTATGTCGGTATTTTTATATAAAATATCTGTGAAAACAGGTCAATTCGATGTCATTCGTGCATCTGTATTATCCATTACAAATGACCATCGTTTACTCGTTATTTTAATCGGTTTTTCATTTGGAGCATTTTTGGAAGGAGCAGCAGGATTTGGTGCACCAGTAGCGATTACGGCAGCACTTCTTGCAGGTCTTGGGTTAAATCCTTTATATGCAGCGGGTCTTTGTTTAATTGCAAATACGGCACCAGTAGCGTTTGGAGCGATGGGAATTCCGATTACAGTTGCTGGACAAGTAACAGGTATTGATCCACATAAAATTGGACAGATGGCTGGACATCAATTACCGTTTCTATCATTATTTGTTCCGTTCTTTATCGTTTTTTTAATGGATGGATTTAAAGGAGTAAGACAAACATGGCCAGCTCTATTTGTAGCAGGTAGCTCATTTGCAATTACGCAGTTCATTACAGCGACGTTCTTAGGACCTGAACTTCCGGATATTACGTCAGCACTTGTAAGTTTAGTGAGTTTATCGCTATTCTTAAAAGTCTGGCAACCAAAAGAGATTTATCAGTCTAAAGAAGCAAATGGTGAAGTAGCTGCGGCAACGACGGCGACATCTATGCCGAAACTAACAGTAGGAAAAGTAGTAAAAGCATGGTCTCCATTCATTATTTTAACTGTGATGGTAGTCATTTGGAGCCAAAGTTTTTTTAAAGCGTTATTTGCTCCAGGCGGCGCACTAGAAAGCTTTGTGTTTAAGTTTGAAGTTCCAGGCTTACACAATCTCGTAATGAAAGCAGAGCCAATTGTAAATAAACCGACGCCTTATGAAGCAATCTTGAAATTAGATATTTTATCAGCGACGGGAACAGCAATTTTAATTGCTTGTATCATTTCTATCTTTATTTTGAAAATGAGTGCAAAAGATGCAGTAGTAACATTTAAAGAAACGTTAAATGAGCTTAAGATGCCAATTCTATCTATCGGATTCGTATTAGGATTCGCGTTTATCGCAAACTATTCTGGTCTATCTTCTACATTAGCATTAGCACTTGCAGGAACTGGCGGACTATTCCCGTTCTTCTCACCATTCTTAGGTTGGATCGGTGTGTTTTTAACAGGATCCGATACGTCAGCGAATGCACTGTTCTCGAATTTACAAGCGATTACAGCGCAGCAAGTCGGTGTATCTGAAGTACTTCTCGTTGCAGCAAATACAACGGGCGGTGTAACAGGAAAAATGATTTCTCCGCAATCGATTGCAATCGCTTGTGCGGCAGTTGGACTTGCTGGAAAAGAATCAGATTTATTCCGCTTTACAGTGAAGCATAGTTTATTCTTCGTAATTATTGTTGGTATTATGACGTATGTACAGGCATATTATTTAACGTGGATGATTCCATAAACAACAAAGGAAATAAACTTTGCATTTTTCAGATTATCGTGTATGATGGGAAAGTATTGAAAATTAAATCAGTGATAAACTAGGGGTGCCTAACGTATGCGTAGGCTGAGAGAGAAGCGTGTGAACTTCTTAACCCTTTGGACCTGATCTGGCTCGTACCAGCGTAGGGAAGTTAACGGCTTTACATAATGATGTCTTTATGAGCCAGGTCCTTATTTTTTTATGGACCTGGCTCTTTTTATTTTGGCATACGCTGGCCATATCTCGTCCTTGTCACGTACAGGGGGGCAACAAAGGTTATGAAACAGTCTGTTTCAGCTGAGCAAATTGAATTGAAATCGAGTTTACCAGGAAGTAAGAAAGTGTATGTGGATGGACCACGCACGGGTATGAAAGTGCCGATGCGCGAGATTGAACAAAGTGAAACGAACGGCATTCCGAATCCGCCAATACGTGTATATGATACGAGCGGTCCTTATACAGATCCTGCGTATAAAGTGGAGCTGGAAAAGGGAATTCCAACGCCGCGCCATTCTTGGATCTTGGAGCGCGGAGATGTAGAAGCATACGAAGGGCGCGAAGTGAAACCAGAGGATGACGGTGTTAAAGTGGCTTCGAAACATACACCTGTTTTTCCGCAAATGGATCGCCAGCCGCTTAGAGCAAAGCAAGGGGCAAACGTTACGCAAATGCATTATGCACGCAATGGTATCATTACGTCTGAGATGGAATATGTTGCGATTCGCGAAGGAGTAGAGCCTGAGTTTGTTCGTAAGGAAATCGCGGAAGGCCGTGCCATTTTACCAGCGAATATTAACCATCCGGAAGCAGAGCCGATGATTATCGGACGTAATTTCCACGTGAAGGTTAATGCAAATATCGGAAACTCTGCTGTATCTTCTTCTATTGCAGAAGAAGTAGAGAAGATGACGTGGGCAACGCGCTGGGGTGCAGATACGATTATGGATTTATCTACAGGTAAAAATATTCATACGACGCGTGAGTGGATTATTCGTAACGCGCCTGTACCAGTCGGAACTGTACCGATCTATCAAGCGCTGGAAAAAGTAAACGGAATTGCAGAAGATTTAACGTGGGAAGTGTATCGTGATACGTTAATTGAGCAAGCGGAGCAAGGTGTTGATTACTTTACGATTCACGCAGGCGTATTACTTCGTTACATTCCGATTACTGCAAAGCGTACGACAGGTATCGTTTCACGTGGTGGTTCAATTATGGCACAGTGGTGTTTATTCCATCATAAAGAAAACTTCTTATACACTCATTTTGAAGAGATATGTGAAATTATGAAGCAGTACGACGTTTCGTTCTCTCTTGGAGATGGATTACGTCCAGGTTCGATTGCAGATGCAAATGACGAAGCGCAGTTTTCTGAGCTTGAAACACTTGGTGAATTAACGAAGATTGCTTGGAAACATGATGTGCAAGTGATGATTGAAGGACCTGGGCATGTACCGATGCATTTAATTAAAGAGAATATGGAGAAAGAACTTGATATTTGTCAGGGCGCGCCGTTCTATACACTTGGGCCGTTAACGACAGATATTGCACCAGGCTATGACCATATTACATCCGCAATTGGGGCTGCAATGATTGGCTGGTTTGGAACGGCGATGCTTTGTTATGTAACGCCGAAAGAACATTTAGGTTTACCGAATAAAGATGATGTTCGCGAGGGAGTTATTACCTACAAAATCGCTGCGCATGCGGCTGATCTTGCGAAAGGGCACAAAACGGCTCATCAGCGTGATGATGCACTTTCAAAAGCTCGCTTTGAATTCCGTTGGCGCGATCAATTTAATTTATCTTTAGATCCTGAACGTGCGATGGAATACCACGATGAAACATTGCCAGCAGAAGGCGCGAAAACAGCTCATTTCTGCTCCATGTGTGGACCGAAGTTTTGTAGTATGAGAATTTCACATGATATTCGTGAATATGCGAAAGAAAATGATTTAGAAACGACAGAAGCAATTGAAAAAGGAATGAAAGCGAAAGCAAAAGAATTTAAAGACACTGGTAGTCATTTATACCAATAACACGTTACACCTCTTTACTTGATTGATCACACTGTAGTACCTAACTTAAATATAGAAGAAGCCCGCTTTGCTAAGACGGTAGCAAAGCGGGCTTCTATTGTCTATAAGGCGAAGAAGAGGTGTACCCAGTAGTATAAGAGGAATAATGTGACGACTGTTGTGAGAGGGATAACGATAAGGGATACACTTAAATAGTCTTTCCATTTTACTTTAATTTTGTTTTGTTTCAGGATATACATCCAAATGAGGGAAGCTAGCGTACCGATTGGTAATAATAGTGAACCGATGTCACTACCAATAATGTTTGCGAGGTAGATAGTTTTTAATGTGACTGGGTCTAGTCCCATTTCTGTTAATGTGATTGTACCAATCATAAGTGCAGGATGGTTATTGAAGACGTTAGAGAGGAGGGAGACGAGTCCACCCATTGCAAAGCTAGCATAGAGTAGATGTTGACTTACAACTGGTTCAAGCCAATTTACAAGCGCCGCTGTTAATCCTGCGTTGTGAAGCCCGTAAATAATGACGTACATAGAGAATGCGAAAATTAAAATGTGCCACGGTGTCTTTTTCAAAATATCGACAGGGTTTGTTCGTAAGTAGTACCATCTCCAGATGAGAAGAGTGAGTGAACCGAGTACAGCAACAATTTCGATTGGGATCGATAAGAAGGATGCAACGAATAGAAGACAGCGCATAAGGAAGACGAAGCCTAATACTTTTAACATAAATTTTGTACGTTTTTGTTTCGTATCAACAGAATTTTTTCCTTTTAACGGATGGAAGTTTTTCGTGAAGAAAATTTCTTCAATATCATATGAAGAAACAGGTAATCTTTCTGGTAGCTTTTTCTTTAAAACTGTATACATAAGCCATGACATAAATAGTAGTCCTAATGTTGCTGGTACAAACATCATTGCTGTGTGCATATAAAGAGTCATATGAACGATATTTAATGCGATTAAGTTTACGATATTACTTACACCGATTGGTGCACTAGAGGCAGTGGCGATTAAAGCGCCGCTTAATAAATAAGGGATTTGTTGATGAGGTTTTAATTTAAGATTTCTCAGTAGTAAAATTAGGATTGGTGTTGTAATTAAAATACTACCGTCGTTATTGAATAAAAGAGTCATAAGAAAACAAAGTAATTGAATGTACCAGTATAAGCGGCGACCGGAGCCTTTTGCTAAGTTTGCGAGTTTCGCTGCGGACCAGTGGAAGAAACCGAAACTCTCTAATATAACCGCCATAACGATGGTCGCTAATATTGTTATGGAGGCACCGCCAATTTTACTAATAATGTCCACGACGTCTGGTCTTGATACAAGTCCAGTAATCAGGATAATGCCAGCGCCAATTGCTGCTGGCCACGCCTCATTTAAACCACGAGGTCGCCAAAAGATAACAATCATCGTTAAGAAGAATACAATAATAGTAATCCATATTTCAATGCTCATATTTTTCCTACCTTTCTATTTTCCCTTGAACAAGTAGCTTGTCTCAAGTTTGTATTGATAGTATATTCAGCAAAAAATAGGAAGAACTAGACGTATAATAGAATAAAGTGAATATGTGTTTTTCAAGCGAAAGGACAAGTGTCACGAATAGTGAAATAACTATTGTGAGAGGAGTCTATAAATTGTGGGGGCAGTAAGATAGTAAATGAAATTTATATGGGTGATTGTGGAGATATATTGGCGCAACGCAAAATATATCAGCGGTTTTTAAAATATATCGACTTATCGAAAAAACATGACAAAAGGAGCCCATCCCAAAATGCCTTTTGGAACAGACTCCCCACTATATTATTTTTCCTTCAAAAAAGTTCGATCCTTCAAGAATAAATTCCAGAAGAAAATAAATCCTGGTAGTAAAATTGCGATTCCAATTGCGTATAGAATAAGTAATGCATAGAATGTTTCTGTCGTTGTAAAACTTGTAAATACAGTTACATCAGGATAAATAATATACGGTAAATGCGCGACACCGTAAGCGTAACTTGCAAATGCATATTGAGCAACGACTGCTAAAACGGCGATGCGAGGGTATCCTAGTGTGCCATACTTCTTGTTTGTCCACCAAAGAGAAGAGTACCCGATAACGAATAAAACGATAGAAACTGTAAACCATGGGAATTGCTTTATGAGTCCTTGCATAAGCCAGTGTGTTTCCGGATCCATTACAACGAGGGCAATAATCGCCGTAACGAGTGTTGCAGGACCAAGGATGATGGCGTTTCTTCTATAAATTCTATACGAATCTTCTGAACCTTGCTCTCTCGCAAAATCAGCAAGAAAGAGAGAGGAGAGAAATAGTTCCGAAGTTAGTCCGAAGAGCATATAGCAGTAGATAACCGGGCTAGAAAGAAGTTTTCCATATAGAAGTACTTCTTTTCCTTCAGACATTGTAATATAAGCTCCCTCTGTAACGGGTAAAACGGTAATTAATAAGGCTGGAATTAAGAGCCCAGTAATACCTGAAATCACCCGAAGGAGGAATTGATACTTTGGCAGAGAGTAGGCAAATACCATGAATGTACTACGAATTGCGATGAGTATTAAAATTAACATAACTGGCACGAACATCACTGTCGCAAGGGTGAAAGCAGCTTTCGGAAAGAAGCCAAGAAAAGCGACAACGACAAAGACGAGAAATGTATTTGTTACTTCCCAAGTTGGTGATAAGTACCGATTGGCAAGCTTGGCAGCGAGCGTTGGATGTTTTGCGTATACCATGCCCCAAAAACCTGCTCCAAAATCGATGGACCCTAATATACTGTATACGAAAATAAGAGCCCATAAGATGATGATTGCAATACTTTCCTCATGCACGAGAATCGCCTCCTTCGTGATGTAAATCATTTGTAAGCGGATGTTTCTTAAAGAATGTCCGTAGTACAAAAACTGTTAAAATACCGAGTCCGATATATAAAATGATGAATAGAATAAATAAAGGACCGACAAAATCAGCGCGTGTAGAAGCGTCGACTGTACGTTGCATACCATAAATGGTCCAAGGTTGACGACCACTACAGCTGAAAATCCATCCGAATTCAATACCGAGCATCATAATTGGTCCACATGCGGCAGCTCCCCAAAGAAGCCACTTCGGTAATTCTGTTCCTTTTTTTCGGTAAACAAAGTACCAATATAAGAGGGCAATTGCTGCAACTGCAAAAGTAAAGGCAGCGGTGCCGACCATTAAGTTGAATAGTGTATGTGTATAAAATGGTGGCCATGTTTCTTGTGGGAATTCCTTGAGTCCTTTTACGACGGTGCTAGGATCGAGTCCCACTAGTAGGCTAAGCATGTTCGGAATTTCTAGTGCATAGTTTAGTTCAAGTGTGTTAGGATCTACAACTCCGCCAATTGATAACGGTGCATGTGATGTTGTTTCAAATAAAGCTTCAGCAGATGCAAGTTTTTCAGGGGAATGCTTATGTAAGGCAATCGCCGATTCGTGTCCCGAAAGCCACATCGTAGCACCTGTAATAAATGTCACGACGAGACCTAACAGTAGTCCCTTTTTATGATATGCTACTTCACGTTTACTTAAATTCTTCTTTAATAATTTAAATCCAGCGATAGAGGCAATGACGGCAGCTCCAGTTGTATAGGCTGTAATCACAACGTGGAATGCGCTTGTGCCAAAACTCGGGTTAAAGAAAGCTTTCCACGGATCAACGTTAAAAACGGATCCATCTGGCCCCATTGAAAAGCCTGCGGGTGTATTCATCCATGTATTTGCTGATGTAATAAGCACGGCAGATGCCGTGGCACCAATCATGACGAAGAATAGCGAGATTAATCTCATGAATGGAGGTAGTTTATCAGCTGCATATACATAAATGGACATGAACAAAGCCTCTAAAAAGAAGGCGAAAATCTCAATTTGAAAGGGAACAGAAATTACCTGCCCAACAATTTTGGCAAAACCAGGCCAAAGAAGTGAGATTTGCACACCAACAATTGTTCCAGTTGGAATTGCTACACCGAGAAGTATGGCAAACGCCTTTGTCCATCTTTTCGCCATAATGGCGTAATCGGAATCTTTCTTCCAGTGATAGAGTATTTCACTTATAAAAATCATCAATGAAAGTCCCACGCCAAGTGTTGCAAAGATAATGTGGAATGCTAATGAAGAACCAAAAAATGCTCTTGCTAATGTTACCGTATCCATATGTAAACTCCTCTTCTTTTTTGCCATTATTTTCTGATTGAATTGGAAGATTTATTCAAAAAAACTACCAAAAATATATATGTATTTAAAAAGTGGATATGGTAATATGTTGATTGAATATTCTAAATAAAAAGAAGTTAATGTTTAATAATATTTTGTTTGTTTTTTAGTAAGGAATATTTTATAATCTTTTATGCGAACATAAGTTCTGTTTTTTGGAAGCGAAGAAGTTTATGTGAAATGGAGAGGATGTTTTATGTATCCTGAAGTCATTAAAAAGATGGCATTTTCAAAAGAGCATAGAGATTTATTATTGAAGCTGTATAATAAAGAAATTACGCGTCGTGAATATGATCGACTTGTAGCATCGCTATATAGACCTTCTAAAGAGGCTTGTGAGGGATAGAGGAACGGGAGACAATCTAATAGATTGTCTTTTTTAAATTTGCGTATGTTCTGGTAAAATTAAGGTTAGCCTTAATGGGGAGGTGAAAAGATTGCGGAAACGTTTATATATAGGGATTGGATTTGTTCTCTTAATTGCTTTAGGTGGCATTGTATTTTGGTCAGCTATACAAGGAAACCGTACAGAACATTTTATTTTAAGACATATGGTAAATGAAAATGGGACGCTTGCCACATATCGTTTAGCGGATACAAAGGCAGGTACGGGTGAAGCAAAAGGCCGTGAAGCTTTATCGGAATCAGCAGGACTATGGCTACAATATACACTCGATAAAGACGATCAAGCGTTATTCGATGAACAAGTTAAGGTTATTCAAAATAGCTTTGTACATAAGGATCACATTGTTATATGGAAAATCTCTGAAAAGGGAGAAATGCAGTCAGCTACAAATGCACTTATAGATGATCTTCGTATTATAGAACAATTATATCGTGCTTATGAGATGTATAAGGAGGAGCGTTATAAAAACTTAGCAGATCAATTGAGTGACGCTGTAATTCGTTATAATAAGAAAGATAATTATTACGTTGATTATTATGATGCAGATGCAGGGAAACAAAATAATTTTGCAACTACATCATACTTAAATCCGCACGCATTCTCGTATATGAAGAAGTACGGTAAAGTTTCTGCACAGCAATATCAGGAAGTCGTTCAATTTTTAGCGGATTATCCAAGGCATGGCTGGGCATTCCCAAAAGAGTATAAAGAAGATGGTACATTTACGTACGATAAAGAAGTGAATCTTATTGACCAATCATACGTTGCGTACCATCGAAGTTTAGGTGGCCTTTCATCAGATGCTTATTTGGAATTTATAAAGAAGAAATTCCAGGAGGATGGAAAGCTATACGGTCGTTACAATTTAGAAACGGGAAAACAAACTGTGAATTATGAATCGCCAGCCGCTTACGGACTAACGATCTTGTACGTACTACAAACAGGTGATACAAAGTTTGCAAAGGAATTATATGATCATATGGTCACATTCCGAAATGATAATGTATTTAGTAGATATTACGGTGGATACGTAACAGGTGAAAATAATAATACGCACATTTTTGATAACGTATTGCCACTTTTAGCGGAAATAGAATTGGAGAAGAATAAAAAATAGAAGGTGCTATCCCCTTTTGGGGTGGCGCCTTCTATTTGTGTCGTTATTTATGGATATAATTTTACACCTTAATATTAGAGAAGTATTCAATCACAAATTTACGGAATTGCTGAGCAGTTTTCGATAAGTAGCGTTTCTTCGACCAACTTAAGCCGATAGTTCGCTCGCAATTTGGTTCAATAATACGTAACTTATTTAATGCTAAAGTAGAGTTTTTTAATAAAGTTAAACTTGGGACAAAGGCGATGCCGAGACCTTGCTTAATGAGGTCGCTAATCACGGTTGGTTCATCTACTTCGAAAGCGATATGTGGAGTGAAACCAGCTTCCTTGCAAAATTCATCTGTTAAGTGCCGAAATCCGTAACCAGTGTTCATACTAATAAATGGTTCATCTTTTACCTCATGCAGATGGATGCTTTCACGTCCTGATAAACGATGACCTGAAGGGACGACTAAGAAAATTTCTTCTGTAATAAGTGGTTCCCACATAATTTCCTCGCCTTCAATTGGTACAGAAGAAATGCAAAAGTCAATTTCTATATTATCTAGTTGTCGCTTCATAGAAGGAGTAGATGCGAGAAATTGTTGGAAGCGAACGTTAGGATGCTCTAGTAAAAAAGAACCGAGTAGTTCTGGTAATATTCTTGGAATAGAAACCGCCAGTGTAATAGAGCTTTGTTGTAATTCAGCTAAATCTTTAATTTCTCGTTCACCTTCACTTAATTCATGGAAAATGCGCTCTACTCGTTTTAAAAATACTTTTCCAAAAGAGTTTAATGTAATCTGTCGACCTTGGCGATCAAATAACGGGACGCCTAAGTCCTTTTCTAATCTAGCGATTGTTTTGCTGAGTGAAGGTTGTGCGATATGCAATTCTTCAGCGGCTTTCGTCATATGTTCTAATCGTGCGACTGTCTGAAAGTATTTTAGTTGAAGAAGTTCCATTTTGACGCTCCTTTCTATAGACCAAAAGGAATGAATTGATAATTAAAGATGTATTATACAGTATGGAAAGTGGCGTGTATAGTAAATCTGTTAAACCATTCTAATGGTGTTAAATTAGGAGAAGGAGTATGTTTCATGAATGGAATTCAACTTATATTTAAAGATTGGAAAGCGATGTGGCACCATAAACATGGACGTATCGCTTTAATTTTTTTATTAATCGTTCCTTTAATTTATTCAGGATTCTTTTTAGCTGGATATTGGGATCCATATGGAAAATTAGATAAATTACCTGTTGCGATTGTAAATTTAGATAAGGGTGCTGCGATGGATGAAAAAACAATTCATGCAGGGGACGATTTTGTAAAAAATTTAAAAGAGAATAAGGAACTAGCTTTTCATTTCGTATCAGAAAAAAATGCGGATGAAGGGTTAAAAGAAGATAAGTATTATATGGTTGTTACGATTCCAGAGGATTTCTCTCAAAAGGTAAGTACACTTATGGATGAGAAACCAGAGCCAGCGCAGCTTCAGTACAAAGTAAATCCAGGTAAAAACTTTGTAGCAGCTCAAATTGGAACGACAGCTGTTGAAAATATGAAAACAAAAATTTCAAATAGTATTACGAAATCTTATACAGAAGGTGTCTTTTCAAAGTTCCAAGACTTAGCACAAGGATTGAGTGATGCAAGTAATGGTGCTGAGAAGTTACATGAAGGAACGACAGATGCAAGAAATGGGGCCAATCAGCTTGCAGATGGTATTCATCGTTTAAGTAACGGGACATCAAAAGTGAAAGAGGGAAGTGAAAAACTTGCTGATAGCCAATCAGCCTTAACTGGCGGAGCAAACGAGCTGAGTCAAGGAGCGACCTCACTTCATAGTGGTATGGAATTATTAGCACAAGGTGAAAAAACTTTACAATCAGGGGTTAGTGAATTAAGTGCTGGTACAAATGAATGGATGAATGGAAGTGAGAAGCTTGCTGAAGGGCAAGTGAAGGCGGACAATGCAGCGAATAGTGTAAAACAACAACTAGAAGAGTACGTGAAAAGTCATCCAGAAGTGCAGCAAGATCCTGCTTTTCAAAAGATCATTGCTACTTCTAATGGATTAGCTAAAGCAACAAAAACTTTAAATAATAGCCAACAACAATTGACACAAGGTGCGCAGAAGCTTGTGGCTGGTCAGCATCAGGTTGAAGAAGGCATGCATACATTTGGAGTTAAATTAAATGAGGCTACTACTGGAACGAAAAAGATTGCAGATGGTGCGGGGAATTTAGCTGATGGACTTACGAAGTGGGGAAGTGGATTTACATCATTACAAGAAGGTGTAAATCAGCTTGCGAGTGGCGGAACAGAGCTAAATAACGGTGCTGGTAAGTTAACAAGTGGACTTGTTAAACTTGACGATGGTGCGAAAGAACTCTCTATGAAATTGGGAGAGGGCGCAGAGAAGATAGGGAATATTCGCAATGATGATGCACGTAATACGATGTTCTCAGAGCCGATTCAATTAGTGAAGTCGACAGTTTCTGATGTGCCTAATTACGGTTCAGGTATTGCACCATATTTCTTATCACTTGCATTTTATGTTGGCGGAATTATGGCATCAAATATTTTACCTCTTGGCCGTAGACAAAATATGAAGGTAAGCGGAACGGTACATTTTATTAATAAACTAGGACTGGTATATGTAATTGGACTTATTCAAGCATTACTTGTGGATGTGGTTGTGCTAGGAGTTATGAAATTAGAAGTTGCAAGTGTGCCACTCTTTGTTTTATCAAGTATCGTTATTTCCTTTACGTTCATGACGTTTATTCTTATGTTAGTAACGGTATTTGGTCTTGTTGGGAAATTCTTAGCGGTAACGCTTCTCGTCTTGCAATTAGCGACGAGCGGGGGGACTTTCCCAGGAGAATTAAATATAGCTGTTCTTAGCAAAATTGGACAATTTCTTCCAATGTCCCATTCTCTTAGAGGGCTACAAGATGTGATTTCTTTAGGAGATTGGTCTCAATTACAAATACAAATTTTAATATTGTTATGCTATCTCGTTGTTGCTGGCGGAATTGCTTGGATCACGAGTCATATACAACATAAGGAAACGAATGCAGAACAAGTTTCTTAAAATGAAAGAAGCTATCCGTTTTTTTTTCGGATAGCTTCTTTTTTATTTGCGCTGCATTACCGCAAAGTAATTGTTTTCATTATCAGCAAAGTTGAATGCTCTACCTGTAGGTAAATCTACAACTTGTCCAACTGTAACGTTTTTCTCAGAAAGATCTTTATACAGTTGATCTAAGTTATTAGAGAAGAACATAAGTGAAGGCGTATTTAAGTTTAATTCAGGTTGCATCTTCGCAATTAACGCTTTATCGTGAAGGACGATGCTTGTGCCTCCTTCTTTCGTTGGTGCAATTTCAATCCAGCGAAAGCCTTGTCCGTTATTTTCTTCCGCAATAATTTGGAATCCTACTGTCTCAGTCCAAAATTGTACTGCTTCATCTTGATTATTTACATATAACATAATTTGTCCAATTTGATTAATCATAGGTGTGTCCTACTTTCTTTTCTTGTATGGAGTTCTATTATATCAAAGATATGGTTTGAATACCTTTTCGTGATTTTTCCGAAGTACAATCTTAGCCCATTTCACATTTTTCGTAGGAGAAGGTCCTGTAATCCACGTATGCAATGGTAGTGTACTACAAATGACCATTGCTGAAATTGAGAGTGTGGCCGTTATTATAAATAATAATAGGCTATATAATATTGTGTTTTCTTGCTGTGTGAATAAAGAAAGAAATTTTGTACATAGTTGTAAGAAGAAAAAATGAGCTAAATAGGCACCATACGTGTAATTCCCGATAAATCGTAAAGCTTTATATAAGAAACCGCGTCGCTGTACAATTGTAATAGACAGCACGTAAAGTATAATAATTTCGCAGACGATATATAAAAACATAGACGGTTTTAAATAAGTCGAAACGGTTAAATGAATAGAGTTTGCTCCGTAAAAACTAAATAACTCATAATTGATGAATAAAAATAAGATGAAAAATAATATTGTAATAAGCGGGATATGTTTCATGACAAATGTACGCCACGTTTTTAATGCGACAGCAGCGATTCCTCCCATGACGAAATAGAATGAGTAGAACAAGAAGGAACGATCTGTATAATGTAAAATGGTTGAGCTAGTCAATTTCTCTCCATTAAAAATGTAGTGAGAAGAATACCACATTAAGAGGAAATATAGAGAAGCAAAGATGGTCATATATTTATATATGTCTTTTTTATTTTCAGTTCGTTTTTGAAACCAATAAAATAGTGTACATAGTAAAGGGAACAATAAGTGAATTTGGAACATCATAATCACGTACCAAAGATGGGGTGCAGCTGTTCCGAGTAATAAACTTTTTATACCACTTTGTAGTGTAATCATATCGTTTGTTGTTAATAAGTAAAGAATAGACCAGAAGAAATAAGGAATGAGTAAATGTGCGGATTTTTCATAAATATATTCTGTGTAGGCTAGTTGCTTCGTATATTGCCGAATTAAGTGAAAGCCGACGATAAATATGAATGCAGGTGCTGAAAACTTTGCAAGGTTAAATAGCATGCCCATAATGAGGGATTGCTCAAGTAAGACATTTCCTTGATTCATTGTATATAATAAGGAACTTTGCAAAACGACAGCAAGGAATGCGATGCTTTGCAAAACTTTAAATTCTGGTGCGCTTTGAGTCATTAGATCCATCTCCTTTTCCATACATGATTATAGTACGGAGAATGGATGATGGGTGTGGAATATTTGTGAAGATTATAACAAATTTGTGGCGGAATAGATTATATCGACGATTTTTCGGATATATCGTTCATAACTTCAAATATATCAACGGTTTTTTCAATATATCGACGTTTCGACAAGGGATATCGACTTATCAACAAATAACGACAAAAAGAGGATGCTCCAAATGAGCATCCTCTTTCTATTTTATTAAGCAAATTTGTTTTTGATCCAGTTCTTACCTTCTACAAGGCGAGCTGTCATTACGGCACAAGCGTTATCTGCTGTTACGTTTAACACTGTTGCAGGAGGATCAATGATTGTACTAATTGCTGCGATAATTGGCAATGCTTCTGGCGGGAAGCCGTATAGAGAAACGATTAACATTTCACCAATCATACCGCCGCCTGGAATAGCGCCCATTACTGTTCCTACTAATAGAGAAACAACAAGTGCGATTGCTAATGTTTTCGGTCCTTCGAATTCCATGTTGAAAATACCGAATAAGAAAGCAATTTTTAGTACGCCGCCTAAAACAGATCCGTCTTTATGAAGTGTAGATCCAAGAAGGACAACTGTTTCACGAACGTCAGAAGAGATACCCATTTTCTTCGTTGCTTCCAAGTTCGCTGGAATACTAGCAGCACTACTACAAGTTGCAAGTGATGTAACTGTAGGGGATACCATGTTCTTCCAAAATACTTGTACACCTTGTTTACGACCTGCAAGGTATGCATAGAACGTGAAGAATACAAAGAAGTAAATGAGAGACGCTGGATAGTATACCATTGCTGCTCGGAAGTAAGTTCCAAGAAGTTGTGGTCCGAATTCACCAACTAATGCTGCGAAGTAAGCAGCAAGTCCGATTGGAGCGTAGTACATAATGAAAGATACAACTTTCATTGAAATTTCTGCACCAGCTTGTAAGAATGTAGCGAATGGTTTTCCTTTTTCACCAACTGCTGAAGTTGCAACCCCCATTAAAATAGAGAAGAAAATAAGAGCTAACATATTTTCACGAGATAGTAACTTCGAGAAGTCAGATACTGTTATAATACCAACGATTTGATCTGCAACACTAACTGCCTTTTCAGCTTTATCAGGCTGCGTTAGTTCCAATACAACACCTTGTGCTGGCGGGAATACTTTCACGACAATAATCATAAAAATAGCAGCTAAAATACTTGTAAATAAGAAAGTCCCAGCCATACTAGACATAATTTTACCGAAACGTTTTAATCCATCCATATTAGCAATAGATGACGCGATGCTAAAGAACACTAACGGTACAACAATCGTAAACATTAAGTTTAAGAAAATGTCACCAAGCGGCTTTAAAGCAACTGCATCGGCACCCATGAAATAACCAATGAAACCACCAATTAGGATAGAAGATAATAAAATAAGTGGAAAGCGATACGCCTTCATAAATATATCCTCCTATCAATTAAAAAAATCATACTGAATTATTATAGCGAGTTAGAGCCCTCTTTACTAGGAGAATAATGATAGATGGAATAGCGTGAAAACCGAGAAATTTTTGTTTTTAAGCTCGGCATACAGCAGGCAATCTAGACATATATATTTGTAACCTAGTGGTGGCAAGGATGCGCCGTAATTTAGGTTTGGAAAAAGGGGGAGGGAAAAGGGATGAATATTTTACTTTGCTGTGCAGCGGGAATGTCTTCCAGTTTGATTGTTACTAAAATGGAGAAAGCAGCAGAGGCAAAAGGGATAGAGGTAAAGATTTGGGCAGTCTCAGGTTCTGAAGTAAATAGTCACATAGATGAAGCTGATGTGCTTTTACTTGGACCGCAAGTACGTTATTTATTACCGAAAATGAAAGAGTTATGTAAGGAGAAGGGAGTACCTGTTGATGTCATTCAATCTGCCCATTACGGGCTTTGTAATGGAGAAGCTATCTTACAAGCAGCTTTGTCAATGAAACCATGAGGAGAGTGGGATAGATGATACGGTTTTTAGAGAAATATGTAATGCCAGTAGCGGGAAAGGTTGCAGAGCAGAGGCATTTGCAAGCAATTCGTGATGGAATTATTTTGACGATGCCTTTCTTAATTATTGGATCATTTTTCCTTATCATTAGTGCGCTACCAATACCAGGGTATAATGATTTTATGGCAGGTTTGTTTGGGGAGAATTGGCAAAGGGCTTTGGGGTATCCAGTTAGTGCAACTTTTAATATAATGGCTTTAATAGCTGTTTTTGGAATCGCTTACAGGCTTGGTGAGTATTATAAAGTAGATGCTCTAGCATCTGGTGCATTATCGCTTGTAACCTTCTTACTTGCAACTCCCTTTCAAGTTGCATATATTGTTCCGGGTACGAAAGAAAGTATACTGGTAGATGGAGTAATTCCAGCGGCATTAATGGGAAGCCAAGGTTTATTTGTAGCGATGATTATTGCAATTATATCTACTGAAATATACCGATTTATTGTGCAGAAAAAGATGATTATAAAGATGCCTGAGACAGTTCCACCAGCAGTAACGCGTTCATTTGCAGCACTTATTCCGGGATTTATTGTTGTGACAGTTGTTTGGATCATTAGATTAATCTTTGAACACACGACTTTTGGTAGTATTCATAATGTTGTAGGGAAGTTGTTGCAAGAGCCACTTAGTATACTGGGAGCTAGTCTTTGGGGGGCAGTAATTGCAGTTATCATTGTTCATGTTCTTTGGGCGTGCGGAATTCATGGTGCTGCAATTGTTGGTGGTGTAATGAGCCCAATTTGGTTATCGTTAATGGATCAAAACCGAGTTGCTTTTCAAGCGGGTCAAGATGTACCGAATACGATTACCGCACAGTTTTTTGATTTGTGGATTTATATGGGCGGTTCAGGTGCGACACTGGCTTTAGTTGTCGGAATGTTATTATTTGCGCGAAGTCAGCAATTAAAAAGTATAGGTCGATTGTCGATTGCACCTGGTATTTTCAATATTAATGAAATGGTAACTTTCGGTATGCCAATTGTCATGAACCCACTGTTACTAATTCCATTTATAGTAGTTCCGGTTGTATTAACGATTGTTTCTTACTTTGCGATGGAATGGGGGCTAGTTGCCCGTCCGAGCGGAGCTGCTGTACCTTGGACGACACCGATTCTGTTTAGTGGATATTTGGGATCAGGCGGAAAAATTTCAGGTGTTATTTTGCAACTCGTTAACTTTGCACTAGCATTCTTCATTTATTTACCGTTCTTAAAAATATGGGATAAACAAAAGTTGGCGGAAGAAAAGGGGGAGTAAAGAACTAAAATGGATACGATAGAAACGAAGGCTTTTCATTTAATTTTGCATGGGGGAAATGCACGAAGTTGTTCCATGGAAGCAATTGATTGCGCAAAGCGTGGAGAATTTATAGAAGCAGAAGCGAAATTACAAGAAGCATTAGAGGAATTAAAAGAGGCGCACCGTGTACAAACGGAGCTCATACAGAAAGAAGCTGGTGGTGAAAAGACCGAAGTTACCCTTCTGATGGTGCACGCGCAAGATCATTTAATGAATGCAATTACGGTGAAGGAATTAGCGAGTGAATTTGTAGAATTATATAGGAAGATGTCAGTATCGGAATGAACCTTGCGTATGCAAGGTTTTTTTATGTATGTGTCGGTACCATCAGTGGAATGCTTGTTCCACTGATGGTATTTACAATCCTCCTTTTTATAAATGAGTAAGGTTGATATTTAATCGGTAGTAACAATCTCTCCTATACCACGAATTAGTTTTTTTATATTCATCTTATTTGGTTTTAATATACTCACGATGTAATCAATCGCTATTTGTGGTTCAACGGTCGTACCGCACGTGTAACAGTCGATGGCTGCAAAGTTTTTTTCTGGATAAGTGTGAATAGAAAGGTGGCTTTCAGATAGTAAAACTAAAATAGTAACACCATGCGGATCGAATTCTTTTGCACTTACGTTTAAAACATGGGCACCAGAACAATTTGCAGCGGCAACTAAATGATATTCTAAAAAGTGAACATCATCTAATAGAGAAAAGTCTACTCCCCATAAATCTACTATTATATGCTTGCCGAAAGTAGAGTATTCCATAAGGTAGCACTCCTCACTATAATATCGTCAAAACTCCATTTCCTTTTTGTAACATTCGTGTAGGATAAGGTTCGATTCTGAATTTACAAGATCTTGGTTACGATGTTCTAAATGTTCTTCTTTAAATTGAAACAAAGGAGCAAGAAGAGAAGGTAATGTTCGAGGAGTTGGCACAATATATAATTGCTCAATTTGATCGAGTATATAGGCAGAGTTAGCAGCAATATGAAATCCCCAGTCAGTTCCGAAAGAAGGAACGATTGTATGATAACTTTTCACAGTCAATCCAGCATGTTCAATTGTATTACCAATACTCCAATAAACAAGAGGTGCATCAGCAGGAGAATTAGATTGGCAGACGAATGCTCCGTCTTCTGTTAAAAATGTAGATATACGAGTGAATAATTCACTTGTATATAAAGTACTTAATAACTCTGTTGCTGGATCTGGAAAATCAATAATAATGACATCGTATAAGGATGAAGGAGAATTTAGAAACTCTTTCGCATCACATACGTGCACATTTACACGACTATCAAAAAATGCACTTTGATTTAAAGAAACTATCTCCGGAACAGTACGTGCCATATTAATCATTGCCTCGTCTAAATCAACAAGGTCCACATGTAGCACAGTTTCATATTTCAAAACCTCTCGTAAGGCAAGACCATCGCCACCACCTAATATGAGAACACGCTTTGGATCAATTACTTTTGACATAATCGGATGAACGAGTGCTTCATGATAAATTTGCTCATCGACGGAACTAAATTGTAGTTGCTTGTCCAAATATAAACGAACATCGCTAACTTGTAACAAAGTAATATTTTGATAATTACTTTGTTCTGCAAATAAATTTGTATGTTCGCTAGCTTGTATTTCTGTTAGCGAAATTTCATCCCATATATCTAAGTTATATGAGTTTGTTTCTATTATAGGTTCCGATTGCTCTTTTTTGTCTTGCTTATTTTCTATTTTCTCTCGTTCTAGTTCAAATTTGTCAGAGTCTAATTCAGAACGCTTGTCTTTTTTATAGCTTGTTATTCTATAAATCTTTCTTTTGTTCTGTTTTCTATGTTTTGGCATAGGAATCCCCTTTCGAATTGTGTTATTTTATTCTATGTAATTTAGTAGAGTTTGATTGGACAATAGATAGAAGAGTGTGTTTAAGAGAGGTCTATTTTTCACTAGATTTTCACGTTTTTAAAAATTTTTTAGTGTTTTTTTGTTTTAAACACAACTATACAACTAAACACTAATCTATTTTCATACAGTTATGTGTTAAAAGCGTGTTGTTTTATAACACACTGTGTGTTTTTTAGGTGACACACTAATTGAAAGCGTTAACACACAAAGAAAACAGTCGAAAAAGTGCTGATTTTAGTGATTTTAAAAAGTTGGCACGCTAATTGCATTAATAAATAGCGTAAAGAAAAATAAATAACATATAAATTTTTTATACTACACAAGGGGGATTTTCAAATGAATATTTTATTATGTTGCTCAGCAGGGATGTCTACAAGTTTACTAGTTACAAAAATGGAAGCGGCTGCAAAAGCTCGCGGTCTAGAAGGAAAGATTTGGGCTGTATCTGGGGATGCAGTAAAAACAAATATCGATCAAGCAGATGTATTATTACTAGGACCACAAGTTCGTTACATGCTTTCTTCAATGAAAACGCTTGCCGATGAGAGAAATGTTGGAATCGATGTTATCAATCCAATGCACTACGGCATGATGAATGGAGAAGCAGTTTTAGATCACGCATTAACACTTAAAAAATAATTAGGGGGGAAGCGAAATGCAAAAGTTTATTGCATTTATGGAGAAGTATATTGTTCCTGTCGCTGGTAAAATCGGATCGCAACGTCACTTAGCTGCGATCCGTGATGGATTTATTGCAGTTATGCCACTTATTTTAGTTGGTGCACTGGCATCACTAATTAATGGTTTTCCGTCTGAAGTTTTCCAAGATTTCATGAAAGGTTTGTTTGGTGAAACGTGGAAACAAGTTGGCGGTGGAATGTGGACTGGTTCTTTCGCAATTCTAGCACTAATCATAGCATTTACAACAAGTTATAACTTAGCAAAATCTTACGGCGTTGATGGTTTGTCAGCAGGTATTATTTCATTTGGTGCGTTAATTATTCTTACGCCAACAACACCGAAAGAAGGCGGATTGAACTTAGCTTGGACAGGTGCACAAGGGCTATTCGTAGCAATTATCGTGGCACTTCTTGTTACTGAGGTATTCCGTTTCTTTGTACAAAGAAACATTACTTTTAAAATGCCTGATGGAGTACCACCAGCAGTTTTAAGATCTTTCGCAGCTATAGTTCCAGCATTTGTTATCTTAACAGTAGTTGCAGGTATTCAATTAGCAGTGAAATTAGCTGGTACAAGTGTTCATGAATTTATTTTTAATACGATTCAATCACCACTGCAAAGTTTAGCAGGGACATTACCAAGTGCAATTATCATTGTAATCCTTGTTCATCTTCTTTGGTTCTTCGGTTTACATGGGCCAAATATCGTTGGTGGTATTATTGAGCCATTATACTTACCGGCATTAGAGAAAAATATGAAGTTATTCCAAGGTGGTACATCTGCATTTGATGTTCCAAATATTATTACAAAACCATTCTTTGATACTTTCGTATATCTTGGTGGTTCTGGTGCAACATTAGCATTCTTAGTAGTGGTATTACTTGTAGCAAAAAGTGCACAATTACGCGGTGTATCTCGCTTATCAATTGGACCTGGTGCATTTAACATTAACGAACCAGTAATCTTTGGTACACCAATTATTTTAAATCCAATTTTATTCTTACCGTTTATCGTAACACCAATTGTATTAGTAATTACTTCCTATACAGCTATATCTATTGGATGGGTACCAAAAACAGTTGTGATGATTCCATGGGCAACACCACCAATTATTAGTGGTTATCTTGTAACAGGTGGACATCTTTCAGGTGCAATTCTACAGTTATTCAACTTTGTAATTGCGATGGTAATCTACTATCCATTCGTTGTATTATGCGACCGTTCTGTTGTTCGTACTGAAAAAGCAGCAGCACAAGGAAATAATAACTCTGTACCTATGTAACACAGTAATTGTTCTCACAGATAACATTATCTGTGAGAACAATTACCTTTATATCATGTTCAGAAAGATGAGACCCATCTACAAGAACACCAAACTATCATTCATAAAATAATAATTTAATAGAAATGTTCAAACTGAAGGGGTATTTCAATCGGTTGAACCATAATAGAGAGGGCGGTAATTATGATGACTACAGCAGAACAAATTCCATTCCAATTAATTTTAAATAGTGGTAATGCACGAAGCTTTGCAATGGAGGCACTTCAATTTGCCAAACAGGGGAAAATGGCAGAGGCTGATGAAGCGATGGTAAAGGCGAAAGAAGCGATTAATGAAGCGCATCATTTCCAAACAGAGCTCATACAATCAGAAGCAAGAGGAGAAAAAACAGAGATTAGTGTTCTTTTAATTCACGCACAAGATCATTTAATGAATGCGATTACAGTGAAAGAATTAGCAGCAGAATTTATTGACCTTTATAAAAAGTTAGAAGCGAAAGGGGAATAAAGCATGACTGGAATTAAAATTGCTACAATCGGCGGTGGATCTAGTTATACACCAGAGTTAATTGAAGGATTTATTAAGCGTTATGATGAGCTTCCTGTTCGTGAAATTTGGTTAGTAGATATCGAGGCAGGAAAAGAAAAGTTAGAAATCGTTGGTAACTTAGCGAAACGTATGGTGAAAAAATCTGGTTTACCAATCGAGGTGCATTTAACACTTGATCGCCGTGAAGCATTAAAAGGTGCTGACTTCGTAACAACGCAGCTTCGCGTAGGTTTATTAGAAGCTCGTGCAAAAGATGAAGCAATCCCGTTAAAATATGATGTGATCGGTCAGGAAACGAATGGTCCTGGTGGTTTATTCAAAGCGCTGAGAACGATTCCTGTTATTTTAGATATTTGTAAGGATATGGAGGAGCTTTGTCCAAATGCATGGTTAATTAACTTCGCGAACCCAGCAGGTATGGTAACAGAAGCTGTCCTTCGTTATACAAATATTCAAAGAGTAGTTGGTCTATGTAACGTTCCAATCGGAATCCGCATGGGTCTTGCAAGATTACTTGAAGTAGATGCAAGTCGTGTCCACGTTGATTTTGCAGGTTTAAATCATATGGTATACGGACTAGATGTATACTTGGATGGCGTGAGTGTAATGGATCGTGTATTAGAGCTTGTAACAGATCCAGAAAAGCAAATTACGATGGAAAATATTGCAGCGCTTAACTGGGAGCCAGACTTTATTCGCGGCCTTCGTGCAATTCCATGTCCATACCACCGTTATTACTACAAAACACGTGAAATGTTAGAAGAAGAGAAAGAAGCTTCAGTTGAAAAAGGTACACGTGCAGAAGTAGTAAAACAATTAGAAGATGATTTATTCGAGTTATATAAAGACCCGGACTTAGATATTAAACCACCACAATTAGAAAAACGTGGCGGCGCTTATTATAGTGACGCAGCATGTAGTTTAATTACATCTATTTACAATAATAAAGGTGATATCCAGCCTGTTAATACACGAAACAACGGAACGATTGCAAGCTTACCAGATGATTCAGCTGTTGAAGTGAACTGTATTATTACGAAAGAAGGTCCAAAACCAATTGCAGTTGGAGATCTTCCCGTACCAGTTCGCGGCTTAGTACAGCAAATTAAATCATTTGAGCGCACAACAATTGAAGCTGCTGTTACAGGTGATTATCATAAAGCGCTGCTTGCTATGACAATTAATCCACTTGTACCATCAGATAAGGTTGCAAAACAAATTTTAGATGAAATGTTGGAAGCACATAAAGAATATCTTCCACAGTTCTTCAAAAAGGTAGAGAAATAAAGCGGCGCTATTTAGCCCGCTTTTTTTTATTTCGATAGGAGGTATTACGATGATTAAGTTAATTGTAAACGCAGATGATTTCGGTCTTACAGAAGGTACAAATTACGGCATTATTGATGGGCATATAAATGGACTTGTAAATTCAACGACGATGATGATGAATATGCCAGGGACAGAGCATGCGGTACGCTTAGCGAAAGAGCATAACCTACTCGGAGTAGGCGTACATCTCGTATTAACAGCAGGGAAACCGCTTCTTGGAGACGTACCATCACTTGTAAGTAGCGATGGATTGTTTCATAAACAAAGCGTCGTATGGAAAGGGAATGTAAACCCAGAAGAAGTCGAGCGAGAATGGACTGCTCAAATTGAGAAGTTCTTATCTTACGGATTAACACCAACTCATTTAGATAGTCACCATCACGTGCACGGCTTACCGATTTTGCACGATGTTCTTGAGAGATTAGCGGCTACATATAATGTTCCGATTCGTCGTTGTGAGAAAGAGCGAGCGGTACGCCCATTTTCTGACGTATTTTACAGTGACTTTTACGCGTATGGTGTGACGGAAGATTACTTTGTGAAGTTAAAAGAAAGAGTACAAGATGAACAAACGGTAGAAATTATGGTTCATCCAGCTTATATTGATCCAGAGCTTGTGAAGCGTTCTTCTTACGTAATGGATCGTGTGAAAGAATTGCGCATTTTAACGGAGAGTGAGTTGCCTGAAGGAATAGAACTTGTGAAGTTTTAATAGAAAAACGACGGCTATATCATGCCGTCGTTTTTTTGTACTTACAAGATGGATAGAATATATCCGCCGAAGGCTCCGAGTATAACGATAACCCAAGGTGGTGTTTTCCAAAAAGCGAGCAAGCAAAATAGAAGAGACGCAAAAACAAAATCTACAGCGTTCATAATGGTGCTTGTCCAAATAGGATCATAAAAAGCTGCTAATAAAATACCAACAACAGCTGCATTGACCCCAAGTAGTGCACCTTGTATGAAAGGTATTTTTCTTACACTATCCCAAAATGGTAAAACACCAATAACGAGTAAGAAAGCAGGAAGAAAGATCGCGATTGTTGCGAGTGTGGCTCCAAGCGTCCCATTTAACACTGCTCCTATATAAGAGGCGAATGTAAATAGTGGGCCTGGTACGGCTTGTGTTAATCCGTATCCAGCTAGGAACTGTTCTTTCGTCAGCATTCCGTTTTGTACGAACTCACCTTCAAGAAGGGGAAGCACGACGTGTCCGCCTCCAAATACAAGTGCACCAGAGCGATAAAAACTATCAAATAAAGCGATGTAATAGGAGAACGGTCTTAATATTGGTAGCAGCAGTAATAGTCCAAAGAATAAGACGAGACAAGAAACTGCTATCTTTTTTGAAATAGGTACTTTTATATGTTGAGATTGGCTAATTGGTTGGTTGCGATATAAAAACCAGCCGATAAAGCCAGATATTATAATGAGGATAACTTGTGTCCAGCTACTTGGCCATAATAAGGCGATTGCGGCAGTTACAATCGCAATCGTCGCGCGATTTCGGTCTGGCGTTAATTTTTGCGCCATTCCCCATATGGCATGAGCAACAATAGCGACTGCTACAAGTTTTAATCCGTGAATCCAGCCAGCGCTTCCAAGATCGAACTGATTAAGGAACGAGGCGAAGAAAACCAAAACAAGCACAGACGGTAAAGTGAATCCAATCCATGAAATAATAGCTCCTAATACCCCGCCCCTTAATAATCCAATCCCCATACCGACTTGACTGCTAGCAGGACCGGGAAGGAATTGGCACAGTGCTACTAAATCTCCATAGCTTCTCTCATCCATCCATTTTCTTTTTTGTATGTATTCATGGTGGAAATAGCCAAGATGGGCGACAGGACCACCAAATGAAGTAAGTCCTAATTTAAATGATACGAGAAAAATCTCTAATAATGTTTGAAAAGTGTATTTGTTATTTTTCAAAATAACCTCCTAGAATGTGTTTCTAAGTGCATTATACAAGAGGTAGTAAAGCAAAGGGAACGATTCTAATGTAAAGATTGTGTGAATCTTTTCTTCGTAATTAAAACTTGAAAAAGTCATAAATGATTATGTATAAACCATAAAGTAGTAGAAGTAGTGCTGGGAAATTTATATGAGGAGAATGCCCGTATGACAACACATTTCTTTGCGAGGTTAACAGGCAAGAGGGAAATACCTCCTGTAAATACAGAAGCTTATGGTGTAACAGAGTTTATATTTAGTGATGATTTAAAGAAATTACAATATCGGGTCATATTGAAAAACATCGAAAAAGTTACATCATGCAAAATTCATTTAGGGAAATCGGATCAAATTGGTCCAGTTGTTTTAAATTTGTTTGGTCCGCTAAAGCAAGGTATTAGTGTAAGTGAAGGAGTCGTGACGGGTGTAGTTAATGTGGAGGATTTTGAAGGGCCTTTACAGGGGAGAGCGTTTGATAGCTTATTGCAAGAAATCATTCAGGCGAATGTATATGTAAATGTGTATACGAAGTCCAATAAGAAGGGTGAAATCAGGGGGAGAATCAGGAAGGTAAAGAAGTAGAAAAAGGGCTGTCCATATTTTGGAACAGCCTTTTCTGCTATAAGGTGCAAATTGTAGCGATTATTGCCGGTAAATCGATATATTTGAAAAAGCGCTGATATAATTCGTGTTACGGTCGATATACTTAAACAACTGCCTCGATTAATTTTTTACAGGCTGATTTTTAATGAAGAAGTCCATGACATAAAACACTTCGTCATCAGGTATTTGTATTTCAAATGTATTTTCAATTGGTTGTAATGCTTTTTTCACTTTCATATACATCCAGTACTCATCTTGTCTTCGTTTTTCTTTATCTGGATGAGGGAGGAGGCTTTCTCCTTTTTGAAGACGGTCAACCATACAGCTCATATGCAGAATTACACCCATTAAGCTGTCAGGAGTTAGCTGTAAGGAAATTAATTCTTGAATTGTATTTAATGCGTAACGAATTGTTTTAATAAGTAATGCTCCGTCGTTCCGCTGCATTTGTTGTTCAAGAATATCAGCCATTTTTGCATATGTTTCTTCATACGTAATTAATTCTTGAATTGGCTGAATCGCTGTGTAGTTTACAATGTCTTGGAAATGATATGTCAAGCATGGCACTTGCACATCGAAATTTGTGACGATACAAATGATATTCCGCTCTTTTTTTATGTTCTCAATCATTTTTGTTAAATCTTTTTCATGGACGATACTAATCGGAATAATTTCAATTAAGTCTTTGTCAAATCGCAAATAGTTCTCTAACATTTTTTGAATAGCTAAAGCGCTGCCTTCCCCAGTTAAACAAGCTGTCAAAATAACAGATTTCATTGGTGATAGTGGCTTTTTCTTTTCTTCTTGTACGTTTAAGTAAAACGGTGTTAAGTTCTTCACTGTTTCATATAATGCATCTAACGAGTAGCCGAGCTGTGCTTTTCGAGCTGCTTCTAGTGCATGTGGGGTGCTTGTCATGGAAAGAACACGTACCGGGATTTTGAACTCAGTTTCTAATATATCCCCAATATAAGCGAGAGAGCCCATATCAACGAGTAAGAGAAGCCCATTTACATTTTGAAGTGTTTTCATATACACTTTCACACGCTCTAGGAAATCTTTCGGCGATTCATGTAACGGCATATCAATACCAGTTACTTCTTCAATGCCGAGAAGTTCGTTTGCGACGTTTGCCATTTCTGTTGCGATGCCGTTACCGTGCGCTAATATTAATACTTTTACTTCTGTTTGTGAGGCAGGAATTGGATCAACAACGAAGAACATTGTTAAAAAGCCTGCTTCATCAATAGGCATTGTTATTTGTAATTCATCCTCCAGTAGTTGAATGCATTGCATCGCTACGGAAAAAGCTTCTTTATATTTTGTACGAATTTGATTTAATTGTGGGTGATGAATTTGTTTCCCAGCTTGCAAACGTTGTAGAGTTGTCTGTACATGTAAGCTTAAAGCGAGAAATACTTTTTCATCAAACGTCTTAGATAAATGCTTCTCAGCAAGTACCGCAATTTTTTCGCAAACGGAAACGATATTACGATCCACAATTTTAAAAACATTTTCATGACTTGTTTTTTTAGAAATTTGGTTAAAATATTGTACGAAAAAGCTTTGAATATCATTTTCTATTAGTAATTCTAATTCGTCCTCTTCAATACCGCGAGCTTGAAGTTCTTCATATTTATAATCAATATAATCGTATATAGAAGATTGTTTTTCATTTTCTATTTTATGATTACTCCAACCTTCATTACCCGTAAATACAAATGTTTCATTTGGTATTTGGTATAGATGACGGCTCTTTCTTTCAATGAATAGCCCTTCTTTCATATACCAAGGTAAATCTGTACTTGAAACATAGACAGAATCACGTTTCTTTGTCACGAAGTCAGAATAGGCTTTCGCACAGGCAATTTGTACATCCGTTTTTAATTGACCGATGTTATTGGGACAATTGTAAAAGACGAAGGCACGCATTGTATTCGGGCTAACGTGAATTTCTTTTCGCAGACGTATCGCTTCGTTTGTGAAAAATAGTTGCAGTAAAGCAAATCGTTCTTTATGTGTACGCTCACGAAGTGGTGGTAGCGTAACGGTCATCGGTATACGTCTTGTAAATGTTTTTAATAAAAATGAATTTGGTTCTTCTGTTGTTGCAGTAATGATTAGTACTTGTGCTTTACGCTCGTTTTCTGTTTCTCCAAGGCGGCGGTATACCCCGCGGTCAATAAAGGTGAAAAGCATTTCTTGTCCCTCTGGAGGAAGACGATGTACTTCATCTAAGAAAAGGATCCCTTCATGTGCTTTTTCAATTAATCCTTTTTGATCACTTGCCCCTGTATAAGCTCCTTTTTTAATCCCAAATAACTGCCCCAGTAGTAGCTGTGGATTATTTGCGTAATCAGCACAGTTAAAGACGATAAATGGTGCATTTTTAGGAAGCTGTTCAACTTCAATTGCATATTCGTGCATTAAAGAAGCGAACATAGATTTTCCGACTCCTGTTTCTCCTAGCAGCAAAGTATGCATACCGTTTGGAGGATAGAGAATAGAAGCTTTCGCTTTTTCGATTGCGATTTTAAGGCTTGTATTTTCAATTGCAAATGTATCTAATGAAGTTGTTTCCTTTGAATGCGTTTCCAACGAAGCGTTCATTTCTATATAAAAACGAACAGGACGCGTATTTGTTTTTAATAAACGTTTATCTTTTACAAGTTTGTTTAAGTCGCTACTTACATTGGCGCGATCTAGTTGCAACAGGGTAGCGAGTTCTGATGCGGTTACACCTTCTGTATAATTGCCTTCTTGTATTGCGTTAAAAATGAGATCTATTCGTTTCATTTCTATTCACCTCGAAACTTCATCACTATTTAAAATTTTACACAAAAATGGGAAGGGTGGGAAGAGAAAAATAAAACAGCTTTAGCATATAGGCACTAAAGCTGTTACAATCTTGTGTCTTTCCAAAAGTTCACTTCGAGATGGGAAGACGGATTATAGGGAAGAAGTTTGTATCCTTGTGACTGTAAGTAATCAATTACTTGTGGCAGTATTTGTACGGTTACACTCGAATCATGCATTAAAATCACTTCGACTTGTTCATCGCTCTGATTACGTACTCTTTCTAATATGGCAGAAGGATTGTCATAGCTTTTCCAGTCATATGTATCGATTGTCCAATCCCACATTTTATACTGGGCGGATACAAGTGCATCACGGTAATTCTTTTTTAAGTAAGGCATGCTACCGTACGGGACACGAACGAGATGTGTATTTAATTTTGTAACTTGCTGAACAATGGTTTGTGTTTGTTCCATTTCTGTAATTAAAGCAGATGGATCACCAGTATAAAGGCGTTTTACATCGTGTGACATACTGTGAAGTCCGATATAATGTCCGTCTTTAATTAATCGTTGCATTGTTTTTTTATAATGTGGCACCTTTCCACCAATAACAAAGAAAGTTGCTTTTCCGTTCTTTTCTTTTAAGATGTTTAAAATTTGCGTAGTATATTTGTTTGGTCCGTCATCAAATGTTAAGTACGCGATTTTTTGGATAGGAGAGGTAGTTTCCGTATTTGGATGATGTTCAGCAGGAATCATTGTAGTTGCCCCTGCATGAGATGACGCGTACATAGTAATTGTTAAAAATAAAATAATGTATTGAAATACTCGCTTGATCATAACATTCACCCTCAGTTTGACAATCAAGATGTAAAAAAGAAAATATAATCCTTTTCTTATTATGTATATCTTTCTCCAATAGTGGGACTCTCAAACAAACTATATTTTGGAAATATGAAATGAGGAGTAAAAAATAAAAAATAGCATCCTCTTATAAGAAAGAGGATGCTATTTGAATATTTCATAATTGTAAAGGCTATACTACAATTAGTCTTCGCGTTTTTTCACTTTTTTATAGAAGGAAATAAGTGGTTTGTAACGTTCATGTACAAGCCCAATTACTTCAGCAATAATCTCTGTAAAGAAGATTAAAACGAAAAGAAGAATAATGGATAACCATAACGTCGCACTAGAGAAAATGATTGCATTTACACTAAAGAAAATACCAAATGCGTATATAATTAGTACCGTTTTACGATGAGAGAAGCCCATTGCAAGTAAACGGTGATGTAAATGCGATTTATCTGGTGCTGAAATAGGTTTTTTATTTACGATACGGCGGATAATTGCAAATGTCGTATCAAATACAGGTACGCCTAAAATGATAACTGGAACGATAAAGCTGAATAACGTTACACTTTTGTATAATCCAAGTAACGATATAACAGAAATACAGTATCCTAAAAATAGTGCGCCTGTATCTCCCATGAAAATTTTTGCTGGATGGAAGTTGTAGAATAAAAATCCAATTGTACTTGCTAATGTAATTAATGCTAGTGGTAAAATAATAGCAGCTCCAGTGCCCCATGGGCTAGTGAAGGCCATATATGCTAGCGTTGCAAGTACGATAGATGAAATACCAGCAGATAACCCATCTAAGCCATCAATTAAGTTGATTGCATTTGTAATACCTACAATCCAAAATACTGTAATTGGATAAGCAAGCCATCCCAGTTCAGTATCCCCGAGGATTGGAATATATAATATTTGCACTAATAATCCACTTTTTACAATCATCATGGCAACTAATAGTTGTCCACCGAATTTTACCTTCGCAGATAACTCGTACATATCATCTAAAATACCGATGATTACAATGATAATCGCACCTAGCGTTATCGATAACATTCTTTGTTCATATAAGCCGCCGACAACAAATCCTACAGCTACACCAATGAATATCGCTAATCCGCCAAGACGAGGCATAATTTTTTGGTGCACTTTACGCGCGTTTGGCTTATCTGTTGCTCCTATTTTAAAAGCTAACTTAATAACTAAAGGAGTAACGACGAGTACAGTGATGAAAGATGCCAAAATGGCATAAATCACTTGTGAGTCCATTAATACCCCACCCTTTTATAGTCTAACGTAATTTTTTTAAAATGTATTTATCTGAAAATTATGATGTTTATTTACAGGCTCATAACATATGGTATCACAAAAAGATTAGAATTCAATCTTTTTTTCTTTGTACGGCAAATGGAAGCAGATAGAATATATGACAATTGTATACAGAATGTTGAATCGTTTGAGAAGGTTAATCGTATTGGGCTTTGGAATATGACATTTTTTCTATTTCTTCGATAGTGAATACTTTTATTTCAGTATTATAAGTGTTACACGTAGAAATGAGTAAATCCCGTGTTAAAATGTGGGAATTTATCTGCATGAACGGGCAGTAAGGTTTCCGCCTCAAAATTTAGTTGGGGATGAATGCCCTCACTGAATAAAGTTGCATTACATATTCTTGCATGCAATTTTACAAAAACTTAAAAAAGAATGGAAAAAGTAATTCATATAATAAAGAAGTAAAGGAGTTTTCTCATTTTTAATGTGAGAGGGGGAAGCACAGGGAGAATTCTATGTATTCGTATATTTTCTATTGTATATTCCTGTGCGAAAAGGAAATGAAAATTACGATAATAGGTACCGGATATGTTGGATTGATTACAGGAGTAGGGTTAGCAATGTTAGGCCATTCAGTCACATGTTTTGATATAAATGATGAGAAAATTGAACGGATAAAGCAAGGTGATCTGCCTATTTATGAAGCGGGTTTATATGAATTAATAAATGATGCATGCGAGAATGATTGTTTAACTTTTACGACAAGTAGGGTAAAAGCATTTTACGGTGCAGAATTTATATTTATTGCAGTTGGAACGCCATCTTTATTAGATGGGACAGCGGATTTAACATACATTCGAAGTGCTTGTGATGATATCGGAACATATGCGACGAACGACATTACTGTCGTTACGAAAAGTACGGTTCCTGTAGGTACAAATGATGTTATGAGAGGATGGATTGAGGAAAAATTACAAAATAGATATGAATTACATATCGTATCGAATCCAGAATTTCTACGGGAAGGTTCAGGAATTTACGATTTTTTTCAGGGAGATCGTATTGTAATTGGAGCAGATAATGAGGCAGCGGCACGAAAAGTGGAGAATTTGTATAGTGAATTACGCTTGAAAATGTATGTTACAGATATAAAAAGTGCAGAGATGATTAAATATGCATCGAATGCTTTTTTAGCGACAAAAATTAGTTTTATCAATGAAATTTCAAATATATGTGAGAAGGTAGGAGCCGATGTATTAGACGTTGCACAAGGGATGGGAATGGATAAGAGAATTGGGGCGTCATTTTTAAATGCGGGTATTGGTTATGGGGGATCGTGTTTTCCGAAAGATACGAAGGCCCTTGTGCAAATTGCAGGGAATGTGGCGCATGATTTTCGCTTGTTAAAAGCAGTCATTGAAGTGAATAATAAACAACAGTTGTTATTGATTGAGAAAGCGAAGAAAGTATTAAATATGAACAAGAAACGGATTGCGGTGCTGGGAGCGGCATTTAAACCGAATACGGATGATATAAGAGACGCACCGTCTCTTATTATGATACAAGAATTAATTCATATAGGTGCGGACGTAGTTCTATATGACCCGAAGGCGATTCCAAATATGAAAAACATCTTTGGAGAGACTATACAATATAGCGAATGTATAGATGAATCGATTAGAGGGGCGTGTGCGGCTTTTATCATGACAGAATGGGAGGCTATCCGAGCTTATCCGTTAGAAAAGTACGAACAACTTATGAGAGAGCCTATTTTATTTGATGGAAGAAATTGTTATACTGTTGAGGATGTCAAGAAACAAGGGATAGATTATTATTCGGTTGGAAGAGAAAGTATTTGTAAGAGAGACTTATCCATTATTCGTTAAAAAGGTATGTATTCATGTATATTCTTATATGTCATAATAGAATTTGTAACTAGTGAAAGAAAAGAGGCAATGAAATGACTGAACGTTTAAAAGTAATGACAATTTTCGGGACACGTCCAGAAGCAATTAAAATGGCACCTCTTGTGTTAGAGTTGCAAAAGCATCCAGACAAAATTGAATCGATTGTGACTGTAACAGCGCAGCATCGTCAAATGTTAGATCAAGTATTAAGTATCTTTGGAATTACGCCAGATTTCGATTTAAATATTATGAAGGATCGCCAAACTTTAATTGATATTACAACGCGTGGGTTAGAGGGTTTAGATAAAGTAATGAAAGAAGCAAAGCCGGATATCGTACTTGTACATGGTGATACAACGACAACATTTATTGCAAGTTTAGCTGCTTTCTATAATCAAATTCCAGTAGGTCATGTCGAGGCAGGACTTCGTACATGGGATAAATATTCTCCATACCCAGAAGAGATGAATCGCCAACTAACAGGTGTAATGGCAGATCTTCATTTCTCACCTACATCAAAATCAGCAACGAACTTACAGAAAGAAAATAAAGATGAGTCACGCATTTTCATAACAGGAAATACAGCGATTGACGCACTAAAAACGACTGTAAAAGAAACATATAGTCATCCTGTACTAGAGAAACTTGGAAATGATCGTCTTGTACTTATGACAGCTCACCGTCGTGAAAACTTAGGAGAGCCAATGCGTAATATGTTCCGTGCAATTAAACGTCTTGTTGATAAGCATGAAGACGTACAAGTTGTGTATCCTGTTCATATGAACCCTGTTGTTCGTGAAACAGCGAATGATATTCTAGGCGATCATGGTCGTATTCATTTAATTGAGCCGCTAGATGTAATTGATTTCCACAATGTTGCAGCTCGTTCATACTTAATGTTAACTGACTCTGGTGGTGTACAAGAGGAAGCACCGTCACTAGGTGTACCGGTTCTTGTTCTTCGTGATACAACAGAGCGTCCAGAAGGTATTGAAGCAGGTACATTGAAATTAGCAGGAACAGACGAAGAGACAATCTTTGGTCTTGCTGATGAATTGTTATCAGATAAAGAAGCTCATGATAAGATGTCAAAAGCATCTAATCCTTACGGTGATGGCCGTGCATCAGAGCGTATTGTAGAAGCAATTTTACAACACTTTAATAAGTAAATAAAAAAGAGCCAAATCACATGCGATTTGGCTCTTTTTGTTATTGCTGATTTCTCATAATCCACTCTGCATGAGCATTCGTAGAAGGAGGTGGCTCAATTGGTGTTTTGTTCTGATTCTGATTCTGGTTTTGGTTCGTTTCTTTCTTTACTTTTTCGTTAGAGTTAGGATTTGATTCGGTTTTTGTAGTTGGATTTTCTTGAGTGTTCGCTTTTTCTCCTAACTCTTTTTTAATTTCGTTACGTACTGTCTCTACACCGATTGGATCTGGAAGGAAGTAATAAATACCGCCTATTTTTTTGTCTTCTCCTTCGAGTTTGAGTGTTTGTATTGTAGAAGGATCAAACCCAGATAGTTTATTGTAAAGAGCAAGTCCGTCTGAAATAGGAATATCAGTTTTTATATATTTTCCAACGACTGTCGTTAAATCTTTAATTTTAAATACAGTAGAGGCTGAATTTAGTTTTTGAGCAACAGCTGCTAGTAATTGTCTTTGTCTAGCGGCCCGACCATAATCGCCGTTTGGATCCTGCTTTCGCATACGTACGTATGCGAGTGCTTCTTCACCATTTAAGTCTTGTTGTCCTTGCTTAAATTCGATTTTTTTGTAGTAATCCATGTCCGAACGCTCCCAAAAATCGAATGGGACATCAACGGTAACACCGCCAACAGCATCAACAATACCTTTAAAGCCTTGGAAATCAATTTTAATATAATGGTCTACAGGAACTTTTAGAAAACCTTCGACCGTTTTGATTGCCATTTCTTCTCCGCCGTAAGCATGTGCAGCGTTAATTTTGTCCTCTTTGTTCTTACCAACAATTGGAACGCGACTATCACGAGGGATACTCATAAGCGAAATCTTTTTCGTTTTAGGATTGACTGTCGCAAACATTAATGAATCTGTACGACCGTTTTGACCGTCCGTTGCATAATCTTCTATACCCATAATGAGGAGTGTAAAAGGCTCTTTTGTAATTTCTACATCTTCGGTTCTCAAGTCCGATTTTTGACGAGTAAAACCACTATACATCCCCATGAGAGAAGAGTAGGAATTTAATATATAAAGTCCTACACCGCCAAATAAAAATACGAAAATAAGGAAGTAGAAAAACTTTCTTCTTCGTTTCTTTTTTATTCTGCTATTTTGGAGATGATAATAACGTTCTTCCATATATAATCTCCTTAGTTCATTTGTAGGGAAGTAATTCACTACATTAATCTGTAGAGGTGATAATATAGTTATTCTTAGATAACATCTTGTTCTAAGTACAACATATCTCCTTCTGTAATTGTACATTTCCCATTTGTTAATTCAATCATCCAATCTGTGAATGCTTGTTTTCCATCTTCTTCTACATACGTATCAAATGTGACATTTTCGAGATAATGTATATCTTTAATGGCATATTTCGAATTACGTAATTCATTTTCAATTTTGCCAAGTAATGTGTAATCAATTTCGGTCTGCATAACACGCATTAGTTTTCGCTGAACGACACCAACATGATTAATACCCTCACTTGTACATTTTCCATATGCGCGAATTAATCCACCTGCGCCAAGTTTGATGCCGCCAAAATAGCGAGTAACGACAACGACGGTATCTTTTAAACCGCGTTTTTTTAGGACCTCTAACATAGGTACGCCAGCTGTGCCGCTAGGTTCTCCATCATCATTTGCTTTTTGGATTTGATCTTGTTCGCCAATCAAATACGCAGAACAATTATGTGTGGCATTCCAATTTTGTTTTTTTATTTTTTGTATAAATTCTTGAGCTTCTTCTTCAGTTGTAGCTCTGCTAACATAACAGATAAATCTTGATTTTTGAATGACAATTTCGTGCTCACCGTAGTCTTTGATTGTTAAATATTGTAATAACACTCGTATACGCCCCTATCTATCAAAATGACTAGTACTTTACATTTTAAAAGCGGGCGTTTTTATATTCAAACATTTTTTATAAATAAGCTGAAATTTTTGGTGAGTATTTCACCTTTTTGTTGTAATTTGTCGAGGTGGTTAGTATAATTTCAAATCGGCATTTTCATGTATGGATGCACCATTTTTAGTTTTCGTGTAAACTTAGGGAATAAAAACTTTTTTATAAGGCAGGTACGCAAATGAAAACAGCTATTGTTACTGATAGTACAGCATATATACCGAAGCATATTCGTGATGAACTCAATATATATATGATTCCATTAAACGTTGTATTTGGAACGGAATCTTATCAAGAAGAAGCTGAAATTTCAGTAGATGATTTCTATGTAAAAGTACGTGAGCAAGAAGAACTTCCGAAAACTTCTCAGCCAGCAATCGGAAAGTTTGTTGAGTTATTTGAAGAACTATCGAAGGATTATGATGCGGTTATTAGCATTCATCTTTCAAGTGGGATTAGTGGTACATATCAAACGGCAACGACAGCCGGGCAAATGGTAGAGGGTATTGATGTATATACGTACGACTCTGAAATTAGCTGTGAAGTACAAGGATTCTATGTACGTGAAGGGGCAAAATTAGCAAGCGAAGGAAAAGATCCGAAAGAGATCGTTGCCCGTTTTGATGAAATGAAGAAAACGATGGACGCTTATTTTGTAGTAGATGATTTACATCATTTACAACGTGGCGGACGATTAAATAGTGCGCAAGCCTTCATTGGTAGTTTGTTACAAGTGAAGCCCGTTTTATATTTTAGAGATAAAATCATTATTCCATTTGAAAAGATTCGTACACGTAAAAAGGCGTTAAAACGAATTGTTGAAATTTTTGATGAGCAAGCAAGTAAAGGTGTACCTATGGAAGCAGTTATCATTCATGCACAACGTGAAGAGGAAGCGAATGAATGGAAGGCAGAATTAGAAGCAAAATATCCTCATGTCACAATCCGCACAGGTTATTTCGGTGCTGTAATTGGTACGCATTTAGGTGAAGGTGCGCTAGGTCTTGGGTGGTATACGAAGTAATAAGATATAAAAAGCTCTCTTTTTAAGAGGGTTTTTTTACGGATATTTTACGTGTAGTTGACAAGTTAATATTTGGAAATGGTAAAATGTACGTAAAATAAATTAACGAGGAAAGTTTTATAACTTACTTTTTACAAGAGACTATATTATAATGGAGGAGAGGTGAAACATATGGAGCATAATTCTTGTTTATGTCCAAAGTTTGAGTCAGCTTTTACTTTGCTTAGTAAGAAATGGACTGGCTTAATTATTAAATCTTTGCTTGAAGAGTCAAAACGTTTTAGAGAAATCGCAGATATTATACCAAATATGAGCGATCGTATGTTGTCAGAGCGTTTAAAGGAATTGGAAAGCGAAGGCATTGTAGTTCGTAATGTTTATCCAGAAGTACCAGTTCGAATCGAGTACGGCTTAACTGAAAAAGGGAAAGCATTAGAAAGTGTTATGGATGAAGTCCAAAATTGGGCTGAGAAATGGATGAAATAACGTTTTGATTTCATTTGTATTAGTGTATTTAACAAAACGTAAGGGAAACCTTGCGTTTTTTTTTTGCTTATAAAAAGCTTTTAAAATTCTACACATATATACAAAAATATGCATATTTTGAGATAGAGTTACATATAATATTACATTTGTTTTACAATAGCGTAACATTAGCAAAAAAAATCCCGAATTATGGTATAAATTTTATAGGTTATATACGGAAAAAAGACAAAAGAAAGCGGTGTAAAAAATAAAATGAAAAAGCTAAAAATGGCATCTTGCGCATTAGTTGCAGGGTTAATGTTTTCAGGACTAACACCAAATGTATTTGCAGAAGATAAAATTTCTGACGTGAAATCACAAATTAATACACAAAATGACACTTTACATAAACAACAACAAGAACGTGATGAATTACAAAAACAAATGAATGACTTAAACAAAACAATTCAAGGTTTAGATAAGTCTGTTCAAGAGAATGCTTCAAAGCTTGATGAAACAACGAAAAAAGTTGCTGATACTGAGCAATTAATCGAAAATAAAAATAAAGATATTGCAGAACTACAAACGAAAATTGCAAAACGTGAAGAGTTATTAAGAAAACGTTTAGTTGCACTTCAAGAACAACCAAACACAAATGTTGTAACAGAAGTTCTTGTAAACTCTAAAAACGTTGCAGATTTAGTTGATCGTTTAGCTTCTGTTTCTAAAATTCTTGAGTCTGATGAAGATATCATGAAAACACAACAAGAAGATCAAGCGAACGTGAAAAAAGACGTTGAAATGGTAAAAACAAAGCAAAAAGAATTAAAAGAAGCACAAGCTCAAATTGAAACTGCTAAGAAAGAACTTGACGCTGAAAAAGCGAAAAAATCAACAGCAGTAAATGATTTAAGCGGCAAAATGGATACAGTTGTAACTTCAATGACAAGTACGGAAAGTCAATTGAAAGATCTTGAAAAACAAGCACTGCAATTACAACGTATTGCTGAACAAGAAGCACAAGAAAAAGCTGCACAAGAAGCTGCTGCTCAAAAGCAAGCAGAACAAGCTGCTAAAGATGCGCAAGCTCAACCAGCACAAGCGGCGCCTGCTCAGCCAGCAGCACCAGCTCAAAAAGAAGAACCTAAAAAAGAAGAGCCTAAAAAAGAAGCACCTAAGCAAGAAACGAAAAAACCAGAGCCAGCACCAGGCCCAGCTCCAGCTCCAGCTCCTGGCGTAATTGGTAAAGCACAACAATATTTAGGTTTACCGTATGTTTGGGGAAGTGCATCTCCATCAAACGGTGGTTTTGACTGTAGTGGATTTATTTCTTACGTCTTCGGTGTAGGACGTCAAGACGTTGCAGGTTACTGGAATTCAGTTTCTAAAGTAAGTAGCCCACAACCTGGAGATTTAGTATTCTTCCAAGGTACTTATAAGCCAGGTCCATCTCACATCGGTATTTACGTTGGTAATGGCCAAATGATTCATGCTGGTGATAAAGGGATTGCTTACGCTAGCTTAAGTAGTAGCTACAACCAAAAACATTTCTTAGGATACGGTAGATTCTAGGATTTATAAACAAATAAAACATGTGTATAAAGTCGATAGCTTACTATTTTATAAGTAGGTTATCGGCTTTTTTGAGTTTTTACGAGATTATGAGAAGGGTTTATAGTAGTGCTGGAGGTGGTTGCTGATGCTTGCTGGAAAACAGTTGCTATTAGAAGAACTTTCTTCAGATTTACGGAGAGAATTAAGTAGTTTGAAAAAGAAGGGAGAGATCGTATGTGTACAAGGCGTAACAAAAAAGGCTTCTAAATATATATGTCAGCGTTGCGGAAATATAGAGCAACGACTATTTGCATCATTTTCATGTAAAAGGTGCAGTAAAGTGTGTGCGTATTGCCGGAAGTGTATCACGATGGGGAGAGTTAGTGAATGTGCTGTACTCGTTCGTGGGATCGCTGAAAGAAAAGGTGAAAAAGATTTAAATTCGTTACAGTGGAGAGGAACTTTGTCTACTGGTCAGGAGTTGGCGGCGCAAGGTGTTATAGAAGCTATTAAGCAGAAAGACTCTTTTTTTATTTGGGCTGTGTGTGGGGCTGGAAAAACAGAAATGCTGTTTTACGGTATTGCAGAGGCACTTCAAAAAGGAGAAAGAGTTTGTATCGCAACGCCAAGAACAGATGTTGTATTGGAATTAGCACCGAGATTACAAGAAGTGTTTCCTAATATAAATGTAGCTGCTTTATACGGAGGGAGTGTAGACCGGGAAAAAGACGCAGCGTTAGTCGTTGCAACGACGCATCAATTGTTACGTTATTATAGAGCGTTTCATGTCATGATTGTAGATGAGATTGATGCCTTCCCGTATCATGCAGATCAAATGTTACAGTATGCAGTGCAACAAGCGATGAAAGAGAAGGCGGCACGTATTTATTTAACGGCAACTCCCGATGAAAAGTGGAAACGTAATTTCAGAAGTGGAAAGCAAAAAGGTATCATTGTCTCTGGACGATATCATCGTCATCCGTTACCAGTTCCTCTATTTTGCTGGTGCGGAAATTGGAAGAAAAGCCTCCATCATAAAAAAATCCCTCGAGTTTTACTACAATGGTTAGAAATGTACGTAAACAAAAAACATCCTATTTTTTTATTTGTTCCTCATGTGCGATATATAGAAGAAATGAGCCTATTATTGAAAGCGTTGGATCATAGAATCGATGGTGTACATGCAGAAGATCCGATGAGAAAAGAAAAAGTAGCAGCTTTCAGAAAGGGAGAAATTCCATTATTAGTTACAACAACAATTTTAGAGAGAGGAGTAACTGTGAAGAATTTACAAGTTGCGGTGTTAGGGGCGGAGGAAGAAATCTTTTCGGAAAGTGCACTCGTACAAATTGCAGGCCGAGCAGGTCGTAGTTTTGAAGAACCGTATGGCGAGGTCGTTTATTTTCATTACGGTAAGACAGAGGCGATGGTACGTGCGAAAAAACATATTCAAAGTATGAACAAAAAGGCAAAAGAACAAGGATTAATCGATTGATGCATTGTCTACTTTGCGATGAGTATATATTGGAAACAGTTAGTTGGTACACCTTCTTTGTAAAGCCTCATAAAAAATATATATGTGATAGATGTGAGCAGAAACTTTCCTATATTATAGGAGACATTTGTATGGAATGTGGGCGACCTTTAGAGGAATTGCCTTCCGAATATAAAGAAAATGATATTTGTGTGGATTGCATAAGATGGATAAACAAGGAGAAGTATCGTCCTTTTAAAAATCGTTCTTTGTACGTGTACGATGATGAGATGAAAGAAATAGTAGCACAGTTTAAGTTTCGGGGGGATGCGGAGTTAGTTCATATTTTTCATCGATCTTTTCGGGAGTTATTTCAAGAGCATTTTACGAGTGTTTCAAGTGTTATTGCTGTTCCGCTTAGTAGGGAACGGGAGTATGAACGTGGTTTTAATCAGGCAGAGTTATTAGCAGCTTGTTTACCTGTCAAAATTTCTTATCCATCATTAAGAAGAAGAGAAACAGAAAAGCAAAGTAAGAAGAAACGTAAAGAAAGGCTTTCGGGAAGTAATCCTTTTTATTTTCAGGGAGAAGAGATGTTTCATGACCAACATATCTTACTCGTTGATGATGTATATACGACAGGAATTACAGTTAGACAAATTGGAAGTCTTTTATACGATAGAGGAGCAAGGGAAGTTTCTAGTTTGACGCTCTGTAGAAGTTGATCTGTAACTGTCGAAAGGGATAATAAAAAGGCGATAAGTCTCCTTTGACTTCGTAAGTTGTCATTGGTTATAGTCAAAGTATGGGGCGAATGCCCTGATTTTTAGAGTGAAGGGAATGGAATGAACATGCAAGGAAGAGTGAAATGGTTCAATGCAGAAAAGGGATTTGGGTTTATTGAGCGTGAAGATGGTGATGATGTGTTTGTTCATTTTTCTGCTATTCAACAAGATGGATATAAGTCATTAGAAGAAGGGCAACAAGTTGAGTTTGACATTGTAGATGGAGCACGTGGACCACAAGCAGCTAATGTTGTAAAACTGTAGGAATATTGTTTTTGGGAAGAGAAAGCTGCGTTTGTGGCAACGTTATATATATGGTAGAACCTCTTGTTTTTTACAAGGGGTTTTTGTTATGAATGAAGTTGTCAAAAAGTTGTTTCTTTTCTGTAACGAATTGTCCACAGTTATATTCGTTATTCACGATGTTAATAGGATAAAATAAAGATAGAAACGATGCATCTTTTCATTTCAACAAAAAACGATAAAAAAATCGCAATTCCACTAATTTTTTTAAAAAAGTTAGAAGGAATTTTTAAGCCAATGTCGAAATTATAGTACATAGGCTTGAAAGGAGGAATTCATCTATGAAATTCAACATTCGTGGTGAAAATATTGAAGTAACTCCAGCATTAAAGGAATATGTAGAGAAAAAACTAAGTAAGTTAGAGCGTTATTTTGATACATTCCCAGAGATTAAAGTTAATTTAAAGGTATACTCTGACAAGCAACGTGTCGAGGTAACAATTCCATTTACTGATTTATTACTTCGTGCAGAAGAAACTAATAGCGATATGTACGCTGCTATTGATTTAGTAGTTGATAAACTTGAGCGACAAATTCGTAAACATAAAACAAAGGTAAATCGTAAGTTACGTGAGAAAGGTTCTGTGAAAACGAACTTTATCCTTCCAGAAGCAGTAGCTGTTCTGGATGCGGTAGAAGAGGATGAATTAGAACTTGTACGTACAAAACGATTTGATTTAAAACCGATGGACGTTGAAGAAGCGATCCTACAAATGGATATGCTAGGACATAATTTCTTCGTCTTCACAAATGCTGATACAAATGAAACTAATGTTGTATACGGCCGTAAAGATGGGAAATATGGTTTAATCGAAACTAAATAATAATTCAAAAGCGCAGCCGAAATGGCTGCGCTTTTTTTGCTGAAAATAGATTTTGAAAAAAAGTTTTCTTAATTTAGAACGAGAGATTCGGCCGATTGTTGTCATAGTTATAAGACAAGTGTTACAATTATCATTAGGTATATACATTTTAGTTTTTTTAATTAGGAGAAAAATTGGCATAACATACATTTGATTTTTATGACGACTGATTGTAATAGAGAAAAAGAAAAACAATCGGAAGTTTTATTTTAATAAAAAGAGGAGCGTATTTCCTATGATCGGTATTTTAAAAAAGGTATTTGATGTAAATCAACGCCAAATTAAACGTATGCAGAAGACAGTTGAGCAAATTGATGCATTAGAGTCATCTATTAAGCCTTTAACTGATGAACAATTAAAAGGAAAGACGCTTGAATTTAAAGAACGTCTAACAAAAGGTGAGACAGTAGATGATCTACTACCTGAAGCTTTTGCGGTTGTTCGTGAAGCTGCGACTCGTGTTCTTGGAATGCGTCCGTATGGCGTACAGTTAATGGGTGGTATTGCCTTACATGAAGGGAATATCTCTGAGATGAAAACGGGTGAAGGTAAAACGTTAACATCTACATTACCTGTATATTTAAATGCTTTAACAGGAAAAGGTGTTCACGTTGTTACAGTCAATGAATACTTAGCACAACGTGATGCGAACGAAATGGGACAACTTCACGAGTTCCTTGGCTTAACAGTAGGAATTAACTTAAACAGTATGTCACGCGAAGAGAAACAAGAGGCTTATGCTGCTGATATTACGTATAGCACAAATAATGAGCTTGGATTCGATTACTTACGTGACAACATGGTTTTATATAGAGAACAGTGCGTTCAGCGTCCACTTCATTTTGCTATTATCGATGAAGTCGATTCTATCTTAGTCGATGAAGCGCGTACGCCGCTTATTATTTCAGGACAAGCACAAAAATCAACAGAGCTATATATGTTTGCAAATGCATTCGTTCGTACATTAGAAAATGAAAAAGAATATTCATTTGATGTGAAAACGAAAAATGTAATGTTAACAGAAGATGGTATTACGAAAGCTGAGAAAGCTTTCCATATTGAAAACTTATTCGATTTAAAACATGTAGCACTTCTTCACCATATTAATCAGGCGCTTCGTGCACACGTTGTTATGCATCTTGATACAGATTATGTTGTACAAGAAGGCGAAATCGTAATTGTAGACCAATTCACTGGTCGTCTTATGAAAGGTCGTCGCTATAGCGAAGGTTTACACCAAGCTATTGAAGCAAAGGAAGGCGTAGAAATTCAAAATGAAAGTATGACACTCGCAACAATTACGTTCCAGAACTATTTCCGTATGTATGAAAAGTTATCTGGTATGACTGGTACAGCGAAAACGGAAGAAGAAGAATTCCGTAGTATTTACAATATGAATGTTATCGTAATTCCAACGAACAAAGATATTATTCGTGATGACCGTGCTGATTTAATCTTCAAATCAATGGAAGGTAAATTCAATGCAGTTGTTGAGGATATTGTAAATCGTCATAAACAAGGGCAACCTATTCTTGTTGGTACAGTTGCAATTGAAACGTCAGAGCTTATTTCAAAAATGTTAACACGTAAAGGTGTACGCCATAACATTTTAAACGCGAAAAACCATGCGCGTGAAGCAGATATCATTGCAGAAGCTGGTATGAAAGGTGCTGTAACGATTGCGACGAATATGGCTGGTCGTGGTACGGATATTAAGCTTGGAGACGATATTAAAAACGTTGGTCTAGCAGTTATCGGTACAGAGCGTCACGAAAGTCGTCGTATTGATAATCAGTTACGTGGTCGTGCTGGTCGTCAAGGGGACCCTGGTGTAACGCAGTTCTACTTGTCTATGGAAGATGAACTAATGCGCCGCTTCGGTTCTGACAATATGAAAGCGATGATGGATCGTCTTGGTATGGATGATTCACAGCCAATTGAAAGTAAAATGGTTTCTCGTGCGGTAGAATCTGCACAAAAACGTGTAGAAGGAAATAACTATGATGCACGTAAGCAGTTACTGCAGTACGATGATGTACTTCGTCAGCAACGTGAAGTTATTTACAAACAGCGTCAAGAAGTAATGGATTCTGAGAACTTACGCAGTATTATTGAAGGTATGATGAAATCTACGGTAGAACGTGCTGTTGCGCTTCATACTCAAGAGGAAATTGAAGAAGATTGGAACATTAAAGGTCTTGTTGACTACTTAAATACAAACCTTCTGCAAGAAGGCGATGTAAAAGAAGAAGAGTTACGTCGTCTTGCTCCAGAGGAAATGAGCGAGCCGATTATCGCGAAATTAATAGAGCGTTACAACGACAAAGAAAAGCTTCTGCCAGAAGAGCAAATGCGTGAGTTCGAAAAAGTTGTTGTATTCCGTGTAGTAGATACGAAATGGACAGAGCATATTGATGCGATGGATCACCTTCGTGAAGGTATTCATTTACGTGCTTACGGTCAAATTGATCCACTTCGTGAGTATCAAATGGAAGGATTCGCAATGTTCGAGTCAATGATTGCTTCTATTGAAGAGGAAATCTCTCGTTACATTATGAAAGCTGAAATTGAACAAAACTTAGAGCGTCAAGAAGTTGTCCAAGGTGAAGCTGTTCATCCATCTAGTGATGGCGAAGAGGCGAAGAAAAAACCAGTTGTAAAAGGTGACCAAGTGGGCCGTAACGATTTATGTAAATGTGGTAGTGGCAAGAAATATAAAAACTGCTGTGGCATTGTAAGCTAATAAAAAATGCGGCTGCTGAATTCAGCTTGTTTTGCAAATTATAATAAAAAGGATTAAACTCTCTCCCTAGTAAGTGGAGAGAGTTTCCCTTGTTTTCATACGAAAGTAACAGCAATTACATAGAGGTGAAGGAAATGGAATTAGTAGAAATTAGACAAGAATTAGAGAAAATGGCTAAGAGATTAGCGGCTTTTAGGGGGTCTCTTTGACCTTCCTACTAAGGAAAAACAAATTGCAGAATTAGAAGAGACAATGATGGGTGCTGGATTTTGGGATGACCAACAAGGCGCACAAGTTGTAATTAACGAAGCTAATGCACTGAAAGAGATGGTTGGAAAGTTCCGTCAGTTAGATGAAACATTCGAAAATTTAGAAATCACGCATGAGCTTTTAAAAGAAGAGTATGATGAAGATTTACATGAAGAGCTTGAATCGGAAGTGAAAGGCTTAATTCAAGAAATGAATGAGTATGAGCTTCAGTTACTACTAAGCGATCCTTATGATAAAAATAACGCGATTTTAGAATTACACCCAGGTGCTGGTGGAACAGAGTCACAAGACTGGGGTTCTATGCTATTACGTATGTACACACGTTGGGCTGAAAAACGTGGATTTAAAGTAGAAACGGTTGACTATTTACCAGGTGATGAAGCTGGTATTAAGAGTGTTACTTTATTAATTAAAGGTCATAACGCTTACGGTTACTTGAAAGCAGAGAAAGGTGTACATCGTCTTGTGCGTATTTCACCATTCGATTCTTCAGGCCGTCGTCATACATCGTTCGTATCTTGTGAAGTTGTACCTGAGTTCAATGATGAAGTTGAAATTGAAATACGTTCAGAGGACTTGAAAATTGATACGTACCGTGCAAGTGGTGCAGGTGGACAGCATATTAATACGACAGACTCAGCAGTTCGTATTACACATACACCTACAAACACAGTTGTAACATGTCAGTCAGAGCGTTCACAGATTAAAAACCGTGAGCACGCGATGAAAATGTTAAAAGCGAAATTATACCAAAAGAAATTAGAAGAGCAACAAGCAGAATTAGATGAAATTCGCGGTGAACAAAAAGAAATCGGATGGGGTAGCCAAATTCGTTCTTACGTATTCCACCCGTATTCTCTTGTGAAAGACCACCGTACAAATACAGAGGTTGGTAACGTGCAAGCAGTTATGGATGGAGAAATTGATCCATTTATTGATGCTTACTTACGTTCTCGTATCTAATAAGCGAAAAAAAGCCAACAAAGTTGTCGGCGTATGCTGAGGGTAATCGAGGATATAAAGAATTTGATTTTATTTCTATAAATGAAGTAAAGAGGAAGAGAAGTTGGAAACGACAACTTCTCTTTTTGATGGGATTATATGTAGCATATAATGTTGTATATTGTTTTGTAAAAAGAAGAGAATAGTAAAACAGAGCGGCAATAGAGTAAGACTTTAACAGAACTTTTCTGATTTTCTGTTCAAAAAGAATTCTTTATAGAAGTTTTTACGTTGTTCACAGAATTGAAACAACTTATGAAAGCTTTATATTATCAGGGTTCTTACTGTATTTTTGAAGAATATGAAATATACCTTAGTTTTTCTATATAAAGATAATGCTTATAATGAAAATGAGTGTGTTAGGAATGAAAAGAATATCAACAATGGGGAGCGATAGAAGTGAAAAAGAAATTGTTGGCTATTGCGCTAGGAACATCAGTTGTTTTTGCTTTAGGAGCATGTGGAAATAAAGAAGAGAGTAAGCCTTCGAAACAATCTGCAAGCACGGATAGCGCAGAGCAAATTTACCAAAAAAGTTGTATAGGCTGTCATGCGAAAGATTTATCGGGAGCAACTGGACCAGATTTACGAAAAGTGGGACAGAAATATGATGCAGCAGAGATTGAAAAGATTATTGAAAAAGGTCGCGGTTCCATGTCACCAGGAATTATTCAAGGTGAGGATGCGAAAAAAGTAGCTGAGTGGTTAGCTGAACATAAATAAAAAGGGTAAAATGGACGAGTTGATTACATAATCTTATCCCAAAATGATTTTGGATAAGAATTATGACAGCTCGTTTCCTTTTTTTGGAGTGTAACATAACTGTAACAAAATTGTATCCGAACTGGAAACCGTTTGATGTTACAATGGGGTTTGTAGAATTTTGCTGAAATATATTACATAGTAGTATTGCTTATAAAAAGATTGTAAGTAGACTACCTTCAACAAGAGTGGTTAAGCGAGAATAAAAGGTTATCTTTTATTTTTAGATGTACAGAAAAGTATTTCGAAAAAAATCATTAAGTATTGGGTGATAAATAATGATAAAAATGACGAATGTTTATAAGGAGTACCCGAATGGTATGAAAGCCATTGCTGGTCTCACAGTTAACATTAAACAAGGTGAGTTTGTATACGTAGTTGGACCGAGTGGAGCCGGGAAATCTACATTTATTAAAATGATGTATCGTGAAGAGAAGCCATCTACAGGATCAATTAATGTAAATGGACTTGTTATTGAAACATTAGCAGAAAGAGATGTTCCATACTTCCGTCGTCAATTAGGCGTAATTTTCCAAGATTTTAAATTGCTACCTAAGTTAACGGTATATGAGAATGTTGCGTTTGCCTTAGAGGTAATTGAAGAAGAAAAAGAAGCTATTCGCGAGCGTGTAACAGAAGTTTTAGGTCTTGTAGGTCTTGAAGATCGTGCAGACGCACTTCCAAGTGAACTTTCAGGCGGAGAGCAGCAACGTGTTGCGATTGCGAGAGCAATTGTTAATAGACCAAAGGTTGTAATTGCCGATGAGCCAACAGGTAACTTAGATATTGAAACAGCTCTTGATATTATGAAGATTTTCACACGCATCAATGAACGCGGTACAACGATCGTTATGGCGACACATAACGCAGATATCGTAAATACAATCCGTCATCGTGTAATTGCGATTGAAGGCGGAAAAATTGTTCGAGATGAGATTGAGGGAGGATACGGATATGAAGGCTAAGACCCTTAGTCGACATTTGCGAGAAGGTGTAAAGAATCTATCACGTAACGGATGGATGACGTTTGCTTCTGTTAGTGCAGTAACAGTTACATTATTACTTGTAGGTGTCTTTTTAACAGCGATTATGAATATGAACCATTTTGCGACGAAAGTAGAGCAAGATGTAGAGATTCGTGTACACATTGATCCAGCAGCAAAAGAGGCTGATCAAAAGAAATTAGAAGATGATATGAGTAAGATTGCAAAAGTAGAATCTATTAAATATTCTTCTAAAGAAGAAGAGCTAAAACGCTTAATTAAAAGCTTAGGTGATAGCGGAAAAACGTTTGAGTTATTTGAACAAGATAACCCACTTAAAAACGTATTCGTTGTAAAAGCAAAAGAACCAACAGATACAGCGACAATCGCGAAAAAGATTGAAAAAATGCAGTTTGTAAGTAATGTTCAATATGGTAAAGGGCAAGTTGAAAAATTATTTGATACTGTAAAAACAGGACGTAATATCGGTATTGCGTTAATTGCAGGTCTTTTATTTACAGCGATGTTCTTAATCTCTAATACAATTAAAATTACAATTTATGCTCGTAGTACAGAAATCGAAATTATGAAACTGGTAGGTGCAACAAACTGGTTTATTCGTTGGCCGTTCTTATTAGAGGGATTATTCTTAGGAGTATTAGGATCAATTATTCCAATTGGCTTAATTCTAGTTACGTATAATTCACTACAAAGTGTGTTTAACGAAAAACTTGGCGGAACAATTTTCGAACTTCTACCATACAGTCCTTTCGTGTTCCAATTAGCTGGTTTATTAGTGTTAATCGGGGCTTTAATCGGTATGTGGGGAAGTGTAATGTCAATTCGTCGCTTCTTAAAAGTATAAAAAGTTGCAAACATAATTCGTACAAGCTTATCATATAGTAGAAATAGGTAAAGGCATCACACACTGTGTGATGCCTTTTGCTACACCACCTGTGTGTTTTGGAAAGGGGAATTCCGCATTGAAACGTAGAGTTGCAATTATTGGAATGGTTGTTGCATTTTTAATTGGTGCTGGCGGAATGTTTGCAGGTATGTCTTTATTTGGGGTTAACCCAGCAGAAGTAACGCAAACAATTTCGAGTGGAAACGCTAGCACCGCGCAAGGGAATTTGGCAAAAATTAATGAGGCGTATGCACTAATTGATTCACGTTATGTGGAAGACGTGAAGGATGACAAGTTAGTCGAAGGTGCAATACAAGGTATGTTGTCTACGCTGAAGGACCCTTATTCCACGTATATGGATAAAGAAACGGCTAAACAGTTTAGTGAATCACTTGATCCTGAGCTAGAGGGGATTGGGGCTGAGGTGAACAAAACGGACGGTAAGCTTATTATCGTATCTCCAATTAAAGGCTCACCGGCAGAAAAGATTGGAATTAAACCGAATGACCAAATTTTATCTGTAGATGGAAATAGTGTGAAAGATTTATCACGTGAAGAAGCAGTATTAAAGATTCGTGGTAAAAAAGGTACGACTGTCGCGATTGAAATTAAGCGTGCAGGAGTAGCTGATCCGATTGTATTTAAAATTAAGCGTGAAAAAATTCCAATCTTCACAGTGTTTAGTTCTGTGAAACAAGAGAGTGGAAAAGATATCGGTTATATGCAAATCACTTCTTTTGCTGAAAATACGGCGAAAGAATTTAAGGATCAGTTAAAAGAGTTAGAGAAGAAAAATATCAAAGGCTTAGTTATTGACGTGCGTGGTAATCCTGGTGGCTACTTAAATAGTGTAGAAGAGATACTAGGGGAAATTATGACGGATAAAAAGCCGATGCTACAAGTAGAGCAACGAAATGGTGAGAAAAAGAAATTCTCTACGGAACTGAAAGAGAAAAAGCCATATCCAATTTCAGTATTAATTGATAACGGAAGTGCTTCTGCCTCAGAGATTTTAGCGGGTGCGCTAAAAGAGGGAGAAGGTTACGATTTAGTTGGTGAAAAAACGTTTGGTAAAGGCACTGTTCAGCAAGCTGTTCCATTTAAAGATGGTAGCAACATTAAATTAACGATGTTTAAATGGTTAACACCGGATGGAAACTGGATTCATAAAAAAGGAATCGCGCCAACAGTAGAAGTGAAGCAACCAGATTATTATCATGCTACACCAATTCAAATTGAAAAAACACTTTCATACAATTCAAATGATGTGCAAGTAAAACACGCGCAAGAAATGCTTAAGAGCCTAGGATATGTACCGGGACGTGAAGATGGATACTTTAGTAAAGAGACAGAATCAGGGCTGAAAGCATTCCAAAATGCGAATGAGATGGAAGCGACAGGACAGCTGGATAAAAAGACAGCTGAGGCGATTCAAACTAAAATTATTGAAAAAATCCGTTCTGGAGAAAATGATTTACAATTACAATCGGCATTAAAATTAATAGCGAAATAAAGTGAAACTTTAATCAGCGGGGGGTTCTTCATCCCCCACTGATTATTAGTTGAACCAATCGGACTTTTATGGGCAGCCCGACCCCTACCAAAATTCTTTGCTTTCGCTGAATTTTGAGGTGGGGGTCTTACTGCCCATTAAAGTGGGGTAAAGTGAAATACAGGCAGTTTGTTGCCTGTATTTTTTTGTGTTAAACAAACGTTTGTCCAGTTATGATAATATAAAAAGAAAGAATGATATAAATGGTGGTGAATGGGTTCGTGGAGGCATGGATTTTTGAAATAATGCGGGCAGTTGGACGTTTTTTCTTACACCCTGCTGTCTATGTATTTTTAATAAGTAGTATCTTCGTTGGATACTTACGTATGTTACGTGAACGAAAGGATTTTTCCTTTAAAGTTTATGATATTTGGTTTGAACTGCGAACATCTCTATTTGCAGGAGTTAAATACGGATTAATCGTATCTATTATTACGATTGGACTTGGACTTGTTGTTTCTAAAGCAAGCTTATGGGTCATCTTATTATGGACGTTTCTATTTGGATTAACTGCTATGTATCGATATTTATCAGTAGCTTATACGTTTAGTATCGCGATTGTATGCGTTCTATTATCTTCTAAGCTACCAGTTTCCTTCTTACAGCTTGGAGAGGGTGAAGAGAATACGATTGTATCTCTTGCTATTTTACTAGGCGTCATGCTCGTTGTAGAGGGTTTGTTGGTTTCTAAAAATGCAGTAGGATATTCGACGCCGAAGATTAGGAAGGGTAAGCGCGGATTAAAGATTGGTTTACACGAATCAAAGCGTTTATGGATCGTTCCTATTTTTATTCTTGTACCAGGTGACGCGGTAACACAATTTATTTCATGGTGGCCTGTCGTTTCAATAGGTTCAGATACATATTCTCTATTCCTCGTTCCATTTTTAATTGGATTTATGAGAAGGATTAGAAGTTATGAGCCAACGGAAGCTTTATTATTTACAGGAAGACGTGTGTACGGATTAGCAGGACTTGTGCTTGTTTTAGGAATCGCAAGTTATTGGTGGCATGTACTTGCGATTATCGCGATGGGAGTTGCGATGCTTGGACGTTTCACGATTTCCATGCAAGAAAAAATTGCCGATGAGACAAGACCGGCGTATTTCGCTGCACGTAATGATGGACTTGTTGTATTAGATACAATTCCGAATACAATTGGGGCAGAGCTGAATTTGCTGCCTGGAGAAGTGATTACGAAAGTAAATGGAGTCATTCCAAGAAGTGCTGAGGAATTTTATGATGCGCTTCAAACGAAGACGACAGGAGCATTTTGTAAGTTAGAAGTATTAGATACAAATGGAGAGCTTCGCCTTGCTCAAACGGCATTATACGCCGGAGGACATCATGAATTAGGTGTTGTGTTTGTTCAGCAGGAGCACGAATGGGATTCAGAAGCGATGTAATAGAAGTGGGGTATCACCTTGTGGTGATATCCTTTTTTGTTGTTGGGCGGGCGGAGTTAGTAGTAACTGAAATTTATATCGGCGCAACTGAAAATATATCAGCGATTATTCCAATATATCGACTTTCCGGCAAAAAACGACAACTATCGCAAACCTTATTTTGAATTTTGAAGTTTCATAGACGAATAACTTGAATAATTATTTGATAATGGTTATCATTTAGAGAGTCTTTTTAATTTTGGAAAATGGAGGGGAAATATGCTACGTAAATTTTTTTCTTACTATAAACCGTATAAAGGTTTATTTATACTCGACTTTTCTTGCGCGGTTGTCGCAGGGTTACTAGAACTTGGCTTCCCACTTATCGTAAATCAATTTATTGATAAGTTATTACCAGGACAAAACTGGACGCTTATTTTATGGGCTTGTTTCGGTTTACTTGCAGTGTATATATTAAATGCAGGCTTACAATATGTCGTTACATACTGGGGACATATGCTTGGGGTTAACATTGAAACGGATATGAGGCAGAAATTATTTGATCACATTCAAAAGCTATCATTCAGATTTTTTGACAATAATAAAACAGGTCATTTAATTTCACGCCTTACAAACGACTTAATGGAAATTGGAGAAATTGCTCACCACGGGCCAGAAGATTTATTTATCGCTGTTATGACTTTAGTTGGGGCATTCTCATTTATGATGATGATCAACTGGAAGTTAGCGTTATTAACGTTCTTCGTTATTCCATTCTTATTATGGTTAGCGCTTTACTTCAATAAAAAAATGACAGGTACGTTTAGACGTTTATTCTCAGATGTTGCTGATTTCAATGCATGTATTGAGAACAATGTTGGTGGTATCCGCGTTGTACAAGCATTCGGAAATGAAAAGTTTGAGAAAGAGCAATTTGCTGTAAATAACGCTCGTTTCCGTACAACCAAATTAATGGCGTATAAAATTATGGCGTTAAATTCGTCAATTAGTTATATGCTCATGCGTCTCGTAACGCTTTTCGTCTTAATATGCGGTACATGGTTTGTTCTGCAAGGTGAATTAACGTACGGTGGATTTATCGGATTCGTTCTATTAACGAATATTTTCTTCCGCCCAATTGAAAAAATTAATGCAGTAATCGAAAGCTATCCGAAAGGGATTGCTGGTTTTAAGAGATATGTAGAGCTTCTTGAAACAGAGCCAGACATTGTAGACTCTAAAGATGCGATGGAAGTGAAACATGTACATGGTGATATTCAATATAGCAACATTACATTCGGATATGAAAACAAAGAACCGATTTTAAATGATATTAGCTTGAAAATACATGCAGGTGAAACAGTTGCGTTCGTTGGACCATCAGGAGCTGGAAAAACAACGTTATGTAGTTTACTCCCACGTTTTTATGAACAATCGTCTGGGTCAATCCAAATTGATGGTATTGATACGAAAGATATGACGTTATCTTCACTTCGTAAGCAAATTGGAATTGTGCAGCAAGATGTGTTTTTATTCTCAGGAACGATTCGTGAAAATATTGCTTACGGAAATTTAAAGGCGTCAGAATCTGAAATTTGGCAGGCGGTAAAACGTGCGCAGTTAGAAGACTTAATTTACTCACAACCAGACGGCTTAGATACTGTTATCGGTGAGCGCGGCGTGAAACTTTCAGGAGGACAGAAGCAGCGTCTAGCGATTGCTCGTATGTTCTTGAAAAACCCGCCAATTTTAATATTGGATGAAGCAACTTCTGCACTAGATACAGAGACGGAACTAGCAATTCAAAAATCACTTGCTGAACTATCTGTCGGTCGTACAACATTAGTTATCGCTCATAGACTTGCAACGATTAAAAATGCAGATCGTATCGTCGTTGTAAATAAAGATGGTATTGCAGAACAAGGTTCACATGAAGAATTAATTGAGCAAGGCGGAGGATACAGTAGGTTATACGAAGCTCAGTTTAGTTCGTAAATATAATTTGTACTGAATTAGCACATCATATAAGTAGATGAACATCTTATATGGGAGGCTATAAAGTATGATTGTAACAACAACGTCTACAATTCAAGGGAAAGAAATTATTGAGTATATCGATATCGTCAATGGAGAAGCGATTATGGGCGCGAATATCGTTCGTGACCTTTTCGCCTCTGTTCGTGACGTTGTCGGCGGTCGTGCAGGTGCTTATGAAAGTAAATTAAAAGAAGCACGCGACATTGCAATGGAAGAGATGAAAACTTTCGCAAGACAAAAAAATGCGAATGCAATTGTTGGTATCGACGTGGATTACGAAGTAGTTCGCGAGGGGATGCTAATGGTTGCAGTGAGCGGAACTGCTGTCCGTATTTAAAGTAAAAAGCCGTGCTGATGCACGGCTTTTTTGTTATCATGTCGAAGTTCAAATATTTCTTGGGAAATGCGGAAGGCCTTGTCGATATATAGGGAAGACATTAGAGCGCTTCTTTACATTTTCGTATTTGAACTAATAATGTTTCGTATTCTTGTTCGAGAGACGTGATGTCATCGTGATGATTTGGTATGGAAATTCGGCTGATGATTTCTGTTAGTTTTGTTTGTAATCGTAATAATTCTTGTTCAGTAACGTTTACAGAATCCCCAGTCGTTCTTTTGGTGTATTGCTCGTAATTACCGTGGAATACTCTAGGTTCACTCTCATCTACTTGTAGAATATGGTCGGCAACAGAGCGAATAAAGGCACGGTCATGGCTAATGAAAAGTATTGTGCCAGGGTATTCTTGTAACATGCTTTCTAATTCTTCTTGCGTCGCTAAGTCTAAATAGTTTGTCGGTTCATCGAGTAGGAGCATATTATAGTTTCCTAAAAATACTTTTGCGAGCGCAACCTTCATTCGTTCGCCGCCACTTAAGACATGCACAGGTTTATGAACATCTTCACGACGGAATAGAAGCCGGGCGAGTATTGTTCGAACGAATGCTTCTGTATAGTTGGTTTCTTCTAGAACGTTCTCTAAAATGGTTTTATCTGTTTTTAAAATGGATAGTGTTTGTTCAAAGTATCCAATTTTGCAACTCTTCGAAAGCTGAATGCCACGCTCGTTTGAGAGAAGCATGTTGAACACAGTTGTTTTGCCGCTTCCGTTTGCACCTAAAATAGCAAGTTTTGCACTAGGGGCAATAGTTCCATTCATATTTTTAAATAGTGTGCGGTCGCCTATTTTCTTTGTTGCTTTATTGAACTGTACTGCCACTTTACTATGAATGGGTGTATGGTATTGCACGTCAAACTGAGCCTGAGAAAGATCTTTTGGTTTTTCTTTCTTTTCTAGTTTTTCGAGACGTGTTTCTAATGCTTTTGCTGCTTTGCTAACCTGTTCTTGCCCATGAGCCCCGCTTAACTTATAAAGTTTAGATTCAGATGAACTGAACCGAGTTGGTATTTTTGTCATGCTAGAAGCACGTTGCTTTTTTTGTGAAATTGATTGCTCTAAACGATTTTTTTCTTGTATATATTGCTCATATTCTGCTTGTTTTTGTATTCGTTCACGTTCTTTTTGCTTTCGATAGTTGGAATAGTTTCCTTTATACTCTTGAATCATGCCGTCTTCAATTTCAATGATTTTTGTACATATATTATCTAGAAATTCACGATCATGCGATATTAAAACAAGAGCCCCTTTATAAGATAAAAGTGCTTTTTCTAATTGCTCTGTACCGACCATATCTAAGTGGCTTGTTGGTTCATCAGCGAATAAAATGCCTGCATCTTGTTCGAGAGCATGGGCGATCTTTAGCCGCATTCGTTCACCACCGCTCATTGCATCTGTAATATTTGAAATACTCCATTTTCCCTTTGCGAGAGAAGAAGCGGTTTCCGGTAATTCCTCGCTAAGCTGAGGAATGATGCTGATAGAACTATGATGAGTTACTATGCCAGTGTCAGCTTCTATTTCTTTACTTAATATTTGTAATAACGTAGATTTACCAGCACCGTTGACCCCGACAATTCCTATGCGATCCTGCGCTTGAATTTCTAGTGACGGTAACGTAAATAGTGTGCGATCACCAAAGCTCTTTTCAATATTGAGTGCGAATAAAATAGTCATAAAAAAACTCCCTAGTTTCACTAGAGAGGATAAACGTCGCCCTTGCATGTAAAAATCGTACATAAATAAACGATTTTTTTACATGATCGTTTCGAAAGAAAGTATCGACAAATGGACAGACTAATCCCCTGCTAGTTTTCATCATTTTTTGTTCACTATTTGTGATGGATGAAATAAATAAGAGAATTAGAACTTCATTGGTCAAAGTACCTTCCTTTCATAATGTTACTTTTATTGTATGCGTATACAAAATGGTTTGTCAAAGTTATTTTTGCTTGTGATTTTTGAATTCGTTATTATACAGTTGTGCCTTTGCTAGTGCTTCAGCATCATTTTTAATTTCGTCCAATCCATTCGCATCCCCAATAACATACCCTTCAAATGATGAACCAACAAAATCAAAGATGTATTGGAACTGAGCGATAAGCGGTAATGCTTTCAGCTTTGGATTGTCTCCGCCAACGATGACAACGTACATTTTTTTGTCTTTCATTTTTTCTTTGAAATGAAGGGATGTATCACGCAAACTTTGTGACCAACGATCGACGAAGTTTTTCATATGACCGCTCATTCCATACCAGTATAGCGGTGTAGCAAAGATAATTGTGTCGTGCTCTAGCATGCGTTCAATTAAATGTTGATAGTCATCGTTTACAGACTGGAATCCTTTTGCATCATGACGTTGGTCTGTAATAGGATGGACTGTACGGTCTCGCAAGTAAATTTGTTCTGTTTCGATTCCATCGATCATCGTATGTGTTAAAGCTTCTGTATTTCCGTTTTGTCTTGAACTGCCATGTATAACAAACATGTAATCATTCCTTTTCTTTTGTTTGTTTTAGGAGTGAAACGTGTTTTTGCAAATTCGTTTGAATGCTGGAAAGTAATGAGATTTGTTTCGTTACTTCATTGAGTTTATCTTCATAAAGCGTAAGGATACTGCTGCAAGGATTTTCGTACAGGTGCGGCTCTATTTCGAGGCAGCGCAGCATCCTTTCCGTCTCTTCTAAATTTAAGCCAATTTGTAAGTACATTTGAATAAGCTCCACCTTTTCGATGGCACTTTCATCAAAATCACGGTAGCCATTTGCGAGGCGCTTAGAAGGGAGTAATCCCTTTTCTTCATAATGTCTTAGTGATCTTTCGCTAACCCCGGTTTCTTTTGATAACTCTCCAATTCGCAATGTGTTTCACTCCTTTTACATGTATTGTAAACCTTCACACTAATGTGAAGGTCAACCCTGTTTTTTCGCAAAGGAATCTACATGATTTAAAAACACTTGAATAGCTTTAGATGGAATAAAATATTTGCCGCGCACGATGGAGAATGGACGGATGAGTTGTTCATTTGGAACTTCAACGTGGAATAGCTCTTTTGCCAGTAACTCTTTCCGTACGGTCCAATCAGAAAGGATAGCGATGCCAAGTCCGGCACTAACAGCTTCCTTCACGCTTTGGATACTACTGAATGTAAAGAAGCGCTTCAGTTTTAAATGGTGTTGATGAATAAAGCGGTCACTATAAGCGCGTGTACCAGAACCACTTTCTCTTAATACCCATACTTGATCTTGGAGTGTGCTTTCATTTATTTCCTTTGTGTGGAGTAGTGGATGATTTGGCGGGACGACGAGCTTCATTTCATCTTGCATAAACGTTTCAACGTCAACATCGGCGTATACGACTTGCCCTTCCACCAAGCCGATATCAATTTGATTAGAGCGAAGACTTTGCAAAACATCTTCTGTATTTGAGATAAAAGTATGAACTTCGACGTGTGGATTTTCATTCGCATAGTTAGCCAGTATTTTTGGAAGTAAGTATTCACCAATTGTAAAACTAGCACCGATGCGAAGAGTTCCTGTTACAACGTTATGTAGCTCGTTAATTTCTTGCTTAGCATCTTCATAAAGAGAGAGCATTTGCTTTGCATGGATATATAATATGTTTCCAGCCTCCGTCACTTGAACGTGCTTCGGAGAGCGCTGAATGAGTGTAGTTCCAAATTCGTTTTCTAAGTTGCGTATATGCATACTTACGCCAGGTTGTGAAAGGTTTAATAATTCTGCTGCACGGGAGAAGTGTTTCTGTTCAACGACAGTAACAAATATTTTTAAAATGTCTACGTTCATGTAATGGGCTCCTTTCGTTTTTCTTTCATCTTATCATAAGTATTTGTGATGATAGAGATTCAATATTGATATTAAACTTATTATAGAAACTCTCTTATAATGTAAGTAGAAAGAACATGCATGTTCCAATACGATTATTGGAGTGGTTCAAAATGGAACAAACACTTGTTATACAAAAGAAGAAGGGCTTTGGATTTTCGCAAGGAATTGGGATTACACTATTAATCGCAATTGCTGCGAAATATTTAGCAGAGCTTCCGTTTTTAAATATTATGGGACAATTAGTAATTGCTATTCTAATTGGGATGGTTTGGCGTGCGGCAATTGGAGTCCCGCAAGAAGCGATAGCTGGAACGAACTTTGCGAGTAAGAAGTTACTTCGCTTCGGGATTATCTTACTTGGAATGCGATTAAATCTTGTTGATATTGCGAAGGCAGGGCCGAAAGTATTGGTCATTGCAGCGGTTGTTATTACATTTACGATTTTCGTTGTATATGGACTAACGAAAGTATTTAAAGTAGAGAAGAAGCTAGGGATTTTAACAGCGTGCGGAACTGCAATTTGCGGCGCGGCTGCGGTCGTGGCAATTGCGCCGCAAGTGAAGGCGAAAGATGAGGAAACGGCAGTCGGCGCAGCGATTATTGCAATTTTAGGTACAATATTTACACTTATTTATACGCTATTATACCCAGTGCTCGGCTTCTCACCGTACGGTTACGGTGTATTCTCAGGTGCGACGCTGCACGAAATCGCTCATGTCATCGCAGCTGCGGCGCCAGGAGGAAGTACGGCTGTAGACATCGCAGTTATCGTGAAATTAACGCGCGTAGCAATGCTTGTGCCAGTAGCGATTTTAATTGGATTATGGTTTGGTAAGAGTGAAGGAAGCGAGGAAAAAAAATCGTGGCGCGACCTTCCAATTCCGTGGTTCATCTTCGGATTTTTAGCGATGAGTGCAGTGCATTCGCTCGGGGTTATACCAGAAGTTGTTGCTGGATACATTGTTGTCATTGCTTATATGCTTATTGCAATGGCGATGGCGGGGCTTGGTTTAAATGTAGAGTTTAAAACGTTCCGTAAGTTAGGAAGTAAAGCATTCATGGCGGGGCTGATCGGCTCGGTTTGCCTTTCTATTCTTGGATACGTTCTTGTATATGCGTTAGGATTTATGTAGTAGGAAAAAGCTGCTCCCAAAGGTACTTGGGGCAGCTTTTTCTTATGATTATAGTGCTACGGATGTCGATATATTAAAAAAATTGCCGATAAAAATTGAGTTACGCTTGCTTGTACGTTGTTAGAGAAGATGCTCAGTGAAACGTTTTTCTAAAATTTGTAAAGATATCTTTACTTGTAACTGGAAAATATTTATAATTAAAGTAAAGATATCTTTACTTTCGAAGGTGGAGCTTATGGGTGTGAAAAATACAATAAAAGAGTTAAGAAAGCAACATCATATAACGCAAGTTGAAATGGCAAAGGCGATGCAGGTGACGCGGCAGACAATTGTGGCGATTGAAAACCATCATTATAATCCGAGTCTAGAGTTATCCCTGAAAATTGCCAAATATTTTGGGGTGAAGGTGGAGGAAATATTTACGCTAGAGTAAGGGGAGAAAAAATGAACGATACTAAAAAGTTATTGATCGGTGCGACTTTTGGATTGTTTTTGGGAGACATTGTAGTTCATATTATGAACCCGGCTATACCAATTTTACCGCTCGTAGTGAGTAACGTTTTAGCAATTGTATTTTTGTTAGTGTATGCGTATTACAAAAAGCGTAAGTACAGAAAAGAAGAACTTCCGGATATAGATGAGCGAGTAAATGAAAATATAAAAAAATATGTAAATGTCTCATTTGTATTCGCATTTCTATTGCTTATTGTTTATATTGTTGCGAGTAAAGCGATAGGCAGAGCTGTTATACCAGTGCAAGAAATATTTATGATATGTAGTTCCTTATTTGCGGGTAGTCTCATCATAGGAGTCATGATAGGGAAACGAGCATAGTGATAGGAGGAATGAAAAATGCAAGATGAGTTTGAGAGATTTCAGTCAGATAAAGCGTTTAAATATGTAGGGTTATTTTTTACGATTAGTTTAGCGATATGGAGTTTGTATAATTTAATTGTTGATGGAAATGCTGGTATGCCGTTTGTTTTGTTTGTACTAGGGCAGTGGGTGTATTTTCTTGTGAACTATTGGCCGAAGTGGAAATATAGAAATCAAAAAGAGGTCGATCATGTATGAGTAAACAAGATATTACACGGTTCATAGGAAGTTTATTTTTAGCAGGTCTTATTTTAAATGCGAGTTTAATGATTTTAAGTATTTCGTGGGGAACAATCTTCATATCGAATGTAGCACTAGTCATTTTATATGGCATTGCGGAATATAGAGAACAGAAGCGTTTGAAAGAAGAGGGAGTGCCGTCGATTGATGAGCGAGTCGTGAACAAGATGAAGTCATATTTTACGATTAGTATGACAAGCTTCGTTTTTTTGTTCATTATGTATCTTTGTGTAAATAAGTATTTAGATAGGCAAGTCGTACATGTAAATGAGTTATTATATATTGCTATTTTTGGTTTATTAATAAGTATGGCATCGACGAGTGTGTTAGCAACAAGGAATAGATAGAAAAAAGGGGAACTGGGATGGGATTACCGGTATTGTGTGTCGCTACGGCTATTTTTGCTTTGTTTTGGGGAATGCAGAACTTCTCTCGTAATCCAGTACCAAGTATTTGTATTATGCTTGGTACTGTAGGTTTATCATATTATTTATTAGTTTCAGCTCATTATCATAAAACAGCAACGAGTGTTGTTGTTGGAGCACTTATTTTATTTTGTGGGCGCGCTGTACAAAAAGGATTATTTCCGTAAAAGCTGTTTATACAAAGAGTATAAACAGCTTTTTGTATTTTTTTTACAAAAGTCTTGAAAGTTACGTAACGTCATCTTTTATAATGAAGTGGAAGAGGTGATGGTAGTGATTTCAATACAACAATTGACGAAAGAAACAGGGGTAACAGTACGTACATTACGTTATTATGATCAAATAGATTTATTAAAGCCGAGCGGGAAAACAGAAGGTGGGCATCGTTTATATAGTGAAGCTGATGTAATACGTCTGCAGCAGATTTTATTTTTAAAGGAAATGGGATTTTCATTAAAAGAGTCTGCGAATATGTTAGTAAAAGGTGAGCTTAATTTAAAGGATTCACTTGAAAAACAACTTCGATTTGTACAGGAAGAACAAAAGAAATTCAATCGAATGGAGCGTGTTTTACAAGCTGTTGTTTATTCAGTAGATGTGGAGGGAGAACTTGATTGGAAAGTTATGTTTGAACTGATTCAGCTTTCGAAACAGTCGTCTCGTATACGTGAAATATTTCAAAATGAAGTATTTTCAAAGGAAGAACAAAAATTACTTCATAATTTGCCAAATATGAGTGAAGAAGATCCGAATGTTTTAGAGTGGGTAGATTTATTAAAGCAGTTTCGCACTTTTATGAAAGATGGTAAAGAAACTGCAAGTGATGAGGTACAAGGGGCAACGAAGAGGTTAATGCAGAAGTGTTTAGAAATGGCTAATGGTGATGAGGCGTTTTTAGATAAGTTATGGGAAGTTAGAAAGTCGAAGGAAGATTCACAGAAAATGAGCATGTATCCAATTGAAGAAGAACTTTTATTGTATATGGATGAAGCTTTTCGTATATATGATGAAAAGGAGAGGGATAAATGAGTATACTCGCAGAATATCGTTGGTATTTTTTAATTGGGGCAGAAATTGTATTTTGGTTATCGGCTATCGGTTTCTTTTTACTTCGTTACGGATTCCGTTTGAAGAAGGCGAGCTTTATTATGGGGATTGTACTACTCCTAAATGAAGTGTTCATTTTAACCTTAGGAGTAGTGGATTATTATCAAACAGGGAAGTTCTCTAACTTTCAGATCATTACTGTAATCATTTTATTTTATGCAGTTTTCTACGGAAAAAAGGATTTGAAGAAGCTTGATATATTTGCGCAAAAGCTAGTTGCGAAATGGCGGAATGAACCAGCGCCAATTATGGAAGAACACGTAGAATTAACAGGTATGGCTTATGCGAAGCAGGAAATAAAAAATTGGGTATTACATCTTGTTTTATTCGTTGTTGTGCATATTTTCTTTTTCTTTCTGTACGGTTTTGTCCCGTTTGAACAGTGGCATAATTGGTTAGAAACGGGGATTGTTTTAAATGAAAAAGCAAGTCGTGTTAGCCAAGTTTGGGCGATTATACTTTTAGTGGATACAGTTATTTCATTTTCATATGTTCTTTTCCCGAAGAAGGAAAAAGGAAAAGAGAAGCTACTTTCGTAGAGGAAAGTAGCTTTTGCAGTATACAAATGATTTTTATAGGAGCGGATGACAATAGGAAAAAGAAGTGGTTTTATATGCCTACTTCTCTTTAGTTTAGTAGCATGCTCACAACCTAACATTACAATTGATAAGAAGAATGATGTCATTGTAAAGGCAGCAGGAATTTCTAATCTAGATAAATTTGAAAAGTTTGTTTTGAATGTAGAACAAGGGGAAGTTGATAAAATAAGAATTGTACATTATACACATGAAGGTGATCCGATTTTTCAAACGTTAGAGTATAGTGGAACAGAAATAATTCATATGTTAGATAATAGGAAAGATCGATTTGCTGGTAATCATACAGATATAGATGAAGATAGCTGTAAAAGGATTGTTAAAGAGCAGCGTGAATTACAAACGGCTTATAGGTTAATAGACTGTGTGAATGAAAATGGGCGCAATGGATATGATTTATTATATGTACCTGAAAAATAGAGTTAGTAGAGGAAGGAAGTTTTGACTCCTTCCTTTTTCTATGTATATATTGTCGAAAATTTTACCGAATATCTGTTCGTTTTTTTAGGTTTTTTATGGGCGTTCGTGGTAAAATAATAATACAGATTTTTATGAGGAGGTCGGATTATACTTGGAACATCAATTTGAAATTATTTCAGCGTATTCCCCGCAAGGTGATCAGCCGGTAGCTATAGAGAAGCTTGTAGAGGGAATTAATAGTGGAAAGAAAAAGCAAGTGTTGCTTGGAGCGACAGGAACGGGTAAGACATTTACGATTTCAAATGTCATTAAAGAAGTGCAGAAGCCAACACTTGTCATGGCTCATAATAAAACGTTAGCAGGACAGTTATATAGTGAGCTGAAAGATTTCTTTCCGAATAATGCAGTTGAATATTTTGTTAGTTATTACGATTATTATCAGCCAGAAGCGTATGTACCGCAAACAGATACGTTCATTGAAAAAGATGCGCAGATTAATGATGAAATTGATAAATTGCGTCACTCAGCAACATCTGCACTATTTGAACGGGATGATGTAATTATTGTTGCGAGTGTTTCGTGTATATATGGTTTAGGTTCCCCAGAAGAATACCGTGAGTTAGTTGTTTCACTTCGAGTTGGTATGGAAAAGGACCGCAATCAATTGCTTCGTGAGCTTGTTGATGTGCAGTATGGACGTAATGACATTGATTTCAAGCGTGGTACATTCCGTGTGCGCGGAGATGTAGTTGAAATCTTCCCAGCATCACTTGATGAGCATTGTATTCGAATTGAGTTTTTCGGCGATGAAATTGATCGCATTCGCGAAGTAAATGCGTTAACAGGTGAAGTATTAGCAGAACGTGATCATGTAGCAATCTTCCCAGCATCTCACTTCGTGACACGTGAGGAAAAAATGAAGGTCGCTATTGAAAATATCGAAAAAGAATTAGAAGAGCGTTTAAAGGAATTAAATGATAATGGCAAGTTGCTAGAAGCGCAGCGTATAGAGCAACGTACACGTTATGATTTAGAAATGATGCGCGAGATGGGATTTTGTTCAGGGATTGAAAACTATTCCCGTCATTTAACACTTCGTCCAGCGGGTGCAACGCCGTATACGTTATTAGACTATTTCCCAGAAGATTTCTTAATCGTTATGGATGAGTCACACGTATCCGTGCCACAAGTAAGAGCGATGTATAACGGGGACCAAGCACGTAAGCAAGTACTTGTGGATCATGGATTCCGTTTGCCATCAGCTTTAGATAATAGACCGCTTACGTTTGATGAGTTTGAAGAGAAAACGAATCAAGTTATTTACGTTTCGGCAACGCCAGGACCGTACGAGTTAGAGCAGTCACCAGAAGTAATAGAACAAATTATTCGTCCAACAGGACTTTTAGATCCACCAATTGATATACGACCAATTGAAGGACAAATTGATGATTTATTAGGAGAAATTCAAGATCGCATTGCAAAAAATGAACGTGTATTAATTACGACTTTAACGAAGAAGATGTCAGAGGATTTAACGGATTACTTAAAAGATGTAGGAATTAAAGTGAACTATCTTCACTCTGAAATTAAAACGTTAGAACGTATTGAAATTATTCGTGACCTTCGCCTTGGTAAGTTTGATGTACTTGTTGGTATTAACTTATTACGAGAAGGATTAGATATTCCAGAAGTATCACTTGTAGCTATTTTAGATGCTGATAAGGAAGGATTCTTGCGTTCAGAGCGTTCATTAATTCAAACAATTGGTCGTGCGGCACGTAATGAAAACGGCCGCGTAATTATGTACGCAGATCGTATAACAAGGTCGATGGGAATTGCGATTGAAGAAACGCAGCGTCGTCGTACGATACAAGAAGCTTACAATAAAGAGCATGGTATTACGCCGAAAACGATTCAAAAAGGCGTGCGTGATGTTATCCGTGCAACGACAGCTGCTGAAGAACCGGAAACATATGAAGCAGCGCCAGCTAAGAAGATGACGAAAAAAGAGCGTGAAAAAACAATTGCGAAGATGGAAGCAGAGATGAAAGAAGCAGCAAAAGCGTTAGATTTCGAGCGTGCAGCTGAATTAAGAGATTTACTATTAGAATTAAAAGCGGAAGGGTGAACAGAGTGAGCATGAGCAAGGATTTTATTGTTGTAAAAGGTGCTAGAGCACATAACTTAAAAAATATTGATGTAACCATTCCGAGAAATCAGCTTGTTGTTGTGACGGGATTGTCTGGTTCAGGGAAATCATCATTAGCATTTGATACGATTTATGCAGAAGGGCAACGCAGATACGTAGAATCGTTATCTGCGTATGCGCGCCAGTTTTTAGGACAAATGGATAAGCCGGATGTAGATACGATTGAAGGATTGTCACCAGCGATTTCAATCGATCAAAAAACAACGAGTCGTAATCCCCGTTCAACTGTCGGAACGGTAACGGAGATTTATGATTATTTACGTCTACTATTCGCACGAATTGGTACGCCGATTTGTCCGAATCATGGTATTGAAATTACATCACAAACAGTAGAGCAGATGGTAGACCGTGTACTTGAATATCCTGAACGTACGAAATTACAAGTGTTAGCTCCTATCGTTTCTGGGCGTAAAGGTGCACATGTGAAAGTGCTTGAAGACATTAAGAAGCAAGGCTATGTTCGTGTACGTGTTGATGGTGAAATGCTTGATGTATCTGAAGATATTGCGTTAGATAAAAATAAGAAGCATTCTATTGAAGTTGTAATTGATCGTATTGTTGTAAAAGAAGGAATCGCCAGCCGTCTTGCGGATTCTCTTGAAAGTGCATTAAGACTTGGCGGGGGAAGAGTGTTAATTGATGTAATGGGAGAAGAGGAACTTCTATTTAGTGAACATCATGCTTGCCCACATTGTGGTTTTTCAATCGGAGAATTAGAGCCGCGTATGTTCTCATTCAACAGTCCATTCGGGGCATGTCCTTCTTGTGATGGACTTGGTTCAAAGTTAGAGGTAGATTTAGAACTTGTTATTCCGAACTGGGATTTATCATTAAATGAACATGCGATTGCGCCTTGGGAACCGACAAGCTCACAATATTACCCACATCTTTTACAATCTGTATGTAATCATTACGGCGTTGATATGGATATGCCTGTGAAAGATATACCGAAAGATTTATTTGATAAAGTGTTGTACGGAAGCGGAGAAGAGAAAGTTTATTTCCGTTATGTAAATGAATTTGGTCAAGTAAAGGAAAATGAGATTTTATTTGAAGGTGTTATTCCGAATATTGAACGTCGTTATCGTGAAACGAGTTCTGATTATATTCGTGAGCAAATGGAAAAGTATATGGCAGAGCAAGCTTGTCCGAAGTGTAAAGGTGGACGCTTAAAGCCTGAGAGTTTAGCTGTTTTCGTTGGTGATAAAACGATTGCTGACGTAACGAAGTATTCTGTTCAAGAAGTACAGGAATTCTTCTCAAATGTGGAACTAACGGAGAAGCAACAAAAAATTGCTCATTTAATTTTAAGAGAAATTCAGGAGCGCGTTGGATTCTTAGTAAACGTCGGTTTAGACTATTTAACGTTAAGTCGTGCCGCAGGAACTTTATCAGGTGGTGAGGCACAGCGTATTCGTTTAGCGACGCAAATCGGTTCTCGTCTGACTGGCGTACTTTACATTCTTGATGAGCCTTCGATCGGTTTGCACCAGCGTGATAACGATCGTCTTATTCGCACATTGCAAGAAATGCGCGATTTAGGAAATACGTTAATTGTCGTTGAGCATGATGAAGACACGATGATGGCTGCTGATTATTTACTTGATATCGGACCTGGTGCAGGTATTCACGGTGGTCAAGTTGTGTCAGCAGGTACACCAGCTGAAGTGATGCAAGATGATAATTCGCTAACAGGTAAGTATTTAAGTGGTAAAGAGTTTATTCCGGTTCCACTTGAAAGACGTAAAGGTGACGGAAGAAAAGTGGAAATTGTCGGTGCCAAAGAGAATAACTTAAAGAATGCGAAGATGTCATTCCCGCTTGGTACGTTTGTAGCGGTAACCGGTGTATCTGGATCAGGTAAAAGTACGATGATTAATGAGGTACTATATAAATCGTTAGCGCAAAAGCTATATAAAGCGAAAGCGAAGCCAGGTACTCATAAAGAGATTAAAGGTCTTGAGCATTTAGATAAAGTAATCGATATTGATCAATCGCCAATCGGGCGTACACCACGTTCTAATCCAGCGACGTATACAGGTGTATTCGATGATATTCGTGATGTGTTTGCACAAACGAATGAAGCGAAAGTGCGTGGATATCAAAAAGGGCGTTTCAGCTTTAATGTAAAAGGTGGACGTTGTGAAGCGTGCCGTGGTGATGGAATTATTAAAATCGAAATGCACTTCTTACCAGACGTATACGTTCCGTGTGAAGTTTGTCATGGTAAACGTTATAACCGCGAAACGTTAGAAGTGAAGTATAAAGATAAGAACATTTCTGAAGTGTTAGGGATGACAATTGAAGATGGAGTAGAGTTCTTCGCTAATATCCCAAAAATTAAGCGTAAACTTCAAACACTTGTAGACGTTGGACTTGGTTATATGAAATTAGGCCAGCCAGCTACGACGTTATCTGGAGGAGAAGCGCAGCGCGTGAAATTAGCTTCTGAATTACACCGTCGCTCTACAGGGCGTACGTTATATATTTTAGATGAGCCAACGACTGGTTTACATGCACATGATATCGCGCGTCTTCTAGAAGTTCTGCAACGTCTTGTTGAGAGCGGTGAAACCGTACTTGTAATTGAACATAACTTAGATGTAATTAAAACAGCTGATTATATCGTTGACCTTGGACCAGAAGGCGGAGACAAGGGTGGACAAATCGTTGCTTCCGGAACGCCAGAGCAAGTAGTGAAAGAAGAGCGCTCGTATACAGGTAAGTATTTAAAAGAGATTTTAGATCGTGATAAAGCAAGAATGAAAGAGAAAATAAAAGAAGTAGAGTTATCGCAATAAGTGTATTACGAAAAACCGAGTGGCATTTCCACTCGGTTTTTCGTTCATAGGGGGAGAAGATGGAGTTTGCAGATGTTTTAAGAAAGAAAAATATGAAAGTAAGAGAGTTTCAAAGTTGGGGTGTATATTTTCGCAAGCGCTGGGAGGATCATTTTGCAAACCATTTAAGTGATGAGGAAAAAGAAGACATTTTCCTGTATGGAGATAAGTATGGATGTGGGTATCTTTGGCACATATTTAGTTATGAGAAAAAGAAATGTATAGAGGGTGAAGAAGCGGAGAACGCGTTTCATAATGAAGCGAAAAAGGATTGCTATATATTTTATCAACATTGTGATGATGTACTGCTAATAAAAGATGCAAGTTTATTACATATGGATGATATATTGTGTGAGAGGGACGATATGTATAAAGGGGATATCTATGTCGTAGACAAAGCGTTCACTTGGACTTTTGTGAAAACTCATGAACATAGATGGTGTGGCCCTTATTTTATGAGGAAATGTTAGTAGGTATACAAGCATGGTGAATAGAATAAGTTGATATAAGTATTTGTGTGATACTTGCGTTTCTTATCTATTAGCGTATGATGAAATATATATGTCAAAAGGATGTGTAAGAAAATGAGATGGATTGTATCACTTCTTGTAAATAGCGTTGTGTTAATCGCTGTATCGGGACTTTTAAAAGGGATTGCGCCAGACGCGTTTTATGTAGCAAATATACAAACTGCAATTATAGCGAGTATTATCTTGGCCGTTTTAAATGTGTTCGTAAAACCGTTTTTAATTTTAATTACGCTACCGATTACTGTTGTAACTTTCGGGTTCTTCTTAATTGTTATTAATGCGATTACGTTAAAAATAGCAGATTCATTATTAGGAGATGCATTTAATATATCAGGATTCGGTGTAGCGATTGTAGCGGCAATTTGTATTTCAATTTTTAATATGATTATTGAAAAGGCAATTGTGGAACCTTTATATGAAAAAAAGAGAAAATGACAAAAAGAAAAACATTTCATGATGTGTATGAAATGTTTTTTTCTATTTATTAGAAACCGTATTTCTTGTTTCCAGAAAAAAATGGTACAATATCCGGTAGAATGGAATTTTACATCAAATGAGACTGAACCCGCAGCGGAGTGGAGGTTTATACATATGCCGAAAGTAAGGACAAAAGATTTAATTGAACAATTTCAATTGGAGTTAATAAGTGGTGAAGAAGGAATTCATCGTCCGATTGATACAAGTGATTTATCACGACCTGGAATTGAAATGGCAGGGTTTTTTACATATTATCCAGCTGATCGCGTACAGCTTCTTGGTAAAACGGAGCTTACGTTCTTTGACACGTTAACGTCAGAGCAAAAACAAGAGAGAATGAAAGCGCTTTGTACTGAGGAGACGCCATGTATTATTGTAACTCGTAATCAAGATGTACCAGATGAGTTACTACAAGCATCGCGTGAATCAGGTATGCCTTTATTACGTTCTGCTCAAACGACAACAAGATTATCAAGTCGTTTAACAAATTATTTAGAAGGTAAGTTAGCACCGACAACAGCTGTACATGGTGTGTTAGTAGATATTTACGGTGTTGGTGTTTTAATTACAGGTCAAAGTGGTGTCGGTAAAAGTGAGACAGCTCTTGAGCTTGTAAAACGTGGTCACCGCCTTGTTGCGGATGATAGCGTAGAAATTCGCCAAGAAGATGAAGACACATTAGTAGGAAGCTCACCAGATTTAATTGAGCATTTATTAGAAATTCGTGGTCTAGGTATCATTAACGTTATGACGTTATTCGGTGCAGGGGCAGTGCGAAATTATAAGCGTATTACACTTGTTATTAATCTTGAAATTTGGGATCAAAAGAAAAATTATGATCGCTTAGGTCTTGATGAAGAGAAGATGAAGATTATTGATACAGAACTTACGAAGATTACACTTCCAGTTCGTCCTGGTCGAAACTTGGCTGTTATTATTGAAGTAGCAGCGATGAACTTCCGTTTAAAACGTATGGGAGTCAATGCAGCACAACAGTTCTCTGAACGATTAATGAGTGCGATTGAGTTAGGAAATCAGGAGTAAACTTTGGAGAGGGAGGTCATACATATGCTGTTAGGTTCTGTACCACAGCTTGACCGTGTAGCGATCCAACTTGGACCGTTTCCTGTTTATTGGTACGGGATTATTATCGGTACAGGTGTGCTACTAGGTCTTTGGCTAGCAACTCGCGAGGGAGAAAGGCTAGGTATTCCAAAAGATACATTTGTTGACCTTGTATTAATTGCAGTACCGATCGCTATTCTATTTGCGAGAATGTACTACGTTATTTTTGAATGGGAATATTACGCGCAAAACCCGAGTCAAATTATTAATATTCGTCAAGGTGGCTTGGCGATTCATGGTGGTTTAATCGGGGCTGTTATTACAGGGATTCTTTTTGCGAAACGCCGCGGGGTTTCATTCTGGAAGTTGGCTGATATTGCTGCGCCAAGTATTTTACTAGGACAAGCAATTGGCCGATGGGGAAACTTTATGAACCAAGAGGCACATGGTGATGAAGTAACGAGACAGTTTTTAGAGGGTCTTCATTTACCGGATTTCATTATTAATCAAATGTATATTGAAGGTGTGTACTACCACCCAACGTTTTTATATGAATCACTATGGAATTTTGCAGGTGTCATTTTATTACTTGCATTACGAAAAGTGAATTTACGACGCGGGGAATTATTCTTCACATATTTAATTTGGTATTCAGTAGGGCGCTTCTTCGTAGAAGGCTTACGTACAGATAGTTTAATGCTAGGACCACTTCGTATCGCACAAGTAATGTCAATTGGACTTGTTGTTATTTCTATTATTTTCATTATTGTGAGACGAAAAATGGGGCAAGCTGATAAAAGATATTCGAAAAATTAGAGAAAAGTAGCATCTTATTATGAGATGCTGCTTCTTTCATATTCAGGAAAGAGAAGGGACTAAGGCAATGAGAATAAATACAGTGTTATTTGATTTAGATGGAACGTTAATTAATACAAACGAACTTATTATTTCTTCTTTTTTACATACGTTACATACATATTATCCAAATCAATATAAGCGTGAAGATGTATTGCCATTCATTGGTCCATCTTTACATGATACTTTCAGCAAGATTGATGAAAACAAGGTTGAAGAGATGATTACATGTTATCGTCAATTTAACCATGAGCATCACGATGAATTAGTGGAAGAATATGAAACTGTATATGAAACAGTTCAAGAGTTGAAGAAGCAAGGCTATAAAGTTGGTATTGTTACAACGAAAGCGAGACAAACAGTTGAAATGGGATTAAAGCTGTCAAAGCTTGATGAATTTTTTGATGTTGTCGTGACAATTGATGATGTAGAGCATGTGAAACCACATCCAGAGCCACTTCAAAAAGCGCTTGAGTTATTAGATGCGAAACCGGAAGAAGCATTGATGGTTGGTGATAACCACCATGATATTGTTGGCGGGCAAAATGCTGGTACGAAAACGGCTGCTGTTTCATGGACGTTGAAAGGTAGAGCGTATTTAGAGTCTTACAAGCCGGACTTTATGCTAGATAAAATGAGTGATTTGCTACCGATTTTGTCTAATATGAACCGGTCATAAAGGTCCAAGTAAGTTAGTAGGGGCGTATTTCCCTACTTTAGTAGAGGAGCGAGCTAAGTGCGACGGACAACGCGCTATCCTGTTTCGGGAGAGAATTCATTATGGAATGTGTATAAAACAGTGTCCTTTTGGAAGGTAATGAAGAACTTTATTATTATCCAAATTGCGCGTTACACGCCATTTTTATCCGTTAAGAATTGGTTGTACCGCACATTCTTACGGATGAAAGTCGGAAAGAAAACATCATTTGCGCTTATGGTAATGCCGGACATTATGTTCCCAGAAAAGATAACTGTGGGAGAGAATTCGATTGTCGGCTATAACACAACGCTTTTAGCACATGAATATTTAATTCGTGAATATCGACTTGGAGAGATCATCATAGGAAATGAAGTGATGATTGGAGCGAATACGACTATATTACCAGGTGTAAAAATTGGGGATGGCGCGATTATTTCAGCTGGCACACTTGTTCATAGAGATGTCCCAAGTGGTGCTTTCGTGGGTGGAAATCCAATGCGTGTTATTTATACGAAAGAAGAAATGGATGCTAGAGAAGGTTGATAGCAAAAATGTAACATTTCTCTTCTTTTTTAATGAATAAAAAGGAAATAATTGAGTATAATATACTGTTTTGTTTTTTACGGAATCGTTTATACTTATAGATAGAAGAATGTGTGAACGAAGAAAACAAAAAACTGGAGGATATATGGGGAAAAATCAAGGAATATATAAGGAGAACGGACAAGTTATCTCTTTTAATCAATTAGCGGACTTCTTTTATAAAAAAGGGATGAGGGCTTACAAAGGGCAAAAATTGCAAGATGCAATTAAATATTTTCGAAGAGCGGCACAAAGTGAGAAGGAGCCGTTTATTTTATGCCAATTAGCAACAGTATTATCTGAGGCTGGTGAATATCAAGAGTCGAATCAAATCTTCTTTAAGCTTGTTAGATCTAATCCAGAACTTGAACAGTGCTATTATTTTATTGCAAATAATTATGCATATATGGGGCTATTTCAGCAGGCGAAAAAGTATGCGGATCGCTATTTAGAAGTTGCAGAAGAGAAGGAATTTGTAGAAGATACATTAGAATTACTTGAGATTATGGAAGAAGAAGCGATGGGTGCGGAAGAGATTGAGGATGAAGATGATTTAATTGTTATGCAGGAAGAAGCGAATCGTTATATTCGTAACGGACAATTGGAAGAAGCAATTGCTACATTAGAAATTGTTACGAAAGATTATCCGGAATTTTGGTCGGGTCATAATAATTTAGCCATTGCACATTTTCAATCTGGTAATGTAGATAAGGCGCTAAAATTAACGGAAATGATTTTAGAGAAAAATCCTGGTAATATACATGCGCTTTGTAATACGCTTATTTTTCTATATTCAATTGGAGAGCATAAACAAGTAGAAGCGTTAGCTGCTCAGTTAGTTTCGGTATATCCAATTTCGTTCGAGCATCGTTTGAAACTTGGAACGACACTTGCAACAATTGGTCATTTTGAGCCTGCATATAAATGGTTTAAAGTATTAAAGCGTCAAGGATACGAGGGAGACGTTAGTTTTTATTATTGGTTTGCATATTCTGCTTATATGGTGAAAGATCAGCAACTAGCTGAAAAAATGTGGCAACATGTTGTAGAATTGCACCCTGATAAAAAGGGGAAAGAGCCGTGGAATGCGCTGAATTTAGCAGATGAAGGACAAAACGTATTATTTGAAGAATTACGAAAATCATTCCAGCAAAGTGGGACGCTAGAGGAACAAATGCTAGCTTTATATTTAATGAATGAATTGTCCACGCCAGAGAAGGTGGGATTCTTCTTTGATGTAACGCAGGCGAAGAACGGTGTTCCAATCGTATCACAACTTGCAAAGTATTTCTTTTTACTTAATAGCCATAAGAGCATTCCGGCTGATTTACAGCAATTTGAACAGTGTGCGCGAATTGCGGATGCTTTATATAATTATACGAAAAAAGATGATGAATTAATCGAAGAGTGTTTACAATTTTGGTTCTGTACGTTCATACGTTTATATACATCTGGGGCAGTTTTCACAAATGTATACGGATGGTCAGCTGCGATTGAATATATCGTACGCAGCGAACAAGGAAATAAGATGACACAGTCGGAGCTTGGAGATGTATATAATGTATCTGTAGCGACTGTTCGAAAGTATGTGCAGGCTGTTAAGCGTACGCACACATAATGTAAGCAAATCATTGGGAAAAAAATGATGCTAACAGTATAATGAGGGTAACTTAATTGTGTAGGAATGAATAGGAGTGAATAGTGTGTCAGAAGAAAAAATTTATGATGTCATTATTATTGGTGCAGGACCAGCTGGTATGACAGCTGCAGTATATACATCTCGTGCGAATTTAAGCACATTAATGCTTGAGCGTGGTATTCCAGGTGGGCAAATGGCAAACACAGAAGATGTAGAAAACTACCCAGGTTATGAGTCTATTTTAGGACCAGACTTATCAAATAAAATGTTCGAGCATGCGAAGAAATTTGGTGCTGAATATGCATACGGTGATGTGAAAGCAGTCATCGATGGTAAAGAATACAAAACAATTATTGCTGGTAAAAAAGAATATAAAGCACGTGCAATTATCGTTGCAAGCGGTGCAGAGTATAAAAAAATTGGTGTGCCAGGCGAAGCAGAACTTGGCGGCCGCGGTGTATCATATTGTGCAGTATGTGATGGTGCTTTCTTTAAAGGAAAAGAACTTGTAGTTATTGGTGGCGGAGATTCTGCTGTTGAAGAGGGTGTGTTCTTAACACGCTTCGCATCGAAGGTAACAATTGTTCACCGTCGTGACACGCTTCGTGCACAGAAAATTTTACAAGATCGTGCTTTCCAAAACGAGAAAGTAGATTTCATTTGGAATCACACTATTAAAGAAATTAACGATGCAAATGGTAAAGTAGGAAGCGTAACACTTGTAGACGTAAACAGTGGAGAAGAGAAAGAAGTCAAAACTGACGGTGTATTCGTATACATCGGTATGTTACCATTATCAAAACCATTTGTTGAACTAGGTATTACAAATGAAAATGGTTACCTTGAAACAAACGAGCGTATGGAAACGAAAGTTCCAGGTATTTTCGCAGCTGGTGATGTTCGTGAAAAAATGCTACGTCAAATTGTAACTGCAACAGGTGATGGTAGTATTGCAGCGCAAAGTGCACAACATTACGTAGAAGAATTATTAGAAGAACTAAAAACTGTATCAGAAAAATAAGGGATAACATACCTTTTGAGAAGAAAGCTACCGATAGGAGCTTTCTTCTTTTTTTTGTGAAAATGTCAAAGTTTTGTCAAAAAATATTAGGATTATAAGCTTTCTTATTGATATACTGGATTTTACGGAAAAAATCACTATAAGAAATGAGGAATTTATTCAGTATGGAATGGCGTAATATATATCGTGGATTTTGTATGGGCGTTAGTGATTTAATTCCTGGTGTGAGCGGCGGTACAATCGCTGTTGTGTTAGGGATTTATGAACAATTACTTGCAGCAATTAGTGGGTTCTTTAGTCGTGAATGGAAAAAACATTTAGGATTTTTAATTCCCCTTGCAGCTGGTGTGGCAGCAGCGTTTTTAACATTAAGCCACGTTATTAAATATTTACTTGCAAATCATTATGAACCGACTCAATTTTTCTTCCTCGGTTTAATTATTAGTATATTACCGATGTTAATGAGAGAAGCTGATGCAAAGTCTTCGTTTAAGGGTAAGCACATTGTTTTACTAATCGTTGCAGCAATTCTTGTTGCAATCACAGCTTTCTTTAAACCGGATAAGGCAGCAGATCCAATTACGACGTTAACAATTTTAAATGCAATTGGTTTATTTTTCGCAGGATGGATGGCTAGTATGGCTATGTTGCTTCCTGGAATTAGCGGATCATTTATTTTATTAATTATTGGTGTGTATCCGACAGCAATTAATGCTTTAACTACACTGAACTTACCTTTAATCGTAGTTATCGGTGCTGGTGTTATGGTAGGGTTTGTTGTAAGTAGTAAAGGAATTAGTTTCTTGTTAGATCGTTATAAAAGTATGACATTTGCGGCAATTATTGGACTTGTTATCGGCTCAATTGTAATTGTGTTCCCTGGTATTCCAACTGGAGGATTTTCAATTATAAGTTCAATTATTACCTTTATTTTAGGATTTGCGATTGTTACTTATTTCGGTAAGAAATAAGGACTTTAATCCCCTTGGCGATAAAAATCGTTAAGGGGATTTTTCATGCTATTCATTGAAAGTCTAGGCATTTACATTGCTAGTTATAGAAAGCTTTTTTAAAATTGTTGAGTAGCAGTGCTTAGCGAAAGGGGACTGGCTCCTTCGTTGTAGCAAACTGTTTTTGATAGTATAATGAAATGAGTATGCAGTGAGAAATTTACTGCAAGTAGCTGAGGTGAAGAAACATGCAAAGAGTGACAAACTGTGTGTTAGTTAGAGATAATGAAGTACTCTTACTCCAAAAACCTCGCCGAAATTGGTGGGTTGCACCAGGCGGGAAAATGGAGCGTGGTGAGACAGTAAGAGATTCCGTTGTTCGCGAGTATCGTGAAGAAACAGGTATTTATTTAAAGAACCCAGCGTTAAAAGGGGTCTTCACCTTTGTCATCCAAGAAGGTGATAAGGTTGTTTCTGAATGGATGATGTTCTCCTTTTTAGCGACAGATTTTGCAGGAGAAAACAAACTAGAGAGCGAAGAAGGCATCATTGGTTGGCATACATTTGACAAAATTGATGATTTAGCAATGGCACCAGGAGATTATCACATTATTGATTATTTAATTAAAGGAAATGGCATAATCTACGGTACATTTGTATATACCCCAGATTTTGAGTTGCTTTCATATCGATTAGATCCGAGTTAAACCGTCAAGGAGAGGATACGATGACAGAGAATAATGATATAAAAATGGTAATTATTACAGGAATGTCTGGAGCTGGAAAGACAGTAGCTTTACAAAGTTTTGAAGATTTAGGATATTTCTGTGTAGATAATTTACCACCGATGTTATTGCCAAAGTTTATTGAGCTTATGGCGGATTCAAAAGGGAAAATGAATAAAGTGGCACTTGGCGTTGATTTACGTGGCCGAGAGTTTTTCGAACATTTATGGGGAGCACTTGATGATTTATCAGAACGTACATGGATTATTCCTCATATTTTATTCTTAGATGCGAAAGATGGCACGCTTGTAACTCGTTATAAAGAAACGAGACGTTCGCATCCACTTGCACCAACTGGTTTGCCGTTAAAGGGAATCGAAATGGAGCGCAGTTTATTAACTGATATGAAGGCACGAGCGAATATTGTACTGGATACATCGGATTTAAAACCGAAAGAATTACGTGAAAAAATTGTTCATCTGTTTTCAACTGAAACTGAGCAAGCATTTCGTGTAAATGTTATGTCATTTGGATTTAAGTACGGTATTCCAATTGATGCAGATTTAGTATTTGATGTTCGTTTTTTACCAAATCCATATTACATTCCACATATGAAGCCATTAACAGGACTAGATGAGGAAGTTTCATCGTATGTGCTGAAATTTAATGAGACACATAAGTTTTTAGAGAAATTGACGGATCTTATTACTTTCATGCTGCCTCATTATAAAAGAGAAGGCAAGAGTCAACTTGTAATTGCAATTGGATGTACAGGTGGACAGCATCGTTCTGTTACGCTTACAGAATACCTTGGGAAACATTTGAAACCAGAGTATAGCGTTCATGTATCTCATCGTGATGTGGAGAAGAGAAAGGGCCATTAAGGGATGAAAAAAGAGAGAAAACCTAAAATTGTTATCATGGGAGGCGGTACTGGACTCTCTGTTTTATTACGAGGATTAAAACAATATCCAGTTGATATTACAGCAGTTGTTACAATCGCTGATGATGGTGGCAGTTCAGGTAGATTACGTGATGAGCTAGAAATTCCACCCCCAGGTGACATTCGTAACGTACTTGTTGCGTTATCAGATGTAGAACCGCTGGTGGAAGCTTTATTTCAGCATCGTTTCACAACGGGAGACGGGCTGAAAGGTCATGCGTTAGGAAATTTATTATTGGCGGGTATGACCTCGATTACAGGAGACTTCTTCCATGCGATTACGGAAACGAGTAAAGTGTTAAATGTCAGAGGACGTGTGTTACCAGCAGCGAACCAAAGTGCGGTACTTCATGCGGAACTAGAAGATGGAGAAATTGTAACAGGTGAATCAAAAATTCCTTATTACGGAAAGAAGATTAACCGCGTCTTTTTAACTCCAGAAGATGTAGAGCCGTTACATGAAACGTTGGCTGAGATTAAACGAGCTGATTTACTTGTTTTTGGTCCAGGAAGTTTGTATACGAGTATATTACCGAATTTAGTTGTTAACAAAATTGGGGACGCTGTTCTTGCTGCAAAAGCAAAGAAGGTATATGTGTGTAATGTTATGACGCAAGCTGGTGAAACGATGGGATATACTGCGTTTGACCATGTGCAGGCGTTACATGATCATTTAGGTAAACCATTTATCGATACTGCAATTGTAAATAACCGTGATATTCCTTGTGAATTACGTCAGTTATATGAGGAAGAAATGTCGGCACCAGTTGTAGTAGATGAAGAGCGTTTTGCAGAGAGCAATATTGATGTCATTCAAGATCAATTGGCGAAGTATGATGATCGTGTTGTAAGGCACGATACATTAAAACTAGCTTCTATTTTATATTCACTGTTGTAGATGTGCGTTGCCTCGTTTGAGGTAACGCTCATCCTTTCATATAGGACAAGATTTTTGTTCCAAAGTAATCGTATAAGGAGGTGTTGACTGTGTCATTTGCATCAGAAACAAAGAAAGAGTTGACGAATCTTGAGATGAAGGAATGCTGTGAGAAAGCAGAATTATCAGCGTTACTTCGAATGAACGGATCGCTTTCTTTTTCAAATCGTCGTCTATCTATCGATATTCAAACGGAGAATGCGGCAATTGCAAGAAGGATTTATACGCTTTTGAAAAAAGGATATGACGTGACGGTAGAATTACTTGTTCGTAAAAAAATGCGATTGAAGAAAAATAATGTATATATTGTGCGGCTTGTTGAGAAGTCTCGTGAAATATTAGCTGATCTTCATATTGTTCGAGACGATTTTTCATTTATCCGAAATATATCACAAGAATTGATTGATAAGAAATGTTGTAAACGATCGTATTTACGCGGTGCATTTTTAGCAGGTGGTTCAGTAAATAACCCAGAAACATCATCTTATCATTTAGAAGTCTTTTCGTTATATAAGGAACATAATGATGCTATATGTGAACTGATGAACGGATTTGATTTAAATAGTAAGACGTTGGAAAGAAGAAAAGGGTACATTACGTACTTGAAAGAAGCAGAAAAGATTACGGAGTTTTTAAATATTATAGGCGCTCATAATGCACTTTTAAGATTTGAAGACATTCGAATTGTTCGCGATATGCGTAATTCAGTAAATCGTTTAGTGAACTGCGAAACAGCCAATTTAAATAAAACAATTGGTGCAGCGCTAAGACAGATTGAAAATATCCGTTATATTGATGAGACGGTTGGTCTTGATATATTACCAGATAAACTACGAGAAATTGCACAATTACGAAGAGATTATCAAGATGTAACATTGAAAGAGTTAGGCGAGATGGTATCCGGGGGGAAAATTAGTAAATCGGGTATTAATCATCGTTTGCGTAAAATCGATGAGATTGCAGAGAAATTACGCGCAGGGGAAACGGTAGCAAAAAAATAAGAGGTTAAAGGGGAAATGGAGCTGTGGTTCAAAAAAGAGTTAAGGTTTCATTAAAAAACGGTTTACAAGCACGTCCGGCTGCGTTGTTTGTACAAGAGGCCAATCGTTTTCATGCGGATATCTTTATCGAGAAAGATGGAAAGACAGTGAATGCAAAGAGCATAATGGGGATTATGAGCTTAGCAATTGGAACTGGTAGCATGATAACAATTACAACAGAAGGTTCAGATGCAGAAGAAGCTTTAGAAGCATTAGCTGCATATATACAATAAAAAGTTATCGCGCATGTGCGGTAGCTTTTTTGTTTGGTTGTTTGTTATTGGGAGGCTGGGGTATGCGAGTGCGGAGGCCATACTATAAAAAAAGCGCCCTGTTATAGGGCGCTTCCGCTTTAAGTCTATCCAGCTCCAGCGGCTAGAATGGTCGGTGGCTTTGCTTCTTCCGACGAGGTAAAAAGCACCTCTTTGTCAGAAGCTCCATTCTCCTCCCATTCTGAACGAGCCGCTTTCGCTTTGAATCTATTAACGATTTGTAAAGATCTTATCGATTAAACCGTATTCTAAAGCTTTTTCTGCTGTCATGAAGTTGTCGCGGTCTGTGTCGCGTTGTAGTACTTCAAGTGGTTGACCTGTGCGGTCAGCAAGAATTTGGTTTAGTTTTTCACGTAAGAATAGGATACGTTTTGCAGCGATTTCGATTTCAGTCGCTTGACCTTGTGCTCCACCAAGTGGTTGGTGAATCATTACTTCACTGTTTGGAAGTGCATAACGTTTACCTTTTTCACCTGCTGCAAGTAAGAATGCACCCATAGATGCAGCCATACCGATACAGATTGTTGATACTTGTGGTTTAATAAACTGCATTGTATCGTAAATTGCCATACCTGCTGTGATAGAACCACCAGGGCTGTTGATATAGATGTGAATATCTTTTTCTGGATCTTGAGATTCCAAGAATAAAAGCTGGGAAACGATTGAGTTAGCTACGTTGTCATCAATTGCACTACCAAGCATAATGATGCGGTCTTTTAATAGTCGAGAGTAAATATCGTAAGCGCGTTCTCCACGATTTGTTTGTTCAATTACTGTAGGAATTAAATTCATCTGTTATTTCCTCCTTCTAAAGCTTTCTTAGTCTTATAATACAATTATGGTCAATAAAGGTCAAACGAAACCACTTTAAATCAAAAAAATATGTAGTTGTACCATGAAATATTCGCTATGTTTTTGAAATTCCCTGCTTATGTATCTTCAACATCATAACCGAATTACATAAATTTAAACGTTATAAAAGCTGTAGAAAAAAAGAAAAGAACGCCTTTTTACTGAAGCGTTCTTTCGATATTTATTCTTTTAAAAGATAGGTTACTTTATTTAAAATCTTTTCGATGTGTTTCGCGTTTTTACTGTACATTTCGCTAGCTGATTTCGACTTTGTTTCTAGGGAAAATAGTTCTAAATCAGCGTGACATTTTTTTAAAGATGCTAATAATAAAGGCTTGTTTTGAGGAGAAGGCATTTGTAGTTTGTCATTATAAATGTCGATAGTCAGTTGCCCATATGAATCCACTTGACCGAGAAAGACATTTTCAATAACTACACCGAGCTTTTCTAGTTCAGAATGTAACCAAGCACGGTTATGTCCACTAGAGGATAAAGGTTCATCTAAGACGTTTCCATCCATAATAACAGTTTGTGGTTCTTTTTCGTTTGGTACTTTTAAGCCGATGTCTTTTGCAGTAAGTGGTTGGCGATCTTTCTTCAATAACACATTCAATTCTCCGCTCGGTTCTAGTACAGCGAATTCAACATCTGCTACGCTGAAAGCATCTTTTCCACGGAGAAGTTCCAGTAATTCGTCACTTGTATATTTTTCTTTCTTTAAGTTATCTTCGAGTATCTTTCCGTCTTTTATTAATACGGTAGATTTTCCTTCAAAAAAATCTCGAGCTGTTTTGTTTTTTAAAGAGAGGATTCCTGTTAAAAAAGGTACCACAGCGAAAATGAGTATCGCAAAGACGCCGTGGAAAAATTTTGAATCGAGCCCTGTAGATACTTGGGCAGCGATGTCACCGATTGTCATTCCGGCTATGTATTCAAAAAAGGAGAGCTGAGAGATTTGTCTTTTCCCTAACCATTTCGTAATAGCGAATAAAATAATTAATATGAATACAGAGCGAAGAATGACAAGTGTCCATTCCGGTAGGTGAGACATAGTCATTTCCTCCAGTCTACTTAAAACCCTTTATATTGAGGTTCTTCACGTTCTAATACTGAAACTCTATTCTGTAAATCAGCGATGATGCTGTCCATTTCTAACATACATTCATGAAATACACGTTTTGATTCCGCGTCCTGCGAATTTAGGGAAAGAGAGCTTAAACTTGCTTGAGCGCCCCTTACACTAGCAAGGCAGGTTTTAACGCTAGCGATAACAGTCATACGAACACCTTATCCTTTCGGTTTGAATAGCAATGCTCCAATGAATCCGAAAATAATAGCTGCAGATACGCCGGCGCTCGTTACTTTAAACATACCGGTGATGACGCCGACGATGCCATGTTTTGCAGCTTCTTCCATTGCGCCGTGAACGAGGGCATTACCGAAACTTGTAATAGGTACAGTTGCCCCGGCTCCAGCAAAATCAATTAATGGTTCATACAGGTTGAATCCATCTAATATAGCTCCGGCAACAACAAGTGTTGCCATTGTATGAGCGGGTGTTAATTTGCCGACATCAAACATAAGTTGTCCGATTACACATATGAGTCCACCAATGACGAAAGCCCAGAAAAAAATCATTGTGTTGCACCTCCAAATTCAATCGAAACGGCGTGAGCGATACACGGAATTGTTTCTTCTTGTTGGAATGTAAGTGGAGATAGTAAAGCGCCTGTCGCAACGACAAGTATTTTATTGAACTCTCCTCTTTTCATTCGGTTCAATAAATGACCGTATACGACTGTTGCGGAACACCCTGGTCCACTCGCCCCAGCTATGACTGGTTGTCCGTCTCTGTAAATAATGATTCCGCAATCTTGGAATTGTTCGCTCGTTACTTTTGTTCCGTGTTTATGTAGTAAGTCGTAGGCAATTTCGCGACCGACATGTCCAAGGTCACCTGTTACGATTAAGTCGTAATAAGAGGCATCAATTTGTCGTTCGCGTAAATGGGCTTCAATCGTATCGACAGCCGCTGGGGCCATCGCGCCACCCATATTAAAAGGATCTGTTAATCCCATATCAATCACTCGTCCGATTGTTGCAGATGTTACTCTAGGGCCATGTCCAGTGTCGCTTAAAATAGCTGCGCCAGCTCCAGTTACTGTCCATTGTGCGGTAGGAGGTTTTTGACCGCCATATTCAGTTGGATATCGGAATTGTTTTTCTACAGCGGCATTATGACTGGATGCTCCAGTTAATAAATACTTTGCGCCTTTTGCATTTACAATGCTCGCCCCGAGTGCTAATCCTTCCATTGAAGTAGAACATGCGCCGAATAATCCGAGATATGGTGTTCCGAGTGTACGGCAGGCAAAGCTTGTTGGAGTGATTTGATTAATTAAATCTCCTGCAAGTACAAATTGGATATCGTCTTTACGAAGCTTGGCTTTTTCAGTAGCGCGGCTACAAGCTTCTTCAAATAAAATTTTGTGCGCCTTCTCGTAAGAATCTTGTCCGAGCCATAAATCTTCATGGAGGGTGTCGAAGTCTTCAGGTATATTTCCATTCGCTTCAAACGGTCCACCAACTACCCCCGTTGAGATAATAACTGGTTTGTTTTCGAATACCCATGTTCGGTGTCCTTGTAACATTTATAGCCCTCCCCATTGAACGAGAATCGTTTTAATAAGTGCTATGACGAAAGCTGAAAATACACCAAATAAAATAACGGAGCCGGCTAATTTAAACATATTTCCTCCAACGCCGAGTACGAATCCTTCTGTTCGGTGTTCGATACATGCGGCAATAACAGAGTTACCAAATCCAGTGACAGGTACAGCTGTGCCTGCTCCAGCAAACTGCCCAAAGCGGTCATATATACCGAATCCAGTTAGCAACATGGAGATGAAAATAAGAGTTGCGACTGTTGGATTTCCTGCTGAACGCTCAGTGAAATCAAAATATGTGATGTAAAAAGTAGAAATGAGTTGTCCGATGAAGCAAATAAAACCACCGACGAAAAAGGCTTTTATACAATTTTTCAAGACAGGGCGCTTCGGTTCCCGTTCTTGCTCGAATTTTTTATACTCCTGTTGCACAGGGGTTAAGTTCTTATCTTTACTAGACATTGCGATCCTTCCTTTTCTTTTAAAAAGCGTTAAGTGTTAGACTCCATTTTTTTCCCGATGAGTTTTAATTGTTTATTAATCTCATCTTTAGATACTTTTTTTTCCTTAATCTTTCTTTCAAGCTTTTCGAGTAACATAAAGATTTTTTTATCTGTACTTACACGAACGTCGAAAGTAGGATGTTCATCACTTAGCTGCTTTTGAAGCTTCTTACGTAAAGGTTTTAATCCAAACCTTTCGTGGTGCTCCGGTGTAACTGCTATGTAGAGATCTAAATTTGAATTCACTGCTGTACTTTTTATAATTTCATCCATAGCGAGAGCTCTTTTCTTGGCTCCTTGTGATATAGATTGATTAAATGATTCCGTACTCGTCTTTGTTAATTTGGGACCTTTCTCTTTCTCCGTTCGTTTTGCTTCTTCTTTCACTTTTTTATCTAAGGGACTATTATCACATCCGGTAAAAGAGCTACATAGAAGGGCAAATAATGCGGTTATGAGGCCGAGTTTTCGCATGATTATCATTCCATTTCTATTGCAATATGTAATGTGATAGAAAAAGGATGACTGCATATCATCCTTTTTCTATTTCACAGCATGACGAATATGTTATTGCTGTGAGTATTGTGGTTCTTCTTGTTGGACTTCTTCAACGCGTGGGTTTAAAGAATCGATAATCGTTTGTGTTTGCTGCGCAGCTGTTTGGAAAAGTTGCTTCGCTTGTTGGTTATCCGTATCAAGAGCGAATCCCTCTAAGCTAGCTTGTGCACTTTTTAATCCAGAAACAGTTTGCTTTAATTTCGTAATTACAGTCATTGAATGAAGCCCCCTTTGGAATATCAATTCAAAGATTATAATTTGTGAGTTGGGGTGAATTTATGATTGGAAAATTTAGGGGGCAAGCATGTGAAGGTTACAATTTTGTAATGAATATGTAAGGAAAAGCGATAGTGGAAAAAATTTTTTCTTCTAGAATAAAGAAAGTAAAGCAAGTCAAAAAGATATTTTAAGGAGAAAAAATGAAGAAATTATTATTAGGTTTAATTGGACTTTTTATATTAGTTATTGGTGTGGCAAGTGTTTCTCATAATGAGATAACAGATAGATACAACCCGCTTGTGAAAGAGGATTGGTTATATGTAAAAGCGAAAGAATCTGGCCGACTATCCAAAATCGGAGAGGTAGCTGGGGATTATAAACTTACTGGTTATTACGCTTCGGGCGAAGGAAAAGACGTTAAGTTTTATGCACCTCGTGGGCTTCGAGAAGGAGCGTATGTAAAGGTTAAAACGAAAGGCGAATACATTGAAACATACCAAGAAGTACAGCCGAATGAAATTCCAAAAGAGATTAAAGAGAAACTAGATAAATAAAATGGATAAGAAGTGCCTCCTAAATGTAGAAATTAGGGGGCGTTTTTATGTAGAAAATAGCTTATATATAATGTGCAATCAAAGAGTTTTTATTGATTTAAATGGATTTTATTGCTATTATTATGAAAAGAAAATGAAGTGTTTTTAATCATGCGCCCATAGCTCAGTCGGATAGAGCGGTGGTTTCCGGTACCACGTCTGCCGGGGGTTCGAATCCCTCTGGGCGCGTCAAAAAGTCCTAACTTACGTTTTGTAGGTTAGGGCTTTTTTATTTATTGAGGGCTAAGTAAAACCAACTGATGAAAGTTTCACTTTATATGTGTACTTTCAAAATACCTTGTCTCATTGCTTCTGTTAAAGCTTCAGATCTGGATCCGACTTTTAATTTTTTAAAGATTTTTGTTAGGTTATATTCTACAGCTCTTGAACTCATATATAGCTCATCAGCAATTTGCTTATTGCTACTTCCTTTCGAAACGGATTCTAAGATTTCTAATTCTTTTTGTGTAAGAAGAGCGGTTTTCTTTTCAAGTTGTTGAGTCGTTATATCGTCTGTGCGTAGTTGACGTAATAAGGAAATAGGGAGTAAAGTATATCCGTTTACGGCTGCGCGGATTGCCATTAATAGCTCTTGCTGAGAAGCTGATTTACTAATAATTCCGCTGATACCAGAGTTTATTAATAAATTAAATTGGGATATGTATTCAAAACCTGTGTATAAAATGATTTTTGCATCTGTTTGCATACGTAATATTTTCTGCGCGAGTTCAATCCCACTACAATTGGGCATATTCATATCCAAGAGGTAGACATCAAAAGGTATAGCGTCACTTCTCATAAGTGCTTCCTGTTCATTTAATATATATTCTGCTTGCATATCTTCTTCTAATTCAATCATGCTCTTTGTTCCCTCACCAACAATTTGATGATCATCTACAATTAGTACTCGAATCATTATTTACCACCTCGGAACTGTAATGTTTACTTGAAGTCCTTTTTCAGCTTTGGATACTATATGTATTTCTCCACCAACTGATTGAAGCCTTCCTTTTATACCAGAAAGCCCCATATGGTGTTTAGGAGAGTAGGAAGTGTCTACATTGAAACCTTTTCCATTGTCTCGGTAGTCTAGCGAAATACAGTTGTTTTCTTCCCATAAAAAGATCGATACGATGGTTGCTTCGGAATGTTTCTCTGCGTTTGTTAGTAGTTCTTGAATGATCCGATATAAAGACAAAATTTTATCAAAATCGTAATGATGTTCATGAATGGGTTCATGATCAAATTGAATTTGAAATTGCACACGTAATTGTGTTTGGGAAAGCAATTCTCTTAATGCACCAATTAAACCGGCATCTGATAAAAGTGATGGACGCAATTCATTACATGTATCACGAATTTGTTGTATTACATCGTGCATACCGAAGTGGATTTTTTTAAGTTCATTTTTTAATTCTAGTGAAACTGATTTGTTTTTTAGTAAAGAGTCTAGTTTACGATACCATACGATTTGATCTTGTAATGCAGAGTCGTGTAAATCTGAAGCGAGTCGGCGCCTTTCTTGTTCAGAGATTTGGAAGAGTAGGCGTGATAAGCTTGCAGAATTAATTTTGGATTCTAAACTCTCCTGTTCTAAAGAATGGATAATTTCATTGATAACATACAAGTTTTCATAAATAAGACGGACGTATGTCGCGACAGTGATGAACCATGATTTTTCATGTGTATTATATTTAATATTATTCACTTTTCTTCCAATCCAGATGTAGTGCTTTATATGTTTAGTAGAGTATAAGTAAATACCGATGCCTCCATCATCCTCTAATAAATCATTAATTAGTAATGCTGCCATACTCCATTTTTTCTTCTTAGAAAGTATGAAATCTTTCGTTTGTCCGTATCCGTTACACTGTGTATATGTGTTGTCTTTCATATTATATTGAACAAACTGAATAAAAGAAGGTTGCAACATTGAAACAATTTCATTAGTGAATTTTTTCTCTAACTCATCTATTTTCATAATAGATGATAGTTGCGCGGTAAACTGTTCAATGTTTACGTATAAATTTGTTTTCGTCCGAAACAGGTGATTACGGAATGTAAAATCTAATCTTTCTTTTAATATGAGAAATAAAATGTTCAACGGAAAAATAATAACGAAACTTTGCAGTAGACGAGAGATAAAATTGTCTTCGTAATGAATGCTCCAGCTCGTAATAATTGCAATTAATAGAGTTGGGATTAGTGAGAGAAATGCGTAATACCGTAAACGGTCAAATACAAACTCTATGTCAAAAATCTGCTTAGTTGCTACTAAATAAAAATAACCGATCGGAAGAATGATTAAGAACATAGCTCCAATATCTGCTGAGAGAATCGGTGTTCCGAATATTGCATCTGGAAGAGCATAGAGCGTAACGAACGGAAAGAAGGCAATGAAATGAATCGTGAGCATTAATTCTAAAAATGGTTTATGAATTGTGCTGTGATATTTGATATAGGCACGAATTAAAAAGTAAATGCAAAAAATGAAATTTATTGAAAGGTAACTGAGTTCTAATCCATCGGTATGAACTAAGGGGAATGGAATGAACATCGTTAAAACAGAGAGTGATACTAAAATAATGCCGATTACAATATCAATTTGTAGAAACCTATTAGAAATAACGTATATGTGCTTCTTTTTAAATAATTCATTCAACAAGAGAATGAGAGACATAGGTGTACCTTGAAATACAATACTTATAATAATAATGGCGATAAAATCACCTCTACCAGATTCAACTGCAATTAGGAGACTTGAGGATGTCATGAATAAAAACATGATCAAAAAGAATGTTTCCCGGTTTAAAGGCTTTTTTTTATACAGAAAAATAGATAACCCGAAACAAATAAGAGCGAGTAGGGATGGGAAATATACTGAAATGATTTTATCGCGATAATCAATAAAATGTTGTGTTCCTTTATAAGTGTAGGTTATACCTTCTTTTTTTACTTGTATTTCAGATGCAGTTAGTGATTGGTTTTGATATCTCGGAAGTATTCCAACATGAGGTTTGTCTTTATTAATCGAATAGATTACATCTCCTTCTTTTAAATCAGTATGAAAAGCCCAACCAGAGGATTTGATTTTTGCTATTGTGTATGTAGTTGGGTCTGTTTTAGAAATAAGAACGCCGCTATATGGTTGGTTTATTTTATATAAAATATAGCCTTGTAAACAAAAATACAGGAAGGTTATACATAAAATGAAAACAAAGTTACGTTGTATCTGCAACGATTTGGACACCTCACTTTAAAGGTTCAATATTTAAATTCTGAATATTTTTATAATAACATGTAAGGAGTTTTCATACAATTAGCGTTATCTGTTGAAATTGCGGTGAACCACATAAGAGTGGTTCACCTTTTTTACGGTAAATACAGTACGGATTGCGGACAATAGCAGCAGAAAGAAGTCTATGATAGAGATACAACTTAACAAGTAAATGAAGGAGGAAATAATGATGAAAAAGTTTTTGATGATGGTAGGCGGGATTGTATTAGGAATGGCGGTTATTTATTTCGTAAAAAGTTAAAAGGGGATGTTATATATGGCATTTGAAATTCAAGGGTTACATAAAACATTTGGGGAGTATAAAGCTGTTAATGATTTAAATATACGTGTAGAAGAAGGCGGGATTCTAGGGATGCTTGGCCGGAATGGTGCCGGTAAGACAACGACAATTCGTATGATTTTAGATTTAATTAAACCGGATAGCGGACAAATTCTTTGGAACAATCGCCCTTTTTCAAAGAAAGATATATGTATTGGTTATTTACCAGAAGAACGTGGGTTATATCCGAAAATGAATGTAGTGGAGCAATTGGTGTATTTCGGTAAGTTGGAAGGGATGCCAGCTAATCTTGCAAAAAGGCATGCGTTACAATGGCTAGAAAAATTAGAGATGACGTCACATTTAAAAAAGAAAACAGAGGAATTGTCAAAGGGGAATCAACAAAAAATTCAATTGATTTCAGCGATCTTGCATAATCCTGAATTTATCATACTGGATGAGCCTTTTAGTGGGCTAGATCCTGTGAATGCAGAAATGTTAAAAAATGTCGTGCTTGAGTTAATCTCCCAAAGAAAAACGATTATCTTTTGTAGCCATCAAATGGATAGTGTAGAAACGTTTTGTGAGCAAATTTGTATTATGAAGAATGGTCAACTCGTACTATCAGGAGCTTTATCTGATATTAAGAAAAGCTATCAATATAAATATATGACCTTGCAAACGGAAGGGGATATCGAACCTATTCTTAAGAATAGAAATCTTGATTTTAAAAAGGTTAATCGTACATTTACGATTAAAGTGAAAGATGGAGAGGATGCTTTTTCTCTACTTGAGGATATAAGGATGAAACAATACATTCGAGATGTCTCTATTAAAGAACCGTCTTTACATCAAATCTTTGTTGAAAAGGCAGGTGCATAAAAATGAGAAATTTTTGGATTGTGTTATGGCAAACATATTGGGATCGTGTGAGGACAAAAATATTTATTGGGATGACATTTTTATTAATAGGAGGAGGGATATTTTTATTCTCTTTTCCAAGCTTTGTCCAAAAGTTTTCTGGGGAGGCAGAAAAAGAAAAGGTTATATTTATTCATGAAGCATCCAATGTTACGGTTGATCAATCTAATCTTAGTAAGGCTCTTCCAGAGTGGGAATGGTCTTTAGGGGATAAAACAAAATTAAATCAATATAAGCAAGACTTGTTGGATAAGAAAGTTGAAGCACTTTTTATATTGAAGGAGAACGCAGGGGCTGAGCCAGTATTAGATTACTTTATGAAGCAAGAGAATCAGAAGCTGATTCAAAGCACAAAGTTATTTGTACAAAATCAGTACTTTCAAAGTGCGGTAGTTAAACAACGGTTGTCGGAAGAAGCTGTAAAATCACTTACGATGAACGTGCAAGCGAAAAAGCAAAACTTAAATAACGAAGGAACAAGCTCATTTTTACTAGTGTACTTATTAGTAGCGATTATGTATTTAGCAATTACTTCGTATGGAAATGCAATTGCTACAGCAGTAGCATCAGAGAAGGCGTCGCGTGTTATGGAAGTGATGGTAACAAAGGTGTCGCCTGTTCACATGGTTTTTGGAAAGATATTAGGAGTCGGCCTTGCTAGTTTGACACAGTTATTTATATTTTTCCTTAGTATGGCGCTATATATTAAATCTGGATTTTTTAAAGTATCGGATTCATTTTTTGGAGTGAATATTGATGTGAATATGATTACAGGAGAGCACGCTGCTTATTTCTTATTATATTTTGTTCTCGGTTACTTCGTTTATGCAGCACTTTTTGCTGTATTTGGCTCTATGGTGAGCAGGCCTGAAGAATTATCAGGAACTACGATGCCAATTACCCTTATATTAATGGGGAGTTTAGTGGTGGAGTTATTGGTAGTACTTGATAATCCTGAAGGACTAGTATCTAGAGTGACATCATATGTACCCTTTACAGCACCGATAAGTATGGTAATCAGGATTATTAATGGATCTGTGAGTGGTATGGAAATTGTAGCGTCTATATTCGTTCTATTAAGTAGCATTAGTCTTATTTCTTTATTTGCAGCGAAAGTATACCCAAAGGGCATTTTGCGAAGTGGTAAGAGTTTGAACTTAGTCCAGCTTTTGAAAAATAGTTGATTTGTGAAAGAGAAGAAAAGGTTCTTCTCTTTTTTTTATTGCTCATTTTAATATCATGTATTATTATTTACTATTAGTATCTAGTGATAATTTTTTGTTTTTATTATTTTCTTTCAATATTATTCAAATTTCGGTTGTAAGTTGTAAATCTCATTAATACATATAAATTAATAATATTTTGGAATGGGTGTCTGCGTGAGGATTCTCCTTTTACCAAACTTATTGTACAATAGAAACAAGGGGGAGATTAGTTTGAAGGCAAGTCTTTTACAAGAACAAAGCTTACGTTTGGCAATGACACAAGAGTTAAGGCAAGCGATTACAATGCTCCAGTATAATGTACAAGAATTATCGGAGTTTTTGTATGAGCAATCGTTAGAGAATCCCCTTATTGAGTTAGGTGGTTTTGAGAGGGAGAAGAAAAAGAGCTCTAACAACAGTAAAAGTACCAGCAAACAAGTCGAGAATCAGATGGAAATCTACAGTGTGGATTCTACAACGATTCAGCAACATTTATTAAATCAAATACAGTATTATAAAATAGATGAAGAAGAGCGAAAAGTAGCTTCTTTCATTATTATGAACATGGATGGAAATGGGTATTTACAAGAAACGAACGAAGAGTTAGCGGATCTCCTTTCCGCGCCGATTCATGTAGTCGACCGCTCTATAGAGCTTGTCCAATCGCTCGAGCCAGCAGGGGTAGGAGCGCGTAATATTCAGGAATGTCTAACTTTACAATTGAAGCGCTTACAAAGACGGAATGGATTAGCGGAAGAGGTTATAGAGGATCACTTCGCTTATTTCGTGAAGAAGGATTGGCGAAAGCTCGTTCAAGTGTTGAAGTGTAGTAATGAAGAATTGCAATCGGCGGTGAACTGTATTACGTCCCTGCAGCCGAAACCAGGTCTTGCGTTTTCTTCTGATAAACCACTTTACATTGTGCCTGATATGGCGGTGAAAAAAGATGGTGATCGTCTCGTTTTACAAATGAATGAGAGAAATATGCCGAGAATTGAAATTCATTCTGAGTATAGTGCGCTTCTGAATGATAGTGAAAGTGAAGTAGCATCTTACGTATCAGAAAAGTATCAGCATGTGCAGTGGATTATGCGCAGTTTAAAACAGAGAAAACAAACGCTTCTGCAAGTGATGACCATTATTATGGAGAAACAACATGATTTCTTCTGGGAAGGTCCAGAACATTTAAAGCCACTTGCTTTAAAAGAGGTAGCGGAAGAGTTAAGTGTGCATGAGTCTACAATTAGTCGTGCAACGCGAAATAAATATGTGCAAACACCACACGGTTTATTTGAGATGAAATCGTTCTTTAGTAATGCTGTTTCTACTACTGAAGATGAAGCAGTTTCTACAAAGCGTGTGAAACGGTTTATTCAAACGCTTGTTGAAGCGGAAAATAAGAAAAAGCCACTTTCAGATCAAAAGATTTCAAAATTATTAGAAGAAGAGCATGAAATCGTTATTTCTCGAAGAACAGTGGCAAAGTATAGAGAACAAATGCACATTCCAGCGTCGTCATTGCGAAAAACGATCGGATAGGTGAAGAAAATGAAAGTTGTACTGTATACAAAAAAAGATTGTGGTCTTTGCGTGCAGGCGAAACAAGTTTTACAGGAAGTTCAATGTGAATATTCTTTTCATATTGAGGAAATAGATATATATGAAGATAATAACCTTTTAGAAAAATATCATCTAATGATTCCGGTTGTAGAAATAGGCGGGAAACAGGTGGAATATGGTAACATTCACAAAGGTGTCATAATAAACTATATAAAGAATGCAGTTAAGAGTTGAATAAGTTTCTATCTCCTGTTACAATAATACACGTAGCAGGGATTATTTTTTTAACCTATGTGGGACACAAAATGTCACTACGGGACGTAAAGTGACCACGAGGAAAAATGAACCAATGTAGTGAGGAGAAAAGATATGCGCTCATGGATTCAGAACACAAAAAAATTATTACCTGATCTGCTACCTGTTATGCAAACGAGAATGCAAATTCTTCAATACATTAGGCTCATGCAGCCGATTGGAAGAAGAAATTTGTCAGCAAGTCTCGGTATGACAGAACGAGTATTGCGAAGTGAAGTTCAAGTTTTGAAAGAACAAAACTTAGTTCACGTCGCTTCTTCTGGAATGACTTTGACAGAAGAAGGAACAGCTTTAGTTCTTGCTTTGGAAGACTTTATGAAAGAAATTTCCGGGTTAAAGGTTTTAGAAAAGCAACTTAAGGAAACATTAGACTTGGATGAAGTTTTCGTTGTCCCTGGTGATAGTGATGAATCGCCTTGGGTCAAACTGGAGATGGGCCGTGCTTGTGTGACTTGTATAAAAGACCGTCTGACAGCGAATAATATCGTTGCTGTGGCTGGAGGAACTACGCTAGCTGCTGCTGCGGACATGATGCAGCTTGATTGCAAAGATTTACATATGCTATTTGTCCCAGCACGTGGTGGAATTGGAGAAGGTGTCGAATTAGAAGCCAACACCATTTGTGCCAAAATGGCGCAAAATACGATGAGTAATTATCGCTTATTGTATGTTCCAGACCATGTTAGTAGCGAAGCATATGCGTCTATTGTGACAGAGCCTTCCGTGAAAGAAGTTCTTGAGTTGATTCGATCTTCCAACATCGTCATTCATGGAATAGGTGATGCGTTAACAATGGCACGTCGCAGAAATACTTCAGAAGCAGATTGGTTAAAGATTCAAGCAAGCGAAGCAGTTGGCGAAGCTTTCGGTTACTACTTTAATGAACAAGGAAATGTTGTTCATAAAGTAAGAACAGTTGGTATGCAACTTGAGGATTTACAACATGTATCTCACGTTGTTGCAGTCGCAGGAGGTTCTTCAAAGGCAAAGGCAATACAAGCTGTAATTAAACAAGGGCACACTTCAATTCTAATTACAGATGAAGGTGCAGCAAAACAGTTAACAAAGGGTATTACCCTTTAATATAATCCCCCAAGGAGGAAATTCAAATGACTAAAATTGGTATTAATGGATTTGGACGTATCGGACGTAACGTATTCCGCGCAGCTCTTAACAACTCTGAGGTAGAAGTAGTAGCAATCAACGACTTAACAGATGCTAAAACATTAGCTCACCTTTTAAAATATGACACAGTTCACGGAACTTTAAATGCAGAAGTATCTGCTAACGAAAACAGCATCGTTGTTAACGGTAAAGAAATTAAAGTTATCGCTGAGCGTGACCCAGCTCAATTACCATGGAGCGACTACGGAGTAGAAGTAGTAGTAGAATCTACTGGCCGTTTCACTAAAAAATCAGACGCTGAAAAACACTTAGGTGGATCAGTTAAGAAAGTTATCATCTCAGCTCCAGCTTCTGACGAAGATATCACTGTAGTTATGGGTGTTAACCACGAACAATACGATGCAGCTAACCACAACGTAGTATCTAACGCTTCTTGTACTACAAACTGTCTAGCTCCATTCGCTAAAGTATTAAACGAAAAATTCGGCGTAAAACGCGGAATGATGACAACAATTCACTCTTACACTAACGACCAACAAATCTTAGACTTACCACACAAAGATTTACGTCGTGCTCGTGCAGCAGCTGAAAACATGATCCCAACATCTACTGGTGCAGCTAAAGCTGTAGCATTAGTATTACCAGAACTTAAAGGTAAATTAAACGGTGGCGCTGTACGTGTTCCAACTGCTAACGTTTCTCTTGTTGACTTAGTTGTTGAACTTGACAAAGAAGTAACAGTTGAAGATGTAAACGCAGCATTCAAAGCAGCAGCTGAAGGCGAATTAAAAGGTATCCTTGGATACAGCGAAGAGCCATTAGTATCTATCGACTATAACGGATGTACTGCTTCTTCTACAATCGATGCATTATCTACAATGGTAATGGAAGGTAACATGGTTAAAGTACTTTCTTGGTACGATAACGAAACTGGTTACTCTAACCGTGTAGTAGACCTAGCAGCATACATGACTTCTAAAGGTCTTTAATTCTTAATTATATAAGTAATCAATGACAAAACGAGGGAGAGGGTTTGTTCCCTCTCTCTCTTCTTTCGTTTTAAAAGCAAATGTGTTAAGCTTTTGAGTGGGTTTTGTCAATCCTAACTAGTAGTCGGAGGGAAATCCAATGAACAAAAAATCAATTCGTGACGTAGATTTAAAAGGTAAGCGTGTATTTTGCCGCGTTGATTTCAACGTACCTATGAAAGAAGGCAAAATTACAGATGAAACTCGTATCCGTGCAGCTCTTCCTACAATTCAATATTTAGTAGAGCAAGGTGCGAAAGTTATTTTAGCAAGTCACTTAGGCCGTCCAAAAGGTCAAGCAGTAGAAGAATTACGTCTTACTCCAGTAGCAGCACGTTTAGGCGAGCTTCTTGGTAAAGATGTTAAAAAAGCAGACGAAGCATTCGGACCAGTTGCACAAGAAATGGTTGCAGCAATGAACGAAGGCGACGTATTAGTTCTTGAAAACGTACGTTTCTATGCGGGCGAAGAAAAGAACGATGCAGAACTTGCGAAAGAATTTGCAGCACTTGCTGACATCTTCGTAAACGATGCATTCGGTGCAGCTCACCGTGCTCACGCTTCTACAGCAGGAATCGCAGACTACCTACCAGCAGTATCTGGTCTATTAATGGAAAAAGAGTTAGATGTATTAGGTAAAGCACTTTCTAACCCAGAACGTCCATTCACAGCTATCATCGGTGGTGCGAAAGTAAAAGATAAAATCGGTGTAATTCGTCATCTATTAGACAAAGTAGATAACTTAATCATCGGTGGCGGACTTGCTTACACATTCGTTAAAGCTTTAGGTCATGAAATTGGTCTATCTCTATGTGAAGACGACAAGATCGAACTAGCTAAAGAATTTATGCAACTTGCAAAAGAAAAAGGCGTAAACTTCTACATGCCAGTTGATGTTGTAATCACAGAGGAATTCTCTGAAACTGCAACAACTCAAATCGTAGGTATCGACTCTATCCCTTCTAACTGGGAAGGCGTGGACATCGGTCCTAAAACACGTGAAATTTATGCAGATGTAATTAAAAACTCTAAGCTTGTTGTATGGAATGGACCAATGGGTGTATTCGAAATGACTCCATTCGCAGAAGGTACAAAAGCAGTAGGACAAGCATTAGCAGATGCAGAAGATACATACTCTGTTATCGGCGGTGGTGACTCTGCAGCAGCTGTTGAAAAATTCGGTATGGCTGATAAAATGAGCCACATTTCTACTGGCGGCGGTGCGTCATTAGAATTCATGGAAGGCAAAGAGCTTCCAGGTGTAGTTTGTCTTAACGACAAATAAGTAGCAGCCAAAGAAAAAGGACGGTGCAAAGCATGCGTAAACCAATTATCGCAGGTAACTGGAAAATGAATAAAACTCTATCTGAAGCAGTTAGCTTCGTAGAGGAAGTTAAAGGTCAAATCCCAGCAGCTACAGCTGTTGATGCAGTAGTTTGCTCTCCAGCTCTATTCTTAGAGCGTCTTGTAGCAGCGACTGAAGGAACTGACTTACAAGTAGGTGCACAAAACATGCACTTCGAAAAAAATGGTGCATTCACTGGCGAAATTAGCCCAGTGGCACTTAGCGACTTAAAAGTAGGCTACGTAGTACTTGGCCACTCTGAGCGTCGTGAAATGTTTGCTGAAACAGACGAGTCAGTAAACAAAAAGACTCTTGCAGCATTTGAACATGGTTTAACACCAATCGTATGTTGTGGTGAGACTTTAGAAGAGCGCGAAAGCGGAAAAACATTTGATCTAGTAGCAGGTCAAGTGACAAAAGCACTTGCAGGTTTAACAGAAGAGCAAGTTAAAGCAACTGTTATCGCTTATGAGCCAATCTGGGCTATCGGTACAGGTAAATCTTCTTCTTCTGCAGATGCAAATGAAGTATGTGCGCACATCCGTAAAGTTGTTGCAGAAGCTGTTTCTACAGAAGCTGCAGAAGCTGTTCGTATTCAATACGGCGGTAGCGTAAAACCAGAAAACATTAAAGAGTATATGGCACAATCTGACATCGACGGCGCTTTAGTTGGCGGTGCTAGCTTAGAGCCTGCTTCGTTCTTAGGTCTTCTGGGGGCGGTAAAATGAGAAAGCCAACAGCTTTAATCATTCTTGATGGTTTCGGACTACGTGAAGAAACTCACGGGAATGCTGTAGCACAAGCTAAGAAACCTAATTTTGATGGTTACTGGAACAAATTCCCTCACACAACGCTTACAGCTTGTGGTGAGGAAGTGGGTCTTCCAGAAGGTCAAATGGGTAACTCTGAGGTTGGTCACTTAAATATCGGTGCTGGCCGCATTGTATATCAAAGCTTAACACGCGTAAACGTTGCAATTCGTGAAGGGGAGTTCGATCAGAACGAAACGTTCCAAAATGCAATTAAAAGCGTAAAAGAAAAAGGTACTGCTCTTCATTTATTCGGTTTACTTTCTGACGGTGGTGTGCACAGTCACATGAACCATATGTTTGCTCTTCTTCGCTTAGCAGCAAAAGAAGGCGTGGAGAAAGTTTATATCCATGCATTCTTAGATGGCCGCGATGTTGGACCACAAACAGCAAAAGGTTATATCGATGCAACAAATGAAGTGATTAAAGAAACAGGAGTAGGACAATTCGCGACTATCTCTGGTCGTTATTACTCTATGGACCGTGACAAGCGTTGGGATCGCGTAGAAAAATGTTACAGTGCTATGGTGAATGGTGAAGGCCCTACTTATAAATCAGCAGAAGAGTGTGTAGAAGACTCTTATGCAAATGGTATCTACGATGAATTCGTATTGCCGTCTGTAATTGTTAACGAAGATAACACGCCAGTTGCAACAATCAATGATGATGATGCAGTTATCTTCTATAACTTCCGTCCAGACCGTGCAATTCAAATTGCTCGTGTATTTACAAACGAAGACTTCCGTGAGTTCGATCGTGGTGAAAAAGTACCTCACATTCCTGAATTCGTTTGTATGACACATTTCAGTGAAACTGTAGATGGTTACGTGGCATTCAAGCCAATGAACCTTGATAACACATTAGGTGAAGTTGTTGCGCAAGCGGGATTAAAGCAACTTCGCATCGCGGAAACTGAAAAGTATCCGCACGTTACATTCTTCTTTAGCGGTGGTCGTGAGGCTGAATTCCCAGGAGAAGAGCGTATCTTAATTAACTCACCGAAGGTTGCAACGTATGACTTGAAACCTGAAATGAGCATTTACGAAGTAACAGACGCTTTAGTAAATGAAATCGAAAATGATAAACATGATGTTATCATTCTTAACTTTGCGAACTGTGATATGGTTGGCCATTCTGGGATGATGGAACCAACAATTAAAGCAGTAGAAGCAACTGACGAATGTTTAGGAAAAGTTGTAGAAGCGATTCTTGCAAAAGATGGTGTAGCACTTATTACTGCTGACCATGGTAATGCTGATCAGGAGTTAACTGCTGATGGTGGACCAATGACAGCTCATACAACTAACCCGGTTCCTTTCATCGTTACAAAAAATGACGTAGAGCTTCGTGAAGGTGGTATTTTAGGAGATATCGCCCCAACAATGCTTACACTTTTAAATGTGGAACAACCGAAAGAAATGACAGGTAAAACAATTATTAAATAATTTGCTTATATAAAAAGGAGAGAATTTATTATGTCAACAATTATTGATGTTTATGCTCGCGAAGTCCTTGACTCTCGTGGTAACCCAACTGTAGAAGTAGAAGTTTACACAGAAAGCGGCGCTTTCGGACGCGCTATCGTACCAAGTGGTGCATCTACTGGTGAGCACGAAGCAGTAGAATTACGTGACGGTGACAAATCTCGTTACCTTGGTAAAGGTGTTCTAAATGCAGTAAACAACGTTAACGAAGCAATCGCTCCAGAAATCGTTGGTTTCGACGTAACTGACCAAGCTGGTATCGACCGTGCTATGATCGAATTAGATGGCACTCCAAACAAAGGTAAACTAGGCGCTAACGCTATCCTTGGTGTATCTATGGCAGTAGCTCACGCAGCAGCTGACTTCGTAGGTCTTCCATTATACCGTTACCTTGGTGGATTCAATGCAAAACAATTACCAACTCCAATGATGAACATCATCAACGGTGGTTCTCACGCTGATAACAACGTAGACTTCCAAGAGTTCATGATCTTACCAGTTGGTGCTCCAACATTCAAAGAATCAATCCGTATGGGTGCTGAAGTATTCCATGCACTTAAAGCTGTATTACATGACAAAGGTCTTAACACTGCAGTAGGTGACGAAGGTGGATTCGCTCCAAACCTTGGTTCTAACCGTGAAGCATTAGAAGTAATCATCGAAGCTATCGAAAAAGCTGGTTACAAAGCTGGCGAGAACGTATTCTTAGGAATGGACGTTGCTTCTTCTGAGTTCTACAACAAAGAAACTGGTAAATATGACCTTGCAGGCGAAGGCCGTACTGGCTTAACTTCTGCAGAAATGGTTGATTTCTACGAAGAGCTTTGCAAAGACTTCCCAATCATCTCTATCGAAGATGGTTTAGACGAAAACGACTGGGATGGTCACAAATTATTAACTGAGCGTATCGGTGATAAAGTACAATTAGTTGGTGACGACTTATTCGTAACTAACACACAAAAACTTGCTGAAGGTATCGAAAAAGGTATCTCTAACTCAATCTTAATTAAAGTTAACCAAATCGGTACTTTAACTGAGACTTTCGAAGCTATCGAAATGGCTAAACGTGCTGGTTACACAGCAGTTGTATCTCACCGTTCTGGTGAAACTGAAGATGCTACAATCGCTGACATCGCAGTTGCAACTAACGCTGGCCAAATCAAAACTGGTTCTATGAGCCGTACTGACCGTATTGCTAAGTACAACCAATTATTACGCATCGAAGACGAACTAGGCGAAATCGCTGTTTACGATGGTATCAAATCTTTCTACAACATCAAACGATAATTGTAGAAAATAACGACAGACCGTGAGAAATCACGGTCTGTTTTTTTATGCTTAAAATTGCTCACCTGTCATAAGTGACATGAAATGTTTAAAGAAACGGTTATAGTCAAAATCGATTGCGATCTGATGACTCGGCCAATCAGTAAATGGTTTGGATTCTCCTAAAGAGCGAAATTCTCCAATGCTTGCTCCTTGTGCATAGGATTCCGTCATGACAACGATAGGTGATTTATGATACGTAAACATAGAGTTATCAAGTAAAGCGAGTATTGGCATTGTGTCATGAAAGGGGCTTCCTTTTAAATCTGGTAGGGCATTTTTATAATATCCGTAGTAATAATGATCGAATAACGGTTTGACAATTGGGGCTTTTCCTTTTGCTTCAATGTATTCAGCCATTTCTGGTGTAATAACAGAATATTGGGTGACGTTTAACGGGTATATATACATGTTAGCTGTGGATTGAAGGACTATATTAGCGGCAGTAGGATCTCCATAAAAGTTCGCTTCTGAAATAGGGGTAACATTACCAGGATGTAAAAAGGCACCGCCCATTACGTAGTAAGATTTAATTTGCTTCATTAGCTGTTTACATAGGATGAATAAAATTGCGAGGGAGGTAAGTCTTCCTAAACTTACAATGATTAATTCATCTTTATATTGCTCAATAAGAGGGATAACTTCAAAAAAATTCTCCATTTCGCCGTTAGTCACATTGCCCTTTGGAATAATTGGACCGAGCCCTTGTTTCCCGTGTACATCCGTAAAAAAAGCAGGAGGAGCACCAGTAAGCGGTTGTTCTGAACCACCAAATACTTTAATATTTCTATTCTTTGTTTCGTGCTTAAGAAAATGAGCATTTTGTACAGCCATTTCTTTTGGAACATTGCCGTAATCAGCAACAATGCCGATTATTTCTATTTCATCGATAAAGAATGCTAAGAGGAGGGCCATCGCATCATCAATCCCAGGATCACAAAAAATAAGAACTTTTTTGGGCATATGTTCACCACCTATCTTACTTATGTATATGTAAGCTTAAGGATAAAAAGATTATTTTATTGAAATAACAACCTTTTAAATTCAGAAAATAAAAACTTTTTATATTAGGTCAAGGTTTTTGACTTAATTTTTACATAGAAATTCAGTCATATCAAGGTTGTAAGCGTCTAACATAGGCTGTTTTTGCTGCCGAATTGATAAATTGCAGCTTTTTACAATTTATACTATGATAAAGATATTAAGAGAAGATCGTATAAACATGAGGGATGATGAACATGAAATTTACAAAGATTCTTGTCCAAATTGCTGCTCTTTACGTTTTTTATATGGTTGGAACTTGGGTACAAGAAATGTTAAATATTCCAATTCCAGGAAGTTTGATTGGAATGTTCCTCTTACTTGTTTTACTTAGCCTAAAAGTTCTTCCAGTGAAATGGTTCGATTTAGGAGCAGAAACACTTGTTGCTATTATGCCGTTTTTATTAATTCCGCCAACGCTTGGCCTAATGAATTACGGTGCTTTTTTTATGAGTAAAGGAATTTCTCTTTTCATTACAATTGTAGCGAGTACATTTTTAATTATTATTGTCGCAGGACATACAGGACAATATCTTGCGAATAGAAAGGAAAGAGAGTCGCGATGAGCCAAATATTAATCGGAATTGGTTGGGTTCTTTTTACGGTGCTATTATACCAATTATCTAAAAAAATCTATAAATTATTTCCAACACCATTCACCATTCCAATGCTTGTAGCAACAGGATTAATGGCTTTCTTATTTATTATGCTTGATATACCATATCAACATTATATGGAAAGTGGTGGCGGCTGGATTGCAAAACTACTGGGACCCGGTGTTGTAGCATTTGCAATTCCTCTTTATAAACAACGTCACGTTCTTCAAAAGTATGTTGTACCGATTGCTGGTGGCGTATTAGTAGGTACAACAGTTGCCATTGCGAGTGATTTTGCTATTGCATCACTTATGGGAACGGATAAAAGCTTAATTTTATCTTCTTTACCAAAATCGGTGACAATGCCAGTTGCAATGAGTGTTTCAGAGCAAGTTGGTGGTGTACCGTCATTAACAGCAGCTTTCGTTGTTATCGCAGGTATTACTGGAACGATTACCGGCCCGCTTTTATTAAAATGGAGCCGTGTTACAAACTCAGTTGGTAAAGGTATCGGATTTGGATGTGCTTCTCATATTATGGGCGTCATGAGAGCAATGAAAAATAATGAACATGAAGGTGTTATTGGATCGGTAACAATGACATTAACAGCAATTTTGACATGTTTGCTCGGGCCATTATTTGCAATGATGTTTATGTAATAGAAGAAAAGCGAGAGCTACTCTATAGCTCTCGCTTTTCTATAGAATTTATGCTACAGTTAAAATAACTGAATCTTTGTAGGAGGTACGCCAAGTGCATACGTTATTATCCGTTTTACTTATTATTGTATCGATTTTAATGATTGTTATGGTACTTATGCAGTCTAGTAATAGCTCAGGCCTTTCAGGTGCAATTTCAGGCGGTGCAGAGCAATTATTTGGTAAGCAAAAAGCACGTGGAATTGAAGCAGTATTAAACCGTATTACAATTGTTTTAGCTGTTCTATTCTTCGTATTAACAATTGCTGTTACGTACTTAAATTTATAGAATTGAAAGAAGAAGCGTTAGTAAGTTGTACTAATGGTTCTTCTTTTTTTGTTTTGCCATTTGAAAGATGTTTCTAATTAGATTATAGAAATATAAATATGGTACACTAAGATATAGAAAGAATACGACTAGATTACAGAAGAGAAAGAGGAGAAGTACATGATGAAATTAGCATCTCCGAAACCATTTACATTTGAGGGTGGAGACCGCGCTGTTTTATTACTACATGGTTTCACAGGCAACTCAGCTGATGTACGTATGTTAGGGCGTTTCTTAGAAAAGAAAGGCTACACTTGTCATGCGCCAATTTTTAAAGGGCACGGTGTACCACCAGAAGAGCTTGTTCATACAGGTCCTGAAGATTGGTGGCAAGACGTAATGGAGGCATATCAGCTTCTAAAAGATAAAGGCTTTGAGAAAATTGCTGTTGCTGGACTATCACTTGGCGGCGTATTTTCTTTAAAATTAGGTTATACAGTACCGGTTTTAGGTGTAGTACCAATGTGTGCACCAATGTATATTAAGAGTGAAGAAACGATGTACCAAGGTATATTGGCATATGCCCGCGAATATAAAAAACGTGAGCAAAAATCACCAGAGCAAATCGAACAAGAAATGTTGGAATTCCAACAGACACCGATGAATACATTAAAAGCATTACAACAATTAATTGCTGACGTACGTAACAATGTGGATATGATTTATGCACCGACATTTGTTGTACAAGCACGTCATGATGAAATGATTAATACAGATAGTGCTAACATTATTTATAACGGTGTAGAATCTACGTTAAAAGACATTAAATGGTATGAAGACTCTACGCATGTCATTACACTTGATAAGCAACGTGACGAGCTACATGAGGATGTATATAACTTCTTGGAGCAACTAGATTGGTAAGATCTAGTTGCCTCTTTTTTTCATAAGGGAATTTTTTATGAAAGCTGTAAAAAAATCATTGGGAGATGATTGAAGTTTCGCTTTATACATCCCCCATCTTTCGGATACACTAAATAATATAAGGGTTTAAAGGAGGTATTTCTGCTTGGAAGAAATCATACAAGAACATATTGATAAGTTGTTATTATTTATGAGAGAAGAAGCGTATAAACCGCTAACGATACAAGAGTTAGAAGAGGCATTTGGAATTGAAGGTTCTGAGGGCTTTAAAGATTTTGTAAAGGCACTTGTAACGATGGAAGAGAAGGGACTTGTTATTCGTACTCGTAGCAACCGTTACGGTCTTCCTGAAAAGATGAATTTAGTACGTGGTAAATTAATTGGACATGCACGTGGATTTGCATTCGTTGTACCAGACGAAAAGAAAACGGGAGATGATGATCTTTTTATCCCGCCTACAGAGTTAAACGGTGCACTTCATGGCGATACAGTATTAGCGCGTGTTAGCGCACAATCAAGTGGATCACGCCAAGAAGGTTCGATTGTACGTATTTTAGAGCGCGGCACGAAAGAACTAGTTGGTACATACACAGAATCGAAAAACTTTGGATTTGTTATACCTGACAATAAGCGCTGGACGAGTGATATCTTTATCTTGAAAAGTGCATCAATGGGTGCTGTAGAAGGCCATAAAGTAGTTGTGAAAATTACGAGCTATCCAGAGAATCGTTTAAGTGCAGAAGGTGAAGTTATTCAAATTCTAGGTCATAAAAATGATCCAGGAGTAGATATTTTATCTGTCATTCATAAACATCATTTACCTTTAGCATTCCCTGAGGAAGTGATGGAGCATGCAAACAGTGTACCAGAAACGATTTCAGAAGAAGATTTAAAAGATCGTCGTGACCTGCGTGACCAAATGATCGTAACGATTGACGGTGCAGACGCGAAAGATTTAGATGACGCTGTTACAGTAACGAAGCTTGAGAACGGTAATTACAAGCTTGGCGTTCATATTGCGGATGTAAGTCATTACGTTCAAGAAGGTTCTCCAATTGATGTAGAAGCAGCGGAGAGAGCGACGAGTGTCTATCTTGTTGACCGTGTAATTCCGATGATTCCGCATCGTCTATCTAACGGTATTTGTTCGTTAAATCCGAAAGTAGACCGTCTGACGTTATCTTGTGAAATGGAAATCAACAACTTAGGTGACGTTGTAAAGCACGAGATTTTCCAAAGTGTGATTAAAACGACAGAGCGTATGACGTATGCTGACGTAAGAAGCATTTTAGAAGATGAGGACGAGGAGTTAATCAAACGTTATGAGCCGCTCGTACCGATGTTTAAAGAGATGGGTCAATTAGCGCAAATCCTACGTGAAAAACGTATGCGCCGCGGTGCAATCGATTTTGACTTTAAAGAAGCGAAAGTATTAGTAGATGAAGAAGGAAAACCGACAGATGTTGTCATGCGCGATCGTTCTGTATCAGAGAAGTTAATTGAAGAATTTATGCTTGTTGCGAACGAAACAGTAGCAGAGCACTTCCACTGGATGAACGTACCATTCATGTATCGTGTCCATGAAGATCCGAAAGAAGATAAGCTTGAGCGTTTCTTCGAGTTTGTAACGAACTTCGGATATGCAGTAAAAGGACGTGCGAATGAAATACATCCTCGTGCGCTGCAACAAATTCTTGAAATGGTTCAAGGGCAGCCGGAAGAAGTAGTTATTTCAACAGTAATGCTTCGTTCAATGAAGCAAGCGCGTTACGATGCGGATAGCTTAGGACATTTCGGTTTATCAACTGAGTTCTACACGCATTTCACATCACCAATTCGTCGTTACCCAGATACGATTGTTCATAGATTAATTCGTGAATACATCATTAACGGTAAAGTCGACCATGAAACACAAGCAAAATGGCGCGAAAACTTACCTGAGATTGCAGAGCACTCTTCTAATATGGAACGCCGTGCTGTTGAAGCAGAACGTGAAACAGATGAAATGAAAAAAGCAGAGTATATGGTTGATAAAGTTGGCGAAGAGTATGACGGTATGATTAGCTCTGTAACAAACTTCGGTTTATTCGTAGAGCTTCCAAATACAATTGAAGGTCTTGTACATGTTAGCTACTTAACGGATGATTACTACCGTTATGACGAGAAACATTTCGCAATGATCGGAGAACGTACAGGTAACGTATTCCGCATCGGAGACGAAATTACAATTCGCGTTATTAACGTAAACAAAGACGAGCGTGCAATCGACTTTGAAATCGTTGGCATGAAAGGTACACCTCGTCGTAAGTTCAAAGATCGCCCAGTCGTTATCGAACAGCCAAGAACAGGCAGAAAGAAACGCGGTGGACGTAGCGAGCGCAGTAATGAGCGCGGCGGAGAACGTGGTACAGGTAGAAAATTTGACCGTGGTGGCAAAGGAAAAGGCACAGGAAAAGGAAGAGGATCAGCATCCGCATCCGCTAGCCAGCCAGGGAAAAAAGACGGTAATGGCAAGAAGAAAAAAGCATTCTTCGAAAACGTACCAGGATTCAAGAAGAAAAAGAAAAAGCGTAAGTAAGAAAAAGAGGGCTTCGCTTTTATAAAAAGCGAGGCTTTTTCTTTTTTCTTGGTGGTTTGAGAGCGAGCCACTTTCGCTTTTTAATGGAATCCAGCTACAGTGGCTAGAATCTATTGGCCATTTCACTCCCTCGGACGAAGCAAAAAGCGCTTCTCTGTCGGGAGTTCCAATGTCCAAAGATTCTGAGTGAGCCACTTTCGCTTTTGTATAATCCAGCTACAGTGGCTAGAATGTTCGGCGGCTTCGCTTCTTCCAAGGGAGGCAAAGAGCGCCTCAAGGTCAGAAGCTCCATCCACCTCACATTCTGAGCGAGCCACTTTCGCTTTTTATTAACATTTGTTACAATAGTAAAAATAGAGGAGGGACGTTATATGCCAAAGGGTACAGGTAAGGTTATTGCACAAAATAAAAAAGCTTTTCATGATTATTTCATCGAAGAAACATACGAAGCAGGGCTTGTCCTTCAAGGAACGGAAATTAAGTCGATTCGTGCTGGACGCGTGAACTTGAAAGATGCATTTGCTCGTGTACATAATGGTGAAGTATGGGTTCATAATATGCATATTAGTACATATGAGCAAGGGAATCGTTTCAACCATGATCCGCTTCGCACAAGAAAGTTACTTCTTCATAAAAAAGAAATTGAGAAGTTAACGGGTGCTTCAAAAGAAACAGGCTATGCATTAGTTCCAGTTAGAATTTATTTGAAAAATGGATTCGCGAAAATGGCACTTGGTTTAGCAAAAGGTAAAAAGCAATATGATAAGCGTAACGATTTAAAAGAGAAAGAAGCTAAACGTGAAATTGCACGCGCGTTCCGTGATCGTCAAAAGATGTAATACAGATATTTACATTTGTAAAACGGCGCGCGTATGATATAATAACTTATGTAAGATTGTTGCACATTGAAAAACAGCTCTTAGTAGCTATCACGATATTTTCTTCGTATGCTCCATTTTTATCATGGGGACGTTACGGATTCGACAGGGATAGTTCGAGCTTAGGTTGCGAGTCGAGGGGATCGGCCTCGTTAAAACGTCAAAGCCTATAATTGGCAAACAAAACAATCTTTCTTTAGCTGCTTAATTGCACTAAAGGTTCCTCCCTCCATCGTCCATGTGGTAGGGTAAGGGACTCAAACTAAGTGGACTACGCCGGAGTTCGCCGTCTGAGGGCGAAGGAAGAGAACAATCAGACTAGCAACTTGGAAGCCTGTCGATAGGCCGAAGAGTTCGCGAAATGCTAATATATCGACTACACTCGTAGAAGCTTAAGTGCCGATATTTTTGGACGTGGGTTCGACTCCCACCGTCTCCACCAATACATAACTGTTTGGTGGTTTTTTATTTTGTAGGATATGAACCATAACTTTGCCAGATTGGCGGGGGTATGGTTCTTTTTGTTTTCTGGGTTTATAAAATGCTTAAGTTGATAGAGGTGGGGCGGTATCCTTGAAACTTAAACGGAAGGAATAGTTATTGCTGATAAGCAGATAGATACTATAGATGCCCTTAATGATTAAATAATATGTATTTAAATCTTCATATCCTTTGTGTTTCTATTCATATCTATTGTAAGATTATATAGTGTTCTCCTAATAAGCTGTTATAATGGCTTTTTTAGGAATTTAATATTTATAAATCTTAAATTATTTTTATCTAACTAAGTTATATTGAAATAGAGGTGAACCATAGGTGAAGCAGGTGTTAGTAATTAAAAATGAACGGTCTTTAGCGAAGAAAATCGTAAGCGGTCTAACGCAAGAAGGCTCTTTCATTTTAAAACTTCACAATGAAAACCAAGGTTTAAATATAGTATATGAACAATATTGGGATATTATCATATTGGATTGGGACTCATTAAGTATATCGGGACCAGAAATTTGCAGACAAATACGACTTGTTAAAACGACACCGATCATTATTGTGACTGATAACACTTCTAGCAAGGATTGCATAGCAGGGTTGCAAGCAGGAGCAGATGATTATATAAGAAAACCATTTGTAAAAGAAGAATTAGTAGCAAGGGTTCAAGCAATCTTAAGGAGAACTGACTGTAACCAGCAAAATGAGATAAGCTTTTTTCAGTTTAAAGATCTCTTTGTTGATGCATCTAGCAATATTGTGAAAAAAGGTGGTAAAAACCTCTCGCTTACGAAGCGTGAGTATGATTTACTTGTATTTTTAATCAAGAATAAAAATACAATATTGAGCCGTGAAATGCTTTTGAATCAGGTTTGGGGATATAACGTAGTAGTAAATCCGAATGTAGTAGACTTATATATTGGGTATGTAAGAAAAAAGTTAAAGTGTGAGAAGAAAGACAGATATATTCAAACGATACATGGCAGAGGCTATTCAATGGTTGAATAATAAAATAGTTTCTGTGAAATATGAAAAGACGGAAACCCTAAAAAGAAGATTGCTATCAGGGAATGGTCATTTTTTTGCAATAGAAATCATGGTTTATATAGTGCTAATCTATTGGTTAGTACGTGTGGGGGATGGATCTGGTGCGCATTAATTGAGACCGTATCTAATTTATTTTTAATTTTATTAACTCACACCATTCACAAGATTTTCACAGAATTAATGACTATACTTATTAACAGGATATTCAAATGAAAATGATTATCAATAGCAATTTAGATACATGAAAGTTACTATCTAATTCAATCTATGGACGTCATCATTTTCGAACTAAATTACATAATAAGGAGTATACGTATGAAAAAAACTATGCTTTTAAAATTAGTAAGTATTCTAGCGATTTTCACTTTAATGTTAGTAGCTTGCTCAGATTCAGGTAAGGAAACTTCGAAAGCTAATAAAGGTGATAGTAGTGATAAGCCAAAAACGGTTGAAATCACTGATGCTCATGGAACTGTTAAAGTCCCTGTAAATCCAAAGAATGTAGTTGCTTTAGATAATAGAACTTTTGAAACTTTAGCTGATTGGGGAATTAAATTAGCGGCTGCTCCAAAGGATATCATGCCTGCAGATTCAGCATATAAAAAGGATGATTCAGTTAAAAATATCGGGAATCACCGCGAACCAAATCTTGAAATCATTGCAGCGGCAAACCCTGAACTTGTAATCGTTGGTCAAAGATTTGCTGATCATTACGAAGAAATCAAAAAATTAGTGCCAAAAGCAGCTGTTATTGATCTTAATTTTGATGTTTCTGAGAAATCTACTACGCCTGGAAAAAATTTAGTAGATGGACTTAAAAATTCTACAACTACTCTAGGAAAAATCTTTGATAAAGATAAAGAAGCTAAACAATTAGTAGCTGATTTTGATAAATCTATTGAAAAAGCAAAATCTGCTTATAACGGAAAAGATAAAGTTATGAGTGTTATCGTTACTGGTGGGAATATTGGTTTTGCTGCTCCACATTCTGGTCGTGTTTGGGGACCGATGTATGAAATTTTCGGTTGGACTCCAGCATTAGAAGTGTCTAATTCTACTGCAGGTCATAAAGGTGATGACGTTTCTGTTGAAGCTATCGCACAAACAAATCCTGATTGGCTGTTCGTATTAGATCGTGATGCTGCAACATCTGATGCAGCTAAGTCAACACCTGCTAAGGATGTTATTTCTAAATCACCAGCTCTTCAAAACACAACTGCTGTTTCTAAAAAACAAGTTGTTTATGCACCAGAAGATACTTACACAAATGAATCAATTCAGACTTATGTAGAGTTATTTGGAAATCTTGCAAAAACTTTAGCTAAGTAGTGTAAAGGGGTACGAAACAGTGTCAAAAAATATGATTTCTAGGGTTGAGAATATTTCTCAACCCCAGTTTTATAATCACAATAAAATATGGACAAAACCTTTTATAATAGCGGTTATAGTTGTTATAATTTTAGGGATTATATCACTGTTTACTGGAGTTTATGATATACGTGGACAAGAGGACGGAATGGAGATGTTTTTCATCACTCGTGTTCCGAGAACTGTTGCATTAATGCTTACTGGAGCTGCGATGGCGATGGCAGGACTCGTAATGCAACTCATTACACAGAATCGTTTTGTTGAACCTACTACAACGGGTACTATTGAATGGTCAGGCTTAGGCCTGCTTTTTGTGTATTTACTATTTCCTGCCCCGACTTTAGTTCAAAGAATGACTGGTGCAATCATTTTTTCTTTTATAGGAACTATGATTTTCTTTCTATTTTTAAGAAGAGTTAAGCTTCGTTCGTCTTTAATTGTCCCGATTATTGGATTGATGCTTGGAGCAGTTATTTCTGCAGTGTCTACTTTTTTGGGACTTCTTTTTCAAATGACACAAAGTATTGAAACTTGGTTCGTAGGTTCATTTGCTAACATTCAGGTGGGAAGGTATGAATATTTATGGCTGATTGTTATCATTACTTTGCTTATTTTTATGTATGCGAATAGATTGACTCTAGCTGGACTAGGAGAAGATGTCGCAACAAGCCTTGGCGTTAATTACAATAGAATTGTTCTTTTTGGGACTGCTCTTATCTCCGTTGCAGTTGGAATTGTTGCAGCTGTTATTGGACACTTACCTTTCTTAGGATTAATTGTGCCAAATATTGTTTCCATGTTTAGAGGTGATGATCTTAGAAGTAATTTACCTTGGGTTTGTGTGATTGGAATGGGGACAATAACTGCCTGTGACATTATTTCTCGAACAATTATAAAGCCTTTTGAAGTCCCTGTTTCTTTAATACTTGCAACAGTGGGAGCGGTCGTGTTTATTACTATTCTATTGAGACAAAGAAAACCAAGGAGGCTGCGATGATCACATTAGAATATAAAAATAAAGAAAATGTCGAAATCGATTCTAGCCTTCATAATGCAAGTAGATCAGCTAGTGCTTTTCGTTCCAAGAAGGAAGCAAGACGTTATTGGATTTTACTCGTAGCATTGATTGCTTTAGGTCTCCTTTCTTCATATGGACTTTTAGTTTATAACAACCCAGTTCCGATAGATTCACCTTCTTTTATCCCAGTTGTTAAGAGAAGAATAGTAGCGATTGTCGCAATGATTATTGCAGCAGTTTGCCATAGCTTATCGACAGTTGCGTTCCAATCTATTACGAATAATAAGATTATTACTCCTTCACTTTTAGGTTTCGAATCACTTTATTCGGCAATTCAAACGAGTACAATATTCTTCTTTGGTGCTAGTGCGTTAATAAACTTTAATGGAATTGGATCATTTTTATTTCAAGTTGTTGTGATGGTCTTCATGAGTTTGATACTTTATGGATGGTTACTTTCCGGTAAATACGGGAATTTACAACTTATGCTTTTAGTTGGAATTATTATTGGTACCGGGCTAAATTCTGTGTCAACTTTCATGAGAAAACTACTTGCGCCTTCAGAATTTGATATTTTACAAGCGAGATTATTTGGTTCTGTTAATCATGCAGACCCTGCATATTTTCCTATTGTAATTCCTATGATCATAATTGTAGCAGTATTAATTTTTGCTCATTCTAAGAAGTTGAATGTTTTGTCACTAGGGAAGGATGTTGCTACTTCCTTTGGGGTTAAATATCAACCTAGTGTAATTTATACGCTTGTACTAGTTGCTATTTTGATGTCCATCTCAACTGCTCTAATTGGACCCCTTACGTTCTATGGTTTTTTAGTGGCAACTTTGAGTTATCAAGCGGCGTCAACTTATGATCATAGATATATTTTTCCAATGGCTTTTGCTATAGGATTTTTAATAATGACGAGTGCATACTTTTTAATGTATCATGTATTCCATGCTCAAGGTGTAGTTTCAGTTATTATTGAATTATTTGGTGGAATCATATTCTTAACTATAGTTTTAAGGAAGAGGGCTTTATGATAAAAATCGATAATGTTAAAAAGTTCTATACCGATAAGGTGAAAATAGGACCTTTGGATATTGAAATACCAAAAGCAGGCTTTACTTCTTTAATTGGACCAAATGGCGCTGGAAAGTCTACGACACTTTTGATGATTGGAAGACTTTTAGATATGGATGAAGGTCAAATTCAAGTAGCGAATATGGATGTTTCTGAATCCAAATCAAAAGACTTAGCAAAAATCCTGACTATATTGCGACAAGAAAATCATTTTGTAACGAGGCTCACTGTTAGACAATTAGTTGGATTTGGGCGCTTTCCTTATTCAAAGGGTAGATTAACTAAAGAAGATGAGGTTATCATTTCTAAATATATCGATTTCTTAGATTTAACTAGTTTAGAGAATAGATATTTAGATGAGCTTTCTGGTGGTCAAAGACAAAGGGCATATGTAGCGATGGTATTGTGCCAAGAGACTGAATATGTGCTATTGGACGAGCCTCTGAACAATCTTGATGTTGCGCGTTCTGTTCAAATGATGGAGCATTTAAGACGTGCGGCTAATGAGTTTGGAAGAACAATTTTGACTGTTATGCATGACATCAATTTTGCGGCTAAATACTCTGATAAAATTTGTGCTATGAAAGATGGACAAATTGCTGCTTTTGGAACAGTAGAAGAGGTTATGGACCCAACACTTTTGACAGATATTTTTGAAACAAAAATTGAAATTATTAAAGGTCCTTATGGGCCAATCGCTGTTTATTAATGAATAAAATATTCCTCCAATTGAAATAAAAGTTTCAATTGGAGGAACAACATTATACCCAACTGCTAGTATTAGTCATTAGGTATAAAAAAGCGCCCTGTAAGCAGGGCGCTTTTTTACTTAATCACAAATTTTACTCTTTCCAAAACTGTTCTAATAAAATAACAATCATAGTACCTACGAGTAGTCCGTTACTTAAAACATATTGTAAAGAAGAAGGAATGCCGCTAAATGCGCTTTCTGGAAGAAACATTATTCCAAAACTAATTAATAATGTAATTCCCAATATAGTTAATCGGCGTTGATTTAATTCTTCACGTAAAATGGATTGAAATGAAATGCCTATTACTTGGACAAACGTTGCTAAAAGTGCAGCATTAGCAATCGGACCTGGTAGCAAGGATATAAAGCTTACAATTGAGGGGATAAAAGAAATACCTGCTAATATAAGACTTGCTATAAGGAAAGACTTCACTTTTCTTTGTCCTGTTAGTTGAATAAATCCTGCTGATGCAGGTAATGGCACAATTCCAATGGTAGAGGACAATGATGAGATAATATGTGATATACCTCCGGCCCATACACCACGGTTCAGTGTTTGCTTTTCATTTTCTTTCGATAACGGAGCTACTTGTTTTACAGCCGAAATAGCAGCGATTGTATTTGCAACTAAAAGAAAGGTAAATAAAGTTGCTGTTAGAGTCATTCCAATATCGAATCTAGGTGTGCCCCAAGCAAATATATCTGGTAACTTAACTAGCGTTGTGTGCGAAGGCATATGAGATGATTTTCCTAATACTGCATACAAAAGCCAACCGCATGAAATTCCAAGTAATACAGCGTAACTTTTCATCCATCCTTTCCCTTTAATTGATAAGAAAGTAATAAGGGCAAAAACAAAGAGAGCAATAGTAGCTGTTGTATAGTCAGGATGAGTTGCAGATCCTTGTAATCCCATCATGCCTTTTAGTAACACACCACTAAGCTGAAGAGATAATATTAAAAGAAAGGTTCCTGTAACCAAGGGTGTAAATAAACGTAGAATTCGATGAACAAGCCCGGTTATACCAAGGACGAAGAGTAATATACCTGCAATAATTAAACCACCTTCTAAAAGTTGTAATACATATTTTGCACTTTGTCCCTGATGCATAGCGACTTGTCCCAATATGACAAATATACTTACCCATGAACCGGCTGGCCCATCCGCAATGGGATAACGATGCCCAAACCATGCTTGTATAAATGAACTTACTCCTACAACTAAAAAAGTCCGCTGCATTAATGTTGAGATATCTTCTATTGATAAATGGAATATGCCACCAATAATGATAGGTAATGCAATTGCATTTGCTAATAAAAACACAAACCATTGTAGAATACTAAAACCCGTATCAAAGTGTTTTTTATTCATATTATTCTCCTTTGCCGAAAAAGAATTTCATAGTAAAAATCCATCCTTTCTACACAGTTAGATTAAAAAGGATGGATTTTGTAAATCTATAAAATTATTTTAATTATATAGATAGATTTTTAATTAATTACCATGTACGGAATGGTAAGAATTTCCCGTTAAGTGTAATAACGATACGAGGGTCGCCACCTTTTGGATCTTCTTGTGTGTCCACACCTAGGTTGAAGTTAATTGCACTCATTACACCTTCGCCGGCCTTTTCTAAGATTAATTCTCTAATAGTTGGTGCATATTGTAACATCATTTCATATAAACGATATGCGATCGGGTCAGTAGGAGGCATTTCCATTACTTGACCACGAAGTGGAACTACTGTTAATGCTTGAACTACTTCTTCATCTAATTCTAATAGTTTACCGATTTTTTCTGCTTCTGGACGTGTCATTGTAGCTTGTCCTAATAACGCTGTTACAACCCAAGTCTCAGAGTTTTCACTTACTTTTGCAATTTCTTCCCAAGTTAACCCTTTTTTAATTTTGGCCGCTAGAATTTTTTGCGTAGCTTCTTGTCTATTCATATCTAATACTTGTTTTTTCATATCTAATAACTTCCCTTCATATACGTAATAATTATTATTTTATTTCACTATTTAATGCTTTATATCCATCAACCACTACATCTAATTTACCTGTGTGAGGATCAATAACTAAACCATGCACAGGAACATCTTTTGGAATAAGTGGATGATTTCTTACTAAATCAACATTAGCTTGAGTTGAATCGCAGACATCATCGAATCCAAATAACCATTTTTTAAGGTCAACACCAGCATATTCAATCGCTGATAAAATTTCTGGTGAAGCTACCCCGCGCTCTAATATTTTTTGAAGTGTTCCTTTTGGATTCGTTTGGCTCGCACCGCATCTATGGTGTCCAATAAGGAAGATTTCATCTGCATTTAAATCGTATACTGAAGCTACAACACTTTGCATAACACTATCGAAAGCAGAAGCAATTTTACCACCTGCATTTCTGATAACTTTTGCATCACCATCGTGTATATCTAAAGCTTTTGGAAGTAGCTCAATTAAACGAGCATCCATGCAAGAAACAACAACCATACGTTTTTTAGGCATTTTTGTCGCTTCACGAGGAGCGTATTCCTTATTTTCTACAAATTGTTCATTGAACGAAAGAATTTCTTGTAATAACATATTTGTAACCTCCTTTAAATCTAGATGTATTTTTTTGTTGCGTCCTCTGTGTTATAAGTAAATATAACTGATAAATAATGTGATGTAAGAGGATAAACTAAGTATAGTGAATTGTATCGATAAGCAGAATAAGTTGGCGAAACACTTTCGGGCTTTCTACTTTCACGGTGAAAGGATTGGTTTATATCATTGATCAAACAGATTTTGAGATACTGAAATTATTAGGAGAAAACTCAAGAATACAATGGAAAGAACTTGGTCAAAAAATACATATGACGGGGCAGGCCGTAGGAAATCGAATTCGAAGATTAGAGGATTTAGGGATTATTGAGCAATACACAATCGCAATAAACCGAATCAAATTAGGACAAGTAGTGACTGCATTTGTTACTTTGTTTGTAACAACAGCTAATCATCAAGAGTTTATGAATTTCTTTCAAAAAGAAAAAGGAATTTCTGAAGTGCATCGTATAAGTGGTGAGGGATGTTATTTATTAAAAACACATTTTGCTTCTAATGAAGAATTGGATAACTTTCTGGGGCGACTATTAAAGTATGGGAATTATCGTGTTAACTTATCAATCGGAAAGTTGAAATAAGGTTTCTTTTCCTTGGAGGGGATGGTAACCTTATTTGCTAAACTTTATTTGTATAGAGATAATGAATTCGTTTAATGTTTATCTTAAATAGTCAGAGCCTTACTACAATTTATGTGTAGTAAGGCTTTTTTTAGGGAGTCATAAATAATTTTGCCTTAAAAAATCCTGTAGCTCAGTATAGGATTTGTAAAGAAATGTTTTTAAAAGCTAAATTGTGGTTTCATATTACCTTTATAAGGCTCATGTTCAACGAATATAGTTACGTCCTTATCAGCTTGCTGTATGCCTCTTTCGAACACGTACCAATTTTTTTGATGCCTACGAGTAATCCAAAAATACATAGTAAGGAAGAAGGAAAGCCGTTAATAGTAATGTAATTCTTAATAGAGTTAATCAATTGTATTGTGAAAATTTTCAAAGTGAGTTGTAGGGGAAATGAAGATCTTATAGAAGGTGATTATATAGGAAGGGGACGGCTATGTTTGATTCAACAGATTTTAAAATTATAAAGTTACTACAAGAAAACGCTAGGATGAATTGGAAGGAAATTGGAGAGTTAGTACATTTGACGGGCCAGGCTGTTGGGAAACGAATTAATAAATTAGAAGAGGCAGGTGTCATTCAAAAATATACGATAGATATCGACAGGGCTAAGTTAGAAGGGTCTATTATGACGTTTGTTACACTATTTCTGCATGCACCACATTATCATAATCAAATTCAAACCTTTTTCGAAAAAACGGACGTAATTGCTGAAATGTATCGTATAAGTGGCGATGGGTGTTATATCATGATTCTTCATACATCTTCGCACCAGCAATTGGAAGAGACTCTTGCAGATGTTTTACATTATGGTGATTATCGTATAAACACTGTCATTAAAACAATTGAAAAAAAGAAAGAATAAGATATTTATTCTTTCTTTTTTCATATGGAACTGTAATTCTTTATTTGATTTTGTTTATAAAACTGCTTGCTAATACGACTTTTGCATAAATATTACCAAACTCTAATGCACTCATGAACGATTGATGAGCATGTACTGCGGGGATTAGATTTCCTTGAAACTCTAAATCTTTTGTTGTACAAGCATCTTCAATTACAACACATTGAAATCCTAAATCACTGGCAGCACGTACTGTTGCATCAATACATACATGAGTCATCATGCCGCAAATGACTAGTTGATCTATTTTTTCTGCCTTTAATGTTTCTAATAAATTTGTTCTTAAAAAACTGTTAGGGTGATGTTTTTGTATGACTTTTTCGTTAGCAATCGGTTGTACATCATCATGAATTTGAACACCTACTGTATCGGGTAAGAAGAAAGTAGCTCCGTCATTGTTCGCAATATGTTGTACGTGAATAACTGTTTTACGATTTTCACGAAATACTTTCAAGACTTCTTTCGCTTTTTGTACGGCTTTTTCAGATTGATGTAATGCCATATTGCCGCCTTTAAAGTAATCATTTTGTATGTCGACTAACAGTAAAGCTTCGTTCATAGTTAATCCCCCCCACATATATTTGTACAGTACGTTGTTTATACTGTACCGTTATTATATAAACTGTAGGTATGTGCAGGTAATAATGTCATGAAACGATTTTGACGCATATAGTTTCATTGTGAAAAAGCTCAAAGATACAAAGTGAAGATTGGGGAAGCGACTATATTAAGCGTAAATATCAGAATGGTGAAGTGATAGTGAAAGAGGACGATCATATTGGATTTAACACTTTTGTAAGTATAATTTTGCTATAATAAATAAGTATTTATGTGAAGGAGAGTGTGAAATGAAGTTTAATATCGATCATTATATAGCTAGCGTTTTACAGTGGATATTAAATATAGCGTTAATTATATTGTCCATTGTTTTATCGATCTTTTTAATAAATGAGACAATCACATTTATTCAATACATATTTTCAACAAAGGAATATACGTCGTATAAATTGGTTGAGAGCATCATCGTTTATTTCTTATACTTCGAGTTCATCGCATTGATTATTAAGTATTTTAAGTCGAATTATCATTTCCCGTTACGTTATTTTATTTATATCGGGATTACGGCGTTAATTCGTTTAATTATTGTATCTCATGAGGAACCGATGGAGACGTTGTTATATGCAGGATCCATTCTCGTTTTAGTCGTTGCTTTATACATATCAAATATGAGAGATTTGAGAAAAGAGTAGTAAAAAACCCCTAAGTATAGGGGTTTTTACTTTATATAATATGAAATCCGATTAATAAAATAACGATGAACGTGATAGCAAATATGCCCCACCATAACGTATGTGTTTGTCCTCTTCTTTTTCTGGCAACGATAATTTCCATCGACATAATAAGGATAAGAGCGAATACAGCTTTTATCATAGAAATGACAGGGAAGTTTTTAATGACGACCATCCCAATTCCTGAACCTAACATAAGAACATAAAAGGCACGTTGCCCCCACAGTGTAAATTCTTGTTTGTTAAGCATGTAACTCATAATAAATAAGATGATAAGAATTGCCCATGATCCCGCGTGAATTTGATAAAAAGTATTAAGCATTACAGTTCACTCCCGTATGTATGTTGTTTTTTTGAAAATAGGATTACTAATCCGATAGAAAGCATCGTCATCATGCCGCCTATTATGAAAGATACTGCCCCTTGTGATGTAAATATCATTGTGAAAAATATTGGTCCGATAATTCTTCCTAAACTATCAAATGAATAATTTAATCCTGAAATGGTACCGTGATCGCTTTTTACTTGTTTTGTTAAAAAGGATAAGGTACATGTTCGTACGAGTGCGTTTCCAGCTGTGAAGATGGATAAGCAAATACCGGCCCATAGTAAATTCGTAATGAAAGGGATTAAAAATAACCCTGTTGCAGAAATGATTTGTCCGATTATAATGTAGCGTTTTTCATCTCCGTTACGAATGTAGCGTATGAGTCCACCTTGTATGAATGCGTCTACTAGGCCGCTCGCTAAAAAGATTATGCCGATTTGTAATGGTGTAATACCAATCGCTTGTTTACCGAATAGTTGATAGGTGCCTTCTAATCCAGCTAATGCCATAGAAATTGTGAAAGTAATGAAAAACAAGCCGATTGATGCCGCTGGTAAATGGATAAACTTTTTAAATGGGTTTCCGGCATCTTTTTCTTCTGCATTGTTTAAACTCTCTTTAAAAGTAAAACATGTATAGAGAAATAAAATGATAAGAAGATTGCTAGCAATTTGGAACGGAACCGCATTTCCCAAATGACTTAGCATGCCGCCAATTGCTGGGCCGACAATAAAGCCCATGCCGATGCAAGCACCCATCATTCCGATATAACGATTACGCTCGGTTTCATTTGTCATATCGACAATTGAAGCTGTTGCAGCAGTGTATAATGCACCTGCAAACAATCCATTTAGGCTTCTTGCGATGTATAAGCCCGTTAAATTATCAATTAGTAAACCTGTTAAGAAAAAACTAATGGAATACCCGAGTATGCCAATTAGTAGTACAGGACGCCGACCTGCTCGATCAGAAATCTTTCCCCAAAGTGGAGCTGTTAAGAATGAAGCAAGTGAATAAGAAGATAACAGCATACCTAAATGATGTGACGGCACATGTGAATTTGTAATGATTTCTGGTAGAACAGGGATAATCATACCGAATCCTAAAAAGATGAAAAATTGAACAATCATTAACGGAACTATATTTCTTTTCATCATATCCTCCTTTCCTCTTATTAATTAAATGACATATGACTAAATAGTCATATGGTTATAATAATGGTTTATTAAAAGGAGTACAATCGATATAATAAAATTGAAACAAATTATTCATAATTTAAAAGTCCGGTTAGGAGAATTAAGAATGTCTATTCGTTATGCATTACTTGGACTACTTTCAAAAAAAGAACAAACTGGTTATGACTTGTATCATACTTTTCAAGAACAACTCATTTATTTTTGGAATTCAAGTCATTCACAAGTGTATAAAGAATTATCAAAAATGGAGCAGGATAACCTGGTTACGTTCGAATATATTTATCAAGAAGGAAGTCCAAATAAAAAAATATATTCTTTGACGAAAGAGGGCGAAAAGGCTCTTGTTGAATGGATTATTCATTCGAAAACGAAGCCCCAACGTATAAAGGATGAGTTTTTATTAAAAGCCTCAAGTTTTAATGTTATTTCAGTAAGTGAAGCTATTTCACTATTACAGAAGATAATTGATAGAGAAACGCACGTAATGCGGGAAACTCAAAAATGGAAAGATTATGGTTTTCCAGATCAATCTGCTATTCGCAAACAAGTGATAGGAGAGTATATTACTGTTGAATATGGAATAAGATATTCAAAAATGTACATCGATTGGTGTGAATGGGCAATTGAAGTGTTAGAAACATTACGAGAAGAAGAGTAAGGGAAAGTGGTGCAGACATAAGTTTGCACTACTTTTTTATGCCTTGACCTTCAAGTTGCTTGAAAGTTTACAATGTAAATAGGGCGTTTGAAATTGAAAAAAATTGAGAAATTAAGTGAAGAGGTTTCTTTTACTTGGAGGTTATAACAATGAGTCAGGAATTGAAGTTACGTCCTTTAGAACGGGAAGATTTAAAGTTTGTACACGAACTTAATAATAATGCACATATTATGTCATATTGGTTTGAAGAGCCGTATGAGGCATTTGTAGAGCTGCAGGATTTATACGATAAACATATACATGATCAAAGTGAACGCCGATTTATCGTTGAGAAAGATAATGAGATGGTTGGATTGGTCGAGTTAGTGGAAATCGATTATATTCATCGTAGAACAGAATTCCAAATCATTATTGATCCAAATTATCAAGGACATGGCTACGCAGCAGAAGCGACGCGTTTAGCGATGGACTACGCTTTTTCTGTATTAAATATGCATAAGATTTATTTAGTTGTGGATAAAGAAAATGAGAAAGCAGTCCATGTGTATAAAAAGGTTGGATTTATAGTGGAAGGCGAGCTTTTAGACGAGTTTTTCGTTGATGGTAACTATCATAATGCGATAAGAATGTGTATGTTCCAGAAGGAATATTTTAAAAATAAGTAGTTGAATGATTTGGAAGTAATGTTGACGCTTCATAAAACCGTGTGCTAAAATCCCTTTTAAGTATTAAGGAAGGTGCAGAACATGCTTTATATAAAATTTGTAAAACTCATTAGAAAACTTTGCTCCGCACAAATGTATACGGTGAAGCGTTGTACGGAGCTTAATCAAGGGGTATAAATCCCTATATTCATCGGCTGAATAACTTTTCGAAAAAAGTATAGTTTACCTATGCTTATTTGGTTATGGTTTTTCAGCTGATGTATAAAATAGATTAAGGGGCCATAGACAATGCTTTGTCTATGGCCCTTTGTGTATATTATTCCAATGAGCTTTTACTGTAAATTGGAGTAGTATGGGAAAAATCACGAAGCAGAGGGCTAGTGTCGAATGACGCTATCTCTCTGCTTTTTTAATTTCAGGAAAAGAGGAATAAAAATGAGTTTACTTAAAGTTGAAAGCTTATCACATAGTTTTATAGATAAAGTATTATACGAAAATGCTTCTTTTGATTTGCATAAAGGGGAACATATGGGGATTGTTGGACAGAATGGTGCGGGGAAAAGCACGTTAATGAAAATATTGGTGGGGGAAATTATTGCTGATAAGGGGAGCATTAAGTGGCAACCGAATATTCAAATTGGACATCTTGATCAATATGCAGAAATTGATGGGAGCTATACCATTTCACAATATGTAAAGCGAGCCTTTTATGATTTGTTTGAAATGGAAAAGAGAATGAGTAAGTTATATGAAGAAAGTGCGATGACGGGAGATGAGAATCAACTATTGAAAGCAGCTGAAATACAAGAGCAGCTTGAAGCTCGTGATTTTTATTCAGTAGACAGCGTAATAAATAAGGTGGCAGTGGGTTTAGGTATTGATGCTATTGGGATGGATCGTGTTATTGGTGAATTAAGCGGAGGGCAACGGACAAAAGTAATTTTAGCAAAGCTTTTATTAGAAGAGCCTAATATTTTATTACTAGATGAACCGACAAACTTTCTTGATAAAGAGCATGTTGAATGGCTTGCAAATTATTTAGTGAATTTTGAAGGAGCATTTATTGTCGTATCACATGATTTTGATTTTCTAGAAAAAGTGACTTCTTGCATATGTGATATAGAGTTTGGAACGGTGAAGAAGTATTACGGAAAATACTCAGATTTTGTAAGACAAAAGGAGCATTTGCGAAAAGATTATATGCGCCAATATTATGCACAGCAAAAGAAAATTGAAAAAACGGAAGAGTATATTCGTAGAAATATTGCCGGAGTGAATTCCAAAATAGCACAAGGACGTAGAAAGCAGTTGCAACGTATGGAAAGAATTGCACCGCCAAGTTTTACTCATAAACCGTTTATTCATTTTCAGGAGCTTCCCATTTCAGTTCAGACAGTTCTGGAAGTAAATAACCTTGAAGTTGGTTACGATTTTGCTCTCTTACCAAAATTAAATTTTTCAGTAATGGGTGGGCAAAAACTTGTTATTACAGGGTTTAATGGAGTGGGGAAATCTACTTTATTAAAAACAATCGTTGGAAATATTGCTAGCATTTCTGGAGGATTTCACTTCTCAGAGCAAATAAAGATTGGATATTATGAGCAAGATTTAAATTGGAATAATGATTCTTTAACGCCGCTTCACATTATTTCGGAACAGTTTCCTAAACTAAGCGTGAAGGAAATACGTCATCATTTAGCTGCGTGTGGTGTGAAGGATACTCATGTTTCCCAAGAAATACGTACGTTGAGTGGTGGTGAACAATCAAAGGTTAAATTATGCGGGTTGTTATTATCACCTTGTAATTTCTTAATCTTAGATGAACCGACAAATCATTTAGATGCAGAAGCGAAGGGAGCTTTGCAAAAGGCACTCATTCAGTTTAAAGGTAGCATTATACTTGTATCTCACGAAGCAAGTTTTTATCTTGATTTGGCAGATAGTATTTTTAATATAGAGACAGGATTAGTTAAGGGGGTGTGAAACATATGATTGGAAACAATTGGAAAAAGAAAATTATATTATTTTTGACTGCTCAAACGATTTCGTTATTCGGTTCATCTCTCGTACAGTACGCGATTATATGGTATATCACCTTAACGACATCGTCAGGGTTAATGTTGACCATTTCAACTGTTTGCGGTTTCCTACCACAAATCGCGATTTCTTTATTTGCAGGTGTGTGGATTGATCGTTACGACCGTAAAAAAATGATTATGTTATCGGACGGGGTTATAGCAATTGCTACGTTAGTTTTAGCAGTTCTATTTGTAACAGGATATAAAAGTATTTGGTTACTTTTTATAGTACTACTCATTCGTTCAGCTGGGACAGGGGTACAAACGCCAGCTGTGAATGTATTAATCCCACAAATCGTTCCAAAAGATCATCTTATGAAAGTGAATGGGATAAATAGCAGTATTACATCTTTAATTATGTTTCTTTCTCCAGCAGCAAGTGCTGCAATTCTTTCTATTGCTAGCATTGAAACGACATTTTTTATTGATGTTATTACGGCTATGATTGGAATTAGTATTATGTTTATCATTCAAGTGGAGAGACATGTGAATACAGAGAGTAAGCAAAAATCTAATCTACAAGGTATAAAAGAAGGCTTTGCTTACTTAAAAGAAAATGTATTTATTAAAAGGCTACTCTTTTTATTAATCATTGTCATGATTTTAATAAGTCCAGCCGCCTTTTTAACACCTTTAATGGTAACTCGTTCTTTCGGTGCAGAAATGTGGAGACTTACTGCTAGTGAAATGACTTTTAGTGCGGGGGCGGCAGCTGGTGGCGTATTGATTGCGGCATGGGGTGGTTTCCGTAATCGTATGCATACAACAGCGCTAGCTTGTGCGTTGTATGGACTGCTTATGATTGGACTAGGGATTGCTCCGGTATTTATTGTGTATTTAGTATTTAACTTTTTAATTGGTATAACAATGCCGTGCTTCAATACACCGGTTACCGTGTTATTGCAGGAAAAAGTAGAACCTTCTATGCACGGAAGAATGTTTAGTCTTGTACAAATCGCTAATTCATGCGCGCTTCCTTTAGGAATGATAATATTTGGTCCATTGGCTGATATGTTTAGTGTAGAAATTTTGTTAATTTATGCTGGGATATTCGTGCTATTGTGTGCGATTTATGCTGTAGTAAGCAAGAGGTTTGAAGTGTAAATATTTATGTTTGAAAAGGTTTGTGAGGCAATTTAAGGTGCTTTATAAACCTTTTTCGATTTGTGCTAGTCAATAATTATTTATTGTAAAACGATAAATAATTATTGACTAATGATTTTATTTTAGGTAATATGATGTTAATAATCTAAGGGTAATTATATGAATAGAGGAGAATGTGAAATGATAAATAAATACGTAGTAGCTATTTCTTTCATGATTTTAGCGATCATTTCTTTAGCTATACATGCTTCAAACAGTAAAGTGGGAGCGAATGGATTCCTTGAAGAACCTTTCTTTTTCCTAGTACCAATAAGTTATGTATTGTTCTTGAGTGGTATTGGTGTATTACTATTTGGATTTGTTACTTCAAAGCTGAAAAAAAATAATAGATAAAATGAAGTTTAAGTAGTGAGGGATCCATTAATCAGGACAAAATACTCACTATAAAATAGGAACATACTATATGGAAGAAAAATACTAAGTGAGCTGAATCATGATGAATCATTATTTGTATAGTGGTAGACAAGTGGGAGCAGCTATTACACTGGCAGGAGCACAGGGGACAATTCATGCTGTGAATCAAGCGATTCAAATGCAGCAACAAGCATATTTTGCACAAATGATGCAAGGACAGTATATGCCTTACTCACAGCCTCCAATGCAAATTGTACATTACGATGTGCATCCAGCGGGTTTATTTTCCATTCCGTATGGCGGGACATACTTCTTATGAAAGAAAGCGACTGATTAGAGTCGCTTTCTTTTTTTATATTCCGCCTAGTTTCATACCAAGGAATGCAAAAAGGATACCAATCGTATAAGTGGCACTTAAATATAGAAATAGTATGCCGAAGTTTTTGCGGTTGAAAAGCTGAACAGATTCTAATTTAAACGTTGAAAATGTTGTGAAGGCACCCATAAATCCAGTCCCTAATAATAATTGCCAACTTGTAGTGACGCCGTTGCCAATTATATATCCAAGTAAAAACGCTCCTGTTATATTGATGAGAAATGTAGCAATTGGAAAGGAAGTTTTATTTCTTTTTTTAAACCAATTGCTAATTGCAAATCGTGTAATAGCACCGAAAAAACCGCCTATTGCTACTAATAAAGCTTCTATCATAAGGGGTCACCTTCCGTAAGATGTTTCTTAATTAAGAAATCACCTAGTGTATAACCAAGAGCAGACATAATGAGGCCACCAAGTATACTGCATGATACATATAAGAAAGCCGTACTCCATTCAGAATGATTGATTAATTGTACAGTTTCTACACTGAATGTCGAAAACGTCGTAAAGGAACCGATGAATCCAGTTCCAATGCCTGTAATAATCTCTGAAGGTAAAATATTTCGCCGAGCTATATACGTAGTTAGCCATGCTAATAAGAAGCAGCCAATTAAGTTAATGAGCAACGTGGCTAATGGAAATGAATGCTGCCATGAAGTATGAATAGTAAGACCTAAATAATAGCGAGAGAGGGCTCCTAATATACCGGCTATGCCAACGATAATATAAATCAATTTCTTCACCCCTTTAAATAGCTTGCTCAAAAAAATAGACTCCTACCAGTAGGTATACTGGTAGGAGTCATTAGCTAAGCAGCAGTTATGGCGAACTCCATCGCCTATGATTATTACATATAGTGTACTAAAAATTGCGTATAATTTCCAGTGGATAAGTGGAGCTGTGTTGTATGTGTGTGATGGTTTAAGATAGGGAATTTTTACTTATAAACTAAATATAGTGATATAAGGTTTTCAATGTGATAAAATATTTCGTATGTCTGTCATCTTTTTATTTGACTGAAAATATAGAAAAATGAAATTGTGTTTATAGAAAAGGAGTCGTTTGTTTGAAGAAATTATTAAAAATAGTACTTATATGTATTTTGATAGGAGTTTGCATTTTAGGTGGTTTTTTAGCTTATATGACACTTACAAAAGAAAATCCGGCTGATGTTATAAGTTTAAAGGTGGAAAATAATAAGGAGCGCGTATTAGCGTCTGACAATGAGTTTAAAGTTACAACGTTTAATATTGGATATGCTGGATTAGATAAGGATCAAGATTTCTTTATGGATGGCGGAAAGGGAACTGGTTCAAGTAGTAAAGAGCAAACGGAAACGAATTTAAAGAATATGCTTTCGTTTTTACAAAATGAGAATAGTGATTTTGCGTTATTACAAGAAGTTGATATAAAATCATTGCGATCTTTTGATGTAAATGGACATGAGTTTTTGAAAAAGGGATTACCTGATTATGCTTCGTCATTTGGAAAGAACTATGATACAAAATGGGTCCCTGTCCCAATTACAAGTCCAATGGGATATGCGGAGGCTGGATTAAGTACGTTTTCTAAATATAAAGTTCAAACAGCGGAGAGGTTCCAGCTTCCTGGAATGGAGCCTTGGCCAAAGCGTTTGTTTGATTTAGATCGAGCGATTGTTGAGCATAAAATTCCTGTTAGTAATGGGAAGTTTGTTAGACTCGTAAACTTACATTTGTCTGCTTATGATGAAGGCGGGAAAATTAGAAAGCAGCAAGTAGAGTATTTAAAGGAATATATGAACAAGCATTATAAAAATGGTGATTACGTAATAATGGGCGGAGATTGGAATCAATTACTTTCTGATGTTCAGTTAAGTAATCCGAAGTTTGTGAAAGAGCGTCCAGAATGGTTAGTAGAGTTGCCGAAGGACTTTACTAATGGTGGCTTTAAGTGGGCTGTAGATCCGTCTGTTATGACGGTGAGAGATGATGTGAAGAAGTATGTGGAAGGTGAAAACTTTGTCACGATTATTGATGGCTTTATCGTTTCACCGAATGTGGAGATTGTAAATGTACAAGGGAAAGATCTAAAGTTTGAGAATAGTGATCATAACCCAGTGAGTGCGGTCTTTAAGTTGAAGTAATTAAGTGCAGAAGGTGGGACTTTATATATGGAGTGGTTAAAGAAAACTTGTTTTTCTAACCTGGAGAAAGAATCACAGAAAAATCATTTATTGTTGTTTATCACGATTTGTAGTTTCTTCCTCGGAATAATCGCGATTGGGTATTACGGATATATTTTTACAGAGAGAGCAATAGCGTTTTGGGTTTGCGGTATTTCAGTTGTTGTATTTGGAACGCTTCTTACTTTTATAAAAAGCATGGAAGCGATGTATAAATATATCATGACATTTATGCTGCTTATTATGTCTTTCATTATGGTACAAGCTTTTAATGAAAGCCCGGCTGTATTTCAAATGGTCTACTTTACACTAGCAGTTTCACTTATTTATTTAAGCGAACGTCTCGTTATTATTCTCGGCGGAGTGGCGGTTGTTATTACATTTATTCTTTGTAGTTATTGGCCGGAGCAATTTTTTGCTTATACAGCGGCATCTGAAGCTGCAAACTTCGCAAGCTTGTTAGCAATCGTAACGATCGCTATGTGGGGCGTAACGAAGATTGGCTCTAATCTGCTAGCTCGCTTAAGTGATGAGAAGCAAGAAGTAATGAGAAAAGCTCAGGAGTTAGAAGAAACGCAAAGACTTATTGAGGAAACGGTTGTAAAGTTAGATAGTAATTTCAATCATTTAAGACAAAATATGAATACATCGATGGAGTCGATGAGTGAAATTAATTTTGCTTTTGAAGAAGTGGCAGTTGGCACTCAATCACAATCAGAGATGATGCATCGTTCGGTAGAAGTATTGAATGATATGGAAGGAAATATCGAACAAATCATTTCTCAAGTAAGAAATGCATCGATTCGTGTGGATGAAAGTTTAGAAATTTCAAAGGGCAGTGTACATACTTTACGAAATTTTGAAGCGAATATGAGAAGTTTGAATGATGTTGTTTCACAATCAGGAATTATATTTAGAGATTTAATGATGCAGTCGAAGCAAATTAATGAAATTGTAGATGTAATAACGAATATTTCAAGCCAGACGAGTTTGCTAGCTTTAAATGCAAATATAGAAGCTGCAAGAGCAGGAGAGCATGGAAAAGGATTTGCTATTGTAGCGAATGAAGTATTAAAGCTTGCTGAAGAATCGAATCGTTCTGCAGGGAGAATTCAAGGTATTTTGAAGGATTTTAGTAATCAAGCAAGTAAAGTGGAAGTGCAGGTAGAGAAATCAGAAAGAGTACAAGAAGAGTGTAACGAAATGCTAGCAAGTGTTTTAACGAATGTAACAGATTTAGGGAAGTTTATTGATACAATTAATGATGTAATGAGAGAAATTGTTGGGCATCAAGAAAGTTTCCAAGTTAAAACGACGAATATCGTAAAGGATGTTACACATGCTTCTCATGTAATTCAGCAAACTTCTGCTGCTACGGAAGAAGTGTTAGCAAGTGTGGAAGAAGAAAAACATCGAAATGATATATCGGTGAAGACGTTGCATACGGTTAGCGAGCAAGTGAAGTTATTAGAAGATATTTTAGAAAAGTAATATCTCTTGAAAAGGGCACACTATGTGTGCTCTTTTTCATTTAAATGAATACGTGATAGTAATTTAATTGCTTTTCTGCGCGTTTTCTGCCAAGCTTAAGGAGATAAAGTGAGACTAATATCTACTAATTATTAGTTGAACCCCTGCAAATAGCGGGATAAAATACTTCAAAGAAAGAATTATATAGGTGACGCATATGATTGAAGTTAAGACTTCTGAACTTAGTGATGGAGAATTTAATAGAGGTGTATTTGCAACTCGTGATATTAAAAAGGGTGAGTTGATTCACTCAGCACCAGTTATCTCTTATCCGAATGAACAGCATGAACACATTGAGAAAACGTTACTTGCTGACTACGCATTTGAGTATGGGGTAAATCATACAGCATTCCTGTTAGGATACGGCATGTTATTTAATCATGCATATAATCCGAATGCAACGTATGAAATTGTCTTTGAGAATCATACGTTTAACTTCTTCGCTTATAAGGATATAAAAGCGGGAGAAGAAATTTTAATCAACTATAACGGTGAAGTTGATGATGACGAATTATTATGGTTTGATAAGGAAAAAGAAGAGAACGAAAAGTAATTTATAATAAGTGATGAAAAAGATGCTTTTACATAGGTAAAAGCATCTTTTTTTATTGATGAAAATAAAGTAAAAATTACAAAAAAATACCACTTTATTTTCGTATGGTATAGTAAGATACTGAAGGATAGTGTGTTGAAAAAGTAATATATTTTACAAATTGTTGTCTTTCTGATGACATGTCAAGTTTAGTAGCCCATTTGGGTTGCTTTATTATGCAATATATATTTTAATATGAGTGGCACCTCTTATAAATTAAGAGGTTTATAGGTGTCTCGAATTGATTTTGGGTACACTGTATCCACCACTTTAGGTTCGTTCATGTATGTGGGGATATTATGGGCCCGTATAACGGGATAAAAAGAATATAGAAATAGAGGAATCGTAAAATGAATATGCAAGAGGTTTATAAATATTTAAGTACGGTATTGCCTGAAGGTCATGTGAAACAAGATGAAATGTTAAAGAATCATACGCATATTAAAGTTGGCGGAAAAGCAGATGTGTTCGTTGCGCCGACAAATTATGATGAAATCCAAGAAGTTATCAAATATGCTAACGAATATAATATTCCAGTTACGTTTTTAGGAAATGGATCGAATGTCATTATTAAAGATGGTGGAATTCGCGGGATTACAGTAAGTTTAATTCACATTACAGGTGTGACTGTAACAGGAACGACGATTGTGGCGCAATGTGGTGCAGCAATTATTGACGTATCACGTATTGCGTTAGATCATAATTTAACGGGTCTTGAGTTTGCTTGTGGTATTCCAGGTTCAGTTGGCGGAGCATTGTATATGAATGCTGGTGCTTACGGCGGTGAAGTATCGTTTGTATTAACAGAAGCTGTCGTAATGACAGGTGATGGAGAGCTACGTACTTTAACGAAAGAAGCATTTGAATTTGGATATCGTAAGAGTGTATTTGCAAACAACCATTACATTATTCTTGAAGCGAGATTTGAGCTTGAAGAAGGTGTGCGTGAAGAAATTAAAGAGAAAATGGATGATTTAACGTTTAAACGTGAGTCAAAACAGCCTCTAGAATACCCTTCATGTGGTAGCGTATTTAAGCGCCCACCAAATAACTTTGCTGGTAAGTTGATTCAAGAATCAGGACTACAAGGTAAGCGAATTGGCGGAGTGGAAGTTTCTTTAAAACATGCTGGATTTATGGTGAATGTGGATAACGGAACAGCACAAGATTACATCGATTTAATTCACTTCGTACAAAAGACTGTTGAAGAGAAATTTGGCGTGAAGTTAGAGCGAGAAGTAAGAATTATTGGAGAAGATAAAGAGTAACGAAATACGTATGAAACTGTGAATTATTTTAAAATAACATTTGGGTATTGTTGACAATTTGTTTTCAATTCAATATAATGGCTAATAATTTAACAAATAATATACGTTGAAAGAGCCCAGTAGCAGTTTGTCACTGTTAACGAGAGAGCTAGGGGTTGCTGGAACCTAGCACAAACAAACTTGCGAATTACACTCTGGAGTATCTTAGGTAATGCTAAGCGGATTGGCAATCGATATTATTGCTAAGAGTGGTATGAGTAGCTATGCTATTTATACAAACTGGGTGGTAACACGGTGAATAATCGTCCCTATGTCATAGACATAGGGACTTTTTGTTTTCAAAAAAATAGAGGGGATGACAAAAGATGAATATTATTGATGAATTAGAATGGCGCGGCGCCATTAATCAACAAACGGACGAAGAAGGTTTACGTAAGCTAGTAGAAGAGAAACAGATTTCATTATACTGCGGAGTTGATCCGACTGGTGATAGTATGCATATTGGACATTTGATTCCGTTTATGATGATGAAGAGATTTCAGTTAGCAGGCCATCATCCAGTTATATTAATCGGCGGGGCAACAGGAACAATTGGTGATCCGAGCGGACGTCAATCAGAACGCCAACTTCAAACGTTAGATGTCGTGCAGCATAATGTGGATGCGTTAACAGCGCAAATGAAAAAGCTATTTGATTTTGGTGGAAATAGTGAAGTGAAGATGGTAAATAACTACGACTGGACACATGAAATAAATATTATTGAGTTTTTACGTGATTACGGGAAAAACTTTAGCATTAATAGCATGTTAGCGAAGGATATTGTAGCGAGTCGTTTAGATACAGGAATTTCTTTCACAGAATTTACGTACCAAATTTTGCAAGCGATGGACTTCCATCATTTATACACGAAAGAAGATGTTCAACTGCAAATTGGTGGTAGTGACCAATGGGGAAATATTACAAGTGGTTTAGATTTAATTCGCAAGTTAGAAGGGCACGAAGCGAAAGTATTCGGACTAACAATTCCGTTATTATTAAAATCTGATGGTACGAAGTTCGGTAAATCTGCAGGTGGTGCGGTTTGGCTTGATCCTGAAAAAACAACACCGTTTGAATTTTACCAGTTCTGGGTGAATACAGATGACCGTGATGTAGTGAAATACTTGAAATACTTTACGTTCTTAACGAAAGAGCGTATTGATGAATTGGCAGCGAAGGTAGAAACAGAGCCTCATAAACGTGAAGCACAAAAAGTATTAGCGGAAGAAATGACGAAATTCGTTCATAGCGAAGAGGCACTCCTGCAAGCTGTGAAAATTACAGCAGCATTATTTAGCGGAGATATTAAATCGTTAACAGCTGATGAAATTGAACAAGGCTTTAAAGAGATGCCAACATTCGAGTCTTCAAAAGAGACGAAAAACATCGTAGAATGGCTAGTTGACTTAGGAATTGAACCATCTAGACGACAAGCCCGTGAAGATATTAATAATGGAGCTATTTCGATGAATGGTGAAAAGGTAACAGATGTGGGGACAGATGTTACTGTAGAAAATTCATTTGATGGACGATTTATCATTATTCGTAAAGGGAAGAAAAACTACAGCTTAGTTAAATTAGGATAATAATTTGTGTGAAAGGATGGGAGTAGGAAGAATACTTCCATTCTTTCATATACACAATTTAGACATAAAATAATCAGTAAATTTAGATAATTTAAAGGGTTATATGGTTCTTCTGCCGAATAAATAAGTTAGAGAAAATTACGGACAAAAATAGCCCGAACCATGCAGGGCATGATTCGGGCTTATATTCAGATTAGTAAGCTAAGCTGAATAGACCTTTAATGTGTGATAAGTAACGAACGTTACTTGCTTCTTTCATTAATGATGCTGGTAAGCCTTTAAGTGGAGTATTGCTTGCTCCAATTGTAGCAACAGCATCTTTACGTCCTAGACTAGCAAGTGTTCCAGAGTTTACAGGTGCGAACTCTTCGAATGCTTTGCCTTCTAGTGCTGCGTATAAGTTGTATCCAATTAACTCACCCATTTGCCAAGCGATTTGTGCAGTTGGTGGGTATGGACGTCCGTCTGGAGCGAAGACAACAGCGCTGTCTCCAGCAACGAATACGTCTTTGTGAGAAGTAGATTGTAGGTATGCATCAACTGTTGCACGACCACGGTTTACTTCAAGACCTGATTCACCGATTAATGGGTTACCTTGTACGCCACCTGTCCAAACGAATGTGTTAGCAACAAGTTTTTGACCGTCTTTTAAGTCAATTTCATTGCCAGCAACGTTTGTTACAGGAAGACCTGTTAAGAATGTAACACCGCGTGCCTCTAAGCTAGTAGTTGCACGTTCGATTAAGTGGTCTGGTAATACTGGAAGGATTTTTGGACCTGCTTCAACAAGAAGAAGTTTAACTTCTTTTGGATTTACGCCGTGGCTTTTTGCAAGTTTAGGCATAATGTCAGCAAGCTCACCAACTAGCTCAACGCCAGTTAATCCGCCACCACCGATTACGATTGTAGCATCAGCTTCGTTTTTCGTTTTCGCGTATTCACGAATACGGTCTTCAACGTGTTTGTAGATTTTGTTTGCATCAGCAGCAGATTTTAATACCATGCTGTTTTCTTCTAGTCCTGGAATACCGAAGTAAGCAGTTTTACTTCCTAAAGCAACTACAAGTGCATCGTAAGATAAAGTAGTGCCACCAGCTAGTTTGATTTCTTTGCTATCAACTGAGAATGACTCAACTGTTGCGATTTTAAGATCGATATCTTTACCTTTGAAAAGCTTTGTAAGTGGCATTGCAATTGCTTGCTCAGCAACGTTACCAGCTGCAAGGCGGTGTAGTTCAGTGATGATTTGGTGTGTTGGGTATTGGTTAATCACTGTAACTTGTGCTTCTGATTTGCTGTAATATTTACGTACGTTTAAAGCGGCAAGAAGACCGCCATAACCAGCGCCTAAGATGACAATTTGTTTTGACATAGTATGATATCCCCCGTCTTTACTAATTGTTGTTATAAGTTAAATTATTTATTGTTACGTTCTGCACTAATTTGAAGGTATGCGTTCACAAAGCGGAACATTTTTTGTGCTTGTGGGTCTTTTAGTAATTTTAATAGACCGAACAGGCCGATAACTTCGTTGCTTTCGTCAGCACGATCTTTCGCTTCGATAGCAGTTGCAGCCATGCCTTTCACTGTATCTTTTACAGGTTCTACAAGCTCTGTGATTGCACTAACAGTGTCGCTTTTTAATACTTCATCAGTAGCAACAGTTTGAGCGAAGTCATAAGACTTAGTTAAAATGTTAACAAGCTCAGTTAATTTTGGAAGCTGTTCTACTAATGTAGTTAATGATTCTTGTACCTCAGGTTTTAACAACTGATCAAGTACATCAAGTTGTCCTTGGCTAGCAGAAATTTGTACAGTTTCTTGTTCTGGCTTTGTTTGAGTCATAGTTTCTGGCATCTCCAATTCTCCTTTACGATAGCAATACTCTTATTTTTGATAGGTAAGATAGTAAACGCTTGCGAAACTTTATACAAAGTTTCACAAAGCACAATAAAATGCCTTTAAATTTATGCCAGCAAGTAAGCTGAAATCATAAATCCAAAACCATAATGTCCTACCTATTATTTATGAACTGTCCGATACTTGGCTTGTCCGCATAATGGAAAGTTCCTTTATCGGAAAGTGTATATAATATATATCCTATATTATATACTATATACACCTATGTTAACATAAAAATGATTCCTAATTATTTGATATTAAGTGTATAACGTAGTACTGACAAGGTGTGAAAGCGCATAAATTATTTTGTTAAGCTAAGAAATGTCCGTATATATAAAGAGAAAAAGGAAAAAATGGACAAATTTATGTTCATTTTTTCCTTTTTTTATTGTTCATCTTCTGTTATTAGCATCGATGTATTACCGCTTTTTTCAAGATGGCATTCGCCCCAAGTACAAAGAGAATCAAGAATGGATTCTAAAGACCAACCGTAGTCTGTAAGAGAATATTCTACTTTCGGTGGTACTTGATTGTATACCTTTCTTTGAATAACGCCGTCTTCTTCTAATTCACGTAATTGCTGCGTTAACATTTTTTGTGTAATACCAGGCATGAGACGTTTTAATTCACTTGTTCTCTTTGTACCTTTCGTTAAGTGGCAAAGAATAACGACTTTCCATTTTCCACCGATAACCTCTAAAGTCGCTTCAACGGGAATATTATATTTCTTCATATGAAAATCTCCTTTGATGAATGTAAATTTCAGTTCTCCAACAAAAGAAGCTAAATAATTTAAATGTTACTAAAAAGTACCTATAGCACTTTAAAGTACGTACTTTTTATCATGTTGAATATGTTCCATAATAGCATACGTAAGAGGGGAATGAGTAGTACGGTACTAAAAAGTGCCTATGTTACTTTTAGGTACCTATCGTACTTTTAAGTGCGTTCTTCAAAAAAAGAGTGAAGCCATTCATAATAGCATATATGAGCAGTAAATTTATTTTTGTAGAAGAAAAAAGGCCTTTTTTCATACTATTATGATTGGATTTCTCGCATTAAGGAGGAGTTCAATTGAATTCATATACAGTATCTTCTTCGGTAGTACAGACGAATCGGAGAAGTATGTTTGCTTTATTAGCACTAGCCATTAGTGCGTTTGGAATTGGTACAACCGAATTTATTAGTGTCGGTTTATTACCATCTATTTCAGAGGATTTACATGTTTCTGTTACAACAGCGGGTTTAACGGTTTCTTTATATGCATTAGGAGTAGCATTCGGTGCCCCTGTATTAACGTCATTAACAGCTAGTATGTCGCGAAAGACGTTATTAATGTGGATTATGATTATTTTCATTATTGGTAATGGAATTGCGGCGGTGGCAACAAGTTTTACTGTGTTACTTATCGCGAGGGTTGTATCTGCGTTTGCGCACGGCGTTTTTATGTCGATAGGATCCACAATTGCGTCTGCGCTTGTACCAGAGAATAAACGTGCGAGTGCAATTGCATTTATGTTTACTGGTTTAACCGTTGCGACCATTACAGGTGTACCAATTGGAACGTTTATCGGTCAACAATTTGGCTGGAGAGCATCGTTTATTGTAATTGTGGCAATTGGAATCGTTGCCTTAATAGCCAATAGTATGCTAATTCCTTCTAACTTAAAAAAAGGTACGCCTGTATCATTTCGCGATCAGTTTAAGCTAATTACGAATGGAAGACTATTACTTGTATTTATTATTACTGCATTAGGATACGGGGGAACATTCGTAGCATTTACGTATTTATCTCCGCTATTACAAGAAGTAACAGGATTTAAAGCAAGTACCGTTACAATTATTTTGTTAGTGTACGGAATCGCAATTGCGATTGGGAATATGGTCGGCGGAAAATTATCAAATCATAATCCAATTCGAGCGCTATTTTACATGTTCTTCATTCAAGCAATTGTATTATTTGTTTTAACATTTACAGCGCCGTTTAAAGTCGCTGGATTCATCACAATTATTTTCATGGGACTATTCGCATTTATGAATGTTCCTGGTCTACAAGTGTATGTCGTTATATTGGCTGAGAGATTTGTTCCAAGTGCTGTGGATGTAGCATCCGCGATTAACATCGCAGCGTTTAATGCGGGAATCGCTCTTGGTGCTTACTTAGGCGGCATTGTAACGAACTCGTTAGGGTTAATTCATACAGCTTGGGTAGGCGGCATGATGGTAGTAGGTGCTGTTATGTTAACGGTGTGGAGTATGACATTAGAAAAAAGAGATCAAGTGAATTAAGGGAGAGAAAATATAATGAATTTACAAAGTACAACAACATTGCATAACGGTGTAGAAATGCCTTGGTTCGGTTTAGGTGTATTTAAAGTAGAAGACGGACCGGAGCTTGTAGAGGCTGTGAAATCAGCGATTAAAGCAGGATATCGCAGTATCGATACAGCTGCGATTTATGGAAATGAGAAAGCAGTAGGAGAAGGAATTCGTGCTGGTATAAAAGAAGCAGGGATTTCTCGAGAAGATTTATTCATTACTTCAAAAGTGTGGAATTCGGATCAAGGATATGAAACGACACTTGCTGCATATGAAGAAAGCTTAAAAAAATTAGAACTAGATTATTTAGATTTATATCTTGTTCATTGGCCTGTAGAAGGGAAATACAAAGAGTCGTGGAGAGCATTAGAAACACTTTATAAAGAAGAACGCGTACGTGCAATTGGCGTAAGTAACTTCCAAATTCATCATCTGAAAGACGTACTAGCAGGTGCGGAAATGAAACCGATGATTAACCAAGTGGAATATCACCCTCGTTTAACACAAAAAGAGTTACAAGCGTTCTGTAAAGAGCAAGGTATTCAAATGGAAGCATGGTCACCACTTATGCAAGGTCAATTGTTAGATAACGAAACATTAAAGGAAATTGCTCATAAGTATGGGAAAACGACAGCTCAAATCATTTTACGCTGGGATCTTCAAAATGAAGTTGTCACAATTCCGAAGTCAACGAAGGAACACCGCATCGTTGCAAACGCTGATATATTTAATTTCGAATTAACGAAAGAAGATATGGAAAAAATCGACGCGTTAAACGAAAATCATCGCGTTGGTCCAGATCCGGATAACTTTGATTTCTAAACTTATAGTAGAGAGAAGGAGTGCAAACAGTTTGCACTCTTTTTTGTTTTGCTTATGTATAAAAAAAATTTCTAACTAAATAATAAACAGAAGAAAATTTGTTATTTCATAAGGGGTTGTAAACATGAATATAAAACGATCTTTCAAGCTAATGGCCGCTTTTTTGAGTGTTTTATTTGTATTTGCGAACTTATTATTTCCACTTCAAAAAGCATTCGCCGAAGTTATGGATCATACAAAGTATGAAATGGATTGGAGTTATAGTAAATCAAAGAAGAAACCAATTCGAACAGAGCTTATAAAAACAGCAGATGGTAAAATTGCCTTTTGCTTAAATGTAGATTTGAAATCTCCGAGTGGTCAAGATTTACCAGAAATGGGGAAAGTGGATATTAATGTGTACCGTGTATTATTGAATGGATATCCACAAAAAAGTCCACAAGAATTAGGTGTTTCTGATTGGAGAGAAGCACATTATGCAACGCAGCTTGCAGTATGGAATGCGTTAAAACAAATCGATATTAATGATTTAGATTTCCGAAATAAAAATGTAGAAAAGGTAACGAAAGATATCGTTGCAAAAGCAAATGCGAGTGAAGAATTACAAGAAATTACGATGAGCGTCGTACCAGCAGAAGAACAACAAGCAGTGTTAAAAAATGATTTCTTTGAAACAGGTTTATATACAGTAGAAACAAACGCGAAAAGTGGAACGTATAAAGTGCAAGCAACAGGTGCACCAGCGGGCACGAAGTTTGTAAATGAAAAGGGCGAAGCGAAAACTGAATTTAATGTAGGAGAAAAGTTCCGCATTTTAATTCCAAAACAAACACCAGCTGGTGGATTTAGCTTTAAAGTATTAGGTAATTTAACAAAGTTACAAGGGATTGCACATAAAGGTACACCAACAATTCAAAATGCAGTCGTATTACTTGAGCGCAGTGAAGAAAAAACAAGTCCGGAGTTATCGGTAAGTTGGAAAACAACAAATGGTCATGATAACAATAAACCACATACTCCAAATGAACCGCATAAACCGAATCAAAAGAGATAATAAAAAAGCATTGGCCGTGTGCCAATGCTTTTTCTGTGAAAGATAAAATTATATTAAGAAAATTAAATGTGGGATAAAAGTACTGTTTATACAGTTTAAACTTTATTTAGAAATAATATAAATATAGTAAAATCTTAACGTTACAATTAATAGATTGTATTCACAAAATTGTAACATTATTCTAATTGAAAAGGCTATCAAACAAAGTAGAAAGCGTGTAAAATTCAGTTGGAAAAACTACCTATAGATGGTCATATATGAAGAAAATGTAAGTTTCTATTGTTATTCATAACTTTAGATGTATAGATGACAATACTGATAATATATCTTTTACTATTCTCTTTTTTATCCCGCTTTAATGGGCAGTAAGACCCCCACCTCAAAATTCAGCGAAGGCAAAGAAGTTAGGTGGGGATCAACAGCCCATAAAAGTCCGATTGGTTCAACTAATAATCAGTGGGGGATGAAGAAAACCCCCACTGATTAAAGTTTCACTTTATGTAGAGAGAACTCATCACAAGTAGAGGGAAGTGAGGAGGATACAGTACATAAAAATTTTTATAATGTAAGAAAGCGAATACATTGAGAGAAATGCGGTAGTAATTGATACAGGTGCGCGAGGTGTTAGTCTATTCATTAAATGTTTTTATAAAAATAATAGGATGTCTTATTAAATGGATATATAGGATAGTTTCTCTAAATAAAGGAATAGGGGACACAGATTATGTCGAAGAAAAAGAGTAGTAGGGTATTAGTGGCTGGAATATGTATATCTACATTGTTATCGCCAGTAGCTTTCGAAGCATCGAAAGGATACGCGGCACCTTTGGAAGAGAATAAAGGTGGGAAATTAGAAGAGGTTAAAGAGAATAAGTTTGAGCAGAGAGTATTTCAGTTGCCGGGGAAAGGCAGTGTAGAAGAAGAAAGAGAACGTTTAAGAGTCGATTGGAAGCTTTCTCCTAATGAGCCGACTGGAATTTATGCAGCGCCAAATGAAGAAATCACAATTGATATAAAAGGAACGCAGTCTATTCAAGCTTTCATAGGAACGAGATCTTATGATGAGAAAGATCCAGAAGAGTTTGATTTAAAACCAGGGAAAAATGTTATTTCATCTCCAAGTGGTGGGATTTTATATTTTTACAATATGAATAACGAAGGGGAAGTAACAGCTTCAGTTACGAATGGTGGTAGCCACTTCCCTATGTTTATTTTAGGTAAGCATACGAAAAAAGATTGGGATGAAATGTTAAAAAAGTATAAGGATCCTTATGTAGTTGAATTAAAAGGTGAGAGAAGCCTAATTACTACTACTTACGATTCTGTACAGAAATATATGAAGAATACGGATCCAACAGATTTAATGCAATTACACGATAAGATTATTCGATTGGAAAATGCAGTGGCAGGATTATCTGAAAATAGTATGGGGGTTGCGAAATCTCCAATTCATTATGCTCAGTTTATTGAGAAAAGGAAGCCTGCTGAAGGGGACTTTATGTTTGCGAAAAATTATCATACAGGATATATCCCGACGGCAATGAATAGAGTTTTAGATATAGAAGTGCTTGAAAAGGATGGCTGGGGACCGTGGCATGAAGTTGGACATTTACATCAGCAAGAACCTTGGAAGTGGTCTAAAGTAAGGGAAGTTACAGTAAATATTTACTCATTAGCTGTTCAAAAGGCGTTAGGGAATCAATTAGAAATGGATGAGCACTATAAAAACTCATTTGAGTATTTAGAGAAACCTAAAGCAGAAAGGTCCATTGATGATATTAATCCTCTTACAATGTTTTGGCAATTAAATGTAGTGTATGGAGAACATTTCTATCCTAGGTTACATCAAGCTTATCGTTTGTTACCACAGAGTGAAATGCCCGCGTCTGATGAAGACAAAAAGCAACTATTTATTTATATGACATCACAAGTGGCAGGGCAAAATTTAATTCCTTTCTTTGAAGAATGGGGATTAGCGCCAAACGATGATATTAGAGAGAAAATAGAAAAATTAAATTTACCTAAATTAGAAAAGGAAATCTGGAAAGCTACAGATAGTAATGATATTCGTGAAAAGCAAGTTGAACCGTATAAGGTCCCTTATGGTGAGCCTACTAATGAGGTGAAAAATCTTTTAGTTGGTACGGATTCTGATGAAAATCAAGCGAGTAAACTCGTTCAAAATTTAGGCGAGAATGTAAAAGTAACAGGTAAGATTATATGGCCTAAATTAGAGAATGGAAAACGGAAAGTGTTAGTAGAAATTGAGGATGAGAAAGGAAATAAAAATTCAATTCCTGTCCAGGTAAATGGGGTTTATGGAGACAGTATAATTTTTCAAGGAATTTCAAATGATGTAATGTCGACAGTGACGCTGCGTCACAATGAAAAAAAATTAAATGTAAACTTTACTAATAATAAAATACATTATCGTTTTGAAAAAGAAGAATATATGGGCTTAGCACTATATGATCGAAATGGGATTGAAAAGAAACGTGTATTAGCAGAAGGACAAGAAACTGGAAAAAGGTTTGCGATGGAACTAAATGGCTTGGATTTTGAATATGGTGATGTAGTAAAAGTATTCCACGCAGAACCGGATCGTTTGAAATGGTACCAAAATAACGCACTTGTAGATCAAGGGAAAGCTAAAAATAAAAAAGATAAATTATTCCAAATTACTCAGCAAGGCTTCGAATTAAAAGATAGTTTACAAGAAGTGACAGCAGTACCGCAAAAGGTAGTAGTCGGAATGGATGTAGACAAACTAGATCCGAAAGAATTCGTACAAGTAAAAGATGGAGAAGTGGTTGGTTTTGCAGAAAAACCCAATACATCAAAAATTGGAGAACAAAAAGTAAAAGTAGAGACGAAGGATGCTTTTGGAAATAAGCAAGTGACGGAAGTATCGCTAGAAGTAATTTATGGAAATAGCATTGCATATGTAGGGTATAACAATGAAATTGCTTCAGTTATAACATTAAAGCATGATGAGAAGAAATTACATGCAACTGATATGAATAAACAAATTCATAAATACTTTGATAAAGAACAATATATGGGAATCACTTTATACGATCAAAATGGAACGGAGAAAAAGCGTGTAACAGCAGAAGGACAAGAAACTTCAAAGGACTTTGCAGAGCAAGTGAATGGAGTGCAGTTTGAGTATGGAGATGTAGTGAAAGTATTCCACGCAGAACCGGATCGTTTGAAATGGTATCAAAATAATACCCTTACTGGTCAAGGTGAGAAAAAAGGGGCAAAAGAACTATTCTTCAAAGTGACAGAAAAAGGCTTTGAGAGAATGGATATGTTGCAAGAAGTAACAGCAAAACCACAGCAAGTAGTGGTAGGAACAGATATTGAGAAGTTAGATGCAAAGAACTTTGTTGACGTGAAAGATGGAGAAGTAGTTGGATTCGTAGAAAAACCAAATACAACAAAAATCGGTGAGCAAAAAGTAAAAGTAGAAACGAAAGATCGTTTCGGAAATAAGCAAGTAACGGAAGTATCGTTAGAAGTAATTTACGGTGATAGCATTATGTTCTTTGGGACGAGCTATGGCGGAACGAACATTAAATCAGTTGTAACGTTGAATCATGACGAGAAAAAATTTAGTGTGACAGATTCAGAAGGTAAAATGCATACGTCATTTGCAGATGAGAAATATATGGAAATGACTGTATATGATAAAGATGGAAAAGAGAAGAAAGTAGTATCTGTAAAAGCGTCTGAAAATACAAAAGCATTTGCAGAGCAATTCAATGGAATGACTTTTGAATATGGTGATGTAGTAAAAGTATATCAAAAAGAGTTTGATAGATTTAAAGTGTATAAAAAGAATGAATTTGTGAATACAGAGTATGGCGTTCATGAGGTAGTCTTTAAAGTTACGGAGCACGGTTTCGAAAGAATGGTGACTCAACAAGAAATAACAGCGAAACCGCAACAAGTAGTAGTAGGAACAGATATTGAGAAGTTAGATGCAAAGGACTTTGTTGACGTGAAAGATGGAGAAGTAGTTGGCTTTGTAGAGAAACCAAATACAACAAAAATCGGTGAACAAACGGTGAAAGTAGAAACGAAAGATCGATTTGGAAATAAGCAAGTGACGGAAGTACCTCTAACAGTAACATATGGAGACAGCCTATTAGTATATGGATTAGGTTATAGAGATGGTGACTTGAAATCAATTGTAACTTTGCATCATGATACGAAAAAACTGAGTGCGACAGATACAAAGAATCTAATTCATGATTACTTTAAAGATGAGAAGTATTTTGAATTCACCCTGTACAATAAAGAAGGAAAGGTGAAGAAAAATATAGCGGTAAAAGGTTTAGAGAATACGAAAGCTTTTGCTAATGAAGTAAATGGACTTGCATTTGAGTATGGAGATGTAGTGAAAGTATATCATGCAGAATCTTCTCGTTTACATTGGTATCAAAAAGATGTATATGTGGGCGAAGGGAAAAGTAAGGATATAAAAGAATTAGTCTTCAAAATCACTGAAAATGGATTTGAAAGGTTAGACGGTGAGCAAACAGTAAAAGCAAATCCGCAGCAAGTAGTAATCGGAACAAACAGCGAAACGCTGGACGCGAGGAAATTTGTTGAAGTAACGGGCGGAGAAGTAGTAGGTTTTGTAGGGAAACCAGATACAACAAAAATTGGTGAACAAACGGTGAAAGTAGAAACGAAAGATCGATTTGAAAATAAGCAAGTGACAGAAGTAGCGCTAGAAGTAACGTATGGCGATAGTCTTGTATACCAAGGGCTGGGTGATGATATTCGTTCTGTTGTAACGTTCAATCATGAAGATAAGCAACTACATGTAACGCATACAAATGAACAAATTCATAGCTACTTTAAAAATGAATTATATATGGGAATTACACTATATGATCAAAATGGAAACGTGAAAAAGCAAGTAACAGCAGAAGGGCAAGAAACTTCAAAGAATTTTGCTGAGCAACTAAACGGCACTTTCTTCCAGTATGGGGATGTAGTGAAAGTGTACCATGCTGAATCAAATCGTTTGAATTGGTATAAAAAGAGTGAGTTAATTGGAAAAGGAGATAAGAAAAAGTTTAAAGAAATTTCCTTTAAGATTACTCCAAATGGTTTAGAGCAAGTACAATAATAAAAAAGCTCGTAAAACATTATGTTTTACGAGCTTTTTCTATTATTCAGCTTCAGAAACTACTGTGAAGCGTTCGTTTACGTGTTTTGGATTTTCGATTTCATCAAGTGCCGCAACTGCGAAGTCTTCGTAACTTACGTAGCTATCACCTTTTGAGTTAACAAGAAGGTTGTCTTTGCCAGCTGTATAAGAACCTGTGCGTTTTCCTAATGCAAATAGTGCAGAAGGGCTGATGAATGTCCAAGTGATATCGTTTGTTTGTTGCAGGATTTCTAAATTCTTCCCTTGGTTTTGAGCTGTTGCAAGGTATTCATTTGGGAAACCTGGCGTATCAAATACACGTGTTGTTTTCTCTTCGTCTACAAATAAGCTTCCAGCTCCGCCAACTACAAGTAATTTTGTGTTAGGTGCACCTTTCATAGCTTCAATTAGTACGTTTCCTGCATCTACGTGAAGGTGCTCTTCGCCTGCTGGAGCGCCGAAAGCATTTACAACTACGTCAAATGCTTGTAGGTCATTAGATGTAAGAGAGAATACATCTTTCTCTAAAACTTTTACGTTTTCTTCTGTAATTTTTGCTGCGGTTCTTACGATTGCAGTTACTTCATGTCCGCGATCTAAAGCTTCTTTTAAAATACGACTTCCTGCTTTACCAGTTGCTCCAATGATTCCAATTTTCATAATAAATCCCTCCAAAGTGTTTGTTAATGTGTATATCTGAAAGTAAATGAATGTATTGTAATTAGGTTTGTTACAACCTGTTGTAATCATTATAGTTACAGGTTGGTATTTTTGTCAATGGTGTTGTTTGTAGATTTATTTTTTGTTTTAGTATGTACAGTTAGAGAGGGAAGAGTCATAAAAAAATTGTACTTTATTAACCTCTAACATTTGGAAAATCGAAAATTGTCGAAAAATGTTGATTTTTAAGTATTTTTTAAATATAATTCGTTTTATGAAGAAAAGGAGGGGGTTAATTGTATGGATATTTTAGAGCAATTCGTTTCATCGACAAATACAATTCTTTGGTCATATATTCTTATTGCAATGTTAATTGGTTTAGGTCTTTATTTTTCTATTAAATTGAAATTTGTACAAATCACTCATTTAGGGGAAATGGTTCGATTAATGAGTGATGGATTAACTGGAAAGACGCGTAAAAAAGGTAGTGTATCTTCTTTCCAAGCATTTTGTATGAGTTCAGCAGCTCGTATTGGAATCGGGAACTTAGCTGGGGTAGCGTTAGCTATTTCTATGGGAGGACCTGGAGCGGTATTTTGGATGTGGGTAATTGCGATTATTGGGGCGTCTTCAAGTTTTGTAGAAAGTACGCTTGCGCAAATTTATAAAATAAAAGATGGCAGTGGCTTCCGTGGTGGACCTGCTTATTATATGGAAAAAGGTTTAAATAAACGTTGGATGGGGATTTGGTTCTCTATTCTAATTACAATTAGTTACGGATTAATTTTCAACTCAGTACAAGCAAATACAGTTACATTAGCATTTAAAAATGCTTTCGGTATTGAGCGTTACGTTGTTGGGATTGTATTAGCGGTATTAGTCGCGGTTATTATTTTTGGTGGCGTGAAAAGTATCGCGCGTATGTCTGAAATGATCGTTCCGCCAATGGCGCTTATTTATATTGCAGTAGCAATTTTCGTTGTTATTAAAAATTATTATTTAATACCGGATATGTTTACAGAAATCTTTAAAGGTGCATTTGGTTTAGATTCAGCTGTAGGTGGCGGTATCGGTGCTGCGATGAAGTTTGGTATTCAGCGCGGATTATTTGCGAATGAAGCAGGTATGGGTAGTGCGCCGAATGCGGCAGCAACAGCGGATGTAACACATCCAGCGAAACAAGGATTTATTCAAACAATTGGAGTACTAGTAGATACATTTTTAGTATGTACATCAACAGCATTTATCGTACTATGTTCTGGTGCATATAAAGCGACAAATTTAGAAGGGATTGAATTAACGCAAAATGCATTAAGTTCACAAATTGGTCCGTGGGCAAGTAGCTTCCTAGCGATTATTATTTTCTTATTTGCATTTAGTTCACTTCTAGGAAACTACTATTATGGTGAAACGAATATTGAATTCATTAAACAAAGTAAAACTTGGTTAACAATTTACCGTATTGCGGTGGTTGCAATGGTATTATTCGGTTCTGTTGCGACACTTCAAGTTGTATGGAATATGGCGGATTTATTTATGGGACTAATGGTAATCACAAACTTAATTGCGATTACGCTTCTTGGGCGATTTGCATACGCTGCATTGGCAGACTATGTAAGGCAAAAGAAACAAGGGAAAGATCCAGTGTTCAGTGCAGATTCTATTCCAGGTTTAACGAATACAGAGTGTTGGGATAAACCGGCTGTAACGAATAAAGAAAAAGCAGTGTGATGAAAAGATGAGTATCGAGCTGAATTCGATACTCATCTTTTTTGTTGTAACCCGGTGGTTTGTTTTTTGCTATTTTCAGTATAGAAATAATCAGTTGAATAGGTAGGGATGCTTGTGCTAGTTGTGATGTTTTAGTAGAGAAAAAACAATTGTGTTATATGTGGTAACATTTTCATGTTAGAAAACCTCACATCTTTTTGTCGAAAATTCTTGATTACTAAGAGTTTTTAGAATATAATTTTCTTATTGTGAAGAAGAGGGGGCAATGCAATTATGGATTTTTTAACTAATATAATTGGGGATATAAATAATGTTCTTTGGTCATATATAATCATTGCGATGTTAATTGGATTAGGACTTTACTTTTCGTTTCGTGTGAAATTTGTCCAAGTTCGTTACTTCGGTGAAATGATTCGTTTGCTTGGGGATGGGGCAAGTTCGAAAACGAGGAAAGCGCAAAAAGAGAAGAGTGGTGTATCATCGTTCCAGGCTTTTTGTATGAGTACAGCTTCTCGTGTAGGTACTGGTAACCTAGCTGGTGTAGCTATCGCAATCTCAGCAGGTGGACCAGGAGCAGTATTTTGGATGTGGTTAATCGCGGTAATTGGGGGTGCTTCTGCATTTGTAGAGAGCACATTAGCGCAAATTTATAAAGTAAAAGATGGGAACGCATTCCGCGGTGGCCCAGCGTATTATATGGAAAAGGGTTTAAAGAAACGCTGGTTAGGAGTTGTCTTCTCTGTTCTAATAACGGTTAGTTTTGGGTTAATTTTCAACGCCGTGCAGTCAAACACAGTAGCGGCAGCTTTTGATGGAGCATTTAACACAGATGGTAAGTTTGTAGGTCTGTTTATGGCTGGTTTACTTGCAATCATCATCTTCGGCGGAGTAAAACGTATTGCACGTGCGGTTGAAATGATTGTTCCAGTAATGGCAATTATATATGTAGCAGTGGCATTATTCGTTGTTGTAACAAACATTACGGCAATTCCATATGTATTTAAAGAAATTTTCTTACATGCTTTTGGAATTAAAGAAGTAGTAGGCGGAGGATTAGGAGCTGCGATTTTACTAGGGGTAAAACGTGGATTATTCTCAAATGAAGCAGGTATGGGTAGTGCGCCGAACGCAGCTGCGACTGCAAACGTAACGCACCCAGTTAAACAAGGTTTCATTCAAACTTTAGGGGTATTTACAGATACATTATTAATTTGTAGTTGTACAGCATTTATCATTCTTTTATCAGATGTGCATAATGCGGCTGATTTAAATGGTATTCAATTAACGCAGCAAGCATTAAGCCAACATATCGGACCATGGGCATCTATATTTGTAGCAGTTGCAATCTTCTTGTTTGCATTTAGTTCATTAGTAGGTAACTACTACTATGGTGAAACAAATATTGAGTTCTTAAATGGAAGTAAAGTGTTACTAAATGCTTATCGAATTGCTGTACTTGGTATGGTTATGTTAGGATCTGTAGCAACAATTCAAATCGTTTGGGATGTAGCAGATTTATTCATGGGTATTATGGCTATTATTAACTTAGTTGCGATCGTATTCCTTTCTAAGTATGCTTTCGCGGCATTATCAGATTACATTAAGCAAAAGAAACAAGGAAAAGATCCAGTGTTCTATGCGGAGTCTATTCCAGGTTTGAACAATACAGAGTGCTGGGACAAGCCAGCAGTAGCTGATAAAGAAAAAGCAGTATAATGAGGTGAGCATCAAGTAAAACTTGATGCTCATTTTTTTTGTTTTATCCTGCTATTTATGAGGCTCGCTTAAAGTTTATTTTAAAAGGTAAAAGACGAACATTAATGGGTGATTTATAATAAAATGTAATTTTTTTAAGAAAAGTGCGGATATGAGTTGTGATTTATGTTAGAATGGAAAATGCCTTTGAAACAAGAGGTTTTATGATCTTTCCTATCCGATTGAAGGTTTTGGAGGAGAAATGGAAAGTTCGGATTATTTCTTATTTTGAGTGGTCAGACGTTCAACGTTAATGAAGAGTTAAATGGAGGATTTTATTAATGAAGTTTGTTATGTTTCTTGTAGGATTGCTCGTTGTATTCGTACTCGGTTTTCTTATAAGTGCCGATCGAAAGAAGATTAAGTATAAACCAATCGCAATCATGCTTGTTATTCAGCTAGTGTTAAGTTATTTCTTATTAAATACGCAAGTTGGTTATATTTTAGTAAAAGGAATTTCAGATGGATTTGGCGCGCTTCTTGGATATGCAGAAGCTGGAATCGTTTTCGTATTTGGCGGTCTTGTTAATAAAGGAGAGGTTTCATTCTTCCTAACAGCGTTATTACCGATCGTATTCTTTGCCGTTTTAATCGGAATTCTGCAACACTTTAAAATTTTACCGATATTTATTCGTGCTATTGGTACGTTGTTAAGTAAAGTAAATGGTCTAGGTAAACTAGAATCATATAACGCAGTAGCAGCTGCTATTGTTGGGCAAGCAGAAGTATTTATTACAGTAAAAGATCAATTAAGTAAAATCCCAAAACATCGTTTATATACATTATGTGCATCTTCCATGTCGACAGTATCAATGTCAATCGTAGGTTCTTATATGAAAATGATTGAACCAAAATATGTAGTAACAGCACTTGTATTAAATTTATTTAGTGGTTTCATTATTATTCATATTATTAACCCGTACGATATTACAGAAGAAGAAGATACACTGAAATTAGAAAATAAGAAAAAACAGTCATTCTTTGAAATGCTAAGTGAATATATTATGCTTGGTTTCACAATCGCGATCACAGTAGCGGCAATGTTACTTGGTTTCGTAGCATTAATTACAGCAATCAATAGCTTATTTGATTCCATGTTCGGTATTACATTCCAAGCTATTTTAGGGTATATTTTCTCACCATTAGCATTCGTAATGGGTATCCCGCAAGCAGAGATGGTAACAGCGGGACAAATTATGGCAACAAAATTAGTATCAAACGAGTTTGTTGCGATGCTGGATCTTGGAAAAGTAGCTGGTGACTTATCAGCTCGTACAGTTGGTATTCTTTCTGTATTCCTTGTATCATTTGCGAACTTCTCATCAATCGGAATTATCGCAGGTGCAACGAAAGGTATCGATGAAAACCAATCAAACGTTGTATCATCATTCGGTCTACGCCTTGTATACGGTGCGACATTAGTAAGTATTCTATCAGCGATTATCGTTGGTGTTATGTTATAAAAAAGATGGTCCTAGCTTATAGCTAGGGCTATTTTTTATGGTAAATTTGCATGAAAAAACCAATTGATTAGGAATATATTAACATATAAAAATCTTTTAAAATTTATATTGCATTTCGATTAGATAACGCTTACAATTTGATTTGTAGGTGGTATCAATTTCAGACTTTCAAGTATGGTAGGAGAGAAGAAACTACCTTTTATAAATTGCAATTTATGTAAACGCTTACTGATTTTAGATGATAGTTGAATAGTATTTAGGGGTTTTAAATTTTTTAACATCAATGGTCAGACGTCATTCGTTATACGTTATACGACCAATAACTCGTGGGAGAAGTGGAGGATTCACATATGAAGATCGTAATGTTTCTAGTCGGTTTACTTGTAGTATTTGTACTAGGGTTCCTTATCAGTTCAGATCGTAAGAAAATTAAATATAAACCAATTGCACTTATGCTAGTCATTCAATTGGTACTCGCGTATTTCTTACTAAATACAAAGGTCGGATTTGTATTAGTAAAAGGGATTGCAGATGGGTTTGGCGCTATTTTAAAATTTGCGGAAGCAGGGGTTAATTTCGTATTTGGTGGTTTAGCAAATGATGGACAAGCACCATTCTTCTTAACAGTATTATTACCAATTATTTTCTTAGCAGTACTAATTGGGATCTTACAACACATTAAAGTATTACCGATTATCATTCGTGCAGTCGGTTTCCTATTAAGTAAAATTAACGGCTTAGGAAAACTAGAATCATATAATGCAGTAGCAGCTGCAATCGTTGGTCAAGGTGAAGTATTCATTACAGTAAAAGATCAATTAAGCAAATTACCGAAAAATCGTTTATACACACTTTGTGCATCTTCCATGTCGACAGTATCGATGTCAATCGTCGGTTCTTACATGAAAATGATTGATCCAAAATATGTAGTAACAGCACTTGTACTAAACTTATTTAGCGGATTCATTATCGTTCATATTATTAATCCATATGAAGTAAAAGAAGAAGACGATATTTTAGAATTACAAGAAGATAAAAAACAAACATTCTTTGAAATGTTAGGCGAATATATTATGCTTGGTTTCTCTATCGCTGTAACAGTAGCGGCGATGTTAATCGGTTTCGTAGCATTAATTACAGCAATTAACGGTGTATTCGATTCAATTTTCGGAATCACATTCCAAAGCATTTTAGGATATGTATTCTCACCATTAGCATTCGTAATGGGTATTCCAACATCAGAGATGCTACAAGCAGGACAAATTATGGCAACGAAGTTAGTAACGAACGAATTCGTTGCGATGCTTGACCTTGGTAAAGTAGCAGGCGATTTATCAACTCGTACAGTAGGAATTTTATCTATCTTCCTTGTATCATTTGCGAACTTCTCATCAATCGGAATTATCGCAGGTGCAACGAAGAGTATCGATGGCAAACAAGCAAACGTTGTATCTTCATTCGGATTAAAACTTGTATACGGTGCAACGTTAGTAAGTATATTATCAGCGATTATCGTTGGGGTTATGCTTTAATAAAATGATAAAGAAGTCGTTTATCTCTCATTTAGGAGATGAACGGCTTTTTTATTTTGGTATGATAAATAATACAAAGAGGGGGGATTAAGTTGAAAGAACGGGATAGTTTAAGGGAGTTTGATGAGATTATGGAGAACATTGATCAATTAACTGGTGAAGATGCTAGAACCTTTTTGAAATTCATACATGGATATTTAAGTATAGTAGAAGAAGGCAGTGGGACGTTTACTCAGAGTGATTTTGTTGAAAAGGTTTCAGGGATTTATAAGAAGGATTTGGCGAAGGTTATTGGGCTGAGAGAGGAAATAAAAAAATCACCTTAATACATTCATTAAGGTGATTGGGATACTACTCAGCTGGAGGCGTAAATGTACGTTTCTCTAATTCAGCATCTAGCATAAATAATGCGTTTGAATCGCTTGTAATACGTTTTAATTTTTGGATGATGCTATCGAATGAAGCTTCTTCTTCTACTTGCTCATCAACGAACCATTTTAAGAATGTAATCGTTGCGTGTTCACGCTCATCCCAAGCGATATCAGATAAGTTGTAAATACGCTTCGTTACTTCACGCTCATGCTCAAGTGCTACTTCAAAAGCATTCAGTACAGATTCATATTCGTTATTTGGATTATCAAATCCAGTAACAATAGCGCGCTCACCGCGGTCGTTAATGTAGTTATAAAGCTTCATTGCGTGGAAACGTTCTTCTTCAGCTTGTACAAGGAAAAAGTTAGCGAATCCATCATAGCTCTCAGATGTACAGTAAGCAGCCATTGCCATATAAGCGTGGGCAGAGTAAAATTCAAAGTTCATTTGATCGTTTAATGCGTCGTGCAATTTTTTAGATAACATAAAATCCCCCTTAGTATTGTGACAAGAATATTATACCATAATTGATAATATTCTCATTTGGATGTCTCGAACCTTATCGAAAGCTTTGTGACGTGAGCCTCCATAATGTCTTGTAAATCTAAATCATATTTTTGTGAAAGAATAATAAGATTAGATAGTACATCACCAAGTTCTTCTTTTAGTTCCTGTTTTAGCTCTTCTTCTGTTTTCGCTTCTTCATCAGGGCGATCACGGCCAATCTCAATGGCGCGAACAACACGTGAAACTTCCCCAACTTCCTCAGTTAAGAAATTTAAGCGAATAAAGGCATTATATTGTGACCAGCTTCGTTTTTCGTAAAATTCCTCTACCCATCTTTGAAATGCGACGATATCCATTTCTTCCTCATCCCTTCAATATGTTGTACAATGTTCATTGTATCATAACAATATATAGTTTCGGGGTGTAGGAATGAGAAAGATTTGTGTGTTTGCAGGTTCCAACTTAGGGGAGAGACCAGAATTTAAAGAGCAGGCAATAGTGTTAGGGAAAATGTTTGTTGAGAATGACTATGAGCTTGTATACGGTGGTTCATGCGTTGGATTAATGGGAGAAGTAGCAAATGAAGTTCTTCGTTTAGGCGGGCGTGTAACAGGTGTTATGCCGCGCGGTCTATTCCGAGGAGAAATTGTACATACAGGGTTAACAGAACTAATTGAAGTAGAAACGATGCATGAACGTAAAGCGAAAATGGCAGAGCTTGCAGATGCTTTTATTGCGCTACCAGGCGGATATGGAACGTTCGAAGAGTTATTTGAAGTTGTATGTTGGTCACAAATTGGTATACATAATAAGCCGGTTGGTTTATTAAACATTAAAGATTTTTACGGGCCAATCCTGCAAATGGTTGAACGTGCAGCAGAAGAAGGGTTTATGAACCCATCTAATAAAGAGTTGATTGTTTCAGCTGAGACGGCAGATAAACTAATTCATGAAATCCAAAATTACGAGCGTCCTGTTTTAGGAACGAAGTGGAAACAGTTATCATAATACAAAATTATCCTGCTTTAATGGGCAGTACGACCCCCCACCTCAAAATTCAGCGAAAGCAAAGAAGTTAGGTGGGGGATCAACTGCCCATAAAAGTCCGATTGGTTCAACTAATAATCAGTGGGGGATGAAGAAAACCCCCACTGATTAAAGTTTCACTTTATAGAGATTTTCGGAAACACATGTCATTTTATTTTGAAAAGGCATGTGTTTTTAATTTGGTTAAATATGTTAATGTTGAGATATAATGTTTTTGGAAAAGGAGAAACAAATGGAGGAGTTTGTGTATTTACGTCCTGTTTTTAAAAGTATATTAGCAACATCCCTTCTTGTTATGCTAATTGTTTCAACACAGAAAAAAGAGCTAATTAATGAATTTTAGCTTTGGTTTATCTCGATATTATGTATCGGTGTTTCTGCGATAACGTTGTTTATGTCTGGGTTTATCGTCGATGAGTATAATTTAGGTGGAGATGCACAGAGTTTTAGCATGTTTATTGCGATTGGTTGTATTAGCGGTTTGAATTTTATTATTTATTATAGACGACAATAAAAGAAGGCATTCCGTATTACTTCGGAATGCCTTTATCACTTTGATTACTTTGTTTTTTATACAGGTACCAGCCACCCCAGCCGCCCCCAATTGCTACAACAACGAGGAAAGCATAGTCTTTCACCTCGATACGTATATTGAAAATGTTAGCTATAAGTAAGACAATCCCAACTGTTATTAACGCAAAAAATGCTCTAATTAAGTAGTCTTTCAACTGAACCACTCCCGCCATTTAAGTAGTAAATGATGAATATGGAAAAGCTTTTTTTGGATCTATTTTACTAAAGGATGTTACCTATATTTTAACATAAAAGGGATTGTAATATATTGATAAAAGTAGGGGAGAGAGGCACTGATATTGTCGTGATTTGTCGGTAAGTTGATATCCTGTGTCGAATCGTCGATATAATGAAAAAATCGTTGATATATTGTGAGTAATCGTCGATAAATTTGAAAAATCGTTGATATAATTTCATGTACCAACATGTGCGACCAGCCCATAGAAAAAAGCGACTCTGAACGAGCCGCTTCCGCTTTCAAGGTGATGATATCCAGCTCTAGCGGCTAGAATCTCCGGTCATTTCGCTCTCTCGCTCGAAGCAAAAAGCGCTTTAAGGTCGAGAGCTCCAATGCCCTGCGATTCTGAGCAAGCCGCCGCCACTTTAAGTATTATCCAGCTCCAGCGGCTAGAACAGTCGGTTGTTTCACTCCTTCATTCGAGGCAAAAAGCGCCTCGTAATCAGGAGTTCCAACACCCTCTTGTTCTGAACGAGCCGCTTCCGCTTTAAAATCTATTATTGATTCAAGAACGCACGTAGCATCCAAGCGTGTTTTTCTAGTTCTGTGTAGATGCCTAGTAGTAGGTCAGATGTCATTTCGTCGTCAGAGTTTTGAGCGATTTCCATGCCTTTTTTCAGTTCGACTAGCATCATTTCGTAGTCTTTCATGATTGCTTCAACCATTCCTTCGGCAGTTTCTCCGTAAGCTGCTTCTTGAATAGTAGATATTTCTAGGTATTCTCTCATAGTCGCTACTGGTTTACCACCGATTGCTAAAATACGTTCTGCAATTTCGTCGATGTGAGTAGCTGATTCTGTGTATAGTTCTTCGAATTTCTCATGTAATGTGAAGAATTGAGGTCCTTTTACGTACCAATGGAAGTTGTGTAATTTTGTGAATAAAACGCTCCAGTCTGCTACTTGTTTGTTTAATACTTCGATTACTTGTTTGTTCATTATGATCAATCTCCTTTTGAGTTTTTATGTTATATCAATTACTAATTTATAATTATTATAATCTAGTAATTCGTATAAATCAACCCTTTTGCTGGAATTAATTTGAACAAATTATGAACTGTTATAAATAAAAATCCCTATTACGGTGAAGTAATAGGGATTTTGTTTGATATATAGCTCTTGTTCTAAACGAGCCGCATCCGCTTTTTACGATATCCAGCTCCAGCGGCTAGAATCTCCGGTCATTTCGCTCTCTCGCTCGAAGCAAAAAGCGCTTCAAGGTCGAGAGCTCCAATGTCCTGCGATTCTAAACGAGCCGCATCCGCTTTTAATCGTTATACAGCTTTTTTATTCTCTTCTACATCCTGTCCATCCCAGCACTCTGTATTCTGTAAGCCAGGGATAGAACTTGCAACGAAAACAGGATCTTTTCCTTGTTTCTTTTGCTTAATATAGTCTACTAATGCTGCGTAGGCGAATTTACTAAGGAATGAGATGGCAATTAAGTTTGTGAATACCATTAGTCCCATGAATAAATCAGCTAAGCTCCAAACTGTTTGAAGGGCAGCGATTGATCCGAAGAATACCATTCCGACAACTGCGACGCGATAAATCATTAACCATGTTTTGCTTTCTTTAATGAATGCGATGTTTGTTTCACCATAATAGTAGTTTCCTAGTAAAGAACTGAATGCGAATAGGAAAATAATAATCGCTAAGAAAGTGCTTGCCCACGGTCCGATTTGTGAACTTAGTGCTTGCTGTGTTAATTCAATACCTTGTAAGTTTGTTCCTTTGTACAGTCCAGAACATAATACGATAAATGCTGTTGATGTACATACTAAGAATGTGTCTACGAACACTCCTAACGCTTGAACAAGTCCTTGTTTTACAGGGTGAGATACATCTGATGTTGCTGCTGCGTTAGGAGAGCTACCCATACCTGCTTCTGTCGCGAATAAACCGCGCTGAATTCCGAACTTGATTGCTGCACCGATACCACCAGCGATAGCTTGGTCTAAACCGAATGCACTGTTAAAAATTTCTGAAAAAATGCTTGGTAACATAGTGAAGTTGTTAATAACGACAAAAATTGCCACACCAATATAAATGATTGCCATTGGAGGAACAATTATTTCTGTAATACGTGAAATGCTCTTAATACCACCAAAAATAATAACTGCCACTAATAAAGCTAATAGAGCTCCTACAATTGTTCGCTCTAGTCCAAAAGCATTTTCAAACGCTATTGTTACTGTATTTGCTTGTACAGAATTGAAAATTAATCCGTAAGCAACTGTGATAAGTAACGAAAACCAAACACCCATCCAACGTTTGTTTAATCCTTTTTCCATGTAATATGCTGGCCCACCACGGAACCTGCTTCCATCTTTTACTTTATAAATTTGCGCGAGCGTACATTCTACGAAACTAGTAGCTGCTCCAAGGATAGCGATAAACCACATCCAAAATATTGCACCGGGTCCACCCATTGAAATGGCTAATGCTACACCAGCTAAATTCCCGATACCGATACGCGCTGCTGCACTTAAGCAAAATGCTTGGAATGGAGAGATGCTATCTTTCTTTTTCTCTTTTCGATTAAATCCTTTACTAATTAAACCGACCATCTCACCGAAATGAGTAATTTGGACAAATTTCAATTTAAAAGAGAAATAAAGACCGAAGCCGATTAGCATTGCAATAAGAATATATGACCATAAAATATTATTCGTTACCTCAAGGAATCTGCTAAAGATATCAACCATATAATACACTTCCTTTTTTCCGTAATAAGAAAATTATATGCAAAAAATATACGAGAATCAATTTTTCTAAAAAATTATGTTACTTAAACGTATTATGTGTTATGATTATGTTACATCATAATATTTTTAGAATTATTTACATTTTAAAAAACTAAATGTAAAGCAAGAAAGAGGGGATAATTTGAAAGAAGAAACTTTATTGAAAGTAAGCCTTAAAAGTTTGAAAATGAGAAGTAATATACTTTTTATCATTACATCTTTAAGTATCTTTTTAGGAGCCACTTATTATTACAATAAAAGATTTCCAACTCACATGTATCCTGAATGGTTAGAATTTCTGAAGTTGATTGGATGAATAAAAGACAGAAAAACAGAAAATTCAAATAAAAAAATGTTGTGGAGGAGCTAAACATGAATATTAGAGAAAGTGAACTTCCGGGTATTGGTTATAAGTTTCAAATCGTTACGAAAGGTAACGAAAAGATGGTGATTGTCATTCATGATGACGGGCGTAGAGAAATGTATCATTTTGATTCAGACCATGAAGAAAGCATCTCAAGTATTTCATTACGTGACTCAGAGGCAAGACAAATTGCAGCAATATTAGGCGGAATGGTATATAAGCCTAGAGCGTTAGAAAATGTTGAAATGGTCTTTGAAGGTTTAGCGATTGAGTGGTTTAAAGTGGAGAATGCAGCTCCAGCAATCGGGAAAACAATTGGTGATCTGGAAATAAGAAAAACATATAGCGTAACGATCATTGCAGTTATGAAAAAGAATATGAAAAAGCTATTTAATCCAGGTCCAGAAACGGTAATTGAAGAAGGCGATATGCTTGTCGTTTCTGGTGAGAGAGAAGAAATTAAAAAAATTATTAATGAGTTACTTTCGAATAGGGGGACTGACTAGATGGATACGTTAATTTTTGAAGTTGGTACAGCGTTAGTATTAGTTGCAATTGCGGCAGTAATTGCTGGAAAGTTTAAATTCTCAGTAATTCCGTTTCTAATCGTTCTTGGAATGTTAGTGGGACCACATGCGCCGACAATAGGTGTTATCGATTTCAAGTTTATTGAAAGTGCAAGTGTCATTTCCTTCCTCGGACGGATTGGGGTTCTGTTCCTTCTGTTCTATCTAGGACTAGAGTTTTCGATGAAAAAACTAATTAAATCTGGACGTTCTATTGCGATTGGCGGAACGATTTATATTTTAATTAACTTTTCACTTGGATTATTATACGGATTTATAATGGGATTCCCTTTACTAGAAATCTTAATTATTGCGGGTATTATTACGATTTCTTCTAGTGCTATCGTTGCTAAAGTGTTAGTGGATTTAAGAAGAACTGGTAATAATGAAACCGAATTAATTTTAGGAATTATTATGTTCGAAGATATATTCCTTGCTGTATATTTATCAGTTGTATCTGGTTTAGTTCTAGGAGATCATGCTTCCTTCCTAGGTGCTCTTACTTCAATTGGAATTGCTTTAGGATACATGCTTCTATTCTTTATTGTAGCTAGAAAGGCGACGCCGTTATTAAATAAATTGCTCAATATTAGTTCAGATGAAATTTTCATTATTGTAGTATTTGCTTCGTTATTCTTTATTGCAGGATTCTCAGAAACAATTCACGTTGCCGAAGCAATTGGAGCACTTCTTTTAGGATTAGTTTTCTCTGAGACAGAGCATAGTGACAGAATTGAACATCTTGTTGTTCCATTTAGAGACTTTTTCGGAGCTATTTTCTTCTTCAGTTTCGGATTAAGTATTGATCCGTTTTCATTAGGCGGAGCGATATGGTTAACGCTAGGTGCGGTCCTTCTTACAATCATCGGTAACTTTGTAGCAGGGATGATTGCAGGACGACAAGCTGGATTATCTCATAAAGCGTCAACAAATATTGGATTAACAATCGTTTCAAGAGGAGAATTCTCCATCATTATGGCTAATATCGGTATCGCTGGGGGGTTAATGTCAGTCTTGAAACCATTCTCAGCACTATACGTGCTTATACTATCGATCTTAGGTCCACTTCTGACGAAAGAGTCAAAGAATGTATATAAATTTTTAAATAAAATCTTTAAGTGGGATACGAAGACTAACTAAATTAAAAAAATAAAAGTACAAGATATTTCCTGCTTGTACTTTTATTTTTTGCAATGAAAACAGTAAAGAGAGGTACATGATGTTAGGAGAGTTGATTCATTCCGTTTTAGTTTTTCTAGAAGGACTTGGTTATTGGGGAATTATGCTTGGATTAATGCTAGAGGTTATTCCGAGTGAAATCGTATTATCTTATGCAGGTTATTTAGTATCAACAGGAAGCATTACATTTTGGGGCGCTGTCGCGTTCGGTACAATTGGTGGTGTAATCGCACAACTATTTATTTATTGGATCGGTCGATACGGAGGAAGGCCTGTTCTTGAGCGATATGGAAAATATATTTTAATTCAGAAGAAACATATTGATTATGCTGAAGCGTGGTTTAATCGTTACGGAACTGGTGTTATTTTTACAGCGCGTTTTATTCCGGTTGTGCGTCATGCTATTTCGATACCAGCGGGTATTGCAAAAATGTCACATGCTAAGTTTATTACGCTAACTACATTAGCTGTTATTCCATGGTCAATTGTATTTGTATATTTAGGTTTTAAATTAGGAACAGAGTGGGAAAGTATTAATAAAGTAGCTGGGCCATATGTGAAATACTTTGCACTTGCTGCTATTGTTTGTGCGATTGGTTACTTTGTATTAAAAAAAGTGATGAAAAAAAAGTAATTACGTAAAAGGAATCTATTCTGACATAGATTCTTTTTTATTGTCATTTTTTCGAAAGGGGAAGAGTATGTTTAATATTTTACAGATTGTGGCATACATATAGGAAAAGGAGTTTGGAAAGGGGATTATAGAAAAATGGAACTCCAGTTTCAAAATGTATATCAACAGGTGGAGAATTGGTATGTGTTGGATTCGGAGCTTCCTTGGGATGTCAAAAGACTTAGAGACGATGTGTTTTCACTTATTGAAGTATGTAAAACGCCAGTTATTTTTTGTGATACGTGTGATGCGAATCATGTGCTTCTATCGTTAGGAGAAGAAGAAGAGGAATTTTTATTCCCAGTAGGTGGCTTTTATCATAAAGAAAAACAATTAATTTTCGTTTGCATATGGGAAGAGTATGAGCAAGTGCTCAAAACACTACTGCATGAATTTCGCCATGCGATGCAGCATAAGAACGAAGTATTGTATGTTGGAAGTGAATTGTACGAAGATAGATGGATTGAGAAAGATGCGAGGAATTTCGCAGAGAGGAAGTTAGATGAATATAAAAATAGAAAGTTAATGTAAAGCATAGTGGAGAAATGGCACTGTGCTTTCTTTTGCGGTTACTAAAAGTAAGTGATTGACTTTTATAAAGTTTAGTTCTAAACTAATGGTATGAAACGAGCGAGGTGATAGAATGAAAACAGAAGATAGACTCGGATTACTATTATGGTTTCGTTTATCACGTTTTTATAACAAAAGTATTCGTGAGACGAATCAGCATTTGAAAGAATGGAATGTGTCTGCCGCTCAGTTTGATGTACTAGCACAAGTTGGAGGGCATAATCGTCTAACGCAGCAAGAGCTTGGAAATAAACTATTTGTTACGAAGGGAAATATCACGCAGCTTTTAAATAAAATGGAGCAGCTAGAGTGGATTCGTCGTGAGCAAGAAGGTACTACAAAATATATTTCGTTAACAGAAAAGGGAAACGTTTTATATGAAGAAATCGTCCCGCCTCAAGAAACGTTCCAAGCGGAGCAGTTTCAAAATTTAAATGTAGAAGAACAACATCAATTATTACAATTACTAAAAAAATTACAGTGAGAAAAATTTTTATAATAAATCTTGAATTCGAGATAATATGAGGTGAAGGGTATGTTTAGAAAAGTTGATCATAAAAATATGGGAAGAGCAAATCATGGATGGTTAAATACACATTTTCATTTTTCATTTGCGAATTACTATAACCCGAATAACATGAACTTCGGTGCATTGCGTGTAATTAATGATGACCTAGTAGCGGCACAAACTGGTTTTGATATGCATCCGCACCGCGATATGGAAATCATTTCGTACGTTGTAGATGGTGCTTTAACACATGAGGATAGCATGGGGAACCGCGGAACAATTGAGCGAGGACATGTTCAATATATGAGTGCTGGCACAGGTGTATTTCATAGCGAGCATAATTTAGGAAATGAAACACTACGTTTATTACAAATTTGGATTTTACCGGATCGTGCGGATCATAAACCAAACTATGGTGAGTTTACATTTGATTGGAGCAAGCGTGAAAACGAATGGTTCCATATGGTATCTCCAGTAGAAGGAGGGGCACCAATTCAAATTCATCAAGATGCAAATTTATATTCTTTATCGTTAGATGCCGGAAAAGAAATTCATTTCCCTGTGCGAGAAGGTCGTCAATTGTATCTTGTTCAAATTGAAGGAAGTAGTGTAATAAATGGTGAAACGCTTGTTATGCGTGATGCAGCAGAAGCGATAGAAGAAGATATTCATATTGAAGCGAAAGAGCAATCACACTATTTAGCAATCGAGTTGAAAAGACAATAGAATGTTTATGAAAAAGAGGACACCCGATAGGATGTCCTCTTTTTTTGAGTGGAATTGTCAGAAAAAACTTTCTCAATATTTAGAAAAAGGTATTAGCCCGGAAAATAAGAATTGTATAAAAGTGTCAAAAATCTTTATGGGAATGGGGAATGTTATAGTGAAAAAGCAAGTCATTTCATCAGCATTAGCGTTAACTGTTATAGCCGGGGGATTTGGAACATTTGGAGCAACGACAACGAAAGCGGAAGAACAAAAAATTCAATATCATCAAGAGTTTAAAACACCTGCATACATAGGTGAAGAATGGAAAGCACCAGAAGGACTAGATAAAAAAGAAACGGTCTTTCAATATTTAGAGAGTAAGAAAGATATGTTTAAATTAGCAGGGAATATTGATAAACACTTTAATGTCGTTGGGGAAGAAAAAGACGCTGAATCTGGCACAACACACGTGAAGTTAGTTGAGAAGCATAATAACATTCCTGTGTATGGTTCAGATCAAACTGTTACACTTGATAAAGAAAATAATGTAAAAGCATTCTTCGGACAAGTTATTCCGAATTTAGATGATAAAAATATTCCTGCGTTTGCAAATATTAGTGCAGAGCAAGCAGAAACGATTGCAAAGACAGATATTGAGAAAGAAATTGGTAAAGTAAAGAATTATGATGGTGTGAAAAAAGATCTATTTGTGTATGAAAAAGATGGAAACTACTATCTTGCATACTTAGTGAAAGCATCGATTTCAAAACCAGCTCCAGGATATTGGCATTATTTTGTTGATGCAACGAATGGAAATGTGATTGAGAAATATAATGCTGTAGACAACATTACAGGATTTGGCTACGGAGTATTAGGTGGTAGACAATCATTTGAAATTGCTCAAGATACGAAAACAGGAGAATTTAACTTATTTGACGGTAAACGAGGACAAGGTATCCATACATTTGATGCGGAGAATATGGACGAAAACTGGTTTAATTTATTCTCGCAAATTCTTGGATATACAGGAGAAGAAGTGAAGAGTAAATCTAAGTTCTTCGAAGATAAAGCGGCAGTTGATGCGCATGTAAATGCAGGAAAGGTATATGATTACTATAAAAAGACATTTAATCGTAACTCTTTCGATGATCAAGGTGCGAAGCTTATTTCTACTGTTCACGTTGGAGAAAGCTGGAATAACGCAGCTTGGAACGGTGTGCAAATGATGTATGGTGATGGCGATGGTAAAACATTCATTCCATTATCTGCTGGGCTAGATGTTATCGGTCACGAATTAACGCATGCTGTAACTGAACATACAGCAAATCTTGTTTATAAAAATGAGTCAGGTGCGTTAAATGAATCGTTATCTGATATTATGGGTGTCATGGTTGAGAAGAAGAGCTGGGATTTAGGTGCTGACATTTATACACCTGGAAAACCTGGTGATGCACTTCGTTCTCTGAAAGATCCAGCATCTATTCCAAATCCATTAAAACCAGGTGAAGGTTACCCAGATCATTACAATAAACGCTATACTGGAACAGCTGATAATGGCGGCGTTCATATTAACAGTAGTATTAACAATAAAGCTGCATATTTAGTATCTGACGGTGGAGAGCATTACGGCGTGAAAGTAACTGGAGTAGGCCGTGAAGCGACAGAAAAAATTTACTATCGTGCTCTTACGAAATATTTAACTGCAAACTCTGACTTTAAGATGATGCGTCAAGCTGCTCTGCAGTCAGCTGAAGATTTATATGGTAAAAACTCTAAAGCTGTACAAGCTGTTACGAAAGCTTATGATGCAGTAGGCGTAAAATAATAAGAGAAAAAGACCTGACTAGGATGTCAGGTCTTTCTTTATTTAGTCGCGAATACCTAATGCAATTTTCGCCATACGTGACATGCGTTCTTTAGACCAGGGCGGATTCCAAACGACATTTACTTCTATTTCATTGACTTCAGGTACGTTCGTTGATAATACTTTTTTAACGTCTGATACAATTTGCCCAGCCATTGGACAACCGATAGAGGTCATCGTCATTGTAATGACAGCATTATTATTTTCATCTGCTGTAACGTCATAAACTAATCCAAGATTGATAATATCAACACCTAGTTCAGGGTCAATAACAGCTTCTAAGTTTGCATATAACTTTTCTTCAAATGCTTGTTGTGACATGTGTAGCACCCCCTGCATAATTAATGATATCGATTCTCATTATAACGGAAATGTGCATAATGTGCAGGAAATGAGCTCAAAAAAAGATCCCTTTTGCAAGAGGGATCTTTTTTAAAGGCTATTCAGTTTTGAAGTGAGATACGAGTTGATCTAATTCTTCAACTGTTTGTTTCATTTTTCTAGCGGTTTGTGTCATCTCATTCATCGTAATGACTTTTTGCTCAGCAGATTGTGCTGTTGCCGCTGTTTCACTAGATACTTCAGTCGAAATAGAAGCGATGTTATTCAGTGAAGCGTTCATTTCTTCAGCACTTGCAGCCATTTCCTCAGCAGTTGCTGAGATATCTTGCATTTGAGTAGATACTTTATTTACTTGTTCTACAATTGTTGTGAAAGAATTGCCAGCTTCACGAATGACATGAATGCCTTCAAATGCTTCAGAACGACCTTGTGACATCATCGAACTCGCAGTTTCAGTGTCTTGTTGAATTTGATGTAGTAATTGGTTAATATCTGTTGCCGCTGTTTTAGATTGTTCAGCAAGTTTTCGAACTTCGTCAGCTACGACAGCGAAACCTTTTCCTTGTTCGCCAGCACGAGCCGCTTCGATAGATGCATTTAAAGCAAGTAAGTTTGTTTGTTCCGCGATATTAGAAATAGATTGTACAGCTGTATCAATATATTTCGTGTGTGTGATTAGACGTTCGACCACTTCGGACGTAGCATTTACCGCGTCGTGTATCGTTGTCATTTGTGAAACAGATTTTTGAATAACAGTACTTCCATCGTTAGCCTGTTCAGATGTAGATACAGCAAGTTCAGTTACAGATGAAGCAGATTCAGCAATACGCTGAACGCTTACTGCCATATCGTCCATTGCAGTTGAGCTTTCTTCCATACTAGAGGCTTGTGATTGAATATTTGAATTTAGGCTAGACATCGAGTTTTGAACTTTTATTGTTGCCTCGCGTGATATATTCGTCTTTTCTAGCATATTTTCAGAAGCATTTTGTACTTCTACAGATGTTTTTTGAACACGATTGATGATATGTTGTAGATTTTCTAACATTGTATTAAATGATGTTGCGATTGCGCCAATTTCATCATTACTATTTACTTGTAGGCGGGCTGTTAAGTCACCTTCTTGAGATGATAATTCTTTTAGCTTACTATCAATTTGCTGAATTGGTTTAACAAGTTTACCAGAGAACCACCATGCAAGAGTGATAGCTACGATAATACAAATAACAAGTGATAAGAAGATAACATATTCAATTTGTAGCGAAGATTGATCAATTTTTTCGATAGCTTGATCACGTAACTTAGCTTGTTCATTACTGTAATTTGTGAAGTCACCAATTACTTTATAAACAGTACCATTTTCTGCATACGCTACTTGTAGAGCTTCTTCCCACTTTTGTTCTTTTGCAAGAGTGAAAACTTTTTCTTCAATAAATTTTCTCCAAGTCGATCCGGATTCCATTGTATTTTTCACAGATTGAGAAATGTTAGGATTTGAAAGAAGCTGCTCTTTCGTATCTTCAAGAAGTTTACTCATCTCATTAAATTTGTCTAATTCAACTTGGTCACGTTGTAATAAATAACCTCTTAAAGCAGAGAGTTGTACTTGATAAGCATCCCCGCGCTCTTTTAATTGTGTTGCCAGAGGGGAAATTTCTTTTTGTAATGCTTCAGCTTTATGAGATTGGTCAATAGCAAAAAATAAAATAAAAGCTAAGGCGATGCCAAATAAAGCGCAAATCGTTCCCATCATGAACATTAGTTTTTTTCGAATGCTAATAAAATTCATATGATAAAAATCCTCCTTGTGAAATCAAAGTATTAGAATTAATAAATGTAAAAAATTGAAAGAAAGCTTTACTCCGATTGGAATAAAGCTTTCTTCTTTCCTTTAGGAATTATAGCAGACGGAATGAGAGATAGAAAGAGATATTTTAAATTGAAAAAAGAGAGACTGTAGATCCCTCTTTTTAATAACTTGGAGCTTCTGAAAGTATAAATGAAAGTTTCGCTTTAAACGTTTGTTTTGAAATGAGAAACGAGAACTTCAAGTTCTTGTACGGTTGTTTTCATTTCAGACGCTCTTTTAGCAACGACACTCATTTTGTTTACTTGGTCACCAGCTGAGGTTGCCGTTTGTGATGTTTCGGCGGCAACTTCATTTGAAATAGAAGCAATGTTATTTAAAGCTGCATTCATTTCTTCAGAACTTGCGGCCATTTCTTCAGCAGTTGCAGACATTTCTTGCATTTGTGTAGAGACTTTGTTAATGTGGTTAACAATTTCTGAGAATGAAGATCCAGCGGTACGAATGACTGTAATTCCTTCAGAAGCTTCTGACTGACCTTGTGTCATCATTTCATTTGCTATTTTTGTGTCAGCTTGAATTTGATGAAGTAAATGGTTAATGTCAGTTGCTGCTAGCTGAGATTGTTCAGCAAGTTTTCGTACTTCATCGGCAACAACGGCGAATCCTTTTCCATGTTCGCCAGCACGTGCTGCTTCAATTGAAGCATTTAAAGCGAGTAAATTCGTTTGTTCCGCGATATTAGAAATGGATTGAAGTGCAGTATCAATATGATTCGTATGTGTAATGAGTCGTTCTACTACTTGTGATGTAGCGTTAACAGCTTCGTTAATGGTATGCATTTGTGTAATAGATTTCTCAATGACTTGATTCCCACTATCTGCTTTTTCAGCAGTTGTAACAGCTAGGCTAGTAACAGAAGAGGCAGATTCAGCAATACGCTGAACACTCGTTGTCATATCATCCATTGCAGTTGAACTTTCTTCGATACTGGAAACTTGTGAACGAATATTATGCTCAAGAGCGTTCATAGTTTCTTCGGTTTTTGCGGTATTTTCCATAGACGTAGTTGTTTCGATAAATACATTTTCAGACGCTTCTTTGACGCTTGTAGATGATTGTTGCACTTGTTTTATAATACGTTGTAAATTAGCGAGCATTTGATTAAAGGAATTGGCGATATCACCAATTTCATCTTTACTCGTTACGTGCAATCTAGCAGTTAAATCGCCATCTTGAGAAGCTAATTCTTTTAATTTCTCATCAATTTGTCGTATCGGTTTAACAAGTTTACCAGAGAACCACCATGCTAATAAAATAGATGTTAACGTACATGTAATGAGTGAGAAGAAAATAATATATTGAATAAGAGATGAAGAAGACTCTACGTCAGCAATTAATGCGTCACGTTTATCATTTTCTTCATTTGTATATTTAGTAAAGCGGCTTAAAAGGTCGTTTACATAGTCTGTTTGAGCTAAAGCGATTTTGGATGCTTCGTCCCATTTTCCTTCGCGAGCGAGAGGGAGGACTTCATTATCTATAACGCTCCGCCATTTGCCCCCCATTAAAATTGCTTCTTTCATTCCTTCGGGGAGTTTTTTATCACTTGTTACTTTTTCTCTAGTATCAGCTAGTTTTTTTCCTTCTCGGTTGAATTTATCCAGTCCTTTTTGATCATGTGATAGTAAATATTCTTGTAAACCAGCAACTTGTGCTTGGAACCAATCGCCACGCTCTTTTAAAATCGTTGCTCGTTTTGATACATCATTTTTTAATGTTTCGACTTCATTGGCTTGATGCATGGCGAATGAAAGAATAACAATAAGAGCAATGCTAAATAAAGAAGAAATGCTTAAGAGTGTGAAGAGTAGTTTTTTTCGAATACTAACATATTTCATCGTTACCCCTACCTTTAAAAACTATTTATTATAATTTATAAATATTAAGAACGACATTAATAAAAACATTATTATGAAGTTATTAATCTGTTCAATGAAAATTATAGCAGATAATGGAAGAAGACAGATTCATATGAGTAAATGTTCTTAAAATGTATACATTTGTATATCAAAAAATTCATAAATAAAAATGAGAAATGCTATTGTAATTTGAAATAACATCATGTATACTTCTAATTAGTTGATAATGATTATCGCTATCAACTATAAACATTACTCTTCGTTATGTTGGTCATACCCCTTTTTGACGACGTAAGTCAGAGACGAAATGTTGAAATATCTTGTGTCCTATTCTACAGAATTATGGTAATCTCCAACCTCAACTTATATGCGTGAGCATGCAAAAAGGATCCTATCCGTGAAGGGATCCTTTTTTGCATGCTGTCGCAATTAATGTATATAAACTAGGCACACGTTCTTCAATTCCTTCCGGTGCAGTAGAAGGGAAGACCCACTTTTGATGAGGTCCGTGCTCTTCAACTAGTTTTTCAATTTTAAAATGTTCTTCCGCAAGTGTTGTAATAATTTCCCCTAGCGTCCAGCGACGGATGAGTGTTTTAGGTAATGATTCTTTCTGCGCTTCTGTAAGAAGGATGCTATAAGCAACATCATCTTCAATTAATTCTTCATCGAAATAATTTCCATTAGCCCGGAATGATGGGTGGTCTGCTCCTAATAATTTCGTGTAAACAGGATGATAGTCACGAAGGATAAGTATGCCATCTCCTTTAAGCAAGGTAGCAATTTTTTGAAAGAGCGGTTTTAAATCTAAGAAGTAGTGGAGTACACCAAGTTCCAGCAATACGATATCAAATGATTCGGAGAGCTGCACATGTAATACATCAGAAACGACATACTGGATAGAGACACCTGCTGCTTCAGCAAGTTCATTTGCATATTTTGCATTACTTGCTGAAATATCAACAACTGTTACGTTAGCTCCTAAAAGAGCGAGAGCAACGGCTTTATTTCCTTTTGACCCGAGTAAATTAATAATACGTTTTCCTTTTGGAGATTGTATGTAAGGTAAATAGTGATCTACCTCGCGCTCCGGATCTGCTATAAGCTTTTTCGCATAATCGGCTGGCGCCCCGTGGCGGTTCGTCCAAGCTTCATAAGCAGCTGCATTCCAGCTTTTTTCATTACGTATGCTTAGTTGATTTTGATTCAATCGTATCACTCCTTTTGTGAACGTATAGTTATTCTATGAGAGGATAGGATTTCCTTTTCTTTCTGAATAAAAGTTTGATTTTTCTGCAAGTAAGTCGTAAAATACGTGTTATATATAAAAGCGTTGAAAAGGAAAAGTAGAATGAAATCATTCTGTCCAGAGAGCTTCGGTAGCTGAGAAGAAGCAAGAATATTCATTTGAACAATGGCCTTTGAGCTTCGTCCTGAACTTATCAAATGATAATAGTAGGCGGCGACGAGAGTTGGTACTCGTTATCAAAACCACAGTATAAGAGCATATAGCTCCGTACTTGTTAAGGCTAATTATGTGAGTAATTGGCGAAATAAGGTGGTACCGCGACTGTTTATACAGCCCCGCCCTTATCTTTTTTAAGATAAGGGCGGGGCTTTTTTATATTTAAAAGGAGGAATGTAAGATGAGTATTTTTATTGGAGGCGCTTGGCCGTATGCAAATGGTTCGTTACATCTTGGACATATTGCGAGTTTGTTACCTGGAGATATATTAGCGCGTTATTACCGGGCAAAGGGTGAGAATGTGTTGTATGTTTCGGGGAGTGATTGTAATGGAACACCAATTGCGATTAGGGCAAAACAAGAAGGTGTGACGGCGAAGGAAATTGCTGATAAGTATCATGAAGAATTCGATCGATGTTTTCGTAGCCTCGGTTTTACTTATGATTGCTATACACGTACAGATAGTGAGCACCATCATGAAACGGTTCAAAATGTTTTTTTACGTTTATTAAAAGAAGGCTATATTTATAAAAAAACAGTGGAACAAGCGTATTGTGAAACGTGTACGCAGTTTTTACCTGATCGTTATGTAGAAGGCGTTTGTCCACATTGCCATGAAGCAGCAAGAGGAGATCAATGCGATGCGTGTTCAGCTATTTTAGATCCACTCGATTTGTTAGAAAAGAAATGTAAGTTATGTGGCGGTACACCGTCTGTGCAGGAAACGGAGCATTTCTATTTCGCATTGCATACATTTCAGGAGCAAATCAAAACGGCTGTAGAAACTGCAAAACAAACAGGAGCATGGCGCGACAATGCGATTCAATTAACAGAGAGATATGTTAAGGAAGGGTTATTAGATAGGGCTGTATCACGTGATTTACCAATTGGAGTATCAATTCCAGTAGAAGGGTATGCAGATAAGAAAATTTACGTATGGATTGAAGCAGTGACAGGATATTATTCGGCGAGTAAACATTGGGCTAAAGAAGCAGGGAAAGATGATCAAGAGTTTTGGGATAAAGAAGCGAAAACATATTATGTGCACGGTAAGGATAATATTCCGTTTCATTCCATCATTTGGCCAGCGGTATTGCTTGGAATAGGAGAAGGAGCTACCCCTCGTCATATCGTTTCGAATGAATATTTAACAGTTGAAAAAAGAAAGTTATCTACAAGTAAAAACTGGGCAGTATGGGTGCCTGACATATTAGAACACTACAATCCGGATTCTATTCGTTACTTTTTAACAGTCAATGCACCAGAAAATCGTGATACTGATTTTTCGTGGCGTGAATTCATTTACAGTCATAATAGTGAATTGCTAGGTGCATATGGGAACTTTGTGAACCGGACATTAAAGTTTATTGAAAAGTATTATGGTGGCATTGTACCGAAGGGAAGTATTGATGTAGAACTGAAAGATAAAGTAGAAGGATTATATAAAAATATTGGAGAGGCCATTGAGCAAACTACATTTAAGGTGGCGCTAGAAACAATATTTGAGGCAGTACGTTTTGCAAATAAATACTTTGATGAGAGGCAGCCGTGGAAACAACGAGAAGATGATCCAGTTGCATGCGAAGAAACGATTTATAATTGTGTGTATCTTATCGCTAATTTTGCAAATCTCCTTGAACCATTTTTACCATTTTTAAGTGAAAGAGTTAGAAATACATTATCGATTGTGAAACGAAATTGGGAGCCTCAAAACACGTTGCCGAATAGAATTGATAATGTGCAGCCGCTATTTGAACGAATTGATGTAAAACAAATTGAGCATGAGGTAGAGAAGCTGTATGGAGCGGTAAAGTAAGATAGAGAAAAAGACCTTTCAAATACATGAAAGGTCTTTTGGTTATACAGTAGGATTCTCTTTCTTATCCTTTAAGAAGAAAAGTACAGCAAGGATTACGAGAATAATAGCTGCAATATCATATGTTATTTTGAATGTAGTATTAAAGTTTAAGTACTCTACTAAAGGGGTTTTGACTGCCCCAGCATATATGCAAATGGGAATGAGGAGCAAATCGTAAAATTTCTTCTCTTTCATATATCTTATTAAGAAGAAGATACACATAATGGAAAAAAAGGCTACGCTTAAAATAGTCATTTATACCTCCAAATAGATTTGAAATTATACTACATTGTAACTATATTTACATTTATATACAAAATATTATTTTCATGCGCTATGCACGCTACTATGTTTCTTTGCTTTCCTAGCTGTAAGTAGCTGAGGAGTAAAAATTCCAAGTAGTATAAAGAGTATCCCAATCCACTGCATGAAGGTTACGACTTCATGTACAAGTGTAATAGAAGCGATAATAGCCGTTGGTAATTCAGCTGCTCCTAGTATTGTACTAAGTCCTGTTCCTACTTTCGGTACACCAATTGAAAAACAGATGACAGGTACGACAACGCCGAACAATCCGAGGAAGAAAGCGTATTTCCAAAGACCTGCTTGCAGGGCACCGTCTGTTAAAAAGGTTGGCGGGAAGAATAGGCATACGATAAGAGTAGCGCTTGTTGTCATAAGAAAACTTTTCGTATAAGGCGGAACTTCTGTAGCAACACGCCCGCTTGCAAACACATAGAACGAAAAAGAGACAGCGGCTAATAAACCAAAGATAATACCTTTTGTGGAAAAGCTTTGTCCGAGTCCTTCAAAGACACCGCCTGCAAACAATGTGCCAGTAAATAAAATAATGATAGATATAACTTTCTCACGGCTTGGAAATGTTCGATTTGCAATAGCTTCAATGACTACACCAATCCATGTGAACTGGAAAAGTAGGACAACAGCGATAGATGCTGGTAGTTCTTCTACAGAGATAGCGTAGAAGATACCAGTCATACTCATTGTTGTGCCAACTGTTAGTAAGGAAAAGAATTGCTTTTTTGTTACTTTATGACGTGAAGTGAAAAGAACGAGCAGAAGAAGCCCGATCCATCCGAAGACATATTGTCCCCCTAATAGTTGATGTGCTGAAAATCCATCAATGAATCCGAGTTTAAAAATAGTTGAAAGTACACCGTAGCTACAAGCTCCGAATAAAACGAGTAATGAATACTTAAATTTTTCCATGAAAATCCTCCTTTTACATAATAAAAAACGCCCGCTATCCAAATAAGGATAACGGGCGAACGAAACAGAGTAAGATACTCTACAAAATTCCGCCACTCATACGAAGTATGAATTTGGGGTATGAAATTGTAGTAGGTTTTTACATTGCTTTTGGGAATACAATAGAACATTTTACACCTTGGGCTGTGTTTTGTATCCCATAAGGAAACTGATGTTTATCTAGTATTTGTTTTACAATATATAGCCCAAGGCCACTACCTTGTACTAATCCATGTTTGCCAGGGTTTGCGCGATAGAACGGCTCAAATAAATGGGCAAGTTTATCCTCATCGATTTGTGAACCTGTATTTAATACTTCTAATGCGTAACCGTTTGGCTTTTCATAAAGCTTTATATAGACATGCTGATGGTCAATTGTGTAATGAATTGCATTTGAAATAATATTAAAAATAGCAGTTTGAATAAATTTAGGATCAGCTAAAATTTGTACGTCTTGCTTAATGTTAGATTGAACATTTAATTGCTTTACAGATACAAAGTAATCTACTTTTTTCATAACATCCTCAATAATAGTAGTTAATGAAATAACTTCTAAATTCGGTTTAAATTGAGGGTTTTGTATTTTGGATAATTCTGACATCTTTTCCGTTAATATGTTGATATCTTGCATCATCTCATAGGAGCGTTTTAAATATTTATCTCTATCTTTATAAGCACCAATTCCGTGAATCATGCCATCAAGTTGTCCCATAACTGCCGCAATTGGTGTTTTTAATTCATGGGATACCATAGACATAAATTCTTTACGAGATTGTTCTAACTGTTGTTCCTTTTTGAGCTCACTTTTTAAATCTTGATTGCTTGCATGTAAATTCTTCACAATATTTGGGACCTGTGAAGCAGCTACTTGTAAATCAAAATCTGTTTGATCTGTATTTGTGTTAAGTGCTTTTTTATCTGAGAAATCAATATTCATAATATCTTTTAAAGCATCGCTCATATATTGAAAAGGTTTGGCAATTAGTTTTGTATAAATTAAGGATCCAAGTAAAGATAATGCAAGCATTGTCGCGCCAATATGTGGAGCTAATTGCTGCAGTGCATCTGCTAATTTTGGATAATCTTGTGCATCATTTGTTTTACTTGCTGCATTTTGTTTCTGTAAGGCATCATTAGTAGTGACTTGCTTTTCTGTTTCTATAGGTGGAGCAGAAGTACTATTTTTTTTCGAAATATTTTGAGTATGTTCTTTTGCTTTTGCAGTTTGGCTAGGCTGCAAAAGGTGATTTATGGCTGTAGAGAGTGCTTTATAATCTATAATAGAAGATTGAAAGTTAGAAACTATACCCTCTGAAACAGCCTTACTTTGATTCATTTTACTTTGGTCGTTTTGTTTGTCTGAATCCGCTTGTTCTGTCGTCAGCGCCCCATTTTCTTTCGCAAAACGTTCTTTATCGTAGTTTGAAGCTAGAAAGTAAATAATTTGATAAAGACAAAGTGATAAAAGAATACAAAATAATAAGGTTTTGATGAAAATATTTTTGGTGATGTTGTCGGTGCTACGATTCGATTTTGTAGCCAATGCCTTTCACCGTTTTAATATAAGGAATCCCTAATTTTTTTCTTAAGTTTTTAATATGTGTATCTATAACTCTTACATCACCATAATGTTCATAGCCCCATACCTTATTCAGCAAATCACTTCTTGATAATACTTTTCCCCGATTTTGCAGTAAAGTATAAATAATTTCAAATTCCTTTGTTGTCAATTCAATTTGATTACCATGAACATAAGCGGCATATGCTGTAGAATTTAACATCAATTCATGGAATTGTAGTATAGTTGCAGTTTCTGCTTCCTTCGTTGCTGCCCTTCTTAATACAGCTTCTACACGTTTAATAAATACGGTGTAATGGAACGGTTTTGTAATATAGTCATCAATACCTAATTCAAATCCTTTAATTTCACTTTCTTCATTATGTAAGCCTGTTAACATAATGATCGGTACATCAGATTGTCCTCGCATAATTTTACAAATACTATAGCCATCTATATCTGGTAACATCACATCAAGGAGGACAAGATCGTATGAATTTTTTTGGAAAAGAAGTATACCTTCTGTTCCAGCGCCAACGACATCAACGGTAAAGTTTTGTGCCATTAGAAATTCACGAATTAGTTCTTGTATATCTGGGTTGTCTTCAATCACCAGTATATGCGTCATAGTAACACCTCCTAAATAACGCTTTTTACTGCAATATTCGAATTCATCATTTTTGAATGACTCAGATTGTTTATACATATAATAAGCCCCCGCTATAAAATAATCATGAAAGCAGCAAGGGGAGTTGTTTAGCGAAACTGAATATTTCAGAATTACAGTAGTTCTATTATAGTATGTATTGTAGAATTTATAAAATATTATAACTGTATAATTTTAATATCCATGTTTATCAATGTTTTAATGTCAGTTGACACAATCTATTTTCATTATATATGTAAATACAGTTGTTTTGCTACTGTAAATGAAGAAATAAAATAAGCCAAGACATAAAATTCTTGGCTACACGTAAATCGTGTTCTTAGGTTATTTTACAGTGACAGTAGCCTGCTGGGGAATACGCTCAAATAACCAGTGTATATCATTGTTATACATACGAATACAACCTAGTGTTGTCCATTTGCCGATTGCCTGATTATTGTTCGTACCATGAATCGCATAAGTTGTTCCGTAAGTTCCAGCCATATTTAATCCTAGCCAACGATCACCAAGGGGATTACGTGGGTCGCCGCCTTTAATTTTTCCTGTATAGTAAGGACGGTTTTTAATTTTATTAACGATTTGAAAAGTACCTTTAGGTGTAGGTGTACCTGCTTTTCCAGTAGCGACAGTAAAACTCTTTATAAATTGTCCGTTTTGATAATAATCCATTTTATTTAACTGCGTGTTTACAATCAGTTGATCATTCGTTGTAGCTGCCTCAGCATTTGTGAATGGAATAGTTAAAAATCCTAATGATAATAGTGCGCTTAATAATAGTTTTTTCATTATATTCTCCTTTTTACTATTGTAATAGTCTTACATACAATGAATTTGTAATCCGCGTAATACTTTATTTACATTTTCATCTAATGTTTCAAAGAAGGTAGTAATCTTTGGATTTTGTTTGTTGTTTTTATCAATAAGTAATCTTTCATTTAGTAAAAGTTCACCATGTAGTCCAAAACTTTGAACTTGAATATTTAGTTCATCTTCAGTTTCAGAAATAATTGGTAAAAAGTAGTGGAAAGCTTTCGTTGGGATGATGTAACTTTTGCCAATCATGCTTTCTTGATTTGAATTAATCCATTTTTTCGTAACGATCTTAATGTTCTTTTTTGAAACGATAAAAGACAGTGTTGTAGATTTTGTTAAACTTACGTCAAATTCACTTGTTTCACACATGTGTAAATTAAAAACGGTTTCATTTTGATGAGATTCAACATTTGTATTAATAAAATCGTGCATTTTATAAGCTTCCATTTCTTATTCACCCTTTTTTCAATTTCGAAAAACGACTTATATTTATTCAATTTAATGATTAGTCATATATTGGTTAAATTTTTCAACAAATTCCGATATAATCTTACAATACGTATATGAAGCTAATATGAAGTTCGTATGAGTTTGTGGTGGTTTTTTATTGAGAACAAAATGTGGTGATTTTTAGGTGTTAAAAACTGGATGAAAAATGTATATTAATTCCTTTGATTCGTACGATATATAGCTGTTAGTTCATTTTAAAATGATAATGGATAGCATCAAATAAAGAACGGAAATCTTTAGTGTGAGCCTTACAAAAATGTAATAAAAATGTAAGCTATTGTGATAGTTATTTCGACAATTTTTTTATACAATAATAGTAAGAAGTTGTACGTGATTGGAAGGAGAGATGACATGGAATGGGTTCATGAATTATTTCAGCAGTACGGGTACTATGTTGTACTTGTTGGTTTGCTGTTAGAATATATTGCACTTCCGTTTCCGGGAGAGCCAACGTTAGCATATGCGGGATTTTTAGCACAGAAGGGCGATTTAAGTTTACCGATTTTAATTATCCTATCTTTTATTGGGACAAGTGTAGGAATGACAATTCAATACTTTTTAGGAAATAAACTAGGTATGCCCTTTATTCAAAAGTATGGGAAATACGTATTTTTAACACAAAGAAAAATCGACTTAACAAGAATGTGGTTTGATAAGTATGGATACTTCCTGATTTTTATCGGTTTCTTTATTCCTGGTGTCCGTCATTTTACAGGGTATTTTGCAGGAATTATTAACTTACCATTCCGTCGTTTTGCCATTACAATTTACTCAGGTGCTCTATTTTGGGTATCGTTCTTCTTAATCGGTGGTTACTGGTTAGGTGGCAACTTACATGATATTTTTGGAGCGTTAGAAGGTCACATCGGTAAAATCATTTTTGGAGTGATTGTGATTGTAGCAATTACGTTAGGAGTTCGTTTCCGCAAACAGTTAAAACGAGTATTTTTACAAAACGCAAGTTAATATGAAATCCATTCTATGTCAAAATTTAGGAAAGCAGTGCAGACACACTGCCTTTTTTATTTTATGTTCCAATTTATTTTTAATTTTCCTTTTAACTGGTTTCCGCTAACTATAATGTAATAAGTTCCGGTCTTAATTGCTGGGAAATGGTACGTATCAGGGCCGACTGAAGCTAAATAATTTTCTTCGTCTTGAAATTCACTAGCCATTTTGATGTCCCCTATGTCCCCCATGTAGCCATTTGGATTTTCAGCTCGTGATTCAATCGTGAATTCTAATATGTCCCCTCGTTTTAGTTCAATGGGGACTTTATGTTTACCACTAAAATGTTGAAAAGATGCCTCGAAAGAGTTATCTGTTTTTGTTTCGACCCATTGTTCTTTTGATGTTCCAAACTTTTCTATATCTATTAAGTTGATTGTGATAAATATAATAAGCATAATGCCTGGCACGACATATTGTATCCACTTAAATTTTGTTGCTATAACTGTATATAAATAGAAAAAAAGAGAACATATTGCTCCAATTGATCCGAGAAATAAGAACTGTATTAGACTAGCTTCTTTAAATATTAGGAATGGAAGAGAAAATAAATAGCCGCAAAAAATATAAAGGCACAATGTCTTCAGTCTTGTATGTGTTTTTAATTTTAATTTATCGATGCAAATAGAACAAAAAATTGCATATGCCGCAAGAATAGGAACGAAGGGAACATATAGTAGTTCTCGTAATCCAGCTAAGAAACTATATAATGTTTGTTGACTAGTTGTTAAGAGAAGCGTGCTAATAAGTAATAATAACAAGAAAGCTGCTGTAAGCTTGGTAAGAATGTAAGAAAAGGTAGATGTTTTCTTCATATGGAATCTCCTTTGTTTAATATTTCACATTCATTATATAAGTTATTTTCATCATAATAAATCTTTATTTTTGTCAATTATTATAGTCGTAATGACAATTATAATTGACAAAAATAAGGATATTATTTACAATTTTAATTAAATAAATGAAAAAGAGGGAAGACATGAAGCTTCAAAATCGAGTGAGGGAATTGCGAGCAAAGCATCGTTTATCACAAGGGGATTTAGGGAAAGCGATTGGATCATCACGGCAAACGATTAGTTTAATTGAGCGCGGGGATTATGCACCATCTATCGTATTGTCGTTAAAAATCGCACAAATTTTCAATGTACCGGTGGAGGAAATATTTACGTTAGTGGAGGGGGAAGAGGATGATGAAGAGTAAACTAGGGGAACAATTTTTTAGTTTTTGCAAACTCATATTAAGTATGATAGGTGGCTTTTTTGCATCGTATATAGCTCTAGATATGCTTTCGGATGAACCGAGAAAATTATCACCCAATATATTAATAGGTGTATGTACTATTTTTGGAATGATAATGATGTACTACACTTGGAAGAATACACGTATGTTAGCGGAGGCACGCGATGAAGAAGAGAGTGTACAAGGCAGAAAATTAGGCATTATAAGTATGTATTTACGTATAGGTGATATAGTTACACTGGCATGGTTTGTATATGCAGTTATTGCATGTAGACGTGCACTGTTGCAGGATACAAATGTGTCATTTGCGGTGTGGAATTTAGTAGCTTCTATTGCCTGTTTAACTATCGTAGTGATTATCGGGATCATAACAAAAAATCGTTATAATAAGCTATATCCTGAACAAGGTGTAATTTACCTGGAATCGATGAAAATGTGGACGAAAAACGCAGATGAAGGATTAAAGCATATTGTGCATGAAGCTGGATATAAAGCGTATGAATTTACGAATACAATATTGGCATATGTATGGTGGATTGCTGTTATATATACAGCAGTTAGTGATATCAATTTCGTGTTGCTTGGTTTAATCTCGTTTATTTGGATATTACATATCGGAAAATTCATGTACGAGATGCATAGAAAAATGATTTATTAAGGGGAGAAAAAGATGGATATTTTAAGAAGGCCAGCTGGCTCAATGACAGTGGCGCTAATTCTGTCCATTTTATACGGAGTAATCCGAACTGGGAAATTAGAAGTAATTTTGAACCTATGGGCAATAGTTGGAATTGCATTGTTAGTGTTAGCCATTCATGAGCTAGGACATGTAGTATTTGGTGTAATAGGTGGTTTGACATTTAAATTTATGACAGTAGGACCCATTACTATTCAAAAAGAAAAAGGAAAATTACGCATTCGAGAAAATAAATTATGGGCGTACTTTGGAGGCGTTGCAACACTAGTACCACCTTCTATAGAGACACCGAATCTTTCGAAAAAATGGGCTTGGCTCACTTTAGGTGGACCGATTACGAGTTTACTATTTGGTATTACTTCCGGTTACATATACATGGTAAGTTATTATCAATATCTTTTATATTTTTCCTTTTTCCATTTTGCAATCTTTGCGGTTACAATTGTGCCGATAAAAGGAACGCTTATGAGTGATGGGATGCAATTTCTTATTTTAATTAAAGATGATGAAAGAGCTAGAAATCATTTATATGAGATTCAAATATCGAGTGAGTTATTTAGTTATAAAAGACCGAAAGATTGGGATGAAAGATTAGTAGAACTTAGTGAGGAAAAAATAAAAGAGAATAAAGGGATAAGAGAGATAATGAGTAGACTTATGCTTGTCTTTTTTGCTCGTGCAGATCAAGAGGGAATGGAAAGAGCGATACCACATATAGAACGAATTGTTCAACTACCTGTAACGAAAGAAAATAAGTTTTTCGTTAGTAGTTTTCATAGTTGGTACCTTTTATATAAAGCCCTTTATGAGATGGATAGTCTTTCTTTGCAAGAAGCAAAGGAGCATGCAAAGGCCATTACAAAAATGGATCTAAACGGATATTACCGTACACAAGGGATTATTAAATATTTAGAGGGCAATATGGAAGCGTCCCGTACTTATATGAAGAAAGCTGATAAAGAATTGCAGAATGCTGAAAAGAATGAAATGGGATATTTACAATTAGAGAGAGAATGGTTTGAGCAGCTGAAAGAGAGGGTATCTTACGATGGGTGAGATATCCTCTCTTTTCTATGTCGCCTTATGCCGTTCCATAAAAAGTCTGAGGCGAGTAAAATAAGATAAGAAGAGCAAAGCTTGGAGGAATTCTAGATGGAAATTTTAACGATTATTTTAATAGTCTTGCTTATTTATGCTGTTTTTAAAGTAGCATATGTAGCATTAAAGATACTCGCGATCCTATTAATTATCTTTTTAATCGTAGAGTTCGGCAGTAAGTTGCTTGGGGGATAGGGTATGTTGTGCGTTTTTGGATGTCGAATCGTCGATATAATGAAAAAATCGTTGATATAAGTGGAGAAATCGCCGATATATGTGAAAAATCGTTGATATATTCTGGTGAGTACCAGATGGGGTATGTGGAAAAGAAGTTGCCGTGAGGGTAGCTTCTTTTTATTGTGGTGACGGAGTATGCAAAATAACATAAAAAAGCTGGAAGAATATCTTCCAGCTTACGAGTTACTTTCAATTTGGCGACCGTTTTCTTCTTCATTGTCTTGTAGTAGGTTGAATACGTCTGCTAGGCAGAATGCAATGAACCAAGTCCATAGACCGTGGAAGAAAGCTGAGCTTAATTGAAGTGGTAATGTATAGTTAGTCATTGAGTAGGAAATACATCCGCCAACGATTCCGATCATTGTTAATAACATTGTTTTTTGCGCATTTTCTTCTGGGTTGAAGAGGAAGAAAATATATCCGCCTAAAATTGAAGCGCTTACAAGTGTTTCGATTCCATTAAAAATGATATTCTCTCCAAGCTGAGTGTTTGTCCAGAAGCAGATTGTTCCGCCGATAATAGCAAACAGGACAGCTATTGTATATCTGATATATTGATTCATATGTTCATCTCCCTATGTAATAAGATGATTTGGAAGTCAAAAAGGTAGGTATAGTATATTGAAGTGAATTTTAGTTGTACGTATCTTTTTTTATAAAAAGATCATGGAAGAATAACTAAGATGATCGGTTTTTTAAACCGTTACGTGTATGGTGTTTGAAATATACCCGACTGCTCGTTTCTTTTTGCTTGTAAAATAAGAGAAACTTCCAAGTCTATATACTCTTTTTTTGTGAGTCTGCTTTCATTATAACACATTTTGGGTCACAATAATAGAATTATCTGATTTTGTAATAAGTGTAATAAAATAAAAAGCGCAAGGAAGTACCATTAACAATGCCGTTTAGTGGAAGAAGGATTTTAATTTATTATGATCAAATATGTAATTAAGGTGGGATATAAGAAGGAGATTTACATACTATAAAAATGTTTTGTAGTATGAATGAAAAGGAGGAGAGCTAACTTGGAGATCACAACAGAAAGATTAATAATTAGACCTTTTAAGAGTACTGATTTAAAGGATGTATTTGCTATTTATAATAATGATGATACATGTAAGTTCCTATTATATAATAAGTGGACTCATGAAGACATGCAGAAAAGATTTAATACGAAGCTAGCAAACAATGTACTTACTAAAGATTCAATATTAAGTTTGGCAGTTATATACAAGACTAAAGTAGTTGGTGATTTATCCGTATGGTACACAAATATGAAAGATACTGTTGAGATTGGTTATAGTTTTTCAAATGAAGTAGCTGGGAGAGGTTTGGCAACAGAAGCAGTAAGTAGTTTGGTATTTAAATTATTTAATGAATGTAATGTACATCGTATACAAGCTAATCTTGATGCACGTAATACAGCTTCAAAAAAATTGTGTGAACGCATAGGCATGAGAAAGGAAGCCCATTTCATACAAGATTTTTGGAATAAAAATGAATGGACAGATAGTTTTGTATATGGAATGCTATCCTCCGATTTGTAGTAATAAACTTTGTGATTTTATTATGCTAAAGGGTGCGTTAGTTGAATAACAAAGGGCATAACATATTATATGTTATGCCCTTTAATGTATTAATCTTTTTATATGCGTTTGAAACGGCCGACAATTTCAACTGTTTCAGTAATGTTCATGAATGCTTTGTTATCCACTTGACGGATAATACGTTTCATTTCGCCTAACTCATAGCGAGTCACGACAGTGTAAATCATTTTTTTCTTATGGTTTGTATAGCCGCCGACAGCATCTACCATTGTCACTCCGCGTATGCCGTGATGTAATAGTGCGCTTTTTATTTCCTCGCCTTTTTCTGTAACTGTCATTATCGTTAATTTAATATGTTTCGTATGCACGGCATCAATTACTTTACTGACTACAAACCGGCTAATTAACGTATAAAGTGTAATATCCCATCCGAAAATAAATCCTGCTGCAACAAGTAAGATTAAGTTGAATCCAAAGATGATTGCTCCAATCGAAATATCTCGATGTTTTGCTACAATCAATCCAACGACATCAAAACCACCTGTTGAAGAAGCAAATCGGAATATGATTCCGGAAGCTGCTCCGCAGATTACACCGCCGAATACAGAAGATAGTAAAATATCGTCTGAAACTTGGTGTACAGGGATAATGTTCATCGCTAACGATGATACAGCTACAAAGTACGCTGTTAAAAAGGTTGTCTTCTTGCCTAAGTAAAAGTGACTTAAAATAAGAAGAGGAATGTTTAGTAAAAAGATAAGTGCACCGATATTGTAGTGCATTAAATAACCGATAATCATCCCTACACCAGCGAATCCACCGCTAATCATGTTATGCGGGATAAAGAACATATTCATAGAAATTGCATACAAAATAGAAGCTACGAAAATAACAACCAACTGTATGATAAATTCTAAGTGAAATGTTTTAGCTGCTGGGAAGGATAAAAAGGCGGTGTCGGGAACGTAATCGGCGTCTCCTAGTTGACCCATAGTATGTTTCATCTCCATATTCATTTTTGATTACAAGAAGAGAATAAAGGTTTTTTCAAAAACTGGCAATAGTTTTATTATAATGCAAAAATTTTATAAATTTCTAATAAATCAAGCCTATTCATTGATGTGTGTGAATATACTAAAGAAAGCGAATACAACGTTTCTTAATTATTATTTTCTTGAGAAAATATGCAAAATACTTTTTTTGACGATAAAAGGAAATAGAGAATATTTGCCCAATGTGCTAAAATGACCTTATTAAGGATGTGAAGCGATGGAATTTTTATTGCAGGATGCAATTCTATATATATCGTTTGTAACGACAGCGCTTTGTTTATTAGAAGTTTTCTTCCTTGCTAATGTTTCTCGCTTTGTGCGTCAGCAAGCATCAAGCGGTAGACAAAGAGCTTTTGCGTTAGCTGATACATGTGAAGATAGTGCGGGAAATGTACCGCTATTTTCAATTTTTTATAAGTATGGAATGATTCGTTCTGTACGCAGACAAGAATCAAGTGAAGAGAATGACGAGGTCGGTCCGTATACACCAATGTTTCGCTAAATAATTACGAAACATTGGAGGAATGAACATGTTAAAATCATACCGAGCTGCGCTCATTAGTTTATCAGTATTACTTGTTTTTGTTTTATCTGGCTGCAGTAATGCAGGCACAATCGATTCACATAGTACGGGAATTTGGAACCATTATTTCGTATATCCAATCTCGTATATGATTCAATTTGTTGCTCATCATATACCGGGAGCTAGCTTCGGGATTGCTATCATTATTATGACGCTCGTTATTCGTTCAGCTATGATTCCATTAGCTATTTCGCAATATCGTAGCCAAGCAAAAATGAAAAAAATGCAACCTGAATTGCAGAAGCTAAAGAAAAAATACGGTGATGTAAGTAAAGATCTTGAAAAACAAAAGCAGTATCAAAAAGAAATGTCAGAACTAATGAAATCAGGCGGTTGGAATCCACTTGCTGGTTGCTGGCCAATCTTTATACAAATGCCGATTTTTTCTGCTTTGTATTATGCGATTAGCCGAACAGAAGAGATTCGCACATCTTCATTTTTATGGGTGAACTTAGGACATGCAGATCCTTATCATATATTACCGATTATCGCAGCGTTAACGACATTTATTCAGATGAAAGTTTTCCAATCTAACGTTACACCTGGAGAACAAGTACAGATGATGAAGGTGCAGCAAATTATGATGCCGGCAATGATTCTATTTATGGGATTTGCGGCGCCATCAGGACTTGTGTTGTACTGGATAACAGGTAACTTATTTACAATGACACAAACAATTGTATTAAGAAGAATAATGGAACGTGAAGAATTACAATTACAAAAAGCATAGAGAAACACCGCTCATCAAGAGCGGTGTTTTTTTGTTAAGTCGTTAAGGAAATGTTAAGAAACCGACATTACTATAGGCATTGTATACGAAAGTGTACATGCTTTAGAAATATGAAGGAGGAAATTTCCTATGAAGAAGAAAACAGTTGGGTATTTAGCAATTGCAGGTGCTTTATCATTCGGAATCATTGGAGGAGCCGGCATACCAGCATTTGCGGCAACGAATACTCCAGCAGCTGAGCAATCTACAAAAACGGCGAAAAAAGATTTAGATGACGCTACAAAACAAAAAGTAAAAACGATTATGGACGATACAAAGAAACAGTTAGAGGAACTAGGTGTAAAACTTCCAGAGAAAGAAAAGCGTAAAGACATGTTTGCTAACTTAGATGAAGCAACAAAAGAAAAAGCGAAATCGATTTTAGAGCAAGAGAAATCCGGAAAATTAACACGTGAACAAGCGCAAGAAGAATTAACGAAGTTAGGCGTGAAAATGCCAGAGAAGGGTAAGCATGGTGATATGTTTGCTAATTTAGATGAAGCAACAAAAGCAAAGGCGAAAACGATTTTAGAGCAAGAGAAATCCGGAAAATTAACACGTGAACAAGCGCAAGAAGAATTAACGAAGTTAGGCGTGAAAATGCCAGAGAAGGGTAAGCATGGTGATATGTTTGCTAATTTAGATGAAGCAACAAAAGCAAAGGCGAAAACGATTTTAGAGCAAGAGAAATCTGGAAAATTAACACGTGAACAAGCAAAAGAAGAGTTAACAAAACTAGGCGTGAAGTTCCCGGAAAAGGGTAAGCATGGTGATATGTTTGCTAACTTAGACGAAGCAACAAAAGAAAAAGCAAAATCAATTTTAGAGCAAGAGAAATCCGGGAAATTAACACGTGAACAAGCGCAAGAGGAATTAACAAAGTTAGGCGTGAAAATGCCAGAGAAGGGTAAGCATAAAGACATACTTGTTAACTTAGATGAAGCAACGAAGGAAAAAGTAAAGTCTATTTTTGAACAAGAAAAGTCCGGGAAATTAACACATGAGCAAGCTAAAGAAGAATTAACAAAACTAGGTGTGAAACTTCCAGAGAAAGAGAAACATGAAGATATCTTTGCGGGATTAGATGAGGCAACAAAAACAAAAGCAAAATCGATTTTAGACAATGAAAAGAAACAATTAGAGGCGTTGAATGTGGATCTTCCACATCACAAATTTTTTATGGGAAAAGATGAGAAATAATTGAGCGAATTCGTATCTTTCGTGTGGGCAACCGAAAGGTACGTGAGAGGACCGATTTCTGTTAGCAGAAATCGGTCCCTTTTAATGATTTAATAAATTTTTTTTCATTGTTAGTATGTATCCAAAGACGCAGTAGAAGATTGCAAAACCGATAAATACTTCTGTATATTGGTATTTACCTAATACATAGAAGGAAGCAGCTGGTATAATAGCTACTGCTAAAATGCTATAACCAGGATATTTGTGCCTGTACATGATAGCGAATAGAGCCGAAAGAAATGTAGCGATAATACAAAAAACAGCAATCATTATCCTTGCACCTCCTATATGAAGTATACCATTTTTAGGGAATTAGAGAAGTGTCGTAACTTCTGTTATAATATAAGAAGAGAAATATTTCGTATGTTATATAAAAAAATATATTGATTTTTTCTAACAATTCAATATAATGAACAATAACTACAAAATTCGACATCAAGAAGTGATGATGAGGACACGATCAATTTTTTACGATTCTCAGAGAGGGAAGCCTTTGGCTGTGAGCTTCCTAATACGAAAAAATGGATTACCACCTCTGAACTGCAGCAGTGAACGAACATCTAGTAATTGCTTGCCGGCAAAAACCGTTATTTAGACTTGAGAAATTGGTGAAGTGTGTCACTTTGCTAATTGAAACAAGGGTGGAACCACGAATACAACACTCGTCCCTTTTTTAGGGAGGAGTGTTTTTTTATTTCATTTTTGCATCACACTAGGATTGGAAGGAGGATACGCAGCATGCATCATGATGAGAAGAACAAAATTGGCTTAACAGTAGCACTTTCTATTGTGGTAGGAACGATTATTGGATCTGGTGTGTTTATGAAACCAGGGAGCGTATTAGATTACTCGGGGAGTTCTAATATGGCCATTCTTGCTTGGGTAATTGGTGGTCTGTTGACGCTAGCAAGTGGTTTAACAGTAGCTGAAATTGGAGCGCAAATCCCGAAAAATGGTGGGTTGTATACGTATTTAGAGGAGATTTACGGAAGTTTTTGGGGATATTTATCAGGCTGGATGCAAACAATTGTTTATGGACCAGCTATTATTGGAACATTAGGGTTGTACTTTAGTTCTTTAATGATTAATTTCTTCTATTTAGATAAAGTATGGAATTTACCAATTGCAATTGGAACAGTTGTGTTCCTTGGCGTTGTAAATAGTATGGGAACAAAATATGGAGGTATCGTCCAAACGGTTACGACAATTGGGAAGATGATTCCGATCGTTTTAATTGTTGTGTTAGGTTTTTGGAAAGGGAATAGCGATATCTTTAACGTAGTTGTGCCGATATCGGAAAATCAAAGTATTGGTATGGCGATTTTAGCAACGTTATTTGCTTATGATGGCTGGATTCTACTTGCTTCGATTGGCGGAGAAATGAAGAATCCAACAAAGTTATTACCGAAAGCGATGACAGTTGGGATTTTAATTGTAACAGCTGCTTACGTATTAATTAACTTGGCATTATTAAATGTATTACCAGCAGCGAAAATTGTAGACCTTGGAGAAAATGCAACAGCGACAGCTGCGGGCATGCTACTTGGAGAATATGGCGGGAAAATTATTAGTATTGGTATTATCATTTCTATTTTCGGTTGTTTAAATGGAAAGATTTTAACATTCCCACGTATTCCAATGTCGATGGCAGAACGTGGACAACTTCCATTTGCTAAGTTTATTGCAAAGGAAAGCCCAAGATTTAAAACACCAGCAAATGCGATTACTGTTGAAATCATTTTAGGAATTATTTTAATGATTATTAGTGATCCGAATAAGCTATCTGAGATTTCCGTATTCATTATTTATATTTTCTACGTAATGACGTTTATTGGTGTCTTCATTTTAAGAAAACGTAATAAGAATAAAGAGCGTGCATACAGTGTACCGTTATTCCCAATCGTACCAATTGTCGCGATTTTAGGTTCGTTCTTTGTAATTGGTAGTGCAATTATCAATGATCCGGTAAGTTGTTTCTTATCAATTGGAATTGTCTTTACTGGACTTCCGGTGTATTGGTATTTAAATAAGAAGAATAAAACTACTGTTTAATAATTAGAAGGCAGGCGTATCATACGCCTGTTTTTTATTGTAAAAAAATTGTACTTGTGTTCAATTTCTATTTTGGTTACTATAGTCGTAGTAACCAAAATAGAAAGCGTGGGGAAAGACTTGAATTTTCGTGTGTATATTTTAGCTATCGCGGCTTTTGTAGTCGGAACGGTTGAGCTAATTATAGGAGGAACGCTCGATCTAGTTGCCAATGATTTAGGCGTATCTATTAGTGCAGCTGGTCAGCTTATAACAATATTTTCAGTAGTATTTGCTTTATCAGGTCCTGTTTTATTAGCGGTAACTGGAAAGTTTGAAAGAAAAAGATTATACATTGGGGCATTATCAATTTTCTTAATCGGAAATATTATTTCGGCATGTAGTGTGAATTACGGGATGTTAATGTTCTCGAGGGTTGTTTGTGCGGCGAGCGGTTCATTAATTATTGCGTTATCTGTAACACTTGCTTCTAGTGTTGTAGAACCGCATTTTCGTGCGCGTGCAATTGGAATCATTTTCATGGGGATTAGTGGATCACTTGTACTTGGAGTACCCCTCGGTCTTGTACTCGGAAATGCATATGGATGGCGTGCACCATTTGTATTAATTTCGGTATTAACAGTTATGGCAATTGCTTGTATTTCATTATTCTTAACGAAAGTACCACCGACATCGGTATTATCAATAAGAGAACAAATTGCTACGTTAAAAGATAAGAAAATCGTAAGTGCACAGTTAACGTCATTCTTATTTTTAACGGGTCATTTAACGCTATATGCATATTTAACACCATTTTTAAAAGATGTGATGCATGTGGAAGCGAATTGGATTAGTGTATTTTACTTCATTTTCGGAATCGCAGCGGTACTTGGAGGCGGCCTTGGGGGCTTGCTTGCTGATAAATGGGGATCGAAGAAAAGTATTATCTCAATTATTATCGTATTTGCGTGTGCAATCTTCATATTGCCGATGATGACATTCTCATTCCCGCTGTTCATTATTATGATGGGGATTTGGAGTATGCTGAGCTGGGCTATTTCGCCAGCGCAACAAAATTATTTAATTGAAATTGCACCAGAATCGGCTGGCATTCAGCAAAGTCTAAATAACTCTGCGCTTCACTTAGGAATTGCACTCGGTTCAACAGTAGGCGGAGTTGTTATTGAAAAATCATCTGTTATATATAATGCTTGGGTAGGCGGCGGCTTTATTATATTAGCTCTGCTTTGTGCGATTTTCTCTATTACGAGAGGACGTTCTACTCAGTTTGCAAAAGAAGAATCTATCGTTTGATAGGTTCTTTTTTTATGTGTAAAAAATTGCAGGTTTTAGTAGATGTATGGAGAAAGTTGTATGTAGAGAGGTGATATATATGTATACGAATTTTTCGATTTTTGGCTTTCTAATTTCAATGCTTCCGTTGTTCCTTATTATTCTTGCACTTAGATGGGTACGTTTCATCTATCAAAATTCAGAGAAACAAGTGGAGCAAAATGAGAAAATTATTGAGCTGTTGACAGAGATAAAAGAAAAAGATAAATAACATGTATTCGTTTGAAATTTGTTTCTGGTAAGTAAAAAAGGCACTTATAAAGTGTCTTTTTATTATTTTTAAAAATTTTAAATATGTAACATTCATTTGTCAATAGCAGCATGAGAACAAACAATTGTAATGTTGCTTATTGCTTTGAAACTTTCTCAACAATTCGACAAGATAATACAAAAAAACCACCTATTCTCTTTTTTTCACTATAAGTACAATGAAACAGTAAGATTGCTTCATGTAGAAATTTATATATGGTGGTGGAGAGAATGAAACGAAAGATGGTAGGGAAATGGTTTAGTTTTTTAAGTGCTCTTATTATTTTATTAGGAATTGCAATGCCGCAAGTAAAGGCAGAAGTAATGAACAGAGAAACATATAAAATGGATTGGAGTTATAGTAATTCGAAACATCGTGAAATAAAAACAGAAATAATTAAAACGGCTTCGGGTAGTATTGCGTATTGTTTAACGCCTGATTTGCGTTCTCCCAATGGGGATGATTTGCCTGAAATGGGGAAAACATCTGATGCCGTATATCGTATTTTATTAAATGGGTATCCTCAAAAAAGCCCATCTGAATTAGGGGTAGCGACAGTAGAAGAAGCGCATTATGCTACACAATTAGCGGTATGGATTGCAGCAAATGAATTAACGGTAGAAGATTTAGTTGCAAAAAATGAACGAGTACATAATCTTATGAAGCGTTTAGTAGAGGTTTCAAAAAAAGAAACTGGATCACAAGATGTATTTTTTAAAGTTAATCCTGTAGATCCACAAACTGCTACACAAAAAGGTAATTATTTAGAAACAGGATTTTATGCAGTGCAAACAAATGCGGTTTCTGGCTCTTATACAATTCTTCCTGAAAACGCTCCTAAAGGGGTTCGAATTGTAAATGAAAATGGAGAAGAGAAAAGTACATTATCAATTAACGAAAAATTTAAAATATTAATCCCGAAAGATACGAGTAGTGGTAATTTTAAAATGAAAGTGAAGTCTACTTTAACAAATTTACAAGCAATAGCTTTTAAGGGATCAGAAAAAGTTCAAAATACAACAGTATTGTTACAAAGAAATAGTGAGAAAATGAGTACAGATTTAGTTGTAAATTGGGAAACAGTAGGCTCTTTAAAGATTATGAAATTAGGAGAAAAAAAGGAATTATTAAAAGGGGCTGTGTTTGAAGTTTCTAATGAAAACTTTAAACAAAATGTTACGACTAATGATAAGGGGATTGCAGAGTTAGGCAATCTTCCAATCGGTATATATAGCGTCAAAGAAATTCAAGCGCCAGCTGGATATGTGTTAGACGGAAGTGTTAAAAAAGTTGAAGTGAAAACTGGTGAAACTGCTGTATTAGAGTTGAAAAATGAAAATGTAAAAGGTGAATTAGAAATAACGAAAGTAGATATAGCCGATGGGAATACAAAATTACCGAATGCAGAGTTTACAATCTACAACGAACAAGGGAAAGAAGTAGTAAAAGGGAAAACGGATGAAAAAGGTATAGCGAAATTCAAATTACCATACGGAAAGTACACGTATAAAGAAACAATAGTGCCAAATGGATATGTAATAAATGAAGAGACATTCGCCTTTGAAATAAAAGAGGATGGAGAAGTTATTAAACATATCGTTCAAGATAAGAAAATAGAAGGTGAATTAGAAATAACGAAAGTAGACGTAGCGGATGGAAATACGAAACTGCCGAACGCAGAATTTACAATCTACAATGAACAAGGAAAAGAAGTAGTAAAAGGGAAAACGGATGAAAAAGGTATAGCGAAATTCAAACTACCATACGGAAAGTACACGTATAAAGAAACAATAGCACCGAATGGCTATGTAATAAATGAAGAGACGTTCTCATTTGAAATAAAAGAGAATGGAGAGATTATTAAACATATCGTTCAAGATAAGAAGGTAGAAGGTGAGTTAGAAATAACGAAAGTAGATATAGCGGATGGGAATACGAAACTGCCAAATGCAGAATTTACTATCTACAACGAACAAGGAAAAGAAGTAGCAAAAGGAAAAACAAATGAGCAAGGTATAGCGAAATTCAAATTACCATACGGAAAGTACACGTATAAAGAAACAATAGCACCAAATGGATATGTAATAAATGAAGAGACATTCGCATTTGAAATAAAAGAGGATGGAGAAATTATTAAACATATTGTGAAAAATAAGAAAGGAGAAAAGGCATCGCTTCCTTCTAAGCCAAATAAGCCAACACCGAATGGAGAAGTGAAACCTTCCACTGATGTGAAGCCAATGCCACAACCTAATACTCATAATGAAGTGCGTTTACCAGCTACTGGCGGCGTCGGCAATGAATTTACCGCTTTATTCGTTTTAGGAATTGGTTTTATTATTGCGGGTGCTTATGTGTTAAGGATGAAAAATAGAAAAGAAATGTAGAAAAAAACGCCTTGTAATAGAGGCGTTTTTTTAGTATCTCAATTTCCTCAACAAACTCTTAATTTCCTCATCTTGCATGAAGAGATCAAGATGCTTCTCTGTAATTTTCGCAAGTGCAACGTCGTGATAGAAAAATTCTGTAAAGAACTTTACGAAAGGTTGCGACATTGTTTTCATTGCTTGCCATGATTCTTGCTCTACACCAGCAAATAAAATTTCGCGGTTGTCAACGATGAGTAGTAAATAGCGCTCTAATGCATTCGGTTCTTCAGTTGGGATTAGAAAATGCATGTTGTCTAACTCTGTTTCTACTTTTCCAACTATAAGCGATTCGAGTTTGACGCCTTGTTTCGCCTTTTCTTCTAATGAAGGAAGGTATTCTAAAAGAGTATCATTCCAAGCTGAAATGCGAATCGATTCTTTTGCGCTTTCGATAAGTTCTTTACTTTGCACTCGAATAGAAGATTGCATTTTTAAGCTCCATACACGGTCATCTGTAAATGATTTTTTCGATATATTCGTTTCCAATTCTTTAATATTTGATTGAAATTCTGTCGTTAATTTTTCAATTGCTAGCTTGAGTGGTAATGCTGTATACAGCTTTTTCTTTTCAGAAACAGAATCCATTACCATGCCTTTATCGATCAGGCGTGCTAGCACTTCATATATTTTTGCTTTTGGAACACCAGAGTGCTTCACAATTGTTGTAGCATCTAGTGGTTCGTTGCTTGATACGACAACTTCATAAGCTTGGCTTTCATACTGTGAGAAACCGAATTTTTGTAACATAGTTCCCTCCGAACGAATGAGATGATATAGCTTAAGGATAATGAACTATTTGTTTTTGCACAAGTGGTAGTATGTTTTCTACTCAAATTGAGATGAGAATTAATTTCAATTTTTTAATTTTATCCATTATACTTAATATAGTGATTAATATGATTATAATACAACGAGAAGGAGATGCTTGGGGGAAGATGTTGAGAAGTTTACGTTTAAAAATTGCAGTAGTATTTTCGGTGCTTATTTCTATGATGTTTGTAATATTAGGCACAGCTATGTATCAATTACAGAAAGAGAAGGAAGTGCGCTCCTTAGACCAGTATTCTCAAAATACGATGGATCTTGTGACAGAGCAACTTACGACATTTGTTCAAAGAACGGATGAAGATATGGGATATTATGCGAACAGTGAGATGGTTCGTAATATACTTCAAGACGGAGTTACTCCAGAAGAAGAAGCATTTTTGACGAAAGAGTTTTCGGAGTACAAAAAGAATCATCCTGGCATTTTAGACTTATATATTGGTACGAAAGATAAAAAAACATTAAGTGCCAATCTTGCTGAAGGTGGACAAGTGCCAGAAGGATATGATCCAACGACAAGACCATGGTATAAAGACTCAGAAGCTGATGTGAAAAAGGTTCACTGGGGACAACCTATGTATGAAATTGCAACAGGTAAGTTAAGCGTGGGAGTTTCTAAAGCAATTACAGCTCAAGATGGATCTGTATTAGGTGTTGTTGCGATGGATGTATCACTTGGAACAATTCAGAAGTTACTTCATAATATTCAATACAATAATGGCGGAGAAATGTTTATTATAAATGATAAAAGTATGGCTCTTGTTTACCCAGAGAAAATAGGGAAAGATGTTTCGAAAGAGCCACTTGTGAAGAGTTTAAATAAAGAGGTAACAAAATATGCTGTTACTACATTAAAAGGTGAAGATGTAGTTGTTTATAGCCAGTCATTTGATTTGATGAAATGGAAAATAGGAATTTTTTATCCGAAAGAAACGATTGATGGGCTATTAAATAGTACGAGAAATACAGTCCTTATAATGGCATGTATTAGCTTATTAGTTGGAATCGTAGCTTCATACTTGTTCTCAAGAAGGTTAGCAAGACCGTTGCAACTATTAACGAATCACGTTCAAAAAGTAGCAGAAGGTGATTTAACGTTGCAAATGAAAGTGACTAGTAAGGATGAAGTTGGAGAGCTGACGAATCACTTTAATCATATGGTTGAGCAAATGAATGAAATGGTAAGCAAAATTAAAAATAGTGTATCAACAGTGCAGCAATCAACGAATAATCTACATTATTTAACGACTGAAACTGTAGCTGCTAGTAGAGAAGTGTCAGGTGCAATGGATGATGTGAGCGGAGGAGCGTCTACTCTTGCTAATAGTGTAGATGAAGTTTCAGAGCAGCTCGAGAATATGGCGCAGTCAGTGGAACAAATGAATCAATCCGTTGGTGAAATAAAAGGAGTGGCTGGCAAAGCTGAAGAGGCATCTAAGCAAGGATTAAATACGATGCGTAATTTAGTTCGTACAAGGGGCCAGTCATCTTCGATTGTTGTTCATACAGAGGAAGCCTCCGGAAAGTTAGAGCAAAGAGTTGGATCGATTCAAAATGTTGTAGAGCTTATAAAAGGTATTTCGGATCAAACGAATTTACTTGCTTTAAATGCTTCAATCGAGGCGGCGCGTGCAGGTGAGCAAGGTAAAGGATTTGCTGTTGTTGCTGAAGAAGTTCGGAAATTAGCGGAACAATCAAAAGATGCAACAGTAGAAATTGCGACGATGATTGGTGATGTACAAGTAGAGGTAAGACGAGTTGTAGAAGTTGTAAGTAAGTTGAAAGACATTGCGGATATACAAAATAAAGTTACGACAGAGGCAGAAACGGAATTCCGTACAATTATGTCAGTTGTAAATACGATTAGTACTTCAGTGGAACAAATTGTAGAAGAGGTATATAACATTGGTTATGAGCAAGGAGAAATTACAACGGTAATGCATACAATTGCTGGTACGAGTCAAGAAAGCGCAGCTGTTTCGGAAGAGGTAAATGCTGCAACTGAATCTCAAGTGAATCATCTAGAAAAGGTAGCTCATACGATGGAAAGCCTGACGGAGCACATGAGAGACTTAGAAAGATTAGTTGAGCAATTTAAAATAGAGGAATAACAAATTAGTAAAATGATGAGTATTTCGGTAAAATAGACAATGGATATATAAGAAGCAAGTAATAGGAGGAAGACTACTATGGCAATTGTTGACGTATCGATTATTCCAGTAGGAACGGGTAATCCAAGTGTTAGTGAATATGTAGCAGAAGTACAAAAGGTGTTAGAGAAAAATGCAGATCGCGTGAAATATCAATTAACACCAATGAATACAATTATTGAAGGAGATCTTCCTGTCATTCTAGAAGTTATTCAACAAATGCATGAAGTTCCATATACGAAAGGTGCACAGCGCGTTGCGACAACAATTCGTATCGATGATCGTCGTGATAAAGTAAGCACAATGGAGAAGAAATTAAACTCTGTTCGATCAAAATTATAAGAAAAAGCAGCGACCTCCGCTGCTTTTTTCATATAGGAGGTAGATAAGATGAGTGAAAAGTTTAACGAACAATTTGATGGGTTGTTAGAGAAATACACGGAACTATTACTTGGAGAGAGCAATGAAGAGAGAAAAGAACAGGTGCAGAAGTGGGCACTGTATTCTTACATAGCTAAGACGATGCCGGCTTTAGTGAAGCATTGGAATGAGACTTACCCTGATGCGAAAGAAGAGATGGTGCAGTTAATTACAGATATTAAAAGGCTGAATGAAGAGAAGAGAAATGAGCAATAAAAAAACTTGAGATAAATATAATCTCAAGTTTTCTGTATTAATATCCTTATATAATTTACATGGAATATAAAGGGTTTTATAAGCATGTCGAATATTTTCGACATGCTTATTTTGTGCCTAGTAAATTCGTTTTTTCTAAATGTCGAAAAATATTTCCTACATATTTATAAGCGAAAATATAGGGTTTTAAATGTTTTTATAGTATTTTATAAATTATCTAAATAATTATTTGTATCCAATAATTTTAAACAATGATATAATTTTGAAGAGGGGTAAAAAACAGATAAATCACAGTCATAGGGGTGAATTACATGGAACAATTAATGCGAAATTCGTTTCTTTTCTTGTCAAAAAATAAAGCGCTAACAAAACTGGCTAAAAAGTACGGTTTACGCTTTGGTGCAGGTCGCTTTGTCGCAGGGGAAACGATTGAATTAGCGACAGCTGCAATTAAAGCATTAAATAAGCAAGGTCTTTGTGTAACGATCGATTATTTAGGTGAATTCGTTGATAACGAAGCGGAAGCAAATGAAATGGCTAGCGAATCGATTGAAGCGATTCGTGCAATTGGAAGAGAAGGTCTTAATTCACAGCTTTCTTTAAAAATGACTTCTATGGGATTAGATATCTCTGATGAAATCGTAATGAACAATATGCGCCGTATTTTAGAAGCTGGAAAAGAAAATGGTGTGTTTATTACAATTGATATGGAAGACTATACGCGCTGTGGGAAAACAATTGAGATCTTTAAACAATTAAAATCTGAATACGATAATATTGGTACAGTTATTCAAGCCTACCTTTATCGTACAGAAAAAGATATGGAAGAATTAAATGCTTATAGTCCGAATTTACGTCTTGTAAAAGGAGCTTATAAAGAACCTGAAGAGGTAGCGTTCCCGGATAAGAAAGATGTAGATGATAACTATAAAAAAATTATTAAAATGCACTTATTAAATGGAAATTATACTGCAATTGCTTCACATGACGAAGCGATTATTGAATATACGAAAAAACTTGCCGAAGAACACAATATTCCAAGAGACCAATTTGAATTCCAGATGTTATATGGTATTCGTAATGAGCGTCAACTTGAGCTAGTAAAAGAAGGTTACAAAATGCGTGTTTACGTACCTTATGGAAACGACTGGTATGGCTACTTCATGCGTCGTCTAGCAGAGCGTCCAGCAAACGTTGCGTTCGTATTAAAAGGTATGGTTAAAAAATAACCAAGGAGAAAATACTCCTTGGTTATTTTAATTGCTGAAATGCGTAATGTGCCATTTTTTTCGTATCAGGATATAGTTGCGTGCGAGTAGAAGATAATACAACATTAATGACGCGTTTACCGTCTTTTTCATCCACTGTTACGACCGTATATTTTCCGAGTGCTGATAGACCGCTTTTACTTCCAATTGCATATGGATCGTCATATAGTTCTTCTCGTCCATAGTTTGCGATGTTTGGAGAGCGTTCTGAAGTATGTAGAGTTGTACGTGTTGAATTCATATATTCTAAAACAACTGGGTACTTTAATGCTTCTTTCGTAATCATAGCAATGTCATATGGTGATACTTTATTTCCGAGTGCATCAGCGCCACTTGCGTTTTTGAAAGTTGCATGCTTTGTACCAAGTTCCTTCGCTCTAGCATTCATCATTTTTACAAATTCATTTTTTGATCCTGCGATATGTTCTGCGATGGATTCGGCTATTGGGTCTGCACTAATGATAAGCATCAGTTTTAATGCCTCATCACGCTTTAACTTTTCCCCAGCACGAAGTTTAATTTTCTTACTTTGACTTTCTGTTTTAATTGCGTTCTCTGTAATCGTAATTTCTTCATCTTCTTTTACATTCTCTAGTAAAAGAAGGGTTGTCATCATTTTGGCTATACTAGCCGGATAAGAGCGTTCGTCTTCTCGTTTTCCATACAAAATTTCACCTGTGTCTGCATCGATTGTAATGGCGTATTGTCCAGTGATGCTGGGTTGATCGGCTCTTACAGCTTGTTGTCTTTGGGCGTAAGAGAAGAAAATCATCCCTGTAAATAGTGTAGCAATCATTACAATCATAACTATTGTTCGTTTCATCATCGTTCCCTCTTTTGTTTTCCATATGTACAAATAAATTGGGCAGAAAAAGCAGCCATTACCCATTATGCCACGTTTTCTGCCCAAAAATATACCGTTATTTTTCGCCCATATTATGCTTCTTGTATTGCTGGTTATTACCTTGACGGCCCTTTTCCACAACGTGATTATGAGGACCTGCATTTCCGGTTACACTTGCTGCGCTAATTCCAGCTTTTGAAGGGTTCTTCTTAAGTTTTGCCATATATATTCCTCCAGTTTCGTCAGATTATAAAAAGGAAAAGTGTATTTGAGTGAAGAAAATACATACATATAGCATGGGCAAATAAAAGAAAAATATTTATTTCAGAAAATTTTATCAATAAATATATTGCGAAAATTCAAACTGTATCATATATTTATTAGTAGAGGCTCACTCATTGATTGCGACTTATGTCGAAAAATTGAATGAGCATTCATTCAAGAATAGGGGGAGAATTGGATGTTCCAAATTAAAAAGGCTGCTGTTCTAGGTTCAGGCGTAATGGGTTCAGGGATTGCGGCACACTTAGCTAATATTGGTATTCCGACATTATTGCTTGATATTGTACCACCTGCGCTAACAAAAGAAGAGGAAGCGAAGGGACTTACATTAGAACATAAAAGTGTGAGAAATCGTTTTAGTAATACGGCTGTACAAAAACTATTAAAGCAAAAACCAGCTCCTCTGACAGTGAAAGGAAATCTAGCACTGATTGAAGCAGGTAACTTAGAAGATGATCTTGAGCGTCTAGCTGATGTTGATTGGATTATTGAAGTAGTAGTTGAAAACTTAGATATTAAAAAGAAACTATTTGAAAAAGTAGATGCTGTTCGTAAACCGGGTTCTATTGTAAGCTCGAATACGTCAGGCATTTCAGTAGAAAAAATGGCAGAAGGTCGTTCAGACGACTTCCAGAAACACTTCTTAGGTACACACTTTTTTAACCCACCACGATATTTAAAACTTCTAGAGGTAATACCGACGAAAGAAACAGATCCACAAGTATTAAGCTTCATGAAATTATTTGGCGAAGACGTTCTTGGAAAAGGCGTTGTTATCGCAAAAGACACACCAAACTTTATTGGAAACCGCATCGGTACGTACGGTTTATTAGTAACTCTTCAAGAGATGATAAAACGCGGCTATAGCATTGGGGAAGTTGACTCTGTAACAGGCCCACTTATTGGTCGTCCGAAGAGCGCAACGTTCCGTACATTAGATGTTGTTGGTTTAGATACATTCGTACACGTTGCAAATAACGTATATGAAAACGTACAAGAAGAAGAGCGTGATGTATTTAAAGTACCAGCTTTCATGCATGACATGCTTGATAAAAAATGGCTTGGAAGCAAGACAGGTCAAGGCTTCTTCTTAAAACAAGGAAAAGAAATTTTAGAATTAAATCCTGAAACGATGGAATATGAAGCACGCAAAAAATTAAAAGCTGCATCTATCGAGTTAAGTAAACAAGAAAAAGGTTTATCGAATAAATTGAAAGCGCTTGTATATGCGAAAGACCGCGCAGGAGAGTTGTTATGGAATATCATTACACCGACTCTTTTATACTCTGCAAAACTTCATAAAGAAATTGCTGACGATATCGTTGCAATTGACCAAGCGATGAAGTGGGGCTTCGGCTGGGAGCAAGGACCATTTGAAGTTTGGGATGCAATCGGCGTTGAAAAGTCCGTTCAAAAGATGGAAGAAAACGGCGTAGTTGTTCCGACTTGGGTGAAAGAAATGGTAGAGAAAGGTTTCACTACTTTCTACAAACATGATAACGGAGATAGCTACTATTACGATAATGGCGAATATAAGCTAATCGAACGTAATAAAAAGGCAATTTCGCTTAAACAATTAAAAGCGAAAAATGGTGTATTAAAGAAAAATAGCGGAGCGAGCTTAATTGATTTAGGTGACGGCATCCTTTGCTTAGAATTCCATTCGAAGAGCAATGCAATTGGTATGGATATTACGCAAATGATTAACTACGCTGTTGATGAAGTAGAAAAGAATTATAAAGGTCTTGTTATCGGTAACCAATCGAAGAACTTCTGCGTTGGTGCGAACTTAGCGATGATCTTAATGGAAGCACAAGATGACAACTACTTTGAAATTGAGTGGGTTGTGAAAAACTTCCAAGATGCAATGACGAAAATTAAATACTCTTCTAAGCCAGTTGTAGCAGCTCCATATGGTATGACGCTTGGCGGAGGTACAGAAGTATGCTTACCAGCAGCGAGCATTCAAGCTTCTAGTGAAACATATATGGGCTTAGTAGAAGTTGGTGTTGGCTTAATCCCTGGCGGAGGCGGTAATAAAGAGCTATACATTAAACACTTAAACCAAATGCCAAACGGTGTAGAGTTTGATCTGCAAAAAGTTGCGAATAAAGTATTTGAATCTGTAGCGATGGCGAAAGTTTCTACATCAGCACAAGAAGCTGTAGCGAACAACTTCTTAGGCGATAAAGACGGTATTAGTGTGAATGGTGATCACTTACTATATGATGCGAAACAAAAAGCACTTTCTTTATATGAAGCGGGTTATAAAGCACCGATTCGCAAAAAGATACCAGTTGTTGGTGAAACAGGCTATGCAACGCTTGTACTTGGTGCAGAAGCAATGCATTTATCAGGTTACATTTCTGAACATGATCTTCACATTGCGAAGAAACTTGCATATGTCATTGCGGGCGGAAAAGTACCGTACGGAACAGAAGTTGATGAGCAGTATTTATTAGATGTAGAACGTGAAGCATTTATTAGCTTAGTAAGTGAGATGAAATCACAAGCAAGAATGCAGCACATGCTTGTAAAAGGAAAGCCATTACGTAACTAATAACGAGGGGAGATATCGTTCATGAGAGAAGCTGTCATTGTTGCGGGAGCAAGAACACCAATTGGAAAAGCAAAGAGGGGTTCATTAAAAACAGTTCGTCCTGACGATTTAGGGGCGTTAGTAGTAAAAGAAACGTTAAAGCGTGCGAATTATGAAGGACCAATCGATGATTTAATTTTCGGTTGTGCAATGCCAGAAGCAGAGCAAGGTTTAAATATGGCTCGTAATATCGGTGGATTAGCAGGACTTTCTTACGATGTTCCAGCTATTACGATTAACCGTTACTGTTCTTCAGGTTTACAAAGTATCGCTTACGGAGCAGAGCGCATTATGCTTGGTCATTCGGAAGCGGTATTATCAGGCGGAGCGGAATCAATGAGTTTAGTTCCGATGATGGGACACGTTGTTCGTCCGAATAGTCGCCTTGTAGAAGCGGCTCCAGAATATTATATGGGCATGGGACATACAGCAGAGCAAGTTGCTGTGAAATATGGAATTTCTCGTGAAGAGCAAGATGCATTTGCAGTAAGAAGTCATCAACGTGCTGCGAAAGCATTAGCTGCAGGTAACTTCGCTGATGAAACAGTATCTGTAGATGTAACGTTACGTACTGTTGGATCAAACAATAAACTGCAAGAAGAAACAATCATTTTCGCACAAGACGAAGGCGTAAGAGCAGAAACGACGCTAGACATTTTAGGTAAATTACGTCCAGCATTTAACGTTCGCGGTTCTGTAACAGCTGGTAACTCTTCACAAATGAGTGACGGTGCAGCATCTGTACTATTAATGGATCGTGAAAAAGCAGTGAGTGATGGAATGAAACCACTTGCGAAATTCCGTTCATTCGCAGTAGCTGGCGTACCACCAGAAGTAATGGGAATCGGTCCAATCGCAGCAATTCCAAAGGCGTTAAAATTAGCTGGCTTAGAGCTATCTGATATTGGCTTGTTCGAACTAAACGAAGCATTCGCTTCTCAATCGATCCAAGTTATTCGTGAACTTGGTTTAGATGAAGAAAAAGTAAACGTAAACGGCGGTGCAATCGCACTTGGACATCCACTTGGCTGTACAGGAGCAAAACTAACACTATCTCTTATTCACGAAATGAAACGCCGCAACCAACAATTCGGTATCGTAACAATGTGTATCGGCGGCGGAATGGGAGCAGCAGGAGTGTTTGAATTACTATAAAAAAAGTGGAAGCGGCTCGTTCAGAATGTGAGGGGGATGGAGCTTCAGACGTAGAGGCGCTCTTTGCCTCGCAGGAAGAAGCAAAGCCACCGAACATTCTAGCCGCTGGAACTGGATTAAAAAAAGTGGAAGTGGCTCGCTCAGAACAGGAGGGCGTTGGAAGCCCTGACGAAGAGGCGCTTTTTGCCTCACAGGAAGGGGTGAAACGACCGACTGTTTTAGCCACTGGAACTGGATTATGAAGAATGGAAGCGACAAAGGTTTATAAAAACAAAAGGGAGAGCTAGCTTCTTTCAAAATGAGAGAAGCAGCTCATGAAAATATGAAGGAGGAAATTTTCATGGAAAAAACAGTAGGAAGTGCGGTTAAAGGCGGTAGCTTTTTAGTTGATGAGATTACGATTGATCAAGTGTTTACGCCAGAAGATTTTTCATCTGAGCATAAAATGATTGCGAAAACGACAGAGGACTTTATCGTAAATGAAGTTCTTCCAGAGCTTGAATATTTAGAGCAACACGAGTTTGATCGTTCTGTTCGTCTTTTAAAAGAAGCTGGGGAACTTGGTTTATTAGGCGCTGACGTACCAGAAGAGTACGGCGGAATTGGCCTTGATAAAGTAAGCTCAGCGTTAATCGCAGAGAAATTCTCTCGCGCTGGTGGTTTTGCAATTACTCACGGTGCTCACGTAGGTATCGGATCGTTACCAATCGTGTTATTCGGTAACGAAGAGCAAAAGAAAAAGTATTTACCATTACTTGCAACTGGTGAAAAATTAGCTGCATACGCATTAACTGAGCCAGGTTCAGGATCTGACGCATTAGGCGCAAAAACAACTGCACGTTTAAATGCAGAAGGTACACATTACGTATTAAATGGTGAAAAGCAATGGATTACAAACTCTGCATTCGCTGACGTATTTATCGTATACGCAAAAATTGATGGAGAGCACTTCTCAGCATTTATCGTAGAGAAAGAATATGCTGGCGTATCTACAAGCCCAGAAGAAAAGAAAATGGGTATTAAATGTTCTTCAACTCGTACGTTGATTTTAGAAGATGCATTAGTACCGAAAGAGAACTTACTTGGTGAAATCGGTAAAGGTCATATTATCGCATTCAACATTTTAAATATCGGTCGTTATAAATTAGGTGTTGGTACAGTTGGATCTGCGAAACGTGCAGTAGAAATTTCAGCACAATATGCGAACCAACGTCAACAGTTCAAACAACCAATCGCTCGTTTCCCATTAATTCAAGAGAAACTTGCCAATATGGCAGCAAAAACATATGCAGCTGAAAGTTCTGTATACCGTACAGTAGGTTTATTCGAAAGCCGCATGAGCACATTATCTGAAGAAGAAGTAAAGGACGGTAAAGCAGTAGCAGCTTCTATCGCTGAATATGCAATCGAGTGCTCTTTAAATAAAGTATTCGGTTCTGAAGTATTAGATTATACAGTAGATGAAGGTGTTCAAATTCACGGTGGTTACGGATTTATGGCAGAGTACGAGATTGAAAGAATGTACCGCGATTCTCGTATTAACCGTATTTTCGAAGGAACGAACGAAATTAACCGCCTAATCGTACCAGGTACGTTCTTACGTAAAGCGATGAAAGGTGAATTACCACTTCTTCAAAAAGCACAAAAATTACAAGAAGAGTTAATGATGATGATGCCAGAAGAAGTAGGCGATGAGCCATTAGCACTTCAAAAATATTTAGTAACTAACGCGAAGAAAATCGGCTTAATGGTAGCTGGATTAGCTGCTCAAAAATACGGTAAAGCATTAGATAAAGAGCAAGAAGTTCTTGTGAATATCGCTGACATCGTAAGCAACCTATACGCAATGGAGTCAGCTGTTCTTCGTACAGAAAAAGCGATTAAAACAACTGGTCTTGAAAAGAATAAACAAAAAGTGTTATACACTGAAGTATTCTGCCAAGAAGCATTCAACGAAATCGAAGCAGATGCGAAAGAAACACTTATCGCAGTTGAAAACGGCGACATGCTGCGCATGATGTTATCATCATTACGTAAATTAACTCGCCACACACCACTTAACGTAATTCCGAAGAAACGTGAAATCGCTGCGAAAATTTTAGAAGATGAGCGTTACACAGTTTAATAAGTTGTAAAGAAAAGTAGTCGTATAAACTATACCTTATAGAATAGACATTTAAAAAGAGTCTATTCTATAGGGTATTTCTTGTATAATGAGAGAAAAATGAGAATCAGAGAAATTTCAAAATGACGAAAAAACTGTTTACAGAAAAAGAAGTTCAAGCCCTATCAAAAAATCGATACGTAAAATCAGTCAGTCAGAAAGGAATTATCGATACAGATGAATTCAAACGTATTTTTATTAAAGAAAATGAAAAAGGAAAACCACCTCGTATTATTTTTGAAGAATGTGGATTTGATATAGATGTCATCGGTCTGCAACGTGTTGTGTCATCAAGAAATAGCTGGAGTACCTCCTATAAGGAAAAGGGTATATTTGGTTTAAGGGATACACGTAAGGAAAACTCCGGAAGAAAGTGGAGAAAAGAACTTATATTAGAAGAGAAATATGCACGTTTGGAAGCGGAACGAAACGTATTAAAAGCTGAAAAAGCTCTGTTAAAAAAGATCAAAATTATGGAAGGGAGGATAGAGGACAATAAGGTGAATGTCCCAGAAGGTGTTATAGTGTGTTGTTCTTAAGAATTGCTTTCTATGAATAGGTAGTAATAAAGCCCCAACGTAGCGCTATGTTGAAGTTTTATTACATAGTGTTGAAACAACTTTCTTATTGATTTAATTTCTCAAGTTCTGAATCTAAAATATGTAATTGTTCAGCTGTTATTTGCTCTAATTTAGCTGTTGAATCGCTTTGTATGTAAGCTTCATTTCTTTCCTCTAAAAGAGGTAATTCATGTCCAATAGCAGTATGATCCTCTATGGTCCCACTACATTTCATAGCTTAAGGTAGATTTGTTTTCCTTGTTACTTAATAAATTATCCGCATAGTACATAATCCCTAAACGAACGAACCAATACTTTAGTTGTAAATTATAAAATGTATTCATTTCACTTCTTTGCACTAAATCCGATATTAAGAACATTTCTTTATATCTATTAAATAGAGAGTGAGCAGATTTGATGAATGATAGTATAAATTAAGTTAGTGCGCTAGGAATGTACTATTCCCCATATTATTCTTTAGATATTTGTAGCAGAACTATTTTTTATTAAACACATTATCATTACAAATGGTTTATTTCACTGACTATTTATAATGTTACGATAGTAACCTTTTGGTAACTACCTTACAAAAAAGTGCATTATTTACATGAATATAAATCAAAGGTAAGCTATATTTAGATTTAATAAAACACTTTACTTCAAGGGGGAAGCATATTATGAGTAAAAAAGCACTGTTTATTATACCACCAGACCGATTCAATGAAGATGAATTATTTCATCCAAAAGAAGTTTTGGAAAATGCAGGAATAGATGTGACTGTGGCGAGTACAATAACTGGTGAAATTAAAGGAGACTATAAAGGGAAAGTGACATCAAATGTTGTTTTTTCTGAAGTCCCATCTAATAACTATGATGTTATAGCTGTTATTGGGGGGTCTGGTACTATTGATCATCTATGGGAAAATCAAACGTTAATAGATTATCTACAACAAGCTTATAAGCAAAAAGTACTGGTAACGGGAATTTGTGCTGGATCTGTAGTGGTAGCTGAAACCGGTTTACTTTCTGGAAGGAAGGCAACATGTTATCCAGTAGATGTGATGATCAACGCTTTGAAGGATAATAATGTAGAGTATGTTGCACAACATGTTGTTTCTCACAAAGATATTATAACTAGTGATGGACCAGATGGAGCTATCAATTTCGGTGAAAGCATAGTTGAAATAATGAATTAGTTCCTTCATTAAAAAAATAAAGGAATGATTAGAAGATACCTTAGGGAATTTACATTTTAAGGTATCTTCTATAAAATGAATATTCTCATATCTAGTTGTTATGGATGATGTTAATTTTCTAATATTTTCTATATGAATATTTTACAAAATATTCATATAGAAAATATTTACAATAAAATACATTTTATGCTAATATAATGAATGTTAATTAAGTTAGTAAGTGTAATTAATAATCCTTTTTATGGAAATGAGGTCCTAGAATATAAAAATTATGGATAAGATAAATAGTTGATCGTTTCATATGGGTATGCTAGTTGTTTTTTTTAGAGAGAATTATCAGGCAATTCTAAACCGAAAAAAAATTGCGGATAAAAAAAGAATGTGAAATATGTAACTAAAGGATATAACAAGTGAAAAATTAATGGTACAAAAGGTATCGATTTCACAAGTGTAAACATAAACACTAGAATGAAATAGTTATAAAAATAAATCGTTATATAGCTGTTCAGTGTTTGTGATTTTGAATATTCTTTTAGTTATTCATGGGAACCTATTTGTAAAGTATACGTTTTTTAGTCTGAATCTATTATATGTAATACAATCTAATCCTCTTTAAATAACTTCAGTTATAAATATTTCATATTATAATTCTGAAACTATAAATATTATTTTGAAGTGAGTAAAAAGGATAGAGAAAAACTAGGGGGATTATTGGATGCGAATAGCACTTATTGCTCATGATAATATGAAAATAGAGATGGTACAACTTGCAACAAACTGCAAATTAACGTTAGAAAAGCATTTCTTATTTGCAACTGGAACAACTGGAAAAAAAATTAATGAAGCGACAGGCTTAGATATTACATGTCTTAAATCAGGTCCCTATGGTGGTGATCAGGAAATTGGTTCACTAATAACGAAGAATTCAATTGACTTTGTGATTTTTTTAAGAGATCCGCTAACTGCACATCCGCATGAACCCGACGTAGCAGCATTGATGAGATTGTGTGATGTATATAAAGTCCCACTTGCTACTAATATTGAGACTGCAAAAATACTTATTCATATGATAGAGCAAGTACCTATTTCAGTGGCAGGATGAATAGAAATTTCATCATAAATGATTACATGTATCTAGAAAAGAGTTTGTTTCGGAAATTAGATACAATTATTTGCTTGGCATAAACATCGCAGATTGGGAGAGATTAGACTTCGTTATATGAAAACGATTCTATTAAAAGTAGCGAAAAGTTTATATCCTATCTAATACAAATAAAAGAGTTAATACAGAAAGAGGAAAAATATTATGTGTGGTTTTGTAGGTTGTTTACATGAGAATTCAAGAGAATTTTCAACTAAAGAGATGATGCAATTTAAGGGAATGAATTCAATGATTCATCACCGAGGTCCTGACGATGAAGGATATTTCCGAGATGAACATGTACAATTAGGATTCCGTCGATTAAGTATTATAGACTTAGCGGCGGGTCATCAACCTCTTACTTATGAAAATGAACGATATGTTATTGTTTTCAATGGAGAAATTTATAATTATATTGAACTTCGAGAAATGCTTTTAAAGAAAGGTGCTACATTTTCAACACAATCAGATACAGAAGTGCTTATTGCACTATATGCACATGTGAAAGAAAAGTGTGTTGATTATTTACGTGGTATGTTTGCATTTATTATTTGGGATCGTGAGGAAAAACAATTATTTGGTGCACGTGATCATTTTGGTATTAAGCCATTATTTTTTGCTCAAGAAGAAGATACAATTTATTTTGCTTCTGAGAAAAAAAGTATCCTGCACATTTTGAAGGATAAAGGTGTGAATATCGCTTCTTTACAGCATTATTTTACATATCAATATGTACCAGAACCACAATCAATGAACGAAGATATTAATAAGCTTGAGCCAGGACACTATTTTATTAAAGAATCGGGGAAACCTATTTCCATTCATCGCTACTGGAAGCCATATTTTAATGCTTCTAAGGAAACTAAGGAAGAACATATTAATAACATTCGTAAAGTATTATACGATTCTGTAAATATGCATATGCGTAGTGATGTACCGGTTGGTGCTTTCTTGTCGGGTGGCATAGATTCTTCTATCATTGTCTCTATTGCAAGAGAATTAAATCCAAATCTACATACATTTTCTGTGGGGTTTGAACGTGAAGGTTTTAGTGAAGTTGATGTGGCACAGGAAACCGCAGAAAAACTCAATGTTCAAAATTATAGTGCACTGATAACACCGGAAGAATTTATGAAAGAATTTCCAAAGATAATGTGGCATATGGACGATCCATTAGCAGATCCAGCAGCTGTTCCTTTATATTTTGTAGCAAAAGAGGCACGTAAGCGTGCAAAAGTTGTTTTATCTGGTGAAGGTGCGGATGAACTATTTGGTGGTTACAATATTTATCGTGAGCCAAATTCATTAAAAATATTCCAATATATTCCATCGACTGGAAAGCGTGTTTTGAAAGCATTGAGTGGCGTTCTACAAGAAGATTTAAAGGGTAAGAATTTTCTCGTCCGTGGATGTACACCCATTGAAGAGCGATACTATGGGAATGCGAAAATTTTTAAAGAAAGTGAAAAAATAAAGTTTATGCAGCATTATAAAGATGCTATTAGTTATATGGATATTACAAGACCTCTTTACGATGAAATCAATTCCTACGATGATGTAAGTAAAATGCAGTATATTGATATGTTTACTTGGCTTCGTGGTGATATTCTTGTAAAAGCAGATAGAATGACATTAGCACATTCTTTAGAACTTCGTGTTCCTTTCTTAGATAAAGAAGTATTTGATGTTGCATCAAAAATTCCAACGAACTTGAAAATTGCAAATGGAACAACGAAAAATATTTTACGTGAAGCAGTAAAAGGAATTGTTCCTGATCATGTATTAAATCGTAAAAAACTAGGTTTCCCTGTTCCAATTCGACACTGGCTAAAGAATGAAATGTATGATTGGGCTGTAGAGATTATTAGTGAGAGTCAAACTGAACATCTAATTGATAAGAACTATGTTTTGAAGTTACTCGAGTCGCACTACGTTGGTAAAGGGGATTATAGTCGTAAAATCTGGACAGTTCTATCATTTATGGTATGGCATCAAATTTATATAGAACATAAATTCGATACAAATGCTTTTGCTGATGTTATAAAAATATAAATGTTTTATCGTTAAGGGGACCGTTGCATGTTCTTCAGGTTATATAGTGTTTTATTATGCAATGGATAATTAGTTTAGAAGTTTTTAATATTTCACGTCATCAATTTATATAACCATATATTTAGATGAAAAATTATAAAAGGGAGAGGTTTATATGTTTAAAAGATTTATTTCAGTATTAGTAGCTTTTAGTATGGCTCTAACATTTGGTTTTTCTTCATTTGTGGAAAGTGTAAGTGCAGAACAAACTGAACAAGTTACAGGGCTAGGAAGTCAATTTGAAGAAATGTCTAAGGATTTTGATAGCAAAACTAAAACAGTTAGTAAAAAGGTAGAAAAAGATTTAACTAATTTAGTAGAAAAAAAATTATCAGAGGGGAAAATTAAGCTTCAATCATTAGAAAATACTAAGTTGAATTTCTCTAAAGTTGTTGCTCGTACTCTAGAGAATGGTAACTATTTTGTGAAAGTATCGGTTAAAGGAGAAAGTGAGACTGAGAAGCTTAATGGTTTTTCCGTGATCTTCAATCAAAATAAAGAGGTAGTGTCAGTATTTGAAGTTAACTTAAATCAGTTAAATGAAGATACTGCTACTTTAAAAACATGGTCAAACGGCCAAGTGGTTACTGATGTAGTATTGGAAAAACCGGATGTTCAACCGCAGTGGTCATTCAGCTATTTCCAAGATTGTTTGAGCTCTCAAGGGGTTGCTTGGGCATTAGTTGCAGCTTTAGGATTTATTTGCGGTGGAGCTTGTGCGGCTACTGGTGGAGCAGCTTGTGCGCCATGTTTATATGGTGGATCTAGTATCACTGGTGGTACAATTGGATATTGCTTAGGAAAAGCTTTAAGAAAATAACAAGCAAAAAACTAATAGCTTTCTGCTTAAAAGCAGAAAGCTATTAGTTTTTCTTAGTAATTGTTTTCTAGTTTATCGATAAATGAATATAGAAGGGATTATTTAAAACATTCCCGGACCATCTATTAATAAAAAACATTACAGCAAATAATTAAGTTGAAATTTTGTGAGGATAATTAACTGCCGTCTTAATTCGAGTTTATTTCTTATGCAAATTAATATTACTTATTTATGTAATACAAAGTTTATAATATAAAGGGGATTTCACTATCATTTTAGCTACATATTTTTATCAGAGGTGATTGTTTTGAAAAAAAACAAGCTAGTAGTACTATTGTTAGTTATATTAACAGCATCTTTATTCGTATTTTATAAATATACAGATAGTAAAGGAATGTATGGTGAAACTGTAAAGGTAATTAATGCACAAGGAGAGCTTCCTTTTAAAGGGAAAACTCCTAAAATTGCTATTATTGATACAGGCGTTGATTCTAATAATAGATTTTTAAAAGATGCTAATTTAGAACAGTTTTTCTTAAGTAAGAATTCAAAAGTATCACAGCAATATCATGGCACTATGGTAACCGGAATTCTAATATCAAATGGAGATGGCTATACGGATCCAGGTGGATTGATACCTAAAGGAGAGATAATATCGATCCAATCGGGAACAGATATGGGAATGACTTCAAATGATTTGGCGAAAGCTATTGATCTATCAGTAGAAAAGGGTGCAAGGATTGTTAATATTAGTTCAGGGACGACTAAAAATAATGATTTATTAAAAAAATCGGTTAAGGATGCTTTATCTAAAGGAGTTATAATCATAGCTGCCAATGGTAATGATTCAACAAACTCAGTATATTATCCAGCTGCCTATCAGGGGGTTATTAGCGTTGGTGCTATTAACAAGGAAAAAAAATTAATTAATGCATCGGATATTGGAAAAGTAGATATATTTGCTCCGGGTGATGACATATTAACTACTCGAGTAGATCAAAAGAGTCAAAAAGGAATGTTTGGTGGTAATTCTGCGGCTGCTCCGATTGTTACAAGTGTTGTTGCTTATCTTTTATCAAATTATTCACAGGTTACATCTGAAAATATAAAGTCTATTCTTGTTAATAATTCAGAGGTAATAAAACAACAAAAACAAGAAGTGAAAATAATAAATGTAAAGAAAATAATAAATAATTTACCTGAAAAAGATTAATTACATCGAGGTGCTTTGTAATGGTAAGAAGAAACAGTGATCAATTATTATTTTTAATTTGGCTTATATCGTTGATCGCAACGATGGGGAGTTTATTTTTTTCAGAAATACTTGAATATGAACCTTGTAAATTGTGCTGGATACAAAGGGTTTTAATGTATCCAATTGCAGTAACTGGAGTTATTGCAACTATTAGAAAAGAGTATAATTATGTGATTTATGTACTTCCTTTATCGATATTAGGTATATTTTTTTCTGGTTATCATTATGGAATTCAAAAAGGCATTTTTCATATTAATACTGAAGGGTTTTGTGGAAGAGTACCATGCGTGGGACAATATATTAATTGGTTTAATTTCATTACAATTCCATTTCTTGCATTAACTGCATTCTCAATTATTTGTATATGTGCGTTATTGTTATATTTACAAAAGGTGGGGGAGGGGAAATGAAAAAAATCTTAATTACATTATTAATTATTGGTAGCTGTTTTATAGTTGCGTATTCAGTGGTGAAGAACATGGATAGTTACAGTGATAATAACCCATATCACAAAAAAGATATTCATAAAGCAACACGGGAACAATTAAAAGATCCATTGTATCAAAATATTATTTTACCCGAACAGTTAGATAATGAAATTAAAAATGGTAAAGATATTACTGTATATTTTTATAGTCCTACATGTGAACATTGTAAAAAGGTAACACCAATTGTATCTCCTATATCAAAAAAAATCGGGGTAGAATTGAAGCAGTTAAACCTACTTGAGTATGAAGAAGGATGGGATAAGTATGGTGTAGTTGGAACTCCGACGATAATCCATTTTAGTAACGGAAAGGAAAAAGATAGGATTATGGGGATTAATAGTAAAAGTGAATTTGAGGAATGGTTTAAACACAAAAAATAAGATTGTTAGTTTTGATATATTCAATATAAAATTGCTAATATATATTAATGGATTGTGGTATGCCTTAAAAAAAGGGAGTTGAAATCATATTAAGTTTTTTTGTTTTCGAGATAATAATCGTCCTAATACATCAGAATGTATCGTGTAGATAATGAGATTTACTGTAAATCCATATCTGATTTTTTAAATCGCTTTTCATTTGTAATCTTCTTGTATTCCAATTTTCTATATTTAATGTCTGTTGTGTTTGAAAACATATTATAAAATAGTTTAGACTGTACAATAAATTTGGAGGGAATGATAAAAAATGAAAAAAAAACATACAACTATGTTTCTACTGTTTTTTGTCGCATCTATTATAGGTGGATTATCATTGAAAAATACTGTTGACTATTCGATGGTAGTTGGGGTTGGATTAGGTATCGTATTTCTTCTATGTTCAGCATTTTGTGCAGGGAAGAGTTCTTAATATAAAGTGTGGAGGTTTTTATTCTAAATGCCCTCATCAGAATTGAAGGGGGTATTTAGAAATGACAGGCAAGTTATCTTACTGGAAATGATAATTACTATAGAGAAATAGGGGATTTCAACAATGTATAGTGCTTTTACCAAAAAGGACTTATTTATTATAGTGCTATGCTATCTTTTATTTGGGTCTATTTTTTCATTTTGCACCCTTTTCTCTCTTGAAATAGTTAAAAAGATAGGTGTGTGTGAAAGTTACACATTTAGCATATTGTTTTCAATGATATTTTCCAAGGACTGCATGTAGTAAATTAAGTGTAATATCTTTTTAAGGAATAATCCGATTTGAATCCAATCTGTTTTTATCAATCCTCTTTTTAAACTTCCTCAAAATAAAAGTATTATGGAAATGTTGCGCTGAAATCCCTTTTCGGAGATTAGTACGTTCAATTTCTAAACGAATCATTTTTTGTACTGATACTTCCGCTAACGATTTTAGAGCGTCATCATCATAGCTCCAATAGTATGTTTTCCGACATGAATCAAAGGCTACAAATAACGGATCATTACTGTGATATTTAGGACGAATGGATTTTGGTATATCGTTATAATACGTATATAAATGTAGCTTATCTTTTTCATTTAAATGAATCGTACGATTTGTTTTTGAGTCTTTCGAGATAGAAATTGTATTGTTTTCGAAATGAACATGTTTCATTTGCAAGGAAACAAGCTCGTGTAATGATAATCTGTAGTCTAAAAGTAATAAAATAATTGAGAGATTTCTATTTAAAAGCATCGGTCGAATTGATAGCTGTTTATCTGTAAGACCATTTAGTGAAGTGATTACTTGTTTCAGGCAGGCTTCTTCTTCAAAAGATATAAAATCTTTATCATGTAATTCTCGGTCGGGCTGATCTATTTGGACTACACTTTCTAATAGGCTTGGTAAATCTAATGCTTCGTGAAGTCAGTTTAGAACATTATAGATACGGTGGATAGTTTTATCTGAGTAATTATGTTCTTCCTTTAAAAAATGAAATTTTTAGTGACATAAAACTAATGGTATTAGTTTTCGTGAAAAGGGAGATGGAAATATGAGAATGATACATGAAAAAACGGTATATCAATTGTCATTTTTACCAAGAGTGTTTCCTGTGAATTGTTACTTTGTGGAGGAAGAAGATGGTTTAACTTTAATTGATGCGGCTTTGCCATATAGCGCAAAAGGTATTTTACAGGCGGCTGAGAACATAGGGAAACCCATTACTAAGATTATATTAACGCATGCGCATGATGATCACATCGGTGCATTAGACGCATTAAAGGAAGTACTTCCTAATGTTCCAGTCTATATTTCTAAGCGGGACGCAAAGCTGTTAGAAGGAGATACGACGTTACAAAAGGATGAACTGAATATACCGATAAAAGGCGGTGTACCTAAAAAAGTAAAAACGGTCCCTGATGTGTTATTGGAAGATGGCGACCGAGTTGGATCGCTTCTTGCGATTATGACACCGGGACATACGCCAGGCTCCATGTCGTTTCTTGATGTGCGGAATAAAGTTCTTATTGTCGGGGATGCATTCCAAACAAGAGGAGGTATGGCTGTTTCGGGACAAATGAAATTTTGGTTTCCGTTTCCTGCGATGGCAACGTGGAGCAAAGAAATATCATTACAAAGTGCAGAGAAGTTAAGCGAATATGAGCCTTCCTTGCTTGCGGCAGGACATGGAAAAATGATAAAGGACCCAGGCACTGCAATAAAAATTGCTATTAAGGAAGCTAAGCGGAATATAGAAAGTAGAAAAGAGGGTTAATTGATGTCACCGAGAATCGGACTTACATTACAGAAAATTGTAGAAACAGCGGTAGAAATTGCGGATGAAAATGGAATGCAAGAAGTAACGTTAGCATCATTAGCGCAAACATTAGGGGTACGTTCACCCTCGCTATACAATCATGTGAAAGGTTTACAAGATGTACGGAAAAATCTTGGTATGTACGGAATCAAACAGCTGCATAACAGACTGGAAGAAGCGGCTGAGGGTAAACGTATGGACGAAGCAATTCATGCTTTAGGAGAAGCATATGTAGCATTCGTACGCAAACATCCTGGGCTGTATGAAGCAACCTTTTTAAGAGATGAAGAAGTAAGAAAAGCAGGTGACGGAATTGTAAATCTTTGTCTTCATGTTTTACAACAGTACGGCTTAGAAGGAGAGAATGCACTTCATGCGACACGTGGATTCAGAAGTATTTGTCATGGATTTGCATCGATTGAACAACAAGGTGGATTTGGTCTGCCATTAGATTTAGATACAAGTTTACATGTATTATTGGAAACGTTTATTAAAGGATTACGTGAATAAGAAGCGAGGCAAACAAAAACCTTAGAAGTGATTCTAAGGTTTTTTAGTACATATGATTTTAAAAGAACGGTAGGCTTTTTCTCGTTAAAGGATATCATTTTACAGGTTTGAAAAATGTATATATCGCTAAGAAAAAGCAAACGAAACTGAATGCGATAGGATCTTGATATGGACTAGGCTCAGAACCCTTCTGGATTTCTGTAAGGAAGTCATGTGTTTTCATGTTCATTGCTCCTTTAACTAATCAGTTTTATATGATACGAGGGCTATGGTGGATAGAAGGTCTTTTTTGAAATTTCATACAATAATTATTGTATAGCAATTTGATTTCTAAAACTATAGAATGCAAAGCTTTCATAATATGTAAAATTGCATATTATTCTTTTTGGAAATTTTGTTATATTATCTTTATATTTCAATTAAAGGATTTTATTAAGACAAATGAGAATAACTGGAGGGATACTGTGAGTAAAACAGTGTTAGAAGCGTATAGTGTGGAAAGAGAAATAGAGAATATAACATATAAAAACCTATTTGTAATGATAGCAATGATTATAGGGATTTCACTCCTAGGAGGATTATTCCTTGGTTTAGCCTTTGAGATTTATGGAGAAGAAGTATTAAGTACTAATTTAGAAGGATATTATTTACTCTTATTTGATGCAGCTGTTGTTGTTATCATTTTATTAGCTTATAAACCAGTTCTTCATTTTATTAAATCTATTTGGGATGTATCCGTTTTGAAGAATGGGAAGACATATTTATATCTATTAATTGGTTTTATTATCATTGCGTTATCACAATATTTAATGTTACATGTGTTTAGTTTCGAAAGTGCAGCAGAACAGAAGGAACAATTAGGGAGCTTAAGGATTCAAAATAGCATACAAAGTATTATATATGTGTTAAGTGTTGCTATAATTACACCGGTTAAAGAAGAAATTCTATTTCGAGGTATTTTATATCGATTTCTAGAAAGGAAATATAATTTTTTAGTTGGTATTATTATTTCTTCCTTCATTTTTGGGATTCTTCATGGAGGTCTTCTAATTACAGCAACGATTATGGGGATTGTATTGGCTATGTTATACAAAAAGACGCAATCTGTTATACCTAGTATTATTTTACACATTGTATGGAACTTACTTGTGAGTATAAGTATGATTGTATCTCTATAAAAATGAATACATAACCAGTATAAAAGATGAATGGCTTAGCTATTCATCTTTTATTTTGTATGCACGTAAAAAAGTTAATTCATGCATACAATCAAAAAATAGCTAAATACTAACAGTGAACGAACAAAGAAAGGTAGGAGTATTCTATGCAAAACTTAACAGAGCTTGAAGTAGAAAACTTACGTCATTTAATCGGTGGACACGCAACAATTATTAACAAGTTGGAGCAGTATGCACAGACGTGTACAGATCCAGAGTTGAAACAAATGCTACAAAAGGATGCGCAAGATGCAAGAAATACGAAACAGCAATTAATGACTTTCCTAGGATAGGAGGAAGCGACAGATGAATGAAAAAGATATGGTAAATGATTATTTAGCAGGGTTAAATGCAAGTTTAACAAGTTATGCAAATTATATTTCTCAGTCTGATAACGAACAGTTACATCAAACGTTAATTCAAATTCGTAATCAAGATGAGATGCGTCAACGTAATATGTATGAGTACGCAAAGCAAAAAAGTTATTATAAACCAGCTGCACCTGCGAATCCAATGATTGTCCAGCAATTAAAAAGCCAATTAAGTGCGGAATAATGGGATGAAAAAACGAGCGAATGAAGTCGCTCGTTTTTTTGTTTTGGGCATGTCAATAAATACATGATAAATATTTTTCCAGTTGTAACAAATATGACGAAAATGGAATATGACAATTCACAAAAAGGACAAAAGTTTGCTCAATATTTCACAAAGTATCCATGGTTTATATCGTGGGAATCTCTATAATTAGGAGTGTAAAGAACAAAAGAAATAGATTATATGATCAATTAGGAGAGATTGCTATGAAACGAAATACAAGAAAAATTGCAATTATCGGTACTGGATTAGTTGGATCAAGTTGTGCATATTCCATTGTGAATCAAGGCATTTGCGAAGAACTATTATTAATTGATATAAATCATGAACGTGCAGTTGGGGAAGCAATGGATTTATCACACTGCATTAACTTTACAAATACAAGAACAAAAGTATATGCAGGAAGCTATGAAGACTGCAAAGATATGGACATCGTTATTATTACAGCAGGACCAGCACCAAAGCCTGGGCAAAGTCGCTTAGATACTTTAGGAGCGAGTGCGAAGATTATGGAAAGTGTTGTTGGCGGCGTAATGGAAAGTGGATTTGATGGTATTTTCTTACTTGCATCGAACCCAGTTGATATTATTACATATCAAGTGTGGAAATTATCTGGATTACCTAGAAATCGTGTAATCGGTACTGGTACATCACTAGATTCTTCTCGCTTACGAACAATTTTATCTGAAATGTTACATGTAGATCCTCGTAGCATTCATGGGTATTCATTAGGAGAACACGGTGATTCTCAAATGGTTGCTTGGTCTCACGTAACTGTTGGTGGAAAGCCAATTCTACAAATTTTAGAAGAGAAAAAAGACAAATTTGGTGAAATAGATTTAGATGAAATTGTTGAGAAGACTGCAAAAGCTGGATGGGAAATTTATAAGCGTAAAGGAACTACTTATTACGGAATCGGAAACTCTCTAGCATATATTGCGAGTTCAATCTTTAACGATGATCACCGTGTCATTGCTGTATCGGCCATTTTAGATGGAGAGTACGGTGAATATGATATTTGTACAGGAGTGCCAGCTATTATTACTAGAGATGGTATGAAAGAAGTTGTAGAACTAAATCTAACAGAGGATGAAGAATCTCGATTCGCAAAATCAAACGATATTTTACGTGATTATATGAAAACAATTGGTTACTAACTTATAGGAGAAGGTGAAACAAATGAAGGAATATATAATGTCTCGTGTATTTAAAGCGTCAGCTGGAATCGCGCAAGGTATTTTCGTATCCCTTGGAATTGGTTTACTAATCGAAAATATAGGAAGAATTGTTGATATTCCACTGCTTATTACAATCGGAGTTGTTGCAAAATCACTTATGGCACCAGCCATTGGTGCCGGAATTGCTTTTATGCTCGGTGCAAACGGTCTTGTAATCTTCTCGGCTATGGTAGCTGGAGCGATTGGTGCCGGATCCATTTCAATTACTGAAGCAGGTCTAATCATTAAAACAGGTGAGCCAATCGGTGCATTATTAACAGCAACTTTAGCTGTATATATTGGTAAACGTTTAAGCGGGAAAACTGCATTAGATATGATGCTCGTTCCATTTGCGGCCATATTAGGTTCTGGTTTAGTCGGTATTTGGTTATCTCATAATATTACTCCTGTTTTAAATACAATTGGAGCATTTATTAAAGATAGCTCAGCTGGTAGCCCGTTTATTGCTTCTATCGTGATTGCAGTCGTTTGGGGACTATTACTTATCTCTCCAGCTTCATCAGCTGCGTTAGCGATCGCACTTAGCTTAGACGGTGTTGCAGGTGGTGCTGCTCTTGCAGGTTGCGTTGCTCAGTTTATCGGATTCTCTGTTATCTCAGCGAAAGAAAATAATTTAGGCGGTATATTAGCTCAGGCTCTTTGTACTCCGAAAGTACAGTTGCCAAATATCACTAAAAATCCAATGATTCTCGTCCCAACTGTTGTCGCCAGTGCTATAGTTGGTCCTGTATCCGCATTGATTTTCCAACTGGAAGCAGGAAAAGAAATTGCAGGTCTTGGATTAAGCTCTCTTATCGCACCAATTAATTTAATTTCCAGCGAAGGATGGGAAGTTGTTCCAGCGATGGTAATCACTTATATCATCATTCCAGTAGCTGTTTCTTATATACTTTACATTGCTCTTAAAAAAGCAGGTCGTATTCACTCTGGTGATATGACTGTACCGCAATCTTAAATTGAAAATCTCCTTTTATATAGAGAAAAGCAGACTGGAAGCCACAGTCTGCTTTTTACATTTTTTGATTTTGTTTTACTGGAACACGTACTGTTTCTTTTGCTAATAATAACTGAACGCCGAAGTAAAGTATGCTTGCAAGCGTCATGCCAGAGATGGCGTCTACAAACGCGTGTTGCTTCGTAAATAGTGTTGATAAAATAATAAGCGTACCGAAGAACATAAGGATATAATATTCAAAAGCATGTTGTTCTCTACGTCTAAAGGCAGCTAGCATAATGATGAAGGTAGTAAGTACGTGAATGCTAGGGAAACAGTTTACCGGTTGATCGATACTATAAATATAGCGGACTAGTTCGGAAAATACGTCTGATCCAACGACTGTTGGACGTGGTACAGTTGTCTGCCAAAAATAATAAATAGAAAAACAAGCAAGTTTTCCAAGAATGATACTACTTAAAGTGACATAATATTGTTTTCGATCTGCAAAGCAGTAATAAATAAGTGCGCCGTATAAGTAAGGGAACCAAAGTAAATAAGGAATAATAAATGCTTTCACAAATGGAATCCAATCATCTACTACAGTTGTGACATCTACTGCGTGAACAGCCGATTTATTTAATACATCGTAAAGGGGACTTACGAGTACGAGTAGAAGTATATAACTTAACGGAAGAAAAGATGAAAGTTTAAATTTCTTCATGATAATCTCCTATGTTTAGTAATGTAAGTAAATTCAATTGATTATAATATAGAAACGTAATTTGGGCTATCGATTTTACTTACATTTTCTTGAATGAACCTTACGTTTTTGTCACTTGACTGAAAAGAAGGGGAGGGTGCTATATGAAGCGTTTATCGTATTTCTTATTTTTTATATTGATATGCCTAGTGAGTGCTGGGTGTGCAAAGGATAAAGAAGGAGAGAAATTAGAATATAACGGAAGAGCACTCGTAATTGGAGTTGTTGGAGAGAAGCCGAAAGATACGTTTAGGAATATAAAGTTTGAGGAAACGAAGTTAGGGGAACTGGAAAAGAAATCTAAGGAAGTGGATGGTTTTCTGATAATGAAAGATCACTTTCAAGAGGCCTCAACTGAGCAGTATAAAAGTGTATTTTCATCGCTAAAGAAACCAGTGTTTTTTATCGGTTTGCAAGATAAATCATATTCAACGTTTATTACAAAAGGGATAGATTATAACAGTGCACGAAAAGATGTAAATGCTATGTATACGCAAGGCTTTGCGAATATCGGAAGTGGTGAAGGACAACAATGGGCAGTTGGTTTATCGAATGGTGGAAATACGGAAGAAAGTATTCATAATATGTATATCGTCGTATTTCAAACAATTGCCGATTACTTGAATAGATGATGAAGGAGCCTGTAAACGAGGCTTCTCCTTTATTTCGCATGCAGGAATCGGTTATATAGTGGTTCAAATGATTCCATTGTTATGAGGTTGCTTGTAGGGCCTTTTTATTAACAGTAATTCCTCAATATGCAAGAAATATGCAAATATGCATATTGTATTTATTTGGATATTTCGTATGATAAAATTAAATATAAGGATTTTTATATGTAAGGGACTGAACTCAGAAATATCCAATGAACTTTGAGAGGTGTTGTATGTTTAAAAACAAGAAATTAATTCGTTTTGGTCTAACATTACTTGTATGTTTATTTGTAATTGATTTTACAATCGGTTATTTTCAAGCATATCTTGAATCAGCGGCAGGTATTAAATGGGTAATATCAGAAACTTGGAGAACAATTTTGTTAGATGCCCCTGAAAGTATACTAGTTATTTTAGGCGCAATTGCTTTATATGATTTCACAAAAGAAACATCGCCAAAAGACGCATCCATTTAAATGCGTCTTTTTTCTTTACAGTAATTTCTTCAATATCATGGAATACTCTCATTATTACGGCCAAAATCGTTAGTTTCTTTCATCTGTACGCCTTTGTCATGTAAAGTGTTTCCGGATTTTGTGACTATAGGATGAAGTGGTTAAATAAACGTTTGTTTAAGATATATGTTCGGTAGGAAGAAACTGATATAGCCCAAGGGTTAATGAAGGAAAATGTGGAATTAATCAAACGTTTGTTTAAGATATATGTTCGGTAGGAAGAAATCGATGCAGATCAAGGGTTAACTAAGAAAAATAGGGAATTAATCAAACGTTTGTTTAAGATGTATGTTCGGTAAGAAGAAATTGATGCAGCTCAAGGGTCAGCAAAGAAAAGTGGGGAATTAATCAAACGTTTGTTTAAGATATATGTTCGGTGAGTGATAAGAGAAGAATCAAAAAAATTTATATATTTATTTTTTCTTAACAAATGGCGGAAAAATAAGAAAAATTTGCAGGATTATTAAAAATTATCACGAAATAAGTAAAAGTTTAGCGAATAATCGTTTGAAATAATAAAACGTTTTCTATATGATAAAGGTAAAGGTTAGTAAAAAAGTAGGTGAATTTATGACAGTAACATTTTATTCATATCCAAAGTGTGGCACATGTCAAAAAGCAAAGAAATGGTTTGAGGCAAACGATGTAGCATATGAGATGATTCATATTGTTGAAAATCCACCATCAAAAGAAGATTTACGTAATTTACATGAAAAAAGTGAATTACCATTAAAAAAATTCTTTAATACAAGTGGAATGCGTTACCGTGAACTTGGTCTGAAAGATAAGTTAAAGGATGCAAGTGAAGACGAAATGTACGAGCTTTTAGCATCTGATGGCATGTTGATTAAACGTCCAATCGTAACAAATGGAACGAATGTAACACTTGGTTTTAACGAAGAGCAGTTTGAAAGTGTGTGGAAAAAGTACCAATAAGGTATTTTTACATAATTAATACATTCACTGGAGGTACAGTCATGAGCATTCCAAATAATTTACGTTACTCTGAAGAACACGAATGGGTAAAAACTGAAGGTAATGAAGTTGTTATCGGTATTACTCACTTTGCACAAGGTGAGCTAGGCGATATCGTATTCGTTGAACTTCCTGAAGTAGGTGCAACAATCGAAGCTGACGAGCCATTCGGAAGCGTAGAATCTGTTAAAACAGTTTCTGAGTTATACGCACCTGTAAGTGGTAAAGTTGTAGCAGTAAACGAAGAATTAAGTGACCAACCAGAACTTGTTAACGAATCTCCATACGAGGGTGCATGGATGGTTAAAGTTGAACTTTCTGATGCAAGCCAAGTTGAGAAGTTATTAACTGCTGAAAAATATGCAGAAATGACAAACCAAGACTAATTATAGTCGACTAAAGGACAGCCTTTGTGCTGTCCTTTTTTATTTGATGTAAAATAATGAATGTAGAATCATATACTAATTATTGTGTAGGAGAACGTTTTTTGAAAAAACTTTTTCGTCTAAGTTTTTATTGTCCAGCTCCATCTCCTAGCCCTTCATGGCTAAACAGTCGGTCATTTCACTCCTGAACTTGAGGCAAAGAGCGCCTCTAGTTCAGGAGTTCCAATGCCCTCTTGTTCTGAGCGAGCCGCTTGCGCTTTTCTTTTGCAAAAATAAACAGGAAACAACATGAAAATAACGAATATACTATATACTAAGTTAAAGGTTGTATAGTATATGGTGATCGGGTGATGACATATGATTTATGTGGAAAAAGTCATTATTGTAGAAGGTACATCAGATAGAAGAAAGATTGAATCTATTATTCGGGAACCGGTGGAAATCGTTTGTACAAATGGTACAATTGGTTTGTCGAAAATGGATGAGCTCGTTGATCAGTTTTTTGATAAGGAAGTGTATGTACTAGTGGATGCTGATGATGCTGGAGAAAAGTTAAGGAAACAGTTTCGAAAAGAATTTCCGCAAGCAGAGCATATTTATATTGATCGCTCGTACCGAGAAGTGGCAACTGCGCCATCTTCACACTTAGCAAATGTATTATGGGGAGCTGACATTGACGTTTATACAGAATATTTACGGTAAGGAATGATAGAAGTGATTGACTGGACAGGAGCCGAAGCAACAGCCCTAATAGAGAACGAAGAAAAAACAGTGTTATATGTATATACTCCAATGTGTGGAACATGCCAATTAGCAAAAAAGATGTTAACAGTCGTTGAGATGACAATTGGAGACCTCCAAATTGGAATGTTAGATTTAAATTATGCTCCGCATTTAGCGAAAGAGTATGGAATCGAAAGTGTACCGTGTTTACTTGTTTTTGAAAATGGGACACTCATGAAGAAGATATATGCATTTCATTCGGTTGAATATTTATATACGGAATTAAAATAGGCGGCAAAGTTTTTGCCGCCTCGACATATTTCTCGGGAAATATGTCGAGAGGCAGTGTGGTTACAGTATTTGTCGAGCGAAAGTAACAGGATTGCTCTTTAGTGAGAGGGAATGGTATGTGTAATAGAAAGTGATATGAAGGATGTGATTTAGGGTGAAATTATATTCTTTGCTACAATCATTTGTAAATTACGCTAATGGTCAATATCATTTAGAGCCGCTTTTAAGACAAGGAGAAAAAACGGTTAATTTCCGTTTTGGAGATGAAAGTTGTTCGCTACAAATTTCAAGGGATTATATAGAGCTGCTACATGAGGAAAGAGGAACGGAGCAAATCGTTTGTGTAGATGAAGAAGATGTAAAACAATTGGTGAACGGCAATGTAAGGTTGCAAATGTTAATGAACGATGGACGTGTGCAATATTCGGGAACGTATCGAACGATGCTATTAGTTGAATCGATGTTTCATATATGTAAACCGATGTCAGTAGGCGCTTAAAATTCTGAAGTTTCATTTTTTAAGAAAATTTCTGTTGACATGGTGTGTGGATATTGATACAATTCAATTCATAAAATATAGACAATTTCATAAATTACAAATCAGACGAAAATGTAATCTGATTTCTCTTATCAAGAGAGGTGGAGGGACTGTGCCCTGTGAAGCCCGGCAACCGTCAACTTATGTTGAAATGGTGCCAATTCCTGCAAAGCAAATGCTTTGAGAGATGAGAGAGAGGGATAATGTTGTTATATACGCATATAAACCTTTCTGCTTCTCTAAAGCGGAAAGGTTTTTTTATTGTTTGAATGTGGAGGACATTCAAATAATAAAAGTAGTGATAACGGTGGACTACACGCATTAAACATAAAAAATTGCGGAGTCGATCCAAACAAAAAAAGGGGTGAACATCATGATCTTATTAGAGAATGTAAAGAAAATATATAAAGCAAAAAGCGGTGATGTCACTGCTGTAGATAATGCCAATTTAAAAATAGAGAAAGGCGAAATATTTGGTGTTATCGGATATAGTGGGGCTGGGAAAAGTTCGTTAATCAGATTATTCAATCAGCTAGAGAAACCAACTTCAGGCCAAATTACAATTGCAAATCGTGTGATTTCAGCAATTACAGGAAGTGAACTTCGTAAGGCTAGACAAGAAATCGGAATGATTTTTCAACACTTCAACTTACTTTGGTCACGAACTGTACGCGAAAATATCGAATTCCCACTTGAAATTGCAGGTGTGGATAAGGCGAAGAGAAGAAAACGTGTTGATGAGTTAATTTATCTCGTTGGATTAGAGGGAAGAGGAGATGCATATCCATCTCAGCTGAGTGGAGGACAAAAACAGCGCGTTGGTATTGCAAGAGCGTTAGCTAACAACCCACAAGTGCTTTTATGTGATGAAGCAACATCAGCTCTTGATCCAGAAACGACAGATCAAATTTTAGATTTATTATTAGATATTAATAAGCGTCTCGGTTTAACAATTGTACTTATTACACACGAGATGCACGTGATTCGAAAGATTTGTAATAGAGTGGCGGTAATGGAAAAAGGAAAGATTGTAGAGACGGGTCCAGTACTTGATGTATTCCGTAATCCGCAGAAAGACATTACGAAACGATTCGTACAGCAGTTAACGGATTCTGAAGATACAAATGAAACGATTGAAAGTTTAATTGAAAAGTATCCAGATGGTAAAGTCGTTCGTTTGCAGTTTATCGGTGAAGCTGTAGAAAGACCAGTACTTCAAAGATTAATGCAACGCAGTGATATAGAAGTTAGCATTTTGCAAGGAAATATCGCACAAACGAATAACGGTTCTTACGGTAGTTTAGTTGTTCATTTAAATGGTGAGGAAACAGCGATTCAGCAAGCAATAGAGGGAATACATCAAGATCAAGTAGAGCTGGAGGTGATCGCACATGGATAAATTACTCGCAAATGTTGATTGGAATCAAATGTTAGAAGCAACTGGTGAAACGTTATATATGACGGCAATCGCAGCTCTTGCGACATTTGTTTTAGGACTAATTTTAGGATTGTTACTCTTTATGACAGCGAAAGATAATTTATGGGAAAACAAGACGGTTAACACAGCGATTGGAGCGTTCGTAAATATATTCCGTTCGATACCGTTCATCATTTTAATCATTTTATTAATCCCATTCACAAAGATTCTGCTTGGAACAATTCTTGGAGCGAGTGCAGCACTGCCGGCTTTAATTATTGGAGCGGCACCATTTTACGCGAGAATGGTTGAAATTGCACTTCGTGAAATTGATAAGGGTGTAATCGAAGCTTCAAAAGCGATGGGAGCAAAAACAAGCACAATTATTTTAAAAGTGCTAATTCCAGAATCATTACCAGCATTAGTATCTGGCATTACAGTTACGACAATTGCTTTAGTAGGCTATACAGCAATGGCGGGAGTTGTTGGTGCTGGTGGCCTTGGAACACTTGCATATCTAGAAGGATTCCAACGAGGAAATAACGATGTAACAATCGTTGCGACAATTTGTGTATTACTAGTTGTATTTTTCATTCAGTGGATTGGTGATCGTGTAACGGTTCGAATAGATAAACGATAATAAAAAAACGGGAGGATGTTTCAAATGAAAAAATTATTACTTACAGCACTTATTTCAACTTCAATTTTTGGGTTAGCAGCTTGTGGCGGGAAAGATAAAGATGAAAAGAAACTAGTTGTAGGGGCTTCTAACGTGCCGCATGCGGTTATTTTAGAAAAGGCTAAACCTTTATTAGAGAAAAAAGGAATTGAGTTAGAAATTAAAAAATTCCAAGACTACGTGTTACCAAATAAATCGTTAGCGGATAAGGATTTAGATGCAAACTACTTCCAGCACATTCCGTATTTAGAAAAAGAAATAAAAGATAAAAAATACGATTTTGAAATTGCAGGAAAAATTCATTTAGAGCCAATTGGTGTATATTCTCAAAAATATAAGAGCTTAAAAGAGCTTCCAGACGGGGCGACAATTATTATGAGTAATTCCGTTACTGACCATGGACGTGGTTTAGCAATTTTACAAAAAGAAGGCATTTTAAAAATTAAAGACGGAGTAGATCCAGTTAGTGCAACTCCAAAAGATATTGCAGATAATCCGAAAAACTTAAAGTTCAAAACGGATATTGAGCCTGGTTTGTTACCACAAGTGTATAACAATAAAGAAGGCGACGCTGTTTTAATTAACTCGAACTATGCAATTGATGCGAAATTAAACCCAGAAAAAGATGCAATTGCAATTGAAGGCGATGATTCTCCATACGCAAACGTACTAGTGGTTCGTAAAGGTGATAAAGATAAAAAAGCGATTAAAGAGCTTGTAGAAGTATTACATTCTAAAGAAATTGAAGACTTTATTACTAAAGAATATAAAGGTGCAGTTGTTCCTGTAAAAGAATAATTGCTGAAAAAGGGCTGGTGTATGCCGGTCCTTTTTTACTACATAACTATAGGGAGAAGGGGACGTCATATGAAAAAGATTCTACTGTCAGTTGTTACAGCGCTGTCTGTATTTACATTAGCTGCTTGCGGGGGGAAAGAAGAGAATAAGCTTGTTGTGGGGGCTTCTAACGTACCGCATGCTGTTATTTTAGAAAAGGCACAGCCGATACTAGAGAAAAAGGGTATTAAATTAGAAATTAAAAAGTTCCAGGATTATGTTCTGCCGAATAAAGCGTTAGCGGATAAGGAAATTGATGCGAACTACTTCCAACACATTCCTTATTTAGATAAAGAAATTCAAGAAAAGGGATATAAAATTGTAAACGCAGGAAAAATCCATTTAGAGCCAATGGGTATTTATTCTAAGAAATATAAAAGCTTGAAAGAACTTCCAGATGGCGGAACAGTTATTATGAGTAATAACGTAGCGGAGCGTGGCCGTATGCTTGCATTGTTACAAAAAGGCGGCGTTATTAAATTAAAAGATGGCGTAGATGTTGTTAAAGCAACAGTGAAAGATGTTGTAGAAAATCCGAAAAACTTAAAGTTTAAAACAGATGTAGAGCCTGGATTGTCACCAAAGCTGTATGAAAATAATGAAGGCGATGCTTTATTCATTAATTCAAACTATGCAATTGATGCGAAGTTAAATCCAACAAAGGATGCAATTGCGATTGAAGGATCAGACTCTCCGTATGCAAATATTATTGCAGTTCGTAAAGGTGACGAGAAGAAAAAAGAAATTAAAGAATTAGTAGAAGTACTGCATTCGAAAGAAATTCAAGACTTTATTACTAAAGAATATAAAGGTGCTGTACTTCCGGTAAGTGAATAAATATGAGGAAAGGACTGGAAAATTACCAGTCCTTTTTTCTTTATATAAATAAGAAGAAAGGTGTATCATATAAGGATGCAAGGGAAATACTTATATACATTTGTGAAAAAATTGTTACTTTTTTTCGTCGTTTGCGATATCATTTTATTTGATATAAGATTAGAATGAGAATAAAATGAGAATATGAACGTTTTAGGAATTTTTAAAATGTATATATAGGATTAATGGAGGTATTGAGATGGCTGGTTCTACATTAACGGTTAAAGACTTACACGTATCAATTGATGGCAAAGAAATTTTAAAAGGTGTAAACCTTGAAGTAAAAGGTGGAGAAATCCACGCAATTATGGGACCTAACGGAACAGGTAAATCAACTTTATCTTCTGCGATTATGGGTCACCCAAAGTATGAAGTAACAGAAGGTAGCATCATCATCGACGGTGAAGATGTATTAGAAATGGAAGTAGACGAGCGCGCACAAGCAGGTCTATTCCTAGCAATGCAATATCCAAGTGAAATTAGCGGAGTAACAAACGCTGACTTCTTACGTTCTGCAATTAATGCACGTCGTGAAGAGGGCGATGAAATTTCTCTTATGAAATTTATCCGTACATTAGATAAAAACATGGAATTCCTAGAAATGGATCCAGAAATGGCACAACGTTACTTAAACGAAGGTTTCTCTGGTGGAGAGAAAAAACGTAATGAAATTCTTCAATTAATGATGATTGAGCCAAAAATCGCAATCTTAGATGAAATCGACTCAGGTCTTGATATCGATGCATTAAAAGTTGTATCTAAAGGTATTAACCAAATGCGCGGCGAAGAGTTCGGTTGCCTAATGATTACGCATTACCAACGTTTATTAAACTACATCACTCCAGACTTCGTTCACGTTATGATGAACGGTCGTATCGTTAAATCTGGTGGCCCTGAGCTTGCACAACGTCTAGAAGCTGAAGGTTATGACTGGATTAAAAAAGAATTAGGTATTGAAGACGAAACAACAGAGCAAGAAGCGTAAGAGAGGAGCATAAACATGACAATCGGTACATTACCTTTCGATCAAGAAACAATCCGTCAACGCGCAAGCGAAGTAAACGAAGCTGCTTGGTTGACTGAGTTCCGCTTACAAGCTCTTGCACAAGCAACTGAACTTCCAATGCCAACGCCTGATAAAACGAAAATTGAGAAATGGGACTTTATCGGAAAAGGCGACGCTGCTAAGCAAGAGCCTGTAAGTTCTTTAACAGAGCTTCCAGAAGCAGTGAAAAACTTAATCGATGAAAATAACAGCGTATTGGTACAACGTACTGGTACAACTGCATTCGTTTCTTTAGCAGATGAAGCAAAAGAAAAAGGTGTTATTTTTACAGACATCGTAACAGCTGCAACAGAGCATGCTGAACTATTACAAAAGTATTTAATGAAAGACGGCGTGAAGGTAGACGAGCATCGTTTAACTGCACTTCATGCTGCATTAATCAACGGCGGTGCATTCGTATATGTTCCGAAAAACGTTGTTCTTGAAACTCCACTTCAAGCTGTATTCTTAGTAGACGGCGAAGAAGCTAACGTATATAACCACGTATTATTCGTAGCTGATGCGAACAGTACTGCAACTTATGTAGAAAACTACGTTGCAAATGAAAATGCTAAAGGTATTGCAAATATCGTAGCAGAAGTAATCGTGGAACAAGGCGCACAAGTGAAATTCGGTGCGGTTGATCTATTAGCAAAAGACGTAACAACTTACGTTAACCGCCGCGGTGTTGTAGGACGCGACGGCCGCATTGATTGGGCTCTAGGCCTTATGAATGACGGAAACACAATTTCAGAGAACGTTACAAACTTAATGGGCGACGGTTCATATGCTGATACGAAAACAGTAACAATTGGCCGTGGTAACCAAACACAAAACTTTACAACTAAAGTTGTTCACTTCGGTAAACACTCTGAAGGTTGGATTTTAAAACACGGTGTACAAAAAGATAGTGCAACATCTATCTTTAACGGAATTGGTAAGATTGAACACGGTGCATCTAAATCAAATGCACAACAATCTTCTCGCGTTCTTATGTTAGATGAGAAAGCTCGTGGGGATGCAAACCCAATTCTTTTAATCGACGAAGATGATGTAATGGCAGGTCACGCAGCTTCAGTAGGCCGCGTAGATCCGTACCAATTATACTACTTGATGAGCCGTGGTATTCCAAAACGCGAAGCAGAACGTTTAGTCATCCATGGATTCTTAGCACCTGTAGTAAATGAGCTTCCAATTGAAGGAGTAAAAGCACAGCTTGTTGAGGTAATTGAAAGGAAAGTTCGCTAATGAATATTCATGAAATACGCAAACAGTTTCCAATTCTTGATCAAAAAGTGAACGGCAAACAACTTGTATATTTCGATAGTGCAGCAACTTCTCAAAAACCAATTCAAGTCATTGAAACGTTAGAACGTTACTATAAAGAATATAATTCTAACGTGCATCGCGGTGTTCATACGCTCGGTACGAAAGCTACCGACGCGTATGAAGGTGCACGCGAGAAAGTTCGCAAGTTTATTAATGCGAAATCAATGGAAGAGATTATTTTCACGCGCGGAACGACAACTGCATTAAATACAGTAGCGGCTAGCTATGGTCTTGAAAATGTAAAAGAAGGCGATGAAATCGTTATTTCTTACATGGAACACCATAGTAACATCATTCCGTGGCAACAAGTTGCGAAGAAAACTGGTGCAACTTTAAAATACCTTCCGCTTCAACCAGACGGTACAATTTCTTTAGAAGATGTTCGTCAAACAGTTACACCGAATACAAAAATCGTTTCTATTATGCAAGTTTCAAACGTGCTTGGAACGATTAACCCTGTAAAAGAAATCGGAGCAATCGCACACGAAAATGGCGCAATTATGGTCGTTGACGGTGCACAAAGTACACCTCATATGAAAGTGGATGTACAAGATTTGAACTGTGATTTCTACGCATTATCTGCTCATAAGATGTGCGGACCTACAGGTATCGGCGTATTATATGGTAAAAAAGAATTGCTAAACAATATGGAGCCAATTGAATTTGGCGGTGAAATGATTGATTTCGTAGATTTACAAGAATCTACTTGGAAAGAGCTTCCGTGGAAGTTTGAAGCAGGAACACCGATTATCGGTAATGCAATCGGACTTGGAGCGGCAATTGATTTCCTAGAAGAAATCGGTCTTGATAATATTGAAAAGCATGAACATGAATTAGCGCAATATGCTTTAGAAAGACTATCAGAAGTAGATGGCGTTACAATTTATGGTCCAAAGCATCGCGCTGGTCTTGTTACATTTAACATAGAAGACGTACATCCTCACGATGTAGCGACAGTATTAGATGTAGAAGGCATTGCGGTTCGCGCAGGACACCACTGTGCACAACCGCTTATGAAGTGGCTAAAAGCTTCTTCTACAGCACGTGCGAGCTTCTATTTATATAATACAAAAGAAGAAATTGATACATTTGTTGAATCGCTAATCAAGACAAAGGAGTATTTCACAAATGTCATTTAATAATTTAGATACGTTATATCGTCAAGTTATTATGGATCATTATAAGAATCCTCGTAACAATGGCGTGTTAGAAGATAGTGTTACAGTTAACTTGAACAATCCAACTTGCGGCGATCGTATTCAACTTACGATGAAAGTAGAAGAAGGTATTGTGCAAGAAGCGAAGTTTGAAGGAGAAGGATGTTCCATCTCAATGTCTTCAGCTTCCATGATGACACAAGCAGTAAAAGGTAAGAAAATTGAAGAGGCACTTCAGCTTTCTAAAATTTTCTCTGACATGATGCTAGGAAAAGAGTACGATGACAGCATTGATTTAGGAGATATTGAAGCATTACAAGGCGTATGCAAGTTCCCGGCACGTATTAAATGTGCAACATTAGCGTGGAAAGCGTTAGAAAAGGGCTTAAACGAAGATAAGTAATGTTAAAGGTTCCTAAAAACGAGGTTATCTAAGGAGGGACACACCAACATGGCGAAGCAACTGCCAGATATCGGCGATTATAAATATGGTTTCAAAGACAAAGACGTTTCGATTTTCCGTGCTGGACGCGGTTTAACAAAAGAGATCGTTGAAGAGATTTCACGTATGAAAGAAGAACCACAGTGGATGTTAGACTTCCGTTTAAAATCACTGGATAAGTTCTATGAAATGCCAATGCCACAATGGGGCGGCGACTTAAACGACTTAGATTTCGATGAAATTACGTACTACGTAAAACCATCTGAGAAATCTGAGAAGTCTTGGGATGAAGTACCTGATGAAATTAAAGCAACATTTGATAAATTAGGTATTCCAGAAGCTGAGCAAAAATATTTAGCTGGTGTATCTGCACAGTACGAATCTGAAGTTGTATACCACAACATGAAAGAAGACCTAGAAGCTCTAGGAATCGTCTTCAAAGATACAGATAGCGCATTAAAAGAGAACGAAGATATTTTCCGTGAGCATTTCGGAAAAGTAATCCCACCAACAGACAACAAATTCTCTGCATTAAACTCTGCAGTTTGGTCTGGTGGATCATTCATCTACGTTCCAAAAGGTATTAAAGTGGATACACCACTTCAAGCGTATTTCCGTATTAACTCTGAAAATATGGGGCAATTCGAGCGTACGCTTATCATCGTAGACGAAGGCGCACACGTACACTACGTAGAAGGTTGTACAGCACCTGTTTACACGACTAACTCACTTCACAGTGCGGTAGTAGAAATCATCATTAAGAAAGATGCATATTGCCGTTATACAACAATCCAAAACTGGGCGAACAACGTATACAACCTAGTTACAAAACGTGCGGTTTGTGAAGAAAACGCAACGATGGAATGGATTGACGGTAACATCGGATCTAAATTAACGATGAAGTACCCAGCAGTTATCTTAAAAGGCGAAGGCGCTCGTGGTTTAACATTATCTATCGCGATTGCTGGTAAAGGCCAACACCAAGATGCTGGTGCGAAAATGATTCACTTAGCACCAAACACGTCTTCAACAATCGTTTCTAAATCGATTGCGAAGCATGGTGGTAAAGTAACTTACCGTGGTATCGTACACTTCGGACCAAAAGCGAAAAACTCTCGCTCTAACATCGAGTGTGACACGTTAATCATGGATAACCAATCTACATCTGATACAATTCCTTACAACGAAATCAAAAACGATTACGTTTCACTTGAGCACGAAGCAAAAGTATCGAAAGTATCAGAAGAACAATTATTCTACCTAATGAGCCGCGGTATTTCTGAGCAAGAAGCTACAGAAATGATCGTAATGGGCTTCATTGAGCCATTCACTCGCGAACTTCCAATGGAATACGCAGTTGAAATGAACCGCCTAATCAAGTTTGAGATGGAAGGTTCTATTGGTTAATATTTAAAGTGGAAGCGGCTCGTTCAGAATGTGAGGGGGATGGAGCTTCTGACGTAGAGGCGCTTTTTGCCTCATAGGAAGAAGTGAAGCCACCGAACATTCTAGCCGCTGGAACTGGATAATATATAAAGTGGAAGCGCCCTGCTATGCAGGGTGCTTTTTTATGTTGTGCTTGGTTGGGTTCAGTGTAGATCAGGTCAGGCTGGGATACCCAGGCGGGTGTTCAGTTAAATATATCAGCGATTTTTCAAATATATCGACGATTCGACAAGGAATATCGACTTATCGACAAAGTAAGACAAAAGAAATTCTTCATATACCCCGTAACATTTTATATGAAAAGAGAACGACTGGAAGTAAGGCAAAGATACTGAAAAATCCCATTGGGGAATCCACCAAATTGCTCGCTAAACCACTCAGAAAAACAAACATAAAAACTCGGTTAAACTTTTTGACAAATCCCCCCTCCCGAACCCCAACCACAAAAAAAACACCTCCTCCACCTAAAACCCTTCCACAAACTAGAAAAAGTTTTCCTATCAAAAAGGGCAATCTTTTGCTTTTTCCCTCAATGCGAGTACAATGTAAAATAGCAAGAAAAGACGAAAAGTATTTACAGGATTATTGCGTACGCGTAGCGTAAATGGCAGTAAGGAACTGAGAGGAGGTTTTTTCTCTGAATATAAATAAAGAAACAATCATCCACCTTTATCATACAAACGATATACATAGTCATTTTGAAAATTGGCCGCAAATTTCTCGGTTTGTACAAGGAGAGAAAAAGCGAAGACAGGAAGCGGGAGAGACCGTTTTGACGGTTGATATCGGCGATCATGTGGATCGTTTTCATAGTATTTCGGAAGCGACGAATGGACTTGGCAATACGAAGCTTTTGAATGAGGCGCTATATGATTATGTAACGATCGGAAATAATGAAGGAATTACGTTAGCCAAGGATCATTTGAATCGTCTATATGATGATGCTGGATTTGAGGTGCTCGTCGCGAATTTATTTGAAAAAGAAGGGGTACGTCCCGAGTGGGCAAAGCCTTATAAATTACATACAACGACAGATGGGATTACGATTGCTTTTATCGGATTAACGGTAGCGTATCCAGAGTTTTATCATATGCTCGATTGGCATATTGAAGATCCGCTTATCCATTTAGAGTCTATTTTAGAAGAAGTGCGAGATGAGGCTCATGTTACAGTTGTCCTTTCTCATCTTGGAAAAAGCATGGATGAGTATATGGCAGAGCATTATGATGTAGATGTTATTTTAGGGGCACATACGCACCATTTATTTGAGCGTGGCGTTCTTATGAATAATACGTTACTTTGTTGCTGTGAGAAGTGGGGACGTTACGTTGGGCACGTTCAGCTTACTGTGGATAAAGAGACGAAGAAGCTGTTGAAAAAAGACGGTAGAGCGATTAAGACAGAACGTTTAGGTGCTTATAGCAAACCGTTATCCACAATTGAATTGCTGCAGGAAGAAAGTAAACAGATTATGGCCGAGCCTGTCGTTCATGTAAAGGAAGCATTACCGGTCGATTGGTTTCAGGAGACATCATTTTCGCACATGTTAGCAAGTGCGCTGAAAACGTGGTGTGGTGCAGAAATCGGCATGGTGAACGCTGGTGTGCTATTAGAGGGATTAAATGAAGGTGTTGTGACGCGCGGAGATATTCACAGAATTTGTCCACATCCCATTAATCCATGTTTATTAAAAGTACCAGGGAAAACGTTACGAGAAGTTATTTTGAAAGCGCGCCGTCCAAATATGGAGAACCTTGAGGTAAAAGGATTTGGATTTCGTGGAAAAGTGATGGGGAAAATGATTTACGCTGGTGTAGAAGTTATTCCAGATACGATTCCTGGGAATAAAATTTTACTCGAAGATGTAGTGATTAACGGGGAATCGCTGGAATTAGATCGTATATATACAGTAGGAACGATTGATATGTTTACATTCGGCTACTTATACCCAGAGCTATCCGCACTTTCTGACAAACAATATTATATGCCGGAACTACTTAGAGATGTGTTAACAGACGTGTTGATAACTCATACATCTTCCGTCAAACTATAGGCTAGTTACTTGTAACACTCATTTTTCTCTTGTCATACAGATAAGAAAGAGAGGAGTGTGAACTATGGTTAATGTGGAGCCAATTATAATCGATAATTATACGTTTATTGCGGTTAGCGTCAAACTTCCAAAGACAAATTTGCTAGCTGTAATGAGCGATAAAGGATATATTATGTGTGGTGCATTAGATGTAGGTCTTTTAAATGAGAAGTTAGGGGATCGAGGTATTATTGCTGGCCGTGCGGTTGGTGTAAGAACGATTGAACAACTTCTTGAAGCACCGCTAGAATCAGTAACGATTGAAGCCGAAGCTTTAGGTATTACGGCCGGCACAATCGGAAAAGAAGCATTATTAAAAATGAGATAAGCATATATCGTCCCTCCTTCTTGCATAGAAATGATATAAGAAGGAGGTTTTTTTATGAGTATATTTCGTTCGAAAAATTCGCGGTTTCGAAGGGGGCCTATTTCCTTTCGGTACATACTGCTTATGTCGTTTATTCTTTTTGTTATATTACTCGTGCAAGGATTATGGATTGTGAATAGTAGCATTCAGCCGACATTACTTAAATATGGAGAAGTAGAGACGCATAAAATGGCGACAGCGATTATGACGAAGGCGGTAAAAGATAGAATTAATGAAGGATTCGATGTCGATTCATTAATGAAAGTACAAAATGATAAAAACGGGAAAGTATCCACAATTAATTTAAATACGAAGCAAGTAAATGAAATCGTAACGTCAACGACCACATACATAGAAAAATATTTACAGCAAGTAGAACAAGGTGATTTGAAGGGGCTAGGTATTTCTGAAAAAAATGGAGCAACGATGGCAGTTCCTTTTGGTCGTGTAACGGATAATGCACTTCTTGGAAATATAGGACCCGATATTCCAATTAATTTCACGACGATTGGTCATGTGAATACGGATATTAAACAAAAAATTGAACCGCACGGAATCAATACGACAGCGATTCAAATTATTATGGAGATGGAAGTAACGTTGCAAGTGATTATTCCATTCCATACGAAAGAAATAAAAGTAAAACAAGATGTTCCGATTGCAACGCGCATTGTTCAAGGGGAAGTGCCTACTTATTACGGAAGCGGGAGTGTTGTTGTACCTGATAAAAAGAAAACGGATAGTTAGCCGAATATAAAAAATAACCGTAGCAATATGCTACGGTTATCGTTTTGTATTTGCGCGTTCTTTTCGCTCCCAAAGACTTAAATGCATGTATGGATCGAAAGCCCATTCTGTATAGCCATTGTCTTTATACATGCCGAAATGTAAGTGAGGAGGGAATTTTCCTGCTGTGCCGGGAGGGCCGTAACCGGTGCTACCGACAAATCCGATTACTTTTCCTGGTTCGACAATTTGTCCAAGCTGTATTTCTTTTGAGAATCCGCCTAAATGAGCGTAATAATGGTAATTGTTATGAAGGTCACGAATACCGATGCGCCATCCGCCAAGGCGGTTCCAGCCCTTTGTTTCAATGATGCCATAGCAAGTGGATCTTACTGGTACGCCATAGCCTGCAAAAATATCGGTTCCTTCATGAACTCTTCTTCCCCCAAAACTTCTTCCAGCGCCAAAAGTACTACGGTAGCTATGGTCGCTACGAATTGGAAGTGGGAAAGCATTTCCTTCTAAATTAATACGTCCATAATGTTTATAAATTTGGGCGTATTCGGTAATTAATTCAACTGTTTTCGCACGTCTATAATATTCCCAAAGCATAATGTGAACACGGTCTTCGGACGTTCCTTGTTTCTTTAAAATCGTTGCTGCTGTATGCAAAAGATCACGGTCGTTATTTGCATTTGCAAATCCATCTTTGTCACCATCTAAACCTAACCCGCCAAATAGAGAAATTGTATGGGGGAGAGTGTCGTTACCATTAACGGGTCCAGCCCATATTTCTGGTTTGAAATAAAGGGAAATGATGGCATCTGGTTTTTTCGGAATATCTTTTCTTACGCTCCGTATATTTCTTTCATATTGATCCATTGCAGCTAAGTAATACCACGGAATGCCTGAAGATTGCTCGGTTTCTTTATATAGTGCCATGCGCTTTTCGTATATGCTTTGCTGATTATCTTCACCGTAAGCGATGTTTTGGTGGAGAAGAAAGCAAATTGAAAGCAAAAGAGAAATTTTTCGAAGCATGAAATAGACTCCTTTCACAACATCACTCTTTTTAGTGTGGGATATACGGAGTATTTCATTATAGGGAACGATTGGAAAAAATCTTAGAATCTTCATTTGAGCAAATCGCTTTCATACGTTAGAATAGATATGTTACATTGAAAGAAGCGAACACGGTAAACTATTTCATATTGTGCGGAGTTGATAACCATGACAAAACAAACAGAATATAAGCGCAAGCCCGAATGGTTGAAAATTAAGTTAAACACGAATGAAAACTATACAGGCTTAAAGAAAATGATGCGTTCTAAGAATCTTCATACAGTTTGTGAAGAAGCGAAATGTCCGAATATTCATGAATGCTGGGCTGTAAGAAAAACAGCAACATTTATGATTTTAGGTGCGGTTTGTACACGTGCTTGTCGTTTTTGTGCGGTTAAAACAGGCTTACCAACTGAGCTTGATTTACAAGAGCCAGAACGCGTAGCAGATTCTGTAGTACAAATGGGCTTAAAGCACGTTGTTATAACAGCGGTTGCACGTGATGATTTAAAAGACGGAGGAGCAGCTGTTTTTGCTGAAACAGTACGCGCTGTACGTCGTAAAAATCCATTTACGTCAATCGAAGTATTACCATCTGATATGGGTGGAGTAGAAGAAAACTTAAAAATGTTAATGGATGCAAAACCAGATATTTTAAACCATAACATTGAAACAGTACGTCGATTATCTAACCGAGTTCGCGCTAGAGCAAAATATGACCGTTCATTAGAGTTTTTACGTCGAGCGAAAGAAATGCAGCCTGATATTCCAACTAAATCGAGCATTATGGTGGGCTTAGGTGAAACGAGAGAAGATTTAATTGAAGCAATGGATGACTTACGTGCAAACAATGTGGATATTTTAACTCTTGGACAATACCTACAACCATCTAAGAAGCATTTACCAGTTCTTAAATATTACCCACCAGCAGAATTTGCAGAGCTTAAAGAAATTGCACTTAGCAAAGGCTTTAGCCACTGTGAAGCTGGCCCACTTGTGCGTTCTTCTTACCATGCGGACGAGCAGGTTCGTTCTGCAAAAGAAAAAACAGCAGAAGCAAAATAATGAAAAAAGAGAGCCAATCATTGGCTCTCTTTTTGTTTATATTCTAAAACAGTATTCGGACATGTTAATAAAATTTTCTTTAATTCCTCTGTGGATAATTCAATTGTAAATTCAGGTACACCAGGTGTGATTAAAATTTTGTCGTAAGCATAAATTGCACGATCCACAATAATCGTTACATGTTGTGAATAACCGAAAGGAGCGACACATCCTGGCGTACAGCCAGTTTCTTCTCTTAGCTCATCAGGAGAACAGAGAGATAAGCTTGCTCCTGTTATTTCCTTCATCTCTCCTCGGTTGAGTCTTGCGCCTTCTAACGTGAAAAATACGTAATAATCTCCAGACTTTGATTTTAAAAATAAGCTTTTACTTGGAGTGCCGTGTAAGCCAAGCCTTTCACGTACGATACGATCTGTTTCATAATCGAGTACTGGTTCGTGTTCAAACTTTTCGTAAGAAGCATTTGTTTTATGTAGTAAAGCAAGTACATCTTCGTACATATGGAGTGATACCCCTTTCTATTGTTAGTACAGTTTCTTCTCGTGGCGTCAACTGAATGTGTTGGAAAGAGATATTACTCGGACGGTGCTTCCCATAATCGTTTTAGGACACATTGTTCATCGATTGTAATTTCGTAAATATCAGGATTCGTTAGAGCTCTCCATTCATTAAAACCAATCGTATGATCAAAGTGCTTTAAAATGAGCGTAAGTAAGTTTCCATGTGTAACGAGTATTGTTGTAGTATGATTTAATTTTAAAACGTCTTGGATAAGCGATATAGCACGGTCCGTTGCTTGTTTTGTCGACTCTCCGCCTGAAAAGGCAATATCTATATTTGTAAAAGTAGATTCTAGTTTTTGCATCCAATCGTCCATTGGAACGTCGCTTAATATGCGTTCAGCTAATCGTTCATCTTCTTGGATAGATAAGTTAGCTTGGAGCGCATAGGGCCGAATAGAATCGATTGCTCGCACAAATGGGCTTGAAATAATATGATCTATTTGTAGTTGGTTTTCTAAGAGGAATGTAGCAAGGGTGTTTGCTTGGTTTTTTCCGGCAATCGTTAATTCGGAATCACGTTCTTGGCCAATTGCTGAACAGTGTCGTATTACAATCAATTTCTTCATAATTCATCCCCATCTTTCAAGTTGACGCTATATACTTCGACAAATGTGGAAAAAATTCCTTTTTATCCCGCTTTAATGGGCAGTAAGACCCCACCTCAAAATTCAGCGAAAGCAAAGAAGTTAGGTGGGATCAACTGCCCATAAAAGTCCGATTGGTGAGGGCTAATAATCAGTGGGGGATGAAGAAAACCCCCACTGATTAAAGTTTCACTTTATTGGAAACGGCATAATGATTTTAATATGTGGAAAAGTAATGTGGATAATGAACATTTGAGGTGCACTTATGAAAAAAATGATATGTATTATATTCAGTCTTTGTTTTTTTCTGCACTTGTCCACAACATATGCAGAATCGAATACAAAATTAAATTATCGAAGCAACCGAAATAAATCGTTTGTGAGTGAAGATGTATTTTATGAACAGTTAGATAAGAAAATCTATAAAGAATACAACAATGCAGCATATAGCGTTCGAAAAAAGATCTTATTTAAAGAAGTGCCTGATGAAGAATTTTCTTTCCTACAAAAAACAGCCGCTGGTTGTCGGGGTAGTGTGGTGTTTCAAGATTCTTTTATTCACCCTAACCGCCAAGTTTACTTTTTCGCCTCCTTTTCTCAAAATGAAGTGGACGAGTTTCATAAGTACATCGTTATAGATGCAGAAACAAAGAGGGAGCTGCAAGCGGGGAAAAACTATCGTCATTATGATAATCCTTATAAAAAATAACCCACCAACTGGTGGGTTATTTTTTACTCTGATACACTCATTAATTTCTCTTTCATTTTACGAATAAGAATGATAGCACCAATTGTGAAGAGAAGGGTGATTCCTTCTGCAACGAAGATGTTGATTGTTTGTGTTTGGTAAAGCGCCGCGAAAAAGTCTACAAATGCGTGGAATAATATAGCGTAAACAAGGAAGATATATTTCTTCTGTTTTACTGCGTATAAGACAAGCATCGTAAAGGCAATTTGCAACACAAGAGCCATAATTCTTTCTAGGCTACCAAATAAGTATAAATAGGCAGGTTGCTCTATTAACAAGTCCTTAATGTGGATTAACTGTGGATATTGATCAACCATTTGAGCGAAGCTACCGTTGTTAATCGATGTTGCAAAGGTAAGAGTTTGAAGCCCGGCGAATCCGCCGACTAAAATTGATTCAATACCGCCGTGTCCAATTCCGTATGCAAGACCGTCTGTATACTCACGATATTTTTTTAATAAGTAGTAAAAGGCAACGAAACGACCTAGTTCTTCAAAAATACCAGCTGTTAGACCGCCATAAAGCGCAAAGACAAATGGATTTTCTAAAATTGGAGCGATTGCCGGATTTCCGCGCATAAATAGGTGGAACGGTGTCTCGAGAATTTGAGTAAACCCAATAAAAATAAGAACACCAACGCCGACTACTTTCCAATTAATATGATATTTTTTACGAAAATAAACAAACGCAATAATAGGTACCAGAATCGAAAGCACAAGTTGAATTGTGATGCTGGCAATTACAGTATTTGAAACCATACTTTCACCGCTTTCTAATATATGTACATATCTATTATGCATGAAATATAGTGGAGATGAAACTTTTAACAAAAAATGAATGTACTTATTGACTCTAACGTTGCGTCATACTTTATCGTATGTACTAAGGGGGAGATACACATGACAATGAAGGTAAAAGAGGTAGCTAATTTAGTTGGAATTAGTGTGCGCACACTGCATCATTACGATGAAATTGGGTTGTTAACCCCAGACGAGACGACAGAGTCTGGGTATCGTCTGTATTCCAATGAAAATTTAGAGACATTGCAGCAAATTTTATTTTTTAGAGAACTAGGCTTCCCTTTGAAGAAGATTAAAGAAATTATCATGAGTCCATCATTTGACCGAGAAGAAGCGCTACAGCTTCATAAGAAAATGCTTATTGAAAAGCGTGCCAGGTTAGATAAAGTGATTGCGACGATTGATAAAACAATTCAACATACAAAAGGAGAGATTGAAATGACGAACAAAGAGAAATTTGAAGGCTTCGATTTCAGCCATAATCCGTACGAAGAAGAAGCGCGTGAAAGATGGGGAGACGCAGCTGTAGATAAAGCGAATGAATATGCGAAAGGTATGTCAAAAGATAATCAAGAAGAGTTCAATACGATTTACAGAAATTTAGCGGCGCTTAGACACGACGCACCAGATTCTAAAGAGGCACAGGAAGCAATAGGAGTATGGTACGATTACTTGCAAAACTTCGGTGAATATTCATTAGATGCTTTTAAAGGACTCGGTCAAATGTACGTCGCTGATGAGCGCTTCACGAAAAATATTGATAAGTTTGGCGAAGGTTTAGCACAGTTTATGTGTGATGCGATGGAGGTTTATGCGGATCGTAAGAAATAGTCAAAAATAAAGAAGGTGGAGGTTTTCTCCATCTTCTTTATTTTTTAATCATATCATTCAAAGTCTGATCCCCTGTATTGTTTAAATGAGGATTTTTACTCATTTCCCGTTTTAGCATGTCGAGGCTCTGTGTATATTCTGTATCATTTAAAGCACCAGATTGAAGTCCTTGAATTTGAGAAATCAACTTTTGGTCTGTTGATACATATGCTTTATAATAGCGAGGGACGATGGACAAAGCAGCTTTATATACTTGATCTGCTACGAGTTTTGGATCCGTTGTGTTTGCACGGTATACAACAAATACTTCATCATCGGTAACGAGCGTAGCAGCGTTTGTAACGTCAGGAAGTTTGACTGTCATGCTTGTAATCATTTCAGCGACTTTCTCACGGTTAATGGCTCCTACTTGTTTGTTAGATACTTCATGCTTTTGTTTAGATGAATAACCGACTCTCGTTAATCGTGTATTTGTATTTTCCGTATGATACATGTCGTTTTTATTGGAAACAAGAACACGACTTCCTTCTTCACGTTCCATTTCGGCTTTATTCGTTGATTGACAGCCTGCAAATAAGGAAAGAGTGAGGAGAGAGAGTATAATTTGTTTTTTCACGATGTATCACCTCCTTCTCCATAGCATGCACTAATTTTCAATTTTTTGTATTTGAAATTGTTGGTTGGTATGCTTTGTGATACGATAAAAAGAAGAATGCTTAGAGAGGAAGTTAATGATGGAGCAAAAGCAAGAGCAAGAGATGCATGCTACGGTGAGCATTAATAATGTTCAGTACGAAGTAATTAAAAACTTTCGTGATGGTTTTAGTGAAGAAGCATTTAAAGAGCGTTACGCAGAAATTTTAAATAAATATGATTACATCGTTGGGGACTGGGGTTATGAGCAACTTAGATTGCGCGGTTTCTTTGATGATAGTAATCAACGTTCGACATATGATACGAAAATTAGTACTTTATCAGAGTATTTATACGAGTACTGTAACTTCGGTTGTGCACACTTCGTATTACGAAAAATGAAGAAATAAAAAAATCCTCTTACGATTGTAAGAGGATTTTTTACTTGCTCACAAACAAATTGAAATAGAATCGCCTTCAGAAAGTAGTGCGTTTGGTTTCATTTGTTGCCCGTTCAATTGAATATCCCCATTTTTAATTTTATCCACAATGCGTGTACGGCTCCAGTCAGAAATATATGTGGATAAGGCTTTATCGATTCGGTGTAAACCGAAAACGATATCTAATACGATCGTGATTTCGATTATGCCGTTTTCTTTATGTTGCGTAATGGAAATGGTAGTAGTTGTTTCTGTTTGATCTTGCTGCGTCATGTCGACTGTTTCAACGTGATCAGTAAATGATTTATAAATACGAAGTTTTTGATTCCACGTATGATCTTTCGGACATTTGTAAATGGCAAAGCGGTATATATTTTTTCCATTGGCGTTATGCCTACGAATATTCGTGTCAGTAAATAGGGTATTGTGTCTGCAATTTTTACAATACTTTTCGATTGTGTTTTGCTCATTTTCATATAAACTCCAAGAAAGTTGTACTTTCTGCATTTTCCTTCACCTCTTATAGGATTGGTAAAGGAACGTAATACAGCTATTTGGATGTCTTGTAGTATGATGTTTACGGAGGTTCCCTTAGGAACCTCCGTAAACATCATACTACAGATGCGTTACGTTCCTGTGTAATGGGAATGGGCAGACTACTCCCTTGAAAAAGCGTGGTGCTTTTTTGAGAGTAATGCTATCCAATTGCTGGTCCATTACAAAGTAAATGTTGGCATACGTAGATAACGTCCTTTCTATCCAAATAGATTTATTCTTAATTATAACATAGTCGTTTGAAAATTCAAAATACTCAAAGTGAAAAAACACCAGCTAAAATAGCTGGTGCATACGATAAATTATATAAGTTCAAATAAAAATGAGCGTAGTTCTTCTGCAATTTCTTCAGTCATAGAAAATGCATGCTCTAAGTAGCCTGGTTCGTTTAAATCGTCAGGACCGATGATTGCAAATTTATTGCGCTGCATATCAAGGACAATTGTTTTACCGTAATGACGATCAGAGTATAAAAGCGCTAAATCATGACGCTCATTTTCTCCCATAAAGCTAACGAAACGAGTTCTTGTAGCGACTGTGTCGTCGTACAGAAAGAAACGTTCTTCCATACACATGGCTCCTTTATTAAATATCTAAGTTTAAGTGTGGTTTATGATCTAAATGGTGATGCGTTTTAATGAATCGTACCGTTCTTGTTTTGTAACGCATAACGATAGAATATGTTTCAGCTAAATCTCCGCCAAGGAATTTCACACCGTCTAATAACTCACCAGCAGATACGCCAGTTGCTGAGAAGATTGCATCATCCCCAGATACTAAGTCATCTAATATAAGAAGTTGACGAGGGTCTTCTAATCCCATTTCACGACAACGAGCTTCTTCTTCTTCGTTCATTGGAACTAAGCGAGCTTGCATTTCACCTTCAAGGCATTTTAATGCTGCTGCAGAAATAACACCTTCTGGAGCTCCACCAATACCTACGAATAAATCAATACCCGTTCCAGGTAGTGCTGTTGCGATTGACGCACCAACATCACCATCACCAAATAATTTTACGCGTGCACCTTTTGCACGAACACGGTCAATAATATCTTGATGACGTTCACGTTCTTGAACGATAACTGTTAGATCGCGAATCTTTTTATTGTTAGCTTCTGCTACAATTTCAATTGTTTTTTCAATTGGATCATCTAAGCTAATTTTACCAGCTGCTTTTGGACCAACCGCGATTTTTTCCATGTACATATCAGGAGCATGAAGAAGGTTTCCTTTATCTGCGATTGCGATAACTGCCATTGCATTTGCAAGGCCTTTTGCAACGATGTTTGTACCTTCTAATGGGTCAACGGCGATGTCTACTTCTGGACCGTTACCTGTTCCTAGTTCTTCACCAATATACAACATCGGTGCTTCATCAAGTTCTCCTTCACCAATTACAACTGTACCTGCCATGTTTACTGAATCAAACATATCACGCATTGCTGTAGTTGCTGCATCATCTGCTTCGTTTTTCTTTCCGCGGCCCATCCACTGTGCGGATGCTAATGCTGCTGCTTCTGTTACACGGACAATTTCTAGTGCGAGTTCACGTTCCAAGATTCCATTCCTCCAATTTCAAAAATCATACAAATATAACTATAACAAATAACGGAGAAAAGGTGAATTCGAAAAATTGTCGATTTTTTCAGAAGAAAGCGTTACAATTAAAATGTAAATGCTTTAATTTCCAGGTAGGTGACATTCATGTATTTTGTAGACAGAAAGAAAATAGAACAAATGCTAGTATGTTTAGAACGAGCAACAAGTACATTTCAAGAGAAAAAGATATATGAAACCGAGTTTGAATTTTACGCATTAGAACGCATAACTCATCTAATTATTGATAGTGTATTAGATGTAGGGAATGCGATGATTGATGGATTTATTATGCGCGATCCAGGAAGTTATGAAGATATTATCGATATTTTGATGGACGAGCGAGTGATAAGTGCAGAAGAAGGACAAGGCATGAAAGAAGTGATTCTTCTTCGAAAAATGCTTACGCAAGATTATATTCAAATGAATCACGATGAATTATATAAGACGATTCAAAAACATATTGCCGTGGTAGAGAAATACCCAGCAAATATTCGCAGTTATTTAGAGAAGGAATTAGGACCTGTATCTGCATTTGTACCAGAATAATTATGCTTATAAGATCCCCGGGACTATCTTTTGGGGATCTTATATTGTATGTGAGAAAGAAAAGGGAGAAGGTTGAAACATGGGGGAAGCACGTACGACGAAAGATGAAATTGTACAATTGTTGAAAGTAAAGGGAGAGCATACAGTAGCAGAACTAGCTGACGTTTTAGAGATTACCGAAATGGCGATCCGAAGACATTTAAGTAATCTTGAGAAAGATGGTTTCATTTATTCCAAGATGGTAAGACAACATGTCGGAAGACCAACTTATTTGTATGGATTAAGCGAAAAGGGAGAAGATACATTCCCGAAGGAGTATAAGCAATTTGCGATTGATATGCTAGAAGATTTAGCTCGAATGGGTGATGAAAAAATACTTAGTCACGTTTTAAAAGAGAGAACGAAGCGAATGGAAGAACAGTTGCAAAAGCGAGTGAGTAATCAAAAGAATTTAGCATATAAAGTGCAAGAGATAGCAGCTATGCAAGAGAAAAATGGTTATATGGTTCAAATAAAGAGAGATGGAGAAAACTCTTTCATAATTGAAAAACAAAATTGTCCGTTAAAGGAAATTGCAGAGAGATTCCCGCAAGTATGTGAAGATGAAAAAGAGATGTATAATCGTTTATTTGCAGGAGCAGATGTAAAGACGTTAGCAAACATGTGTGAGGGCGATTGTAGTTGTTCTTACCAAGTAAAAGAGAAAAAATGAACGTTATGGGGCGCTTTAAGGTAAAGCGTTTTTTTCTTTGGAAAAAGCGGGTAATATAAGAGTGGTATGATAGGTGAGAACGTTAGCATAGAAGGAGAGACATAATCGATGTATAAAGGTTACTTAATTGACTTAGACGGTACGATGTATCGCGGAGAAGAACAAATTGAAGAAGCGAGCGACTTCGTAAAAGCATTAGGAGAGCGCGGCATTCCTTATTTATTCGTTACGAATAACTCAACGCGTAAACCAGAACAGGTGGCAGAAAAACTTGTTCGTTTCGATATTCCAGCGAAAGCAGAGCAAGTATTCACAACGAGTATGGCGACTGCGAACTTCATTTATGAACGTAAACAAGACGCAACTGTTTATATGATTGGTGAAGAGGGCTTACATGATGCACTTGTGGAAAAAGGATTTGAACTTGTGGATGAAAATCCTGATTTCGTTGTTGTTGGTTTAGATCGTGACATCACATATGAAAAATTAGCAAAAGCTTGTCTTGCTGTACGTAACGGCGCAACATTTATTTCTACAAATGGAGACATTGCCATTCCGACTGAGCGCGGATTATTACCAGGTAACGGTTCATTAACATCAGTTGTAGCAGTATCAACAGGTGTGGATCCAATCTTTATTGGAAAACCAGAATCGATCATTATGGAACAAGCGTTAAAAGTGCTTGGTATAGGAAAAGATGAAGCATTAATGGTTGGGGATAACTACGATACAGACATTTTAGCGGGAGTAAATGCTGGCATGCATACGCTTCTTGTCCACACTGGAGTCACAACTGTGGAGAAGTTAACAGAATATGAAGTACAACCAACGCAAGTTGTGCATAACTTGACGGAGTGGATTGAGAAGATGTAATGAAATGCAGGTAACCGGAATAGGTTACCTGTTTTTTTTATGCATAATTGCATATTCGTTGTTGTTATATAAAATGTAAAATTTATATGTAATGATGCAAGGGGAGGGAATCAGAGTGTACTGGATGTCATGTATTATGTTTGTTTTTACATTATGTGTTTTGTTTTTTGTTCTATGGAAGATATATAAAATAAATGAAATGAAAAAAAGTGCGGGAAAACTTATTGCAACATATCCACGAGTGAAGAGACGGTGGATCGCGTTACTTGGGCCAGCATATTTCTTTGGACAATGTATGTATATATATGCTCAGTACGTAAGTGGCGATATTGATACAGTTGAACAGTTCCTCATTCAGCTAGGTATTCATGCTGTAGCAAGTTGTTTTATGACTTTAATAGCTATCCATCTTATTAAAAGTGTACAAATATATGAAAAAGGTGTAGTAGACGGATTAAACTTTTATTCATACGAAGAATTAAAAGGCTATAAAACATCAACATGGGAAAATCCAAAAGAAAATATATTTTTATATCGCGGGCGAGAAAAAATGAATGACAATGTAAATTTACTTATTAGACAGGAAGATATGAATGAATTAGAAAGCATTCTTCAAAGATATATTCCGAAATTAATGATGAAATAAAAAAACTCCGGTTTTAATGAAGTGAACCCCGAAAACGGGACACCAATCAAAACACCTAAACCACTTGTTCCCTAAATTCTTTAGGGGATAGGTGGTTTAATTTTTCTTGAATTCGCACACAATTGTAGTAATGAATGTATTCTAGCACAATCTTTCGCACAGTTGTGTTGGATACTTTTGTTATCTCTTGTGAATAGAAGGCTTCACTTTTCAAATGACCAAAGAAGCTTTCCATGACGGCATTATCATGGCAATTTCCTCTCCGGGACATGCTGGTGATAATGCCGTTTTCTTTGGCATACGCTTGAAATTCTTTTGCTGTATAAATACTTCCTTGATCCGAGTGAAGAAGGACATCTTTTACTCTTCGCCCTCTCATTGCTTGTTTCAATGTCTTCATCGCTAATGTCAGTGTTTGTGATTCGCTGATGACACAACTAATAATTTCACGATTAAAGGCATCCATGATCGTTGATAAATACAAGGTACGCTCTCCAAATAAGAGATACGTCACATCTGTAAACCACTTTTCATTTGGTCTGGATGCATCGAATTCACGCTCCAATCGATGAGGGGCTACCATTGGTTCCGTACCATTGATATATTTCTTTTTCTTTCGACGTACTTTTGAAAGAATGTGATTTTGTCTCATGATTCGTAATACTTTTTTATGATTCACACACAGTCCCATTTTTTGAAGAGTAGCGGTCACTCTTCGATATCCATACCGAAATTTATGCCTAAGACAGACGTCCTTTACTTTCTCTTCTATATCATCTTTCCGATCTTCCGTTCGTTGTAACCAGCGATAAAATGTGGAACGGGGTAATTCTAATACGTTACACAATTCTTTTATCGTTATTTTTGTTTTTACATTTTTCCATAAAGTAACTACAGTTTCTGGTTTCAGCCCCTTTCGATTTCCAGATACTTTCCCCATACAAGTAATTTTGTTTTTAGATGCTTATTTTCTAGACGTAGTTGTTCTAATTCACTGAGCTCTTTTGGTCCTTTTCCATAAGAATATTGTTTTCCTACAGGTTGTTGAAAACGATACGTTTGATCTGTACGATACCATTTCATCCATGTCTTAATTTGGGAAACATTTTTAATTCCGAGTTTCTCCATAATTGTACGATTTGAATAACCATCTTTCTTCATTTCAATTACTTTCCACTTTGTTTCTTCTGGGTAATGAACTCTTGTCGTCATACGAAAAAAACACCTCCATTGAATTTGCATACTTAGTATGCGAATTCAGGAGGTGTTTTTTTCATGTACCACTATTCGGGTTCACTTCATAACAACCGGAGTTTTTTTATTAGAATGCACGATTCACAACATCTTTAACTTCTTCAAGATATTGCTTACGCACATTATCATCCACAGAAGGGACACTCGTATAGAATGTATGCTCAATTGTTTCAATGCCTGTAAATTCAAAAATACCAACATCTGCTGTTTTCTTCATTGCTTCAAACATACCGCCTGCTGTGTATGCCTCTTTCGTATTTCCCATTGTAGATAATAATAAGCCTTTTTTACCGCTTAACAACTTCTCGATACCATTTTCACCGTAAGCATAAGCGAAGCCGTGACTAAATACACGATCAACGTATCCTTTTAAAATAGCAGGAAGTCCCGCCCACCAAACTGGATAAATGAATGTAATGCTATCAGCCCAAGAGATATGCGCTTGCTCATCTTTAATATCTTCTGGTGTGTTTCCTTGAGAAAATGAGATGAAATCGGAAGCGCCTAATACTGGATTGAAGTTTAATTCGTATAGATCGCGAACGCGTACTTCATGACCTTTTTCTTCTAATTCACTTTTTACTGTTTCTAAAATTGCATGGTTGAAGCTTTCTGTATTTGGGTGTGCATAAACGATTACATGTTTCATTATTCTTCCTCCTATTTGTGGATGTGTGAATAGTTTTTTATTTATGTAACTATTATGGTTACTTCTGTTGTGAGAGTCAACTTTTCTGACGTGAGAAATAAAGTGAAAATGTAATTAGCTAATATGGGATACATGTTAGTATGTGACAAAAAAATACAAAAAAGTAGGGATTTTGCATTCTGAATAGAATATATAGATTGGTAAATAGAGAGAGAAGGGGATATTGGGATGAATATTATTGAAATTGAAAGGTTAGAAAAATCGTTTGATATTGGGGATAGTAAAGTAAAGATATTAAAAGGCATTAATCTTCAAATTCAAAAAGGAGATTTTGTTTGTATTATGGGGGCAAGTGGTTCAGGGAAAACGACTTTATTGCAGTTATTAGGTGGATTAGATATTCCGTCAGTAGGTAGTATTCGAGTTGATGGTACAGAGATTTCAACATTAAAAGAAAAAGAGCTCGCTTTATTTAGAAGGCATAAAATCGGTTTTATTTTTCAGCAGTTTAATTTGATTCCAGTGTTTAGTGCGGAGGAGAATGTAGGATTACCTTTACTGTTAGATAATGTGTCGCAAAAGAAGGCAACGGTGACAGCAAAGCGATTATTAGAACTTGTCGGATTGAAGGGAAAAGAAAAACATTTACCAGCACAGTTATCAGGTGGGCAACAGCAAAGGGTTGCGATTGCAAGAGCTTTTGCAAATGAGCCGGCTATTATATTAGCAGATGAACCAACAGGGGCACTAGATTCGGAAAATAGCAAAAACATAATTGCGGCACTTCGCAATGCGTGTGATGAATTAGGGCAAACAGCTGTCATTGTAACGCACGACCCGTTCGTAGCGGCCCATGCGGATAAAGTTGTTTTCTTATTAGATGGTGAAGTGATTCATGAACATGCTGAAAGTAAAGGATGGAAGTTTCGAAATATCCCGCAACAAGTTACTCACATTCAAGAGATTATGAATCGTCACTTTAAAGTAGGGGGTAAAGGTGATGCGATGGGTAATTAAGTATGCAGTAAAATCGATGAGACAAAATTGGTTGCGAAATATGTTGATTGCCCTCGGTGCAGCTTTAGGTGTTATGTTAGCGACGATGTTATTACTAGGCAATCAATCAGTAGAGAAAAGCGTGAAGGAACAAGTAGTAAGCCGGTATGGAGATTATAATTTACAATTTGGTTATATAAAAAATGATATGTATTTAAATAATGAAAGTTTAAAAGAAATAGATGGCTTAGAAAATGCTGAAAAAATATCAAAAGTACTTATACCATATCCTTTTCCAAATTATAAAGAGTTATCGGGAAAACCGTCCTATTGGGGTGTGGAGCAAGATTCTCCAGAAATGAATTCTTATAAAATATTAGAAGGTCGATATCCGAAAGAAGGGGCTGAAGTAGCACTGACAAAAGGATATACAGATCGTGAAAATATACGGGTAGGAAATACGATTCAGTTGCCATTCCCGCAACATGGAGAAAAGACTGTGAAAGTCGTCGGCATTTTAAATCCACCGCTAATGGCAGCAATGGGGCACGGGGCTTATTTTCCAATCCATTGGCTTCAAAAAGAATTAAATCTACCAAATCAATTCAACCTCGTTCAAGTGAAAACAGCCGATGTAAATGTGAAAAGAGCAATTGCTCTTGATGTAAATAAGAAGATAGAAAATATAAAGGTGGATCAACGTACTTATGTTGATAAGGCGTTTGAACGACTAAATGTAATGAAGCCTTTAATTTTTAGTTTAGGTGGTATTGCTTTATTTGTTGTAGCTCTTTTAATAATGGGAAGTTTCTTCTTATCTGTTAGAAGTCGATTTAAGCAGTGGGCATTATTACGTGCGCTCGGTAGTAACCCAAATCAAATTATAGTAGTCGTTTTATTAGAGGCTTTATGCATTGGAGCAATCGGATCGCTAGCAGGAGTTATTCTTGGAGCAGGTACGCAAACAATTGCTGCATCATTCATTAATAAATGGGTGAATATTGAGGGCGCAGGGAAAGCATCATTCTCGATCTCAGGTGAGATTTTACTCATTACTTTTTTACTAGGGATTGTTATGTCTATCATAGGGGCCATTATACCAGCTTTCATGGTTAGAAAGATTCCACCAGTTCAAGCACTTCGTCCTGGTCTTCCTAGTAATGAAAAAAAAGAAAAAAGATGGAGTGCTTTTAGTCTTAGCATTTTAATCATTGGTACCGCTATTGGACTCACGGGTAGCGTATTAGAGCAGTATATCGGTTTTAATCCAAGTGCGATAGGAGCGCTGTTATTTGCAGTTGGTTTGTTATTGGCGATTCCGTTATTTATTCGCGTAATAGCACCAGTGATTGCAAAACCGTTTCAAATGATATTAAGAATTGAAACGACGATTAGTAGCCGGAATGTAATTCGTTATCGAAACAAGGCAGCCGTGTCGGTTGCTATATTAGCATTTGGTTTTATGTTAGCACTTGTTGGAACGATGTATGTAAATTCTATGTATGAAGGTATGAAAAAAGGGTTACAAAAACATTTACCAGCGGACTTAGTAGTAAGAATTCCAGTAGAGTCGCAAGGAATAGAAACATTACCGTTTAGTTGGATGGAGAAGGTTAGAAAAATTGATGGTGTGGAATCGAGTGTTGGCAATGCTACTGACTTTACCGCAAAGCTTGTGAATTATGACTTTAAAAAAGCGAATCAAGAATGGTATGAATTTATGAAAAAAAACAATTTGACCTATGATTCAATGGAAGTTGTAGGAAACGATATTGTAGCGTACCAGAAAGTAACAAAGGCGAAAGTAATTGCAGGACAAGCTTTAAATAAGCCATTACAAGATGGTGAGGGAGTTATTACGAAAGAAGTGGCTAAAAATTTAGGGCTTCAGTTGCATGATACGGTTGACGTACAAGGAAAAGGGAAAGAAAAACAAACAATTAAAGTCGTTTCGATTATTGAGCAAGGATTAAGGTTAAGGAGTTTGGATATTTTCGTAAATGAACAATGGGCTCGCGATAAGTTTCACGTACAAGGATATGAAGCAATTCAAATTATGACAAATTCTAATCAATCGTTTGAAGCGATTAAGAAGCAAGTAAAAGAAATTACAAATAATAAAGAGAATGTAGAAGTTATAAACAGTTATGATTTATTGAAAGAACAAGAGCAGCTATTATCGCAAATGATGATGTTAATTCGATTGTTAGTTGTAATTGTTTTCATTATTTCTGGTATAGGATTAATGAATGCGATTGTCGCAAGCTTGCATGAAAGACGTGCTGAAATTAGTATGATTCGTGCGGTAGGAGCTATTCCGAAGCAGATGAGACGGATCGTTTTATTAGAGGGAACTTTACTTGGAGCAATAGCGGGTTGTATAGGGATTTTTGGTGGGATTTTGTTTAGCTATATCGTGTTATCAAGCTTAGAGTTAACAGTTATTATTATTCCATATAATCAAGTTGCCATACTAGCTCTAGCTAGCGTGATACTTGGAGCAGGGGCAGCATTGATTGCTTCATTACAATTAAGAAAGTTTAAATTAAGTGATACTTTAAAGGAGTTATCAGCATAAAAGATTGCTATACCCCGCTCATACAAAGAACAAAGAAAACAAATAAAATGATAACAATACCAATGCCGAAGTTAAATACGAGAGTACTATCCATACTATGGAACCTCCTTATTTGAAAGTAAAAAGCACTCTAGCCAAGAGTGCTTTTTTATTTTGAATCTGCTTCAAAACTTTGAGGAAAGGATTCATGCATGTAAAGAGTTACAATATTTTATGTGTTTATATGTTGAAATGAGTAAGTCCTCGTGAGGTATAAAAAAAAGACACTCTTTTGAGTGTCTTTAACGATGACAAAATGTGCCAATTGCTTGAGTTTGATAAGGCGCTAATATCCGTTTTAACGCCTTTTCTTTGATCAAGAAGTGTAGCAACAGCGATTCAAATAAAATTGTACCATTTGTTTCATGGGCGTGCGTATGCAATTATGCATATTCCAATTAGAGGGAAATGAGGTACGAAAAATGAATGAGTATATATGGAATATTTGATAAGGAGAGAGAAGGATGGATATACATAAATTAACGGTAGCAGAAGCAAACGAGGTAAATACGTGGACGTACGAAGAACCTTATAATTTATATAGTTTTTCAGGAGAGGAAGAAGTAATAGAAGAATTATTAGATGGGACGTATTACGGTTGTTGTGACGATAAGGGAGAGTTTGTCGGCTATTTTTGTTTTGGGGAAAATGCACAAGTACCAGGGGGAAGAGATGCTCATTTATATGGTGGAGAAGATGTAATTGATATCGGACTTGGCATGAAGCCAGCGTTAACAGGGAAAGGGCTGGGGAAAATGTTTTTTCAAGCTGGGATAGCTTTTGCTGCGAAAGAATATAAGCCGAAAACGTTTCGACTTAGCGTAGCGACATTTAATACAAGAGCGATTACGCTATATGAAAATATAGGTTTTCAGCAAGGTTCTATTTTTTTGAGCCGGGGAAGAGAATTTATGCTCATGGAATACGAAAGACCGTCAGTATGAAACTGACGGTCTTTCATGTTTTATTACTCCGAATGCTCAGCTCTATGCGCTAAGCGGCTTGAAGCAGCGGCAGCGATTCCGCCAACGATATCATCAAGGAATGTGTGCACCTTTCCAGATGATTTATCATTTAAGAATTCTAAAATACCAGGTTTTAATTTATCGATATATCCAAAGTTCGTGAAACCGATAGAGCCGTACACATTAACGATAGAAAGTGCGATTACTTCATCAATTCCGTATAAGCCTTCATCACGTTTTACGATATCTTGTAACGGCTCACTTAACATTCCTTTTTCAGCAAGAACATCGAGTTCGATACCAGTAATCAGTGCGTTTTGTACTTCACGTTTTGATAATACACGCTCAACGTTATAACGGCATTCTGACATCTCTAAATTTGGGTGATATTTTTTTTGAAGAAAATGAACAAGCTCAGCAATATCGTCAATTGTTACACCGCGCTCTTGTAATAGTTGTAATGCTCTTTCTTGTAGTTGATTTGATTCTTTCATGTTTATCACCTTTTTTTCTTTTTAGTATTTGTATACGTTTCGTTGCTTTATCATGTGCATAGGAATGAAAGGCGAGCACAAGCTCATATATATAAAGAAAAACCATAGGTGGCGACTGCGATGATTCATCATATTTATGAGCATTATCACATGCATGTTAAAGAATTAATCCCCCTTGGCCCCTATAAAAGCTTTTGGATTCGCAACAAAATTTATGTACTTGTTCCAATTGGAGAAATGGAGGAAGAAGTACTTGTAGAGATGAAAAAGCTCAGTGACTATATGAACCAGCAAGGGGATATAACTGTAGCGACTTTCGTTCCGACTATACACGGCTACTATGTATGTGAGATAGAAGAACAAAATTACTGCTTATTAAAAGGTATGCGTGCGTTAGAACGACATGCTACATCATTAGGAAGTGAGCTTTCTATATTCCATAAACGAGGTGCATTCTTTCCAGAAGAAATCGAGCAATTAAGCCGCATAGGCGAATGGAAAGCGTTATGGGAAAAAAGGCTCGACCAATTAGAAAAGTTTTGGCAATCACAAGTGATGAACCACCCTACAGACGTATTCGATCAATTGTTTATTGAATCCTTCCCGTATTACTTAGGAGTTGCAGAAAATGCAATTCAGTATGTTGTCGATACAGAGATGGATGATACGCCGCAAGTAACTGATGCAGCAACAATTTGCCAAGAACGATTTACACCTTTATTATGGCATCAAACGAAGCGCCTCAAACTTCCTTTCGATTGGGTGTATGATCACCCAACTCGAGATATGGCAGAATTAATTCGCTATATGATGATAGAAAAAAAGAAAGACTGGGAGCAAACAATCGTTCAATTTGTTACAGACTATGAACGAAATTATTCGCTATCCTCATTTGGTTGGCGCTTATTATTTGCAAGGCTCCTGTTCCCACTTCACTACTTTGAAACAGTCGAACGATATTACCAAACGGGAAACGAAGAACAAAAAAGCATATATAGAGATCGCTTAGAAGCCATTTTACACGATGTGAACCGCTCTGAGCAATTTATGAAGCACTTTTATGGCTCACTTCGTTTACCAGTTGATAAGTTAGGGATTAAAAAATTAGATTGGCTATCTTAAAATAAAAAAGAGACCGATTGAGGTCTCTTTTTTTATACTACAATTGTATGTAATACATTATGCCCCTACCTGTTGATCTGCACATATATTTAAAATGAATTGATGTTGTTCGATTTTTTCATTTACTTTACTCAATAATTCTTGCTGGATTTCTTTAAATAAAAATTGGTAGCTCGCATTCCACGTTGGTATAACGGATGAAAGATCTAATAAATACTCTTTTTTCTTTTCTAGTTCTTGAATTGTTAAAAAAGTGTTTCCCATTCTTGGCATGTGTCGTCCCCCTATGTTTTTTTCTGTATATGTGTGAACGATTCTATAGTATTAATTATCTCATTTTTTGAGAAGGATTTCCAATTTTGTTTTATGATGTTAAAGGAGAAGTGTTATTTGAATAAAAAAAGAGACCCAAATGGGTCTCTTTCTAGGAAGCGATTCTGAACGAGCCGCTTCCGCTTTTAATTAAAATACTTGTTCTACTTCAATAACGCCTGGTACTTCTTCTAGTAATGCGCGTTCGATACCAGCTTTTAGTGTGATTGTAGAACTTGGGCAGCTTCCGCATGCACCCATAAGGCGTAATTTTACGATACCTTCTTCAATGTCTACTAATTCAACGTCTCCGCCATCGCGAAGTAAGAATGGACGTAATTTATCTAATACTTCTAATACTTGTTCTTCCATATGTGGGTTTTCCATTTTTATCGACTCCTTTCATCAGTTTTATTATAATCAAGATAGAGGGGAAAATCTATTTTTTCTCTTCTTGTTTTATTGTCGAAATATTTTATTGTGTTTTTTCAGTATAGGGGTAGGGAATAAGTTTGTAAAATGATGTGCTTATGTAATAAGACATCTTAATATGCTGTTGAAACAAGAGGCGGGGGAGAAGAAATGGTTAATGTTCAAGTGTATGGGACGAAAGTAATTTGTGCGAGCTGCGTTGGAATGCCATCTTCAACAGAAACGTTTGAGTGGCTACAAGCGGCAATTGGTCGTAAATATGAAGGACAAGAAAATAAATTTAATTTCGAGTATATTGATTTTCAAGAAAAACAAGAAGATGAGGATAAAAAAGCATTCGCAGAGCGCGTAGTGGAGGAAGATCTATTTTATCCGGTCGTTCTTGTAAATGGAGAAATTGTTGGAGAAGGAAATCCTCGTTTGAAGGATGTTTACGAAGAAATCGAGAAATATTTATAAAGCAGGAAGCCTTTGCGAATTTGCAAAGGCTCTTTTTTATTGGAGGGATAGATGTGGAAAATGGAGTGAAACATGCTTTACCAACAGAAGTACAACAGTTAATGGAGCAGTACACCGTAGAATTAAAAGAAATTTTTTTGGATGAAAAAATAGTCGGGGTATATATTTACGGCTCCATCGCACTCGGTGCATTTCATGCAGAAACGAGCGATGTTGATTTTGTTACAGTAATAAGTGATTCTGTGAATGAAGCTGAAAAACAGCAACTTGTAAAACTTCATAAGAAACTTAGTGGTAGTACGTTAGGGAAAAGAATGGATGGTATGTATATTCCGCTTACTGATTTAGGGAAATACAATGATGAAATGAATGAGTACGCGTATTGTGCAGATGGTAAAGCGAATATAGGTCATTGGGATATTAATGCGGTCACATGGTGGACATTGAAAAATCAAGGTATTACAGTTACCGGGAAAGAAGCGGAAGATCTTCCGTTTCAAATAAGGTGGGATGATGTAGTCAATACGATGAAATACAACGTAGAACAGTACTGGAGTGAAAAAGCGAAGCAGCCATATTTATTTTTCGTAGAAGAGTGGGTAGAATCAGCTGTCGTTACGATGGGCCGTATTTTATATACACTAGATCATAAAACAATCGTTTCAAAAGATAGTGGATTGCAATACTTGTTAGAACGTTCAGGGGAAGAATGGGAGATTTTATTAAAAGAAGTAGCGAGGATACGGCAGAATCCAAAAGAAAAGCGAATGCTCTCAAGATGGAGAAGAGCAGATATGACGAGGAAGTACTTACTGCATTTAATTGAAACATGTAGAGAGAAATGGTAGGAAAAAACAGACGATACATTAGATTGTATCGTCTGTTTTTGTGGTGTAATTGGTATATAATGGTTTAAAAGGTTTAATTATACTGGAGGGGATAGGGTGAATACAGAATTAGCTACTTATGAAGAAAAGAATGTAGTAATAAGTATGCGCGAAGTAATTAGTATGATAATAATTATTTTTGGGGTCATGCATGGAATTGGTTTTTTAAACATTATATATGACTCTTCCTTATATCCATGGTATGTAGATCATCTTATTCCGCCTTTAACATTTCTTACTATTATTTTAATATACTCACCAGCAAGAAATTATTGTGTGCAGTTAGTAAAATCAATACAGTTCAATAATTTTAAGCATTATGTAACGATAGTAATGACGATGATCGTACTGCTTATATATCTTGCGGTATTAAATTTAGTTTTACCACATGGGCTTGGTGTGGATGAATCTAATATAGTAATAGAGCCTACTAAAAGTGAAATCATTTTATACGTAGTTGTACTCACGATTTTTGCACCGATTTGGGAAGAGCTTGTATTCCGAGGTATGTTTTTTATGAAATTATCTCAGCGCTTCTCTATACTTAGTAGTGCCGTTATAAGTGCTTCTATATTTACTTTAGGTCATCCCCTTACGGTAGGTAGTGTTTTATATATTTTTGGTGGCGGTATATGTTTAGCTTATACGTATAAGAAAACAAATAACTTACTCGTCCCATGGGGGATTCATTTATTAAATAATGCATTTTTTATATTAGTAAATTTTCAACTGTAAAAAGACGCCTTTTTGAAAAGGGCGTCTTTCGTATTTTGAAGAAATGGATTTACATGTACTGTGTAGAGGCAAGGTAGTACAAAATATAGATAGTTTCATGTGAAACATTTTATTATCAAATATACAAAATGATTAACTTAGTGTATTAAACGTATCATTCATAAGTATTTTAATATATTTAAAAGTAAAATGGAATAATAAACGGGTAATTGTCGGAATATATTCGATTTCTGTTCATTTTTATGAAATATATGTACTTTTTGTTAGAATCCTTCTTTTTATTTCTATAAAATACACGTATGTAGAAATAAGAAAAGGATGATGTACGTGAAGGAAACTGTTTTACAAGAATCAATTTCTCCGCAACAGTTACATACAGTTGTTCAAAAGAATACGGCGTATTATGACTTTAAGTGGGGGAAAGTAGAAAATCCAGCGCAAAGAAATACGTGGAATTGGGTAGCCTTTTTCTTCCCACCTTTATGGTTAGCTTATCGTAAAATGTATAAGTTGTTTATTATACTTATGTTATTCTCGGTTCCTAGTATACTTATACCGCCTTTTATAGACATTCCCGATGGGATTTTTTTATCAATTGGTTTAGTTTTTCAATTAGGAATGATGATATTTACTGGATGGCAAGGAAACCGTTTATATTATAAGCACGCTGTCCGTATTTTACATAAGGGAGAAAATATGCCTGATCATGAGAAGGCATATTATTTACAATCAAAGGGTGGCGCTAGTTTTGCTGGCATGATTGGTTTACAAGTTATAGTGACGATAGTATTTGGCGGAGCTATGTTTGGACTTTCCCTTTTACCAACTGAGCCGAACATTAAAAATATTGTTCGTTCAAGTGGTGAAGGTGTTACTTTAGAGATTATGACGGATAATCCAACGTGGAAGCTTGTAAAGAAAGAAAAAGATTATGATGTAGTAGAATTTACTGGTTATGATTATACAGAGAAGAAAAACGTGAAAATAAAATTTGCTGTTTATTTTAGTGAAGACTATTTTGAATGGCAAGAAGTATATGAGAATAATAAAAAGTTAAGTGAAGAAGAGTTAGAAGAGTATCAATTTTATATTGAGGAAAATGGTTGGGGGTTCTAGTGAGAACTCATTCATTTTGAAAAAAAGAATCTTGTGAAGGTTCTTCTTTTTTTATTGGAAACACCATGCGAATTGAAATTTTGTAAAATACAATAAAAAATGAGAATTCCAGGTAGGCTTGTCAATAACGTAAGACTATGGCACTATAAAGAAATGCTGTACAAATTTTATTTATCGAGATGTAAACATCAATTTTGATTTTTACGTATAAATAATGAACGGAGGAAATGAATTTATGGCTACTTTACCAAATTGTCCAAAATGTAATTCAGAATATACGTATGAGGATGGCGTTCTTTTCGTATGTCCAGAATGTGCTCATGAGTGGGGCCAAGAAGCAGAAGCTGAAAATAATGATGGTGCAAAAGTTGTAAAAGATGCGAACGGAAACGTTCTTCAAGACGGCGATGCTGTTACTGTTATTAAAGATTTAAAAGTAAAAGGAACTTCTTCAGTTGTGAAGATCGGTACGAAAGTAAAGAGTATCCGTCTAGTTGATGGCGATCACGATATTGATTGCAAAATCGACGGTTTCGGAGCTATGAAGTTAAAATCACAATTCGTTAAGAAGGCGTAAATAATAAAAAAAAGAGGAGGCGAGTAGCCTTCTCTTTTTTTTATTGTCATTTTTTGTCGGTAAGTCGATATTCCTTGTCGAATCGCCGATATATTTCAAAAATCGTTGATATAATTTGAGTTACGATAGATATATTCGAAAAATCGTCGATATAATTTCATTTATCATGAACAGTGGACAATTTATCGCGCACTATAGTCAATCTCTTTCAACTGACACCGCTTATTAAAGAATGTTTTATATCCAAGCTGTAAGAAGATAATAACAGCAAAGGCTGTGCTTCCTGAAATACCAAGTATGATAGCAATTTGATATTGAATAGCTGTAAATGGTGATACACCAGATAAGATTTGTCCTGTCATCATGCCTGGTAAGCTTATAATTCCCATTCCGACCATAGAGTTGATCGTTGGTAAAATAGCAGAGTCAAAAGCGTCACGGATGAGCGGAGCAACGGCTTCTTTCGGTGTTGCTCCGAGCATAAGGGCACCTTCAATTTGACCTCTTTGCGATTTCATGTTGTTTAAGAACGTATTGGCACCTAGAGAAACGCCTGTCATTGCGTTCCCAACTAACATTCCTGTAATCGGAACGATGTATTGCGGCGCATACCAAGGGTCGTGACCGATAATAACAAAGATAAATAGTAGAAGTGGCCCAATCGATCCGGCAACCATGGAAAGAGCGGCTACTCGTTTTAAGTCTTTTGACATCGGGATGTTGACTCGTTTATAAATATTAAAAATGGCAAAGGTAGTAATAGAAGTAATAAGAGCAATTGTATAAAATGGATTACTATTTTCAAATACGTATGTAAGGACATATGCAACAAGTACGAGCTGAATCGTCATACGGAATGTTGCGAGTGCAATTTGTTTCTCACGCGGTATTCCTTTTAATTTTACAAGTCCAATTAATATAAGAATAAAAATATATGCAGCGGCAAGTTGCCAAATTTGGAGTTCAATAACGCCCTTCAACTGAGAGCACTTCCTTTCTAGTTGCACCGTTTGCTTTACTAATCTCAATAATGTCGTCTGCAATTTCTTCTGGAAGTTGTTGTGAGTGTGTGATGAAGATAACTGTTTTTTTCTTTTCTTTTGCTAGTATAGTAAATTTTTTCATAACGCGGCGTTCTGTATCACTATCTAGCGCCGATGTTGGTTCATCTAATAAATAGACAGGTGGATCCATAAGTACGATACGTGCAAAAGCAAGTCGTTGTTTTTCCCCGCCTGATAATGAATCGGCATTGTCTTCTAAATTTTTTTCTAAGCTAACAGTCGTTAATGCGCTACGCAGTGCATTATCATTTGGAAATGGTTTTTCAGAAAGACGAAGTCCCATTAATAGATTGTCTTTAATCGTTCCATCAAAAATAGGTGGCGTTTGCCCAAGCATGATTACATCACGTCGTAATTGAATAGGAGGATAGTCGGAAATTAACTTTCCGTTATATTCAATTGTACCGGATGTTGGAGATTGCAAATCATTTAGCATGCGGAGCAATGTGCTTTTTCCGCTCCCGCTCTCACCGATAATACATGTGATTTTTTCTTTTTGAATCTGTAAATAAGGAATGTGTAGTATATCTTTATATGTAACGTCTTTTAATATAAACATAGATGGCTCCTTTCTGATTCTAGTTATATCGTATCAAAAAAGAGAAGATAACGGTTATAAAGAGCAACGTTTTTTCTTCGTCTTGAGTTCTATTAATAAGTTAAGTAAACGATCTAATTCTTGGCTGAAAGAAATTACTTTATCATGAGTGAATCCGTATTGTTCAACGAGATAGATCAGCTCTTTCTTCTTTGCTTCTATTCGATCGTTTAGTTTCGTTAAGTTCATAAGTGAAATGGAATGCCTCCTGTAAAAGTATTTACAACACAAAAAATAAGACCGAATGACTTCGGTCTTAAAGGAAATAAAACAACTTATAAATAGCATACACTGTTTATTGATAGTTTTTAATATGAAAATGAAAAATAAATCATTATTCATATTGAGAAAGATGTGTCTGATAATTATATGTTAACGAATAAAAGAGGCTGCCTGCTTAGTAGACAGCCTGTAAAGTATTAACCTTTATGATACTTGTACATCCAAAGAAGACCGGATTTTAATAATCTCGGTACACGTCCCATTAATGGTTGGTTTGCTAGTAAACCGAAGCCGTGCTTCTTCCCAAGAGAGCCGAGAACACCTTTTAATTTAATTACAGGTAGTTCGTCAGGAAGTGGTTCATTATTCCAACGTTTTAATAATATTTGGACAATTTGTTCTCCTTGACCTTCAGCAAGTTGGGCAGATGGTGCGTGTGGAAGTGCTGCGCAATCTCCTACAACATACACGTGCTCGTTATTCGGAATATTGTGATATTTTGTTAAAACAACCCGTCCGCTACCATCTTGTTCAACTGGAAGGTTTCGAACAACTTCATTTGCTTGAATACCAGCTGTCCAGACGATTGCATCACATTCAAGTGGTTCATCGTGGTTGTACACAATATTTGGTTCTACTTTTGTAATGTTAGAGTTTCTTATAATAGTAACTTTATGTTTTACGAACCATTCTTCTACGTATCTACTTAATTTCTCTGGATATGGGAATAGAATCCTATCTTTTCGATCAAATAAGTGAATTTTTAAATCAGAACGGCTTTCGCGAAGTTCACTTGCAACTTCAACGCCACTTAATCCAGCACCAACGACAGCTACTGTTGCGTTTGGTTCTAGACTATTTAATTGTTCATATGTCTTACGAGTTTGTTCAATCGATTGTAGGCTATGTGTATATTCCTTCGCTCCAGGAACGTTATGGTATTTATCTTCACAGCCAAGTCCGATAATTAAATCATCATATTGAATCGCTTCGCCGCCATCGAGATGAACAGCTTTTTCTTCGAGATCAATATTTGTTATTGTGCCGTATTGAATATTGAGGCGTGGATGCTCGGGAAACGGTATACGAATATGCGTTTCTGAAATAGTACCCGCAACTAATGCATAATATTCAGTTTTGAAGCAATGATATGGTACTTTGTCGATTAATGTCACTTGTACATCATCTGGAAGTTGGTTGTTTGGAAGTAGCCGCTGCAGAATTCTCATTCCACCGTAGCCGCCACCTAGTATTACGAGGTGTTTCATGATGGATTACCCCTTTTCTGTTGAAATATCCCCTAATCACACAATTTTATATTAATAAAATATTTTGACTTTACTCAATCAAATTATATCGAATTTGTGAACAAATAACAATGCATGAATGAATACTCTGTTGTACAATAAGAAGAAAAGTAAAGTAAACTGTTTTGCCTTTTTAGTTACTATTTCATTGCAAGTAGCATGTTATATAAAATAAAGCCATCTACTTTGAAGTGAAATAGTGAAGTAACTAAATAGTTTAGGATGTATAACGAAAACAACAAGAGACAGCTTAGTTTTCTTCTTATAGATAGTCAGAAGGTAATTTGTTTTGTAGTACAGGGGGGAGAATTTTGATTAAACCATTAATTGAATTTTGTGTAGGTAATCTTGCGAGTGGTTCACAAGCAGCTTTAGAGAAATTAGAAAAAGATCCGAATTTAGATGTAATGGAGTATGGTTGTTTAGGATATTGTGGCATTTGTTTTGAGGGGCCATTTGCACTTGTAAATGGCGAAGTCGTACAAGGTGCTACAGTAGAAGAACTAGTCAATAATGTATATGATTATTTGGATGAAAATCCAATGTTTTAAGGTGTTGCAATCGGCAGCACCTTTTTCTATTAGATAAAATTTTGTTTCGCAGGGGAGGATAATACTGAATATAAATAAAAAAAGGCCCTTTTAAAAGGGCTTTTTTCTTACACAATTTGTGCAAGAAAGGCTCATCGCCAAATGTTGTCAAATATGAGAAACGGGGGACATTCATATTGTGTTCTAAAAGCGTGCATTTTATACTTAAAATAACAAACTATTTTTGGAGTGAATACAAATGAGCCAATTTTCTTTTACAAAAATGCATGGTCTTGGCAATAGTTATATATATGTAAATATGTTTGAAGAACAAATTCCTGAAGAAGATTTAGCTCTTGTGGCGGAAAAGGTTTCAAATATTAATACTGGTATTGGAGCAGATGGAATGATTTTAATTTGTCCATCTGACGTAGCTCCGGTGAAAATGCGCATGTTTAATAATGATGGATCAGAAGGAAAGAGCTGCGGTAACGGTTTACGCTGCGTAGCGAAATATGCGTATGAGCATAAACTAGTAGAAGAAACAGTTTTTACAATTGAAACGTTAGCTGGCATTGTAACGGCGGAAGTAACGGTAGAAGAAGGGAAAGTTACGTTAGCGAAAATCGATATGGGAGCACCGCGTTTAACGCGTGAAGAAATACCGATGCTTGGTGAAGGTGAAACACCATTTATTCGTGAAAACTTCTTATACAATAATCATCGTTATGCATTTACAGCTGTTTCAATGGGGAATCCGCATGCGGTTATTTTTGTGAATGATGTAGAACAAGCACCTCTTACAACACTTGGGCCAGTCCTTGAGACACATGAAATGTTCCCAGAGCGAGTAAATGTTGAATTCATCGAGATTTTGAATGAGGAAGAAATGAACTTCCGCGTTTGGGAACGAGGATCTGGTGTAACACAAGCTTGCGGAACAGGGGCGTGTGCTGCGGTTGTAGCCTCTATTTTAAATGGAAAGATGGAACGTGGTAAGGAAATTACAGTTCATTTAGCTGGTGGCGATTTAATGATTGCATGGACAGAAGAAGGCAATGTGTTAATGAAAGGACCAGCGGAAGTAATTTGCCGCGGAGTGTATGAGTACAAGATAGAAGCGTAAAGATGTATAATAGAATGAGAACAGAAAGGATGTGTATTTCATGATTGAAGTAACAGAACAAGCAGCTTTTCAAATTAAAGATATGTTAAAAGATGCTGAAGATGGAGAGAAGTACGTGCGCCTTGCTGTACATGGCGGCGGATGTACTGGCCTTTCTTACGGCTTAGGATTTGAAGTAGAACCAAAAGAAGACGACACAGTTCTTGAATTTTTCGGTGTTGAATTTGTTATCGATACAGAAAGTGCTCCAATTGTTAAAGGAGTAAAAATTGATTATAAACAATCTATGCTTGGCGGCGGATTCACAATCGACAATCCAAACGCAATCGCATCATGCGGATGTGGATCGTCTTTCCGTACAGCGACGAATGCTGGTAAGCCTGAAGAGTGCTAAGTTTTTAGCAGAAATAGAGAAAGACCTTTTTAGCGATTGAATAAAATCGTTAAGGAGGTCTTTTCTTTTGCCGTAAAAAATCAAAAACGTCGCCTTCCCAATTTAGAAACTGACTTTAAGATATGTTGCATAACAAATGTTAAACTCTAATTTATCTTTGCATAGATGCAAGTATCAGTTAGTTGTTTGCCGTCAGCGGTAAGATCTTCATTACGTAATATCCCTTCAAGTTCAAAGCCTAGTTTTTCAGGGATTGCACGACTTTTCATATTATTACGTTCACATCGTATTTCAATCCTTCTAAATTTGAATGACTCAAATCCAAGGTTTATTAACGCATTTACTACTTCTGTCATATATCCATTTCCACTAAATTGCGTGTTAATCCAGTATCCAATTTCACATTTAGAAACCTTCCAATCAATTCTGTGAAGGCTAGCAGTTCCAATAAAATCATTTGTCTCTTTATGGTAGATAAGATAGCGAAAGCTTTCTCTTTTCAAAAAATCTATATGCGCATTTCTTAGGAGAATTTCCGTTTCTTCAACAGTAGGAATTGACTGGAATAAAAGCAACCATTGCTTTAACTCATTAATGGAATCTTTAATAGCTTGTTGTACTATATTCCCTTCACCAGCTTGAAGTGGTGCTCGAAGAATGAGTCTGTCTGTTTCTATTTGTAACGGAACATCTAATAAAATAGGGTTCATATTATTTCACCTCTCGAAAACTTTAAATTAGGACAGAATGAAACGTATGTAAAAAAACTTTCGCTCAAAAGTTAGAGAACAATAAATATATATTCAACTCATCACTTAGAAATCCTTTTTCATCTATTGCCTTCTAATTTCTTTATCATTTATTTGAGCTTCAAGTTCTCTGTTTTCCAGAGTTATAATGGAAGGGTAGAAAGAGGGGGATATATGCTGGAAGATATTTTTGAATTTATATTGAAGTACGTTATAGGTTCTATTTTTAGAGTTATAAGATACCTTGTGATAGATATTATAATAGAATGCATAATAGAAGGTGTAATAAACGGTATAAGGAGATTACGTGATAAAATCCGTGATAAGTGGCGAAACTGGCGTGAAAGACGTTATTGGCGGTAATAGGTACATAAAAAATTGGCAGTAAAGAGATAGAGGATAAAAAGCCTTAAGGGGGATGATTAATTCATTTCGCTTAAGGCTTTTTATAAAGAAGTAGTAGCAACGCATCCAAATTTAGAATCTGTACTCATTCCAATTGGTGACGGAATGACGGTTTCTAAAGTAAAGAAATAATTATTATCTTACAAAAGTGTAATGTTCATGTCATGTTTTTGAATTTCTTCTTTAAAGTTTAGGCTTTAAGATAACAATATAAGAAAAACACATGAGGTGAAGGAAATGAAAAGATATATTGCACTTTTTAGTATTTTAGTTGTATTTGCAAGCTTATTAGTTGGCTGTGATTTAAATCGTATGGGTAAAGACGAGTATTACGTTCAAATTACAGTAGATGGAAAAGAGTATAATGGTAAAGCTGATAATGGTCAGCCTTATAAAGATTACGAATATAAACTAACTGGTTTTGATAAAGACGGAAAAGAAAAAGAATTAGAATTTACTGCACAAAAAAACTTACGTAAAGATGCATTCTTACGTGTATATCACTCAGATAAAAAAGGTGTATCAGCTTGGGAAGAAGTAAAGAAAGATGAGCTTCCTGCGAAAGTGAAAGAAAAGCTAGGTGCAAAATAAGAAAGAAAAAAGGAATTGACGAATAGGGTCAATTCCTTTTTTCTTTATCAAAATCCTCTTCCGAAATGACTTTCAATCCATGTCTTTTGAATAAAGCAGTGGTTACCCCGTAACCAGTTTGTTTATTTCCGTTAAATTCTCCAGTGTAAATCCTAGAACTACCACAAGATGGACTGCGTTCCTTTAAAATAATATATTCTGGATGTAAATTCTTAATTTGTTCTAGAGCTTTATAAGCACCGCTCACGAAAGCTTCTGTAACATCTTCACCGTCTTTTGTCATCACTTTCGCTTTTCCATCTAAAACATCATCGCCATTCCCGCCAATAATTTCAGCTGAAGGACGAGGCGTTGGTAATCCTCCTAATACTTCAGGACAAATGAGGACCGTATCTTCTTGTTGCAGCAAATCCTCTATCTTTGAAACGAGATTGTCATTTCCATCATACCGACAAGCGATACCACCTAAACAAGCACTTATTACGATCATATTGTCACCTCCAAAAAAATTTAAAATATCACGCCAATTTTTCTTCCTGACTCTTACCTATAAATGAGGTGATGAAAATGGGAAGCTTATATAACTTAATGAAACCATACAGTGAATTTCGAAGTAAAGAAGAGTTTAATACATATCAAAAACAAGTTTTGAAGTACTATCGATACCAATTAAATAAGACGGATGCTACCATCATTCATTTTTTAGGAAAGTATGCGGTGAATGAGAAACAGAAAACAGTGGGAGTTGCTTGTCCATTAATGGAGACAATTGCGACGAATGTTGGAAAGAGTATTCGTACAGTACGCCGCTCGATTGCAAAGTTAGAGGAACTAGGCATTATAAAGCGTGTTGCAACAAAAGAAAGACATAGGCGCGGTGGATATAGTGCGAACTTATATGTATTTCTTACATCTGCAATTGACCGCATGGATGACCGTATGAAAATGTCCGCATGTGAAAGTGATGATCGTGCAGCTGGCTGTAGTAAAAATGAGCAAAAATATGAGGGGGAAACAATTCTTTCTAAAAACATTCCACAAATAAAAGAGAATAGAAAAGAAACGTACGAGCTTGATGAGACGTATTGCCGCCATGATATACCGAAGCCTTTTATATACGCGCTTGTGCCGATGACGCGTAATCCGAAGAAGATTAATATATTTTGGAGTAAGGTGGAACTTGCGTATAAAAAGAGCGGGTTACTAGAACAAGGTGTGTTACTGGAGCAAATATTAGCCGATGAAGAAGTGTATGGAAACTTTATTTGGCGAGTAAAGAGTGTTGTAAGAGCGTATAAATACGGGGAAATCCGTAAAAATGTGAAGGCGCTTTTATATAGTACAGTGCGGGATTTATTTTTAGAGGTTGGATTAGAATGGGGAGCAGCTGTGAGAAGAAGTAAGGGGATACCGTTATTTGATCCGTTTAAAAAGGAGCCATGCGTATAACACATGACTCCAAGTAGTTAATCAAACTTTCTTACAACTGGAACACGAATCGCTACAAATAGTACGAAGACGATAACGGCGATTGCACCGCTTTTCATAACGGTTACGATTGGAATTCCTATTGCAAGTGCGATTGATGTGAATGCATAAGAAAGCGGGATAAAGCCCATTGATGATAGCATAAGTAGACTCATTACGCGTCCCATCATTTCTTCTTTTACTGTCGATTGAATCATCGCCATAAGCGGAACGATAGCCATTGCGATTGTAATACCGTAAAACATGCCAGCTAATAATGCTTGCCAAAGTACGGTGCTAAAGTTAATGGATAAGAAGAATACACCAGACAGTAGCATCATGATAATGCAAAATAGACCACGTCTACGATTAATATTTTTTAAACCGACAATGACGGCGCCTATTGCCATTCCGCCTCCTACAGACGCTTCTAAGTAACTAAACTGAAGCGAATCACCGTGCAGAACATTTTTAACGAAAAGCGGGAAACCGACTTGCATCGGACCAATTAAAAATAAGTTTAAAAAGGCGCTACAAAGAAGGAAAGTTGAAAGGAATGGTGATTCCTTTACATATAAGATTCCTTCTTTAATAGAAGTGAACATGCCTTTGTCTGTATTTTCCTGCTCTGGCATCGTAAATTGTATTTTTTGAACGAGTATGGCTGCGACGATCAGCAATAAAATCGTGATTGAAAAGATCGTTTCATAGTTCGTAAATTTGATAAGAATTCCGCCAAGTACAGGGCCTAAGATAACCGATGCTTGGTTTGTCATTTGTGTAAGTGAGTTTGCTTGTGTTAAACGGCTTTTTTCTACAAGTTCAGGCAAGATAGATCCATCAGCTGACCAGAAAAAAGCATCAGCAAGTCCAAAGAATAAAGCGAATAAAGCAAATGTATATAGTGTTACATCACCTACGATGAACCATGTAAGAATGGTCGCGACAAGAATAGCACGAATAATATTAGAGTAAAACATAATGTTTTTTTTCGGGAATTTATCAGCTACAGCGCCGCCGATAATCATAAAAATAAGCCTTGGAACACTAAGAGCTACGAAAACAACACCGAGTGAAGCCTCAAGGTTTAATGTTTTTGCTATGTACCACGTTTGTGAAAAAGTAAAAAAGGCTAAAGCAAAACTTGAAAAGAGTGTAGCTGCCCAAAGAAAAAGGAAATTCGTATTTTTTAATAACGGTTTTCCGCTTCCCTCTAAAGCAGATTTATTTTGTTGTAGTTCCTCCATATTGCTTCCTTTCTATGTGACAAATTTAAACTAAAAAACCTGTTAACAATCGTTTTATCCCGCGTTAACGGGCAGTAAAACTCCCACCTCAAAATTTGGCTCGAGCAAAGAAGTTAGGTGGGAGACTAACTGCCCGTAAACGTCCGATTGGTTCAACTAATACTCAGTAGTGGGGGGATGCCCCCCCACTACTGAGTATAGTTTCACTTTATACAGTTTCTAATATTTCTATACTGCACTTTCTCATTGTAGACAATAATGTGGAATTTGCACAGTGGCTATTTAACGACAAAAAAGAAGATACCAAATGGTATCTTCTTTTTTGTCGTTCAGGCTAATGCAATATAAATATCTAATTGTACGTTGTTTGGATCTGTTGCTTTTTCATTATAAAGCTCAAAGTCTGTTGTAAAAGCACGTTTGTTTTCTTTTGACCATTTCCAAATATATTCCCAGGCCTCGCAAACGACTTCAGCAACTGGTCCCTTTCTCGTTGTAAATACCGCATAGGTAGCGGCAGGTATTGTTAAAGTTGTCATATTTTCAGGTACGCTTTCTAATGAAGAAACGGGCATGCCGATTGTAAATTGATATGTGCCAGTTTCATCTGATTCATAATTGGAGTAGAAAGCGAATGTTTCTTTCGTTTGTTGATTTGGGATGTGATGCATCATTTGTTCTTGGAAGTATTGGTTCCAAAGCCCTGGAATTTTACCTTCAGTAGATGCCTCTATTTCATTTGTCGTCGTAATCGAAACGCCGATTGCTTGGAAAGCTTCTTTTTTTACGATAATAGGTTCGTTTATCATTAAAAATTCCCCCTCTCAAATTAGAACATTTGTTCTTCTTTTAATATAACATATTTTTACATGTATCGGTTACTATTTTTCGGGAATTTAAATAATAATTAATGAACTAAAATAAGTAAAAAATGGTAAACTTCCTATTGCTTGTATAAATAGATTAGGGAGTATGTTAAGATTTTTATGTATCCTTTAACTGTTATATAAACCTATATAATATGGGTTTTTCCTATATTAAAAAAATAGTAGAGGTTTATATAGGTATCTGGTATATACGCTATTTTTGATAAATGAAAATAGTAATACTCTATGAGATTTGTATTGTTGAAATAAAGATTTCAATGATGCATCTTCGTAGGACAGATTGTTGCGAGTGGATATATATTGCTATGTTTCCGGTTACTAAATGAAATGGGTACTGAAATGAAGTAGACGGATAGCAAATATATAGAAAGGAGAAAAGGTAGAAATATGAAAAAAGTGTTGAAAAGTTTTAATGTCGTAACAATGATTACACTTCTCCTATCCATCATATTACCTTCACCTAGCGCTTTTGCTACAGAGATAAATAAAAAGAGCTGGGATGAGTTACAAGGGAATGATGTGAAGATTAAGGCAGAGAAAGTGAATGCTGAAATATACAGGGGAGAAGTAGCTGAGAGGGAGCACGTATTTCAATATACGATTGAAAATACGGGAGATACACCAATTCAAGAATTGGTGATGAAACAAAATAATGACAATGAAATTATGTTTCTTCCTCAATCTATGAAAGTAAACGGGGAGAAACTACCTGAAAATAGGGTAGCTGATTTCTATATAGAAGAAAAAGATAAGGGAGGAAAGCTTCTTTCTTCTAATCTTAAAATTCAAGATTTAAAATCACACGAAAAAATAACTGTGTTAATAAAAGCTAGTCGTGCACAGCATTTTAATAAAGAATACAAACAAAAAATTAGTGTGCAAAAAGATCAAGTGCAAATAGGAAATATGTCTGTAGATGTTGAAGGGATTCCTTCTGAAGACAAGGGTGAAGCGAACGCCGATGATGAGGCTGACAGTAATAAGAAAGAAGTAGGCGCATCAGTTGATAATACAACTAAAAAAGTTGATGAAAAGCTGAAAGTATCTGTAGAAGATAAAAATAAACCTACATCAAAAACAGAACTGGAGAAGGCAGAACAACCAGTAACTGAGGCTGAGAAACAGCCAGAAAAAGAGGCAGCAAAGCAGGGCAATGCAGAGGTACAAGCTGCATCAGAAAATGCTTCAAAGGTTCAAATCCAAACAGGGGATAAGCAAGGGTTTGGAGATCCACTGTATTCTGTAATTGCTGCTGGTAATTTAGTACAGACGGGTAATGTGACGCTGGGGCTAACAGATAATTACTATACTAGGCAAAGTGTCGGGGGAAAAATAAATAAAAAAGCTGTAGATGTTGATAATGATGACACTACATTTAATTCATCAACAGGAGCTTTTCCTAACATTCCTGCTGGAAGTAAAGTGAAAAAGGCGTATTTATTTTGGACGGCAGCCATGAGTATACCAACTTATGCGAACGAGTATAAAGTGAGTGATGAAGAGGTAAGACAGCCAGTTAAAATGAAGATGGGAAATAAAGAATATACAGAAGTAAGTGCTGATAGTATACGACAAGCAAAACTTTTACCTTATATAGCTAACTATGCAGGTGGTTATTCTGGTGATGGTTATGTTGCATTTGCTGACGTAACAAATGTAATTGCAAAGCAAGGTATTTCTCAAACGGTGACAGTTGCTAATGTACCTCAAATTAAATATGAAAAGGGTAGTGGCTACTATTGGGGTAACTGGAATCTTATATTAGTTTATGAAAACTATAAAGAAACCGTAAAAGATATGAAAATTTGGGAAGGTTTAGTTGCTCAAAAAAGTACAGCTTGGGCCGATATTAATGTTAATAAAATAAACACACCGAAAGAAGGGGCTTTTAAGGCGAAATTTAGTTATTTCTCGTCACAAGGAGATCCTGCTGATCATGATGGATATGCCTATGATTATGGAGAGTATGACTTTGGATTAGGATATCAAAAGTTGAAAAATATTAACGGTAAAGACAATGATGTTAATGACTCGTCTATGACAGAAGTACAAGTGGATGGCACTAACGAGTTTGTTACAAAAAAATATCCGGGATATAACCCAGATTGGACAAATTCATTTAGTACAGATATTCATACGTATCATCTTGAGGGACCAAAGCAAGTGAAAAACGATTTAAAAGAAGGAAAAATGCGCTTTAGAGCATATGGTGGCGGCGGTGATATTTACGTATTAAACAACACTACATTCGTCACAGAACATAATGCACCAAATTTACAAGTCGATAAAAAGGCGTTAGATAGTGCTGGAAAAGAAATTAAGGAAGTTAAAGTTGGCGAAGAGATTACGTATCAAATTGAAGTGAAGAATGATACGAAGAATAATCAAGCACCGGTATCTAATGTAAAAGGATTTGATAAATTAGATAATCGCTTAGAGTATGTCCCGGGATCCATTCAATATGTTACTGGGAGCAATAAAGGACAAAAAACAGATGATGCAAACGATGATGAAGCAGAGTTTGTAAATAATCAAATTGATTTTCGTCTTGGTGAAGGGGCAGATGCTACAGACGGTGGTGTTTTACAGCCTGGTGAAAGTGCCGTTATTACATTTAAGGTGAAAGTGAAAGAATCTATACAATCAGATACAACAGTCAAAAATGTCGTTGCTGTAAAGGGAAAAGATAGTGCCGAGATAAAGTATGAAAGTGAAGATGATGCAAATGTTACAGTTACGACTCCAAAAGAGGTTTCTGGAGAAGTAGAAGCGACAAAAATAGCTTCTAACAAAACGCCGAGTTTAGGTGATGAAGTAGAGTATCACATTACTTTTAAAAACATTATTAAAGATGGACGTCTAGATGTGTTGACAATTGAAGATGAATTGCCGAGTGGTCTTGAGTTTGTGAAAGGTAGTTTGAAAGCAGAAGGTGCAAAACCAGAGCCAGTAGAACTGAAATTTGAAAATGGAAAAGTAATTGCAAAGTATCCAGAAATTATGGATATGGAAGAAAGAAGTATCGTCTTTAAAACGAAAGTAAAAGAAACTGCAAAAATTGGTGAAGAAATTGTTAACAAAGCAATTGTTAGTGATAAAATAAATCCACCAAAGGATCTAGAAGAAAAAATTACACCACAGCATAAGGCCGGCAAAATTGCTGCAAAGAAAAAAGCAACAAATAAGAAGCCGAAGCTAGGAGAAGAAGTTGCATATCAAATTAGCTTCAAAAATACGGTGGAAAACGGAAAACTAGAGGCAGTTACAATAGAAGATGAAATTCCAGCTAACTTAGAATTTGTTCAAGGTAGTGAGAGAGCTGAAGGTGCTGGACCAAATCCAGTAGAGTTAAAAGTAGAGAATGGTAAGGTAATCGCAAAGTATCCAGAGATTACAGATACAGAAGAGCGAAGCATCATTTTTAAAGTGAAAGTAAAAGAAGAAGCAAAAGCAGGAGAAACAATTGTTAATAAAGCAATTGTAAGTGATCCGAATGGTCAGACTGAGTACCCAGAAGAAAAGATTACGCCAGGTTATAAAGACGGTAAAGTAGACGTAGATAAAAGCGTAACGAATCAAACACCAAAACTAGGTGAAGAAGTGGAATACCGCATTACATTTCATAATACGGTAGAAAACGGAAAGCTAGAAAAGGTAATGATAGAAGACACGTTGCCTGAAGGTGTTGAATACGTGAAAGATAGTTTGAAAGCAGAAGGTGTAAAACCAGAGCCAGTAGAACTAAAAATGGAGAATGGCAAAGTAACTGCAACATATCCAGAAATTACGGATATGGAACAAAGAAGTATTGTTTTTAAAGTGAAAGTAAAAGAGACGGCAAAAGTAGGGGAAGCAATTGTAAACAAAGCAGTTGCAAAAGATCCGAAACATGATCCGACTGATGCAAAGGTTGTTATTACACCGCAAAGTAAAAAAGGTGTAATTGCTGCTACAAAGGTAGTTAATAATGAAAAGCCGAAGCTAGGAGAAGAAATCGAATATCGAATTAGTTTTCATAATACGGTAGAGAACGGAAAACTAGCAGAGGTGCGAGTAGAAGATACAATTCCAACAGGCCTTGAATATGTAGAGAATAGTATTAAGGCTGAAGGCGAAGCGCCGGGTCCAGTAGAATTAACAGTTGAAGCTGGGGTAGTTAAAGCTAAGTATATCGATATTACGGATACGAAAGAAAGAAGTATCGTCTTTAAAGTAAAGGTGAAGGAAGAAGCAAAAGTAGGTAAAGAGATTGTCAATAAAGCAATTGTTGACGATACGGAACATCCACCGATTGAGCCGGAGGAAAGAATTACTCCGCAGTATAAAGATGGAATGATTGATTCGAAGAAGACAGTAGATAATCCAACGCCAAAACTAGGAGAAGAAGTGGAATACCGAATTAGCTTTAAGAATACGGTAGAAAACGGAAAACTAGAAAAGGTAAAAATAGAGGATACAATCCCTAATGGTTTAGAGTATGTAAAAGATAGTGAAAAGGCGGAAGGCGATAAACCAGCTCCAGTAAAGTTACGTGTGAAAGATGGAAAAGTTATCGCTGAATACGAAAATATTACGGATACGAAAGAAAGAAGTATCGTCTTTAAAGTAAAGGTGAAAGAAGAAGCGGAAGTAGGCAAGGAAATCGTCAATAAGGCAATTGTTGACGATACGAAAGATTCAAAAGAGCCAGAAGCAAAAATTACGCCATTACACAAAGATGGAAAAATGAAAGCAAAGAAAAGCGTAAATAATCTAGTGCCGAAGTTAGGAGAAGAAGTAGAATACCGAATTAGCTTTAAAAATACGGTAGAAAACGGAAAACTAGCAGAGGTGAAAATAGAAGATACTTTACCAGAAGGTTTAGAGTATGTAGAAAACAGTGTGAAAGCAGAAGGTGCCGAACCAAATCCAGTAGAGTTGAAAGTGGAAAACGGTAAGGTACTGGCGAAGTATCCAGAGATTACGGATACAGAAGAAAGAAGTATCACTTTTAAAGTGAAAGTAAAAGAAGAAGTAAAAGTCGGCGGAAAAATCGTCAATAAAGCAATTATTGATGATACAAAAAACAAACCAGAAACACCAAAGGCAGAAATTACTCCGCAGTATAAAGATGGAAAACTTGAAGCGAAAAAGATGGTAAATAATCAAGCGCCGAAGTTAGAAGAAGAAATTGAATACCGAATTAGTTTTAAAAATACGGTAGAACATGGAAAGCTAACAGAGGTAAAAATAGAAGATGATTTACCAAATGGTTTAGAGTACGTGAAAGATAGTTTAAAAGCAGAAGGATCTAATCCAGATCCAGTGGAATTGAAAGTGGAAAAAGGCAAGGTACTGGCGAAGTATCCAGAGATTACGGATACGAAAGAGAGAAGTATTACTTTTAAAGTGAAAGTAAAAGGTAAAGTGAGCGATACAATTGTCAATCAAGCGATTGTGAGCGATACGAAACATCCGCCAGAAACACCGAAGGCAGAAATTATTCCGCAGCATAAAGATGGAAAAGTTGAAGCGAAAAAAGTAGTAAATAACCCGTCACCGAAGTTAGGAGAAGAAGTAGAGTACCGAATTAGCTTTAAAAATACGGTAGAGGACGGAAAACTAGCAGAGGTGAAGATAGAAGATACTTTACCAGAAGGCTTAGAGTATGTAGAAAACAGTGTGAAAGCAGAAGGATCTAATCCAGACCCAGTAGAGTTGAAAGTGGAAAACGGTAAGGTACTGGCGAAGTATTTAGAGATTACGGATACAGAAGAAAGAAGTATCACTTTTAAAGTGAAAGTAAAAGAAGAAGTAAAAATCGGCGAAAAAATCGTCAATAAAGCAATTATTGATGATACAAAAAACAAACCAGAAACACCAAAAGCAGAAATTACTCCGCAGCATAAAGATGGAAAAGTTGAAGCGAAAAAAGTAGTAAATAACCCATCACCGAAGTTAGGAGAAGAAGTAGAATACCGAATTAGCTTTAAAAACACGGTAGAAAACGGAAAACTAACAGAGGTAAAAATAGAAGATACTTTACCGAAGGGCTTAGAGTATGTGAAAGAAAGTGTGAAGGCAGAAGGATCTAAGCCAGAGCCGGTAGAACTGCAAGTGAAAGATAGCAAAGTAATTGCCAAATATCCAGAGATTACGGATACAGAAGAAAGAAGTATCGTCTTTAAAGCAAAAGTAAAAGAAGACTTCAAAGTTGGTGAAGGTATTGTCAATAAAGTAGTTGTTGATGATACGAAAGATCCAACGACTTCAGAAGTAACAATCACTCCAGAATATAAAGACGGTAAGTTGAAAGCAGAGAAGGTTGTAAACAATAAGAAGCCGAAGCTAGGAGAAGAAGTAGAATACCGAATTAGTTTTAAAAACACGGTAGAAAACGGGAAGCTAGCCGAGGTTAAAGTAGAAGATGAAATACCAGCTGGATTAGAGTATGTGGAGAACAGTGTGAAGGCAGAAGGTTCTAAACCAAGTCCAGTAGAACTGAAAGTGGAAAACGGAAAGGTACTGGCAAAGTATCCAGCAATTATGGATACGAAAGAAAGAAGCATTGTCTTTAAAGTGAAGGTAAAAGAAGAGGCAGAAATAGGTAAGGAAATTGTCAATAAGGCAATTGTAGTAGATACAACACATGAGCCAGAAAAGCCTCATGTGGCAATTATCCCACAATATAAAGACGGCAAGATTGCTGCTCAGAAAGTGGCGAATAATCATAAACCAAAACTAGGAGAAGAAGTAGAATACCGAATTAGCTTTAAAAACACGGTAGAAAACGGAAAACTAGCAGAGGTAAATATAAAGGATACATTACCAAATGGTTTAGAGTATGTAGAAGGCAGCATCAAGGCAGAAGGTTCTAAACCGGAACCAGTAGAGCTACAGGTGAAAAATAATAAGGTAATGGCAAAATATCCAGCAATTACAGATACAGAGGAAAGAAGCATTGTCTTTAACGCGAAGGTAAAAGAAAGCGTAAAAGTGGGAGAAGAAATCGTAAATGAAGCGATTGTGGATGATACAAAAAATCTGCCAGAAGAGCCTTACGTACCGATTACCCCGCAATATAAAGATGGAAAAATTGAGGCGAGAAAAAAAGTAAGTAATCACGAACCGAAGCTAGGCGAGGAAATCGAATATCGAATTATTTTTAATAATACGGTGAAGGATGGAAAGCTAGCAGAAGTGAAGATAGAGGATGAAATTCCAGCTGGATTAGAGTTTGTGCAAGGAAGTGAAAAGGCTGAAGGGGAAGAGCCAACACCAGTGGAGTTGAAAGTAGAAAATGGCAAGGTAACGGCAAAGTATTCAGAGATTATGGATACGAAAGAAAGAAGTATTGTCTTTAAGGTGAAGGTGAAAGATTCAGCTGCAATAGGAAAGGGTATTACAAATAAAGCGATTATTCATGTGGATGATCCGAACCATCCTATAACTGAACCGACAGCTAAAATTACACCGCAATATAAAGACGGTAAAATTAAAGCTGATAAAAAAGTAAGTAAAAAAGATCCAAAGCTAGGGGAAGAGATCGAATACCGCATTTCATTTAGTAATACGGTGAAAGATGGAAAGCTAGCAGAGGTGAAGATAGAAGATGAAATTCCGTCTGGTTTAGAATTTGTGAAGGATAGTCTAAAAGCAGAAGGTGATAAGCCGGCGCCAGTAGAGTTGAAAGAAGAGGCGGGCAAAATTATCGCAAAGTATGAAAATATCACTGACATGAAAGAAAGAAACATTATCTTTAAAGTGAAAGTGAAAGCTGATGTGGAAGTGGACAAAGCAATTGTAAATAAAGCGATTGTGGATGATTCGAAAAATCCAGTAGAGCAACCAGAAGTAGATATTACCCCGCAGTATAAAGACGGTAAAGTGAAAGCTGATAAAAAAGTAAGCAAAAAAGATCCAAAGTTAGGAGAAGAAGTGGAGTACCGAATTGGTTTTAAAAATACGGTAGAAAATGGAAAACTAGCAGAGGTGAAAATTGAGGATCAATTACCAACTGGTTTAGAGTATGTGAAGGATAGTTTAAAAGCAGAAGGTAATGAACCGAGTCCAGTAGAGTTAAAAGAAGAAGCTGGAAAAATTACAGTGAAGTATGAAAACATTACTGATACAGCGGAGCGTAGTATTAGCTTTAAGGTGAAAGTAACGGAAGCAGCAAAAGTCGGTAAGACAATTGTGAATAAGGCAATTGTGGATGATCATAATCCAAAGAATCCACCGCAAAAACCAGAAGCGATTATTACACCGGAGTATAAAGATGGAAAACTAAAAGCTGAGAAAACAGTAAATAACGAAGCTCCGAAATTAGGAGAAGAAGTAGAGTATCGAATTACATTCCGTAACGTAGTTGAGCATGGAAAAGTAGCAAAGGTGAAGATTAAGGATGAATTACCAAATGGCTTAGAGTTTGTAGAAGGTAGTGAAAGAGCTGAGGGAGAGAATCCGAAACCATTGCATGTGAAAGTGAAAAACGGAATCGTTCTTGCAGAGTATCCAGAAATTACGGATACGAAAGAAAGAAGCATCGTCTTTAAGGTGAAGGTGAAAGAAAAAGCTAAAGTAGGCGACGAAATTGTGAATAAAGCGGTTGTGGAAGATACAATAAACCCACCAGAGCAACCGAATATCGCTATTCAGCCTCAATATAAAGATGGTGCATTACAAGCAGAAAAAACAGTAAGCAATTATGAACCGAAGTTAGGAGAAGAAATCGAATACCGAATTAGCTTTGAAAATACGGTAGAGAACGGAAAACTAACAGAGGTAAAGGTAGAAGATGAAATTCCAGCCGGTTTAGAATATGTACAAGATAGTATAAAGTCTGATGGACCGGAACCAAATCCAGTAGAACTTCATGTTGAACATGGAAAAGTAACAGCAAAGTATCCGGAAATTACAGATACGAAAAAAAGAAGCATCATCTTTAAAGTGCGAGTACAAGAAACGGTACAAGTAGGAAAAGAGATTGTAAACAAGGCGATTGTGGATGATAATAATCCGACGACTCCGCCAGTTGAGTCACTTATACCAATTACGCCGCAATATAAAGATGGAAAACTAGAGGCAAGGAAAGAAGTAAGTAATCATGAACCGAAGCTAGGAGAAGAAATCGAATATCGAATTACTTTTAACGGTACAGTAGATGGCGGTAAGTTAGTTGATGTGAAAATTGAAGATGAAATCCCAGCTGGTTTAGAATACGTGAAAGATAGTTTGAAGGCTGTAGGTGACAAGCCTGCACCAACAGAGCTTACAGTAGAGAGTGGAAAAGTAATAGTAAAGTATCCAGACATTATGGATACGAAAGAAAGAAGTATCATCTTTAAAGTGAAGGTAAAAGAAACAGTAAAAGTTGGAGAGGAAATAACAAATAAAGCGACTATTCATGTGGAAGATCCGAACCATCCAGTTATAGAACCGACAGTGACAATAAAGCCAGAATATAAAGATGGTAAGTTAAAAGCAATGAAGACAGTAAGTAATCATGAACCGAAGTTAGGGGACGAAATCGAGTACCGAATTAGTTTTGAAAATACGGTAGAAAACGGAAAATTAGCCGTGGTAAAGGTAGAAGATGAAATTCCAACCGGTTTAGAATATGTGCAAAATAGTCTTAGATTTGAAGGTGCTGAGCCAAATCCAGTAGAGTTGAAAATGGAATTTGGAAAAGTAACTGCTACGTATTTAGACATTATGGATAGAAAAGATCGTAGTATTATTTTTAAAGCGAAGGTAAGAGAAACGGTTAAAATCGGTGAGGAAATTGTGAATAAAGCGGTTGTGGAAGATACAACAAACAAACCGCTTGAACCGACAGTTTCCATTAAGCCGAAGAAACCAGAAGTGAAACCGGAAGATCCGAAAGAACCAGAAGTGAAGCCGGAAGATCCGAAAGAACCAGAGGTGAAACCGGAAGATCCGAAAGAGCCAGAAGTGAAACCGGAAGATCCGAAAGAGCCAGAAGTGAAACCGGAAGATCCGAAAGAACCAGAAGTGAAACCGGAAGATCCGAAAGAGCCAGAAGTGAAACCGGAAGATCCGAAAGAACGAGAGGTGAAACCGGAAGATCCGAAAGAGCCAGAGGTGAAACCGGAAGACCCGAAAGAACCAGAGGTGAAACCGGAAGATCCGAAAGAACCAGAAGTGAAGCCGGAAGATCCGAAAGAGCCAGAAGTGAAACCGGAAGATCCGAAAGAACCAGAAGTGAAGCCGGAAGATCCGAAAGAACCAGAAGTGAAGCCGGAAGATCCGAAAGAACCAGAAGTGAAACCGGAAGACCCGAAAGAGCCAGAAGTGAAACCGGAAGACCCGAAAGAGCCAGAAGTGAAGCCGGAAGATCCGAAAGAGCCAGAGATGAAACCGGAAGATCCGAAAGAGCCAGAAGTGAAGCCGGAAGATCCGAAAGAACCAGAAGTGAAACCGGAGGATCCAAAAGAACCAGAAGTGAAGCCGGAAGACCCGAAAGAGCCAGAGGTGAAGCCGGAAGATCCGAAAGAGCCAGAGGTGAAACCGGAAGACCCGAAAGAACCAGAGGTGAAACCGGAAGATCCGAAGAAACCAGAAGTGAAGCCGGAAGATCCGGAAATAAGACTAGAAAAATTGATTAAAGAGCCGCAAGTAAAAGTAGAAAGAGAATTACCGAAAACAGGGGCAGCGTCTCCATGGATGATGTCAGTTGGTGCGGGAATTTCATTCTTAGTCGGCGGAGTATTATTCATATTAGGTAGAAGAAAACAGTAATTTTAAAAGCACAATGGGTTCGATCATGTATCGGATTCATTGTGCTTTTCTTTATATATTAAAACATACTCGAGCTATGCATCGGTTGAAGTTTTGCGTTTGGATCGAAGTAAGCTTTTGCATTGTTTACTGCTGTTGGTGCTTCACCGAAGCCGCAAGCAATGAGTTTTACTTTTCCTTCATATGTACAAATGTCACCAGCAGCGTAAATGCCAGGAATATTTGTTTCCATTTTTGAGTTCACGAGAATGCTGTTTTTTTGTATATCTAAGCCCCAGTTTTTAATTGGGCCAAGAGAGGAAACGAAGCCGTAGTTTACGATTACATCATCAACATCGATGATAATTTTTTCTTCCGTTTTTACGTGTTGAAGAACGACTTGTTCAATTTTGTCATCACCAATGAGCTCAACTGGAACATACGGTGTGCTTACTTCTGCGCGAGAATTCATTAAGCTTTCTACGCTATGTTCATGCGCACGGAATTTATCACGGCGATGAACGATTGTAACTTTGTCAGCGATTGGCTCTAACATCATTGTCCAATCAACAGCTGAGTCGCCACCGCCAAATACTACGACGCGCTTACCAGCAAATTTATTCATATCATCAACAAAATAATGTAAGTTTTTCTTTTCGTACTTTGCTGTCCCTTCTAATTCTAAGCGGCGTGGTTGAAAAGCACCATTGCCAGCAGTAATAATAACTGATTTAGAATAGTGAGTTTGCTTATTCGTAACAAGTTTAAATATACCGTCAGCTTGTTTCTCAAGCGTATCAACAGCTTCTTCTAAACAAACAGTTGGGTCAAATTTCTTCATTTGCTCTTTTAAGTTATCAACTAATTCTTGTGCGCGCACTTTTGGGAATCCGGCTACATCATAAATGTATTTTTCAGGGTAGAGTGCGGATAATTGTCCTCCAAGTTGAGGTAAGCTTTCAATGATTTTTACACTTGCTTGTCTCATACCGCCATAAAATGCTGTGAATAGTCCTGTTGGACCACCACCAATGATTGTTATGTCGTAAACTTTTTGATTTTCTGCCACTTTCATTCCCCCTATAGATGGAATTTTGATATTGATTTCATATATTGTTCATATGTACACGAAAATCCTGCAAATGATGACACTTTCAAATAAATGATAGCATATTTGAGTTCATAATACTTCTGAAAACGACTGAATTGTGTGTAAGTTTTCGCATAGATGCTTTTTAAATTGTATAAAATATGGTGAAAGGAAAATACATGAAAAAAAGGCTGAAAAACCCTTGAAAACGCTATGTTATTTTAAAATATTGATAATTCGCCAGACGCTTGAATTCTGGAATAAAACCGACTAATATAGGGAAGTATTATGTTAAATTTCTATGACAAAATTCGTACGATTTTTTGACTGCGTTTTGTTATGATATAGAATGTGATAAATTCCACATTCTTGACAAATAGAGTTTTTAGTACTTGGTATTATTTTTCATTACTATTATATAAAGAAAAGGGTTGTGATTTGGTGAAGACTCCAAAAATCGTAGTTTTAGGTGCAGGTTATGGCGGGATGATTACGACTGTTCGTCTGCAAAAAGCATTATCTGTAAATGAAGCTGAAATTACGTTAGTAAACAACAACAGCTATCACTACCAAGCGACTTGGTTACACGAGAGCGCAGCTGGTACATTACAAGATGAAAAAATCTGTCTAGATATTCAAGACGTTATTGATACAAATAAAGTAAACTTTGTACAAGACACAGTAGTAGAAATTAAAGCTGCTGAAAAACGCATTATCTTAAAAGACGGCGAATTAGAGTATGACTACTTAGTAATCGGTCTTGGTTTCGAGTCAGAAACATTCGGAATTACAGGATTAAAAGAGCATGCATTCTCAATCGCTAACATTAATGCAACTCGTGAAATTCGTGAGCATATGGAAGCTAGTTTCGCTAAATATGCAACTGAACAACGCGATGAGCTAGTAACAATCGTTGTTGGTGGTGCTGGATTTACTGGTATCGAATACGTAGGTGAGCTTGCGAACCGTGTTCCTGAACTTTGCAAAGAGTACAATGTACCACGTGAAAAAGCACGTATTATCTGTGTAGAAGCTGCTCCAACAGCACTTCCAGGTTTCGATCCAGCATTAGTAGAATACGCTGTAAAACAACTTGAGAAAAAAGGCGTAGAATTCCGCATCGGTACAGCAATTAAAGAAGCAACTGAAGAAGGTATTATCGTTGCAAATGGCGATGATACTGAATTAATTAAGTCTGAAACAGTAGTTTGGGCTGCAGGTGTTCGTGGTAATGGTATTGTAGAAGAGTCTGGCTTTGAAGCAATGCGCGGACGTGTAAAAGTTGATGAGTACATGCACGCTCCAGGATACGAAGAGGTATTCATGGTTGGTGACGCAGCGTTAATCATTAACGAAGAAATTAACCGTCCATACCCACCAACAGCACAAATCGCAATTCAACAAGGTTACAACATTGCACACAACTTAACTGTATTAGTTCGTGGCAAGGGCGAAATGAAGAAATTCGCATTCGATAATAAAGGATCTGTATGTTCTTTAGGTCATGACGATGCAATGGGCGTTGTTATGGGCAAAAAGTTAACAGGTTGGAAAGCTTCTTTCATGAAGAAAGTAATCGATAACCGTTACCTATTCTTATTAGGTGGACCTTTATTAGTTCTTAAAAAAGGTAAATTAAAGTTCTTTTAATATATAGTAGAAAAAGCAGAAACGGCTAAGAGCTGTTTCTGCTTTTTTCATTTTAAAAATATAGTATAATATATAAAAAAGAAAGAATATTCTGTCCGTTTTGGTAGAGGAGGGTATTGCATCATGGAGAAACGAGGGAAAGTGTGGTTAGCTGTCGGTGGCCTAGTAGCTACAAAAGATGGCAGGTGGCTATTCGTTAAGAAGAAGTACAGTGGATTAAAGGGGAAATGGTCTTTGCCGGCTGGTTTTGTAAATGAAGGTGAGACGGTTGATGAAGCTGTGAAACGTGAAGTGTTAGAAGAGACAGGCATTATCGCTCATGTGAAGGGGATTATTGGCGTTCGATCGGGCGTGATTCGCAATGAGATTAGTGATAATATGATTATTTTCCTTTTGGAGCCTGAAGGAGAAAACATTATTGTACAGGAGAAAGAATTGTCTGAAGTCGCGTTTTTACATCCAGATACGATTGCAGACGATCCAAATACGTCTTTACTTATCAAATATTTGTTTGAAGGAAGATCAGAACTACATCTTGAGATGAACAAAACATTAGATCCAGGAGAGCAATTCGGTTATACAGCCTATCACGTATTTACGGCGCATGCGAAGGAGAGGGAGAGAGAGTGAGTATACCGGTACTACTTATTTCAATGATGTTATTCTTTATTTTGTTTTTTGGAATTGGATTTTTACTTAACATGATTTTGCGAGCTACGTGGGTAATGGTTATTGTGTATCCAATTGTTTGTATACTTATTATTAATAAGGCGAGTGTGTGGGATTATTTTTCAAAGCCGAAAGAAACATTCTCTTCATTTGGGACAAGTGTATCGCATTTAGGACAGGCAGATGTGTTTATTCTATCTACTGGATTAGTAGGTGCTGCCTTAGCTGGAATTGTCATTAAGAAACTTAGGAAAAGCGGATATCAAATGTTTTAATCTCCAATTCATTTGGGGATTATTTTTTTGCATATTCCTTCATTGTATAGGGAATGATTAACGATGAAGGAGTGTGGAATATAAAAATGTTAAAACGATATTGTATTCGCATTATGATGACTTGTTTACTTGTATCCGCATTATGCGTAACATGGAATGCTTTCACAGGAGTTTCTTTATTAGAGATTGTAAAGAAGTATGAGGGAACGAGTGCAAAAGAAGTACATGCAGCAGAAATTAAGAGAAATGTTGCTCCGAGTAAAGAAGTGATAAATGCTTTAGAGCAGGCGAAAGACTGGTCTAAATATCGTTCAATTGAAATGACTGCAACAGGTTATACGTCAGGAATTGAGTCAACTGGTAAGAGGCCGGGACATCCGGAGTATGGTATTACATATTCAGGTGTTAAGGTGAAAAGGGATTTATATTCCACAATCGCAGCTGACTTACGCGTATTCCCAATTGGAACGATTTTATTCGTACCAGGTTATGGGTATGGTGTAGTAGCTGATAAGGGCGGTGCAATAAAAGGGAACCGTCTTGATTTGTACTATGATACAGTGAAAGATGTTTATAGCCAATGGGGTAAGAAAAAAGTAAATGTGTATGTAGTGAAAGTTGGAGATGGTAAGTTTTCAGAGGAAGAGTTAACGATGTTAAATCAAGACGAAACGATGCAAGTGTTTCGCGGTCAATATTTAAAACAAAGATAGTCTAGTGGTAATTACGCTAGACTTTTTTTATTTCATGATAGAGGTAATAGTAGAAGTTAGAATTGTCGCATTTTATCGAAAATAAAGTTATAATAAGGGTAGAGTAGAGAAATTTAGGGGGTCTGAACATGTTTCAAGTACAAAAAGAATTAGCAAGCCATGAAGCGGTAATTGTTGCCTTATTTGAAGAAGAGAAAACGAGTAGTTTTGTACAAGAACTGGACAAAGCGTTTGAAGGACAATTACAAGTTTTATTAGAAGAGAAAGAACTTTCTACGAAGAAGAAAGCTATTTCGAAAGTACATAGTTTAGGGAAAACAAATGTGAAACGTTATTATTTCGTTGGTTTAGGTAAGAAAGAGTCTTACACGACAGAAATATTACGTGCAGCTCTTGGTAAGGCGTTTAAAACGTTACAAGCAGCAAAAGTACAAGATGCAGCAATCTTACTTGATTCTTTCGTAACAGAGAAATTAGACGCGATTGATGTAGCTCACATTGCAGCAGAGGTACAAGGTCTTGGTACATATGAGTTACAAACGTATAAATCAGATAAAAAAGAACGTGTGGAGTTAGAGAAGTTCACGGCTATTACAACAGAAGATGCACATGAAATTGAAGCTGCATTAACAGTTGGCTACGTACATGGACATGCAACAAATTCAGCTCGTACACTTGTAAATATGCCGCCAAACGTATTAACAGCAACAAAACTTGCTGAGTATGCTGTTGAGTTAGCGGAAAAGTATGATATGGATTATAAAGTTCTTGAGAAAGAAGAGATGGAAGACCTTGGTATGGGTGCGTTACTTGCAGTAAACCAAGGATCTACTGAACCACCAAAAATGATCGCTCTTATTTATAAAGGAAAAGAAGAGTGGACAGATGTCATTGGATTCGTTGGAAAAGGAATCACATACGATACAGGTGGTTATTCATTAAAACCACGTGAAGGCATGGTCGGTATGAAAGGTGATATGGGCGGTGCTGCTGCTGTATTAGGTGCGATGGAAATTATCGGTGAACTTCGCCCGGAGCAAAATGTGATCGCTGTTATTCCATCAACGGATAACGTTGTAAGTGGTACAGCATTTAAGCCAGACGATGTCATCACGTCTATGAGCGGAAAAACAATTGAAGTATTAAATACAGATGCAGAAGGTCGCCTAGCGTTAGCTGATGGTATTACGTATGCGAAAAAACTAGGTGCAAACTATCTGATTGATGTTGCGACGTTAACAGGTGGTGTAATTGTTGCGCTTGGAAATCACACGACAGGTGCAATGACAAACAATGAAGAGTTGTTTGAGCAAGTGCTAGAGGCATCTATGGAAACAGATGAATCAATTTGGCAATTACCGATTTTTGATCGTGATAAAGAACGCGTGAGAAACAGTAAATTTGCTGATTTAAATAACTCACCAGGTCGTGAAGGACATGCGGTTATGGCAGGGACATTCCTAGGTGAATTTGCTGAAGATACACCGTGGGTACACTTAGACATCGCTGGAACATCTGAAACATCAGGAGCGCATGATTTAGGGCCAGCTGGAGCAACAGGTGCAATGGTACGTACACTTGCAACACTTGTTGAACGTTTCGGAGAAGAATAAAATTATAAGAAAAGGCTGTTCCAACATGTTGGAACAGCCTTTTTTATTATGATGACTATGGTCGTCTTATCCCACATGAACTCGTTTCACTTTATCCCGCTTTAATGGACAGTAAGACCCCCGCCTCAAAATTCAGCGAAAGCAAAGAAGTTAGGTGTGGGGTCGGGCTGCCCATAAAAGTCCGATTGGTGAGGGCTAATAATCAGTGGGGGATGAAGAAAACCCCCACTGATTAAAGTTTCACTTTATAAAGAAATCGTATATAGCGTCCCATTTAAAGCGAATGAAGTGCGGCCTGTTTCTTCAGAGACAACTAAAATAAGGGCATCGCTTTTTTCTGATAAGCCAATTGCAGCTCTGTGACGTGTTCCTAGTTCTGGATCAACTTCTGTGCTTTTCGTTAACGGAAGAATATTGGCAGCTGAAACAATATGATTATTTTTAACGAGAACGGCCCCGTCATGAAGAGGGTTACCTGGATAGAAAATGGATTCAAGTAACGGTGAGGTTAAATGAGCATGTAATGTTGTCCCAGTTTGAATGAGAGAGTCAAGCGGTTCGTTTCTTTCCACAACAATAAGAGCCCCGTGTTTTCGGGCGCTTAAATGTTGGACAGTCGCTGTAATAGAATGTGAGCTTTCCGTATAAGGTGATAAATACGCTTGAATATAGTATGTAGCTGCCAATGTTTGTACATTGGCTAACATATGATGAATATCTTCCATTTTGCACAAAATACATTCATCTTCTTTATCAATTGCTTGCCTCATAATTGATAATTCTTTCTCAGCAATTTCAATCATTTGTTTTGTTTGTATTTTGAGCTCTTCTGACAAGCCCCATTCTTGCATAATCCTCATTCCCTTTAGTGGAGTATTTAGCCATAGTGTATACAAATATTCTTAGTAAAATCCTATTAGATTGTAAAAAATATTGAGATACAGGTTGTTTTTTTCATATAATAAAGGTATGACAAGCGAGAGGAGATAGAAGTATGAACTGGAAACAAGAATTTAGTCGCTGGCTTTCATATACAGAGCTAGACGCAGAACTAAAAGAACAGTTAGAAAACATGAAGCAAGATGAGAAGAAAATTGAGGACAGCTTTTATAAAAATCTAGAATTCGGCACAGGTGGTATGCGTGGTGAACTTGGTGCTGGTACGAACCGTTTAAATGTATATACAGTTCGTAAAGCGACACAAGGATTAGCGACGTTTATTGAAAAATTAGGTGAAGAAGCGAAGAAGCGCGGTGTTGTTGTAGCGTACGATTCTCGTCATAAATCACCTGAATTCGCAATGGAAGTAGCTGCTACACTTGGTGCACACGGCATCACAACATATGTGTTTGAAAGCTTACGTCCAACGCCAGTGCTTTCTTTCGCAGTTCGTCATTTACATACAGTGAGTGGAATCGTTCTTACGGCAAGCCATAATCCACCTGAATATAACGGTTATAAAGTGTACGGTGAAGACGGTGGGCAGTTGCCTCCAAAAGAAGCTGATGAGTTAATTAGCTATGTAGATGCAGTAGAGGATGAGTTAACAGTTGAGGTTGCTAATGTGGAGCAATTAAAAGCTGACGGTTTATTACATATTATTGGACAAGAAGTAGATGATGCATATGCAGCAGAATTGAACAATGTCATCATTAATAAAGAAATGGTACAAAATGTTGGGAAAGACTTAAAAATCGTCTTTACACCATTACACGGAACATCAAATATTTCTGTACGCCGTGGTTTAGAAGAAGTTGGATTTACAGATGTAACAGTTGTAAAAGAGCAAGAGTTACCAGATCCGAACTTCTCTACAGTTAAATCACCGAACCCAGAAGAGCATGCAGCGTTTGAGTATGCTATTCGTGACGGTGAGAAGGTAGGCGCAGATGTGTTAATCGCAACGGATCCTGACGCTGACCGCCTTGGCGTAGCAGTTCGTAATCACGATGGTGAGTTCCAAGTATTAACTGGTAACCAAACAGGTGCATTAATGCTTGATTACTTATTATCTCAAAAGAAAGAAAACGGAACACTTCCAGAGAACGGTGTTGTATTAAAAACAATCGTAACATCTGAAATTGGCCGTACAATCGCGAAAGCATACGGTTTAGATACAGTTGATACGTTAACTGGATTTAAATTTATTGGTGAGAAAATTAAACAGTATGAAGAAAGCGGACAATACGAATTCCAATTCGGTTATGAGGAAAGCTATGGTTATTTAATCCGTCCATTCTGTCGTGATAAAGATGCAGTACAATCTGTTCTATTTGCATGTGAAGTAGCTGCATACTACAAGTCACAAGGAAAAACGTTATACGATGGTCTATTAGAAGTATTTGAGAAGTATGGTTTCTTCCGTGAAGATCTTGTATCGTTAACGCTAAAAGGAAAAGATGGAGCGGAACAAATCCAAGAAATGATGGCAACATTCCGTGAAAATCCTCCGAAAGAAGTAGCTGGCTTAACAGTTGTAGCAGTTGAAGACTATAAAGCGAGCATCGTTACATCTTTACAAGATGGACATAAAGAAGAGATTCACTTACCGAAATCAAATGTGTTAAAATATCAATTAGAAGATGGTTCATGGTTCTGCCTACGTCCATCTGGAACTGAACCGAAGATTAAGTTCTACTTCGGTGTTCAAGACAATTCTTTACAAAATAGTGAACAAAAGTTACTTACTATTAAAGAAGATATTATGAATCGTTTATAATATAAAGTAATTTTAGGTAGTAGGGAACAAAAGGGAGTGAAACCTCCCTTTTGTTCTATGTAAGGAAATGATCGTTATTGATTCTGACAGAAGAGAGGGTATTTTGTGATGAAAAGAGTAAGAAAAGCGATAATCCCAGCAGCTGGATTAGGAACACGTTTTTTACCAGCTACAAAAGCAATGCCAAAAGAAATGTTACCGATAGTAGATAAACCAACTATCCAATACATTGTAGAAGAAGCAATAAAATCAGGAATCGAAGATATTATTATCGTTACTGGTAAAACGAAGCGCTCTATTGAAGATCATTTTGATAATGCATTTGAGTTAGAGCAAAACTTATTAGAAAAGAAAAAGTATGAGTTACTTGAAAAAGTACAGGCTTCTTCAAAAATGGTAGATATTCACTATATCCGTCAAAAAGAACCAAAAGGATTAGGGCATGCAGTTTGGTGTGCACGTAAATTCATCGGTGATGAGCCATTCGCTGTTTTATTAGGTGATGATATCGTTCAAGCTGAAAAACCATGTTTACGTCAATTAATTGAAGAATATGATAAAACGCTTTCTTCTGTTATTGGTGTACAAACGGTTCCAGAAGATGAAACACACCGTTACGGAATTATCGACCCATTAGAGCAAGAAGGCCGTCGTTACCAAGTTCGCAATTTCGTTGAGAAACCAGCAGCAGGTACAGCACCTTCAAACTTAGCAATTATGGGACGTTACGTTTTAACACCTGAAATCTTCATGTTCTTAGAACAGCAACATATTGGTGCTGGTGGTGAAATTCAGTTAACAGATGCAATCCAAAACTTAAACGAAATTCAACGTGTATTCGCTTACGATTTCGAAGGAACGCGTTATGATGTAGGTGAAAAGTTAGGATTCGTTCAAACGACAATTGAAATGGCCCTACAACACCCAGAATTACGTGATGACATGGTTCCAATGATGCAGAAAATTTTAGAAAAACACATGAATCAAAATTCTTAATAGAAAAAAGAGTTATTTCAGTACACTGAAATAACTCTTTTTTATTATGAAATCGTTGAATGAGAATGCTGATAAGCGGAACGGCGTACAGCATAGTATATACGAGGTGCGATAATAGCACCGATAATTGTAAATACAATATCTTTTACTGCGAACCACATCATAATCATCCAAGCAGCTTTATAGCTCATATTACCACCCATGAAGAGATTGACTGCGCCGTACATATAAGTAGTGCCGATAATATAAGTTAAAATGATTCCTGTGAAAGAGGCAATTGCAAATGTGCTGAATGTTGGTTTTTCCTTTTGTTCTACAAGTTTTCCTGATACGTAAGCAACGATAATAAATGCGATAATAAAACCACCAGTAGGATCTAAAAGTGCTCCAAAACCAGCTTTGAAGTTAGCGAAGATTGGCGCACCTGCTAATCCAACAAGCATATAAACAGTCATTGATAATGCGCCAAGTCTACTTCCAAGAAGAAGCCCTGCTAAAATTGCGAAAAATGGTTGCATAGATAATGGGATGCCCGCTACTTGCAGGAATGGTGCCCAAGATACAATATTTGCACCAATGGCCATAAGAGCAACGAACATGGCAGCTAATGCTAAATCTAAAACATGAAATCTTCTCATAATGTTAACCTCCTGTTGTTTTTAGGTTAACATTATCGTAGCGAAAATATTTACTTGTTGTCAATCAAAATATTTTGATAAGAAGGCTTCAAATAATCTCTTAGCAACGTATATGGAATACGAAATTGCGGAATTCCGCTTGAATAAGGAGCAATCTCATATAAAGGGAAATAAATGACGAGATTGTCTGGTTCTAAAAAGAAGTGGAACTTTTTCGTACTCATGACCTTTTCAGTTGCATCAGGAAAATAAATGCTTTCATTTTGTTTAATTTGCCTTACAATTTCAGCACGAATTACTTCTTTATATGTATCTGCTTTTTGAAATAATTCGTCTAAGTGTAGTAGCTTTTTTTCGTTTAAATCAAATGTGTTTGCCTTCCACGTATACAGACCGTGTGCTCCGCCTGTATATTGATAGTAATTCACATATAGACTAAGAAAAGGTGGTTTATTTAAGGAGACTTTATAATCAACATTCGCCACATACGGGTGAAATGGTGTACTAGATCCTTCTGTTTCTTTATAATATTTTTTTGCGTCTTTTTCTAATTTGGCTTTAAATTTGTCAGTAGATTTCTTGTAATAGAAATTGAGCTTATTTTGAAATTTAGAATCGGAAAAATTGTGAAAAGAAGGTCTGTTAATTTGATATTCTATATAAGGTTTCTTACCTTTTTGCGTCACAGTCTGAACATCGATTGTCAGGTTGGATGCTTTGGCTGCTAGTGCACAATTTGGTACAATAGTCAGCAAGGAGAACATAAGCAGTAATATACAAAATTTCTGTTTCATTTAGGTGAAACCTCCTTATATAAGCGTTATAAGTAGTTTGAAAATAAACAGGTAAAATTATACATTTAATTAAAGTAAGAGAAGGGGGAAACGAGATGGCAAAAACTTTAATGGATTCACTTGGAATTGAGTTGTTAGAGATGACAGAGGATAAGGTAGTTGCTACGATGCCTGTAGATGAGCGTACGCATCAGCCGTTTGGATTTTTACATGGTGGTGCATCCCTTGCATTAGCAGAAACAGTAGCAAGCGTTGGTTCATACAATTTAATTGATCAAGAGAAATGTATTTGTTTCGGTCTAGAAATTAATGCAAATCACATTCGCTCAAAGAAAGATGGAATTGTAACAGCGATCGGGACACCGATACATAGAGGACATTCAACGATGGTTTGGGATGTGCGTATTATTGATGAAAATGATGATTTACTGTGCATATCACGATGTACAGTAGCAATTAAAGAAAAACGTGAAAAGTAAAAAAGAGGCGCTCTCATGAGCTGCCTCTTTTTCTTATCATTAGAACTGGATTTTCTTCTCTAAGAAACCTTTTAGTTCGCTAATTGGCATACGAACTTGTTCCATTGTGTCACGGTCACGTACTGTAACAGCTTTGTCTTCAACTGAGTCGAAGTCGTAAGTGATACAGAATGGTGTACCGATTTCGTCTTGACGACGGTAACGTTTACCGATAGAACCAGTTTCGTCAAAGTCTACCATGAAGTCTTTAGCTAGTTCTGCGAATACTTCAGTAGCACCTTCAGATAGCTTTTTAGATAATGGTAAGATTGCTGCTTTGTATGGTGCTAAAGCAGGGTGGAAACGAAGAACTGTACGAGAATCGTTTTCTAATTGCTCTTCTTCATATGCATCACATAAGAATGCTAATGTTACGCGATCAGCACCTAAAGATGGCTCGATGCAGTACGGTACGTAACGCTCATTCGTTTGTGGATCGATATAGTTAAAGTCTTCGTTAGAGTGTTCCATGTGACGTTTTAAATCGAAGTCTGTACGAGATGCTACGCCCCATAGTTCGCCCCAACCGAATGGGAATCGGAATTCAATATCAGTTGTTGCGTTACTGTAGTGAGATAACTCTTCTTCACCGTGGTCACGAAGACGCATGCTTTCTTCAGTCATACCAAGTGAAAGTAACCAGTTCTTACAAGTTTCACGCCAGAATGCGAACCACTCTAAATCTTCGCCAGGTTTACAGAAGAATTCAAGTTCCATTTGTTCGAATTCACGTGTACGGAACGTGAAGTTACCTGGCGTGATTTCGTTACGGAAGCTCTTACCGATTTGGCCGATACCAAATGGAAGTTTTTTACGCATAGAGCGTTGTACGTTTTTAAAGTTTACGAAAATACCTTGTGCTGTTTCAGGACGAAGGAAGATTTCGTTTGTGCTAGACTCTGTAACACCTTGGAAAGTTTTGAACATTAAGTTGAACTGACGGATTTCAGTGAACTCTTCACTACCACAATCAGGACATTTTACTTCATGCTCTTTCATTAAGTCAGCCATTTGGTCGAAAGTAAGACCATCAACAACCATTTCGATGCCTTTTGCATCTAATGCATCTTCAATTAATTTGTCAGCACGGTGACGCGCTTTACATTTTTTACAATCGATCATTGGATCGTTGAAGTTACCAACGTGACCAGAAGCGATCCAAGTTTTTGGGTTCATTAAAATAGCTGCGTCTAAACCAACGTTGTATGGAGATTCTTGAATGAATTTTTTCCACCAAGCTTTTTTAACGTTATTTTTTAATTCGATTCCAAGTGGACCGTAATCCCAAGTGTTTGCAAGACCACCGTAAATTTCAGAACCAGGGAAAACGAAACCGCGATGTTTTGCTAAGTTTACAACTTGTTCCATTGAATACATAATAAAATCCTCCTTTTGAAAGTTAACGTATTGGCGATGACGTGCTCAGGTACTTGTGAAACGAGCAGTATATGCTTTGAAAACATAAAAAAACGCTCATCCCAAGGCTTAATTGCCTAGGGACGAGCGTTTGCCCGCGGTTCCACCCTAGTTGATACACTAAAGGTGCATCCACTTTATCACGTATTGCTCGGGACTGCCGTTTCCTTGCGGCTTCAGGCTTTCACTATCCCTGAATCGCTTTTTGTGCAAGTACTTATAAGTCCGTCATCGCTACTTATATTAATAATAATGAACATATTCTAACACGTTCTTTTTTAAATCTCAATAGAGGAACGTGTCTATCTATGATAGAGTCTCGCCTATTTTTTCGTTATTTATTCCGTAATTTTGTTTAATGTGCTTAATTGCTTCACGTTTACTAAGTGAGGCAAGTTCGTTATTTTGTACGTATTCCAAAACGACATCGGGCTTTGTTTTTGCATATTCGCGAAGGACCCAGCCAATCGCTTTTTGAATGAAAAATTCTTTTGAAGAATGTAGTTGTCCAATAATCCAGAAAAGAAGTTCTTCATCCATCTTTTGTTTATATTTTAGCTGGAATAGAATAGCGGCGCGTTGTAACCATATGTTATCTGATGCAATCCATTTTGGAATATAGGCAGAAATTAATTCTGGATGTTTTAAAAAGATATTCCCTAAAAATGTAGGAACGATGCTATCGACAGAATCCCACCAAGACTTTGTGACAATGAGTTTTTCTAAAAACGGGATATGTGTTTCGGTTATATGCTTTTTATATTTTTGCATAATATCGAGTGCTACTGCCTGAAATTCACGTTCTGGTAAATCCCAAAGCTCACGTACGATAATTTGGAAATCTTTTGGATCTGGGAGAGTATGTATTTGGATGATGTCTTTCAATAGTTGTCTTCTTTCAGGTGTTTGAATACCGAGAAATGGGAAGTGGTTTTTCATATAACGTGCCATCGGTTCTGCTTTTTCCGGATTTTTGTGAGCTATGAAATGTTCTTGTAGTGCTTTTACAAATGGATGCATCAGTTGTTCTCCTCTCTAATTATCTTACTCCTATTATTATACAGAGAGTTTGGTTAAATTTTAAAACATAACTTGCTATGTAATGAAATATGTTGAGAGTAGAGAGGAGAGGATAAGATGGAAGATCAAGGCGTACTAGCAGGTTTCTTTGCTCTTAGTTTTGCGTTTATTCTTGTTGTATTGATTTGGGCAATTATTGCGTATTTATTAACGGCTTTTGCACTGTATACGATGGCGAAAAATGATGGTGCAACGGATGGTGCTCTTGCGTTTATTCCTTTTTTAAATAGTAAGATATGGGGGGATTTAGCGAAAGATAAATTACCAGATTTCTTAAAAGAAGAAGCAGGATGGAAAGTATTCGGCATATATGTCGCGTGTTTCATTTTTAACTTCGTACCAATTCTATATTTAATAGCAACAGCTGTATCGATTGTGCTGTCTATTTATCTTATCTACGCAATTTTAGATAGATACGGAACGAATTCTATATTGTTTACAATTATTCATACAATCACGTTTTCGGTTTTCTTACCGATTCACTTATTTATTATTCGGAATGAGCCGGTAAGATATAACGAGTAGATATATGTGGGGAGCTGTTTCGAAGATGTTTTGGAACAGCTCTTTGTTGGTAAAGCGATATTTCGTTGACTAAGAAAAAAGGGCTGCCACATAGGACAGCCCTTTTTCTACTACATAAGGTAGCGTAAATAAATATAAATATGAGAAATGATTAATGAAACGATCATAATTGGGAAACCAACTTTTAGGAAGTCCATGTAGCTAAACTTATGTCCTTCGCGGCTTGCGATACCTGCAACGATTACGTTAGCTGAAGCTCCAATTAATGTTCCGTTTCCACCTAGACAAGCACCTAATGCTAATGCCCACCATAATACGTCGATTTGTGCGTCAGAAGGTGATAAACCTAGCCCAACTGCCATATCGTTAATAAGCGGGATCATTGTTGCAACGAATGGAATGTTATCAATTGTTGCCGAGGCGATACCAGATACCCATAAAATAAGGATAGATGCGTAAGAAACATCTCCACCTGTTATGCCAATTACTTTTTGAGCTAACATTTTGATAAGGCCGATATCAATAAGTCCTCCAACAAGTACGAATAGTCCTGCGAAGAAGAAGATTGTTACCCACTCTACACTTGCGAATACCTCTTCAATTTCATGTTCTTTCACACCGATTAGCATAAGTACAGTAGCACCAGTTAAAGCGATGATAGCTGCATCAACATGGAAGATCGAATGAGTCATGAAACCTACGATTGTAAGTCCAAGTACTGTTAAAGATTTTTTCATTAATACGGGATCTTTAATGTATTGTTTTTCATCTAAACTCATTAATTTTTTAATTTGTACAGGATCAGCAATTAATTGTTTACGGTACATGAAGTAAAGTATTGTCGCTGTAACAGCAATAATAATGATTACGATAGGTGCTAAGTTGAACAAGAAAGCATTGAAATCTAAATGCTTATTTGCAGAACCAATCATAATGTTAGGTGGATCACCAATTAATGTTGCTGTGCCCCCAATGTTTGAAAAAATAATTTCAGAAAGTAAATAAGGAACAGGATTTACTTGCAGTATGCGCGTAATAGATAAAGTAACTGGTACAACAAGAAGTACAGTTGTAACGTTATCTAGAAATGCGGAACCAAGTGCAGTAAGTAAGGAAAGTGAAATTAAAATTTTAATTGGATTTCCTTGTGCTCCTTTTGCTGCTTTAATGGCAACGTATTGGAAGACGCCCGATTTACTCGTAATATTCACCAGAATCATCATACCGATGAGTAGTGTAATCGTCCCCCATTCAATATGTTTCGTAAAGGCGTTGTGTAAATCAACGACCCCCATAATTACCATGAGTGCTGCGCCAAGAAGTGCGATGACAGCGCGATTAATTTTTTCAGAAATAATAATGGCATATGTAATTAAAAAGACTGCGATAGCAAAATAATACTGCCAGTTTGCGAGCTCTTGCGTTGTTTCGTGCAAAACTCTCATCTCCTTTCATTCACTTTTCTTAGTGTGTCAAAAAATTAACTAGATGAAACACACATAACGTCATTATAAAGTAGAAAAAAGGGGGATGTAAATGAAAGGGCTTATTTTGTCATATTTTCTGCATCGGTCATTTTTTCTTATTTTTAAAAATATTTGTGGGCATTTGACATATATATAAGATACATCCAATCTGAATATTTAAAATGGAATTAGCATTCGAGCTTGTTCGTGTAGGAGTGTCAAATAGAAAGGAATGACAAAGATGATAAGGAAGGGATCGTATGGATGAACAACGATTTTTATTTTTGGATTTTGAGTTTACGATGCCCCAGCACAGAAAAAAACCAAAAGGATTTTTCCCGGAGATTATTGAGGTAGGACTCGTCTCGGTTGTTGGCTGTAAGGTAGAAGACACGTATTCAGCTCATGTTAGGCCGAAAACTTTTCCTTCTTTAACGGATCGATGTAAGAAATTTTTAGGGATTAAACAAGAAGTCGTAGATAAAGGAATTTCATTTCCAGAACTCGTTGAAAAACTTGCAGAATATGAAAAGAGATGTAAACCAACCATTGTTACGTGGGGAAATATGGATATGAAAGTGTTGAAACATAATTGTGAAATGGCTGGAGTAGACTTTCCATTCTTAGGACAGTGTCGTGATTTATCACTTGAGTATAAGAAGTTTTTTGGGGAGAGAAATCAAACAGGATTGTGGAAAGCAATTGAGGCGTATGGAAAAGCAGGGACGGGTAAGCATCATTGTGCGCTAGATGATGCGATGACGACGTATAATATTTTTAAATTAGTAGAAAAAGATAAAGAGTATTTAGTGAAACCAGCACCTCCAACATTAGGGGAACTTGTTGATTTTTCAAAAGTGTTAAAGAAAGTGAGTACACAGTAACGACCAAATTGCACAGTATGTAATTTGGTCGTTTTGTTTTTTTAAAGTTTGTAGTCTTTTTTTAACTGTTCTAATGTTTCTAGACTACGAACCGCAAAAGGTGAATCATCTTCAGAAAATGAATTCATTTGAGTTTCTAATGCTAATTTGAGTGACTCTGTATACTCTGGAATTTCCCCTTCATATTTCTTCACCATTTGCTCCGGAATGTTCGTTTGTTCACGGAAAGCTAAAGCGCGTCTTTCATGGAAAAATGGTACGTCAGCTTGTTTTACATTATGTAAGTCACCTTGCACCGGATGTTTTAAAACAGCTAATACTTTTACGACGTAACTGCCAGGGCGGCTATTTGTAACTTCGCCGATGTATTTTCCAGTTTTATAAATACCAGTAACGATTTCGCCAATTTCAAATGTTTCTCTCATATTTTTCACCTCAAGTTTATAGTAAGGAAAGTCCACGAAGTAGTCAAAGAAATCCTTCTCTTTCGGAACGACCCCTTGAGAATATGAATCGGTTCAACTATAATTTAAAGGTATAAAACAGAAAATTCTGATGTTTTTCAATCCAATCATAAGGAGTGTTCAATATGATGCCTTTATATTTTCCGGAAGATAAAACAGAATATATTATTCCAGGGATTGTTTGCGTTCTATTTATCATTGGTGCCGTTGCTACGTGGCGTATGTTCATTCGTGTATCAAAACGAGAAGCGGAGCGGTTACAGAAAGTTGAAGAAAAACTGTTAGCGGAAAAGAAACAGTAACTCATTTTTGTATGTTTCCCTCTATGCTCGGACAATCTAAGGGCAGAATATATTTTGGAGGGAATAGAATGAAAAAACGGCTTTTTTTCAGTTGTTGTGTATTATTTCTGATGGCAGGTTGTGACCAAGGAAAGCCGAAAGAAATTGACGTGAAATTACATAATGCTTCAGGCGATGAAGTGGGGACTGCAAAAGTAGTACAGCAAACAAGCGGAGTGAAAATTACGATTAAAGGGGAAGGTTTCGCACCTGGCCCACACGGCATACATGTACACGAAATTGGTGAGTGTAAAGCACCACGTTTTGAATCATCTGGGAATCATTTTAATCCTGATAATAAAAAGCATGGGCTTCTTAATCCAAAAGGTGCAGAAAACGGTGATTTACCGAACGTAATTGCAGACAGTTCTGGAAAGATTAAAGCAGAAATCGATGCACCACATATAACGCTTGAAGAAGGAAAAACGACGATTCATAGAAAAGATGGAGCGTCTATTATTATTACAGAAAACGCTGATGATGGTATGACACAACCAGCAGGTAAATCTGGTGATAGAATTGCTTGTGGTGTCATTGTAAAAAAAGCGTCGGATATGAAGAAAAAGTAAAAGCTACCGTGCATGGTCATAGCCATCAACTTAAGGAAATGAATAAAATTTAACTAAATGGGTCATCCTTCCATGCATACCGCAAGGAAGGATGACCCATTTTATGTATAAAATTAATGATGTTACACAAGAAGAGTTACGTTTACTAGGTGAAGAATTTAAAAGTAAATTTTCGATTCACCACTTACAACTACTAGCAGTTAAAACTGGAATGATTCGACGAAAACGAAAGTGTAGAGCACAAGACCTCGTTTCATTATGCGTGTTTCTCAGCCAAGCAATTGGGACAGAATCCCTAGTTAGTTTATGTGCGAAACTAACTAGAGCTACGGGAATCCAATTATCTAGTCAAGGTCTGAACGAACGATTTAATGCACAGACTGTACAATTCTTAAAGGAATTGTTTTTACAAGTATTTCGAAAGAAGTTTTCTCCAATGACTCCTTTATCTAACCGTTTTACACGTATCCGTATACTAGATTCAACAGCCTTTCAGCTTCCAGCTCAATATGCATCTTCTTACAAAGGGATAGGGGGTGGTGGTTCAGAAGCTGGTGTGAAAATTCAATTAGAGTATGAACTGATTTCTGGAGAATTTTTAGAAACAGCTGTAAGCGATGGAACAAGTAGCGATTGCCGTTATGGACAGGAACGTACGCAAACATTAGAGCCAGGGGAACTTTCTCTTCGTGATCTTGGTTATTTTTCTATTTATGATTTAGAAAAAATTGCGGATCGAAAAGCATTTTATGTGTCACGTATTCGCTGGAATACACAAGTCTATCAAAAAGAGAAAGATGGAAAATGGACTCTTCTCGATTTAGAAAAATTGACGAAAGATCTAGCTGAAGGACAAATATTAGAATTACCAGAAATCTATATAGGACTTCGCCAAAAACATAAAACACGCCTTGTCATATATCGTCTAACACAAACTGAGTGGGCGAAACGTTTGGAACATCACAAGAAAGCGAAAAAGAGGATGCCGAAATATGCAAGTCGGATCAACCTTCTTATTACGAACGTATCTAGTAAACACCTTCCGCACAATGAAGTGTATGAACTGTATTCTTTACGGTGGCAAATTGAAATTATATTTAAAACATGGAAGTCTATTTTTAAAATTCATGAAGTGAAACCTGTGAAACTGGAACGATTTCAATGTCATTTATATGGGCAATTAATTGGTTTGTGTTTGGTAGCTAGCATTACATATCGAATGAGAAGACTTATATGGGAGAAAAAACAAAAAGAGGTTAGTGAGTATAAGTGTACATATATCGTCAAAATTTACTTCTCTAGTATACACGACGTGCTTTTCACAACCTTTCAACATCCTGTATCAGTGCTAACCAGGCTCTTTCAGGATCTTGTCAAAAACGGAAGAAAAGCACGAAGGTATAAGTGTCGTACACCGTTCGATATCCTTAGTATCACTCAAGAATGTACGAAAAGACTTCACAAAGCCGTATAAAAAATACGAAATCCGGAGAGTCTTATTTGAGTATGTCCAAAACCGTACTCTTCTACTCCCTATTGTAAAAAAATGAGTCCGATGCCAAAAGGCATCGGACTCATTTTTTTAACTTGATGGCTATGACCGTGCATGGTAGCTTTTTTTGTGAAACGTAAGTGGAAATATATTAATTTGCCTACAAAAGAGTTTAGGATGAAAACGTATGGCGCAGTCTATTTAAAATTTCGTCTAAAACAGATCTTGGACAGCCGATGTTAATTCGAATATGTTCTTCTCCGCCTAATCCGTATTTCTCACCAGGCTCAACGATGATTTTCCCTTTTTCCTCAAGCAGTGTAGTGCGTTCGTTTTGAGAAAGCTGTAGGCGAGAGCAATCAATCCACAATAAAAAACTACCTTCTGGTTTCGTTACAGAAAGAGCAGGTATGTGATCTTTAATATATTTACAAGCGAATTGAGCGTTATCTTCTATATATAATCGGATTTCATTTAGCCAATCGTTGCATTCTGTATAGGCGCTTTGCATCGCTGTATAGGCGAATATATTTAATCCGTGGAAGCCTTGTCTATATTGGATAGATGTAAAGGCTTGACGGAGTTTTTCGTTTGGAATGATAATAATTGATGCCTGTAATCCAGCGATATTAAATGTTTTACTCGGAGCCATACAAGTAATGGTGCGCGCTGCTAATTCTTCAGATAAAGAAGCGAACGGTGTATGTGTATGGTCTGCGTAAATAATATCAGAATGAATTTCATCCGCGACAACAATTACGTTATATTTTGTACATAACGCGCCAAGTTGTGTGAGTTCCTCTTTTGACCAAACACGCCCGATTGGATTGTGAGGGCTACAAAGAAGCATGAGTTTGACGCCTTGTTGGAATTGTTTTTCTAAATGCTCGAAGTCTATCGCGTATGTATCATTTTGTTTCTGTAATGGACTTACGCATAATTGTCTATTGTTTGTTGTAACCATTTCGAAAAATGGTGGATAAATAGGTGGTTGTACGAGAACAGATTCATTTTCCTTTGTGAAGGCCTGTATGCTCGTACTAAGAGCTGGAACGATTCCGGCGCTAAAGATAATCCATTCTTTTTGAATATCCCAGTTGTACTGTTTTTTTGTCCAGTTACAAATAATATCTCCCATATTTTCGGGAGGAAGTGTGTAGCCGAAAATAGGATGCTCGATACGTGTCTTTAAAGCAGTTTGAATTGGTTGTGGTACTTCAAAATCCATATCAGCAATCCAAGCATGGATAAGTTCTTCGTTTTTATATGTATCCCATTTTGTACTATGAGTTCCACGACGATTGACTGTTTTATGAAATAGTTGCATAAGTTTGCCCCCTTCTTCTGTAAAACCGATAAGTTATGAAAGTTCTCTCTCTTCTTATAGAATAGCTGATGTGATAGGATAAAGAAAAGTATTAAAAAGTGAAAAGGCGGGAAGCGAATGGGTACATATGAAAAGATGATAGAGGTTGTGAAGAATTGGGATCCGTTTCAAATGGGACCGGAGTTTTATGAAACAGAAGCGAGCGATGTTGTGAACGTCGTAAGTGTGTTTGATGATCCAAAATACATCGCAAAGAAGATTCAACATATATACTTTATGTCTTTTGAGGAAGTACCTGCGCTTGAAAAATGTGAGAAGTTAGCTGTGGAATTACTTGTAGTAAAAGAAGGCGGAAGTTGTTCATTGTAGGCTGTCGGAATTTCCGACAGCCTTTTATATTATTGCGCAGAAAAAGCGATGATTTCTTCATAAACGTTTTCAGGTTTTTCTTCAGGTAGTAAATGCCCTGTGTTTTCGTAAGAAATAAATTTTGAATTTGGTAAATCTTTGTGTAGTCGATGACCTACATGTACAGGGACAACGCGATCTTTTTCACCCCAAATGAGTAGTGTAGGTGTTTCGATTTTTTGTAATTCAGTTGAAGATAAGTCACCTTCACGATCTCGTATCATACGAGTTAAAGCGGGGAATATACGATTGTCATAAAAGGGAGCAGAGTAGCCTTCCTTCATTTCATCGTCAATTAATGAGTGATCATGAACGACATTCATTAAGTTATGAACGATGCCGCGCCGAATAATCCAGTTCTTTACGTATAAATGAAAGAACGGTAAATAAGAAGAGTACAGTAAAGGTAAGGTTGCGCGTGCTAAATAGCTAGAGCTACATAGTAAAATTGTCTTTGAGATTAATTCAGGACGTATACGGTTTACATAAAGAGAAATTTGCCCACCCATAGAATGCCCAACTAACACAATATTTGAGAGAGATAAATGTTCAATTAAATCGATAATAATCGTTGCTAAATTGTGATAAGAATACTTAAACAGATGAGACTTATCACTTTTTCCGAATGGTGGTAAATCAAGAGCCAGTACTGTTCCTGCTTTCGATAGTAAAGGAATAAGACGGCGGTAACTGAATGAGGAAGATAAAAAGCCGTGAATGAGCACGAAAGTAGGACGTTCCGCTTTATTGTCATGTTCATACAATTCGTAATGAATAGTAGTGCCGCGAGTGGAAAAAGTGAAATAAGGACAAGTATATTCGTGATTCATTTTTTGTCACTCCATTGATTTTTGTTCATATCATTTCCAAGGAAGAAGAAAATATGTTAACAAAAAAAGGCAAGATGACGATGTCATCTTGCCTTTCGCTTATTCAGTATTATCCGCGAACAATATTAGGCGGTGTTTTTCCTTGTAACCCTGCAACTAAATTTTCAGCCGCTGTCATAGCCATTTGCTGTCTAGTTTTTAATGTTGCAGATCCGATGTGCGGTAAAGTCACAACGTTTTGTAAGGATAAGAGCGGATTATCTTTTTGAATCGGCTCTTGTGTAAACGTATCGATGCCTGCTGCAAAGATTTTCTTTTCGGTTAACGCATGGATTAACGCTTCTTCATCTACTGTTTTTCCGCGAGAAGCATTAATGAAGATTGCTGTTTCTTTCATTAATGAAAATTCCTTTTCTCCAATAAGATGATACGTTTCATCTGTTAGTGGAGTAAGAAGGACAATAAAGTCAGATTGTTTTAGTAGCGTCTGTAAATCACAATATGTAGCATCGAATTTTTGCTCTGCTTCTTCTTTACGGCGACGATTATAATAAAGAACATTCATATCAAATCCGAATTTCGCTCGTTTTGCAACGGCTTCACCAATTCGTCCCATCCCGATAATACCGATTGTACTATGGTGTACATCCAGCCCGAAGTGCTCTTTTCCAATTTCGGCATTCCATTCGCCATTTTTTACGTAAGAGTCGAGTTCGCAGACGCGGCGACCAGCAGATAGCATAAGAGCGAAAACGAGATCAGCTACTGTATCATCTAGTACGTATGGTGTATTCGTTCCGATGACATTATGCTTTTCCATCGCTTCTAAATCAAAATTATCGTAACCGACAGAAATGTTGCTTACTACTTTTAAGTTAGGAGCTACATCTAATAATTCTTCATTAATAGCAGATCCAAAATTTAATAAACCATCTTTATCTTGTATTTTCTCCAATAGAACATCGCGAGGTACTTTCTCATTTTGCTCCCATTTTTCATAATCACAGTGTTCTGATAAATATTTTTCTACAAATGTTGGAACTGGTTCGGCAATATAAACTTTTGGTTTCACGGTTCCATCCCCTTTCGCTTTATCACGCATTTTTCCGCTGATTAAAGTTTCACTTTACCCCGCTTTAACGAGCAGTAAGACTCTCACCTAAAAAGACGGTTAAGGCAAAGAAGTGAGGTGGGAGATCAACTGCTCGTAAAAGCCCGATTGGTGCGGGCTAATAATCCATGGGGTGAACCTTTCCATGGATTAAAGTTTCACTTTATTTTGACATAATTCACTAAAAAAATCTTCTTTTCAAACTGGAAAGGGTATTTGTATAATTTAGACACAAAGGAAAGGAAGGATGATTTATATGGTGACGGAAAAGGAATTAGAATTATTAGCTTGTCTTGAAAAAAGTAGTCGATTAACTGTAGATACATTAGCGAAGCTGTTAAATATAGAAGTAGAAGAAGTAAAGAAAATGGTGGAGAAATTAGAAGCGGAAAAGATTATCGTGGATTATGTAACACATATCGATTGGACGAAGGTGAAAGAACATACAGGTTTAACGGCGATGATCGATGTGAAAGTTACGCCAAAGCGCGGCGTTGGGTTCGATGCGGTTGCTGAACAAATTTATCGTTATTCAGAAGTGAAGTCTGTGTATTTAATGTCAGGGACATATGATCTGTCTATTACATTAGAAGGAAAGACAATGGGAGAAGTAGCGATGTTTGTTTCTGAGAAATTAGCAACAATTGAATCTGTCGTTTCTACGACAACTCATTTCATTTTGAAGAAGTATAAACATGAGGGAATTATTTATGAAAAAAACGATGATGATAAGCGGATTGTGGTGACACCATGAAGCAATTTGAACTATCTAGAGCAGCAGAATCTTTACAACCATCAGGTATTCGAAAGTTTTTCGATTTAGCAGCGAATATGAAAGGTGTTATTTCTCTTGGAGTAGGAGAGCCTGACTTTGTTACACCTTGGAATGTAAGGCAAGCATGTATCCGTTCTTTAGAACAAGGATATACGTCCTATACAGCAAATGCAGGATTATTGGAGCTCCGTCAAGAAATAGCAAAGTATCTAAAAAAACAATTTGCAGTATCTTATGATCCAAACGATGAAATCATTGTTACAGTTGGAGCGAGTCAGGCGTTAGATGTAGCGATGCGTGCCATTATAAATCCTGATGATGAAGTACTCATTATTGAACCGAGTTTCGTTTCTTATGCACCGCTTGTGACATTAGCTGGAGGAGTTCCAGTTCCCGTGGCGACTACTTTAGAAAATGAGTTTAAAGTACAACCAGAACAAATTGAAGCAGCTATTACGGCGAAAACAAAGGCAATTTTACTTTGTTCACCAAATAACCCAACAGGTGCGATGTTAAATAAATCCGAGCTTGAAGAAATAGCAGTAATCGTTGAAAAGTACAATTTAATCGTATTATCTGATGAAATTTATGCAGAGCTTGTATACGACGAAGTATATACAAGTTTCGCGAGTATTAAAAATATGCGCGAGCATACGATTTTAATTTCAGGATTTTCAAAAGGATTTGCGATGACAGGATGGCGCCTCGGTATGATTGCAGCTCCTGTTCATTTTTCAGAATTAATGCTCAAAATCCACCAATATTCCATGATGTGTGCACCGACGATGTCTCAGTTCGCAGCACTCGAAGCGTTACGCGCGGGGAATGATGAAGTAATTCGAATGAGAGATAGTTATAAGAAACGACGTAATTTTATGACGACATCTTTCAATGAAATGGGATTAACATGCCATGTACCGGGCGGAGCGTTTTATGTCTTTCCTTCCATTTCTTCAACTGGATTATCTTCAGCGGAATTTGCAGAACAGTTATTATTAGAAGAAAAAGTGGCTGTTGTACCTGGAAGTGTATTTGGCGAAAGTGGTGAAGGCTTTATTCGTTGCTCATATGCAACATCGCTTGAACAACTAATGGAAGCAATGAAGAGAATGGAACGGTTTATAGGAAATAAAAAAAGGACAAAACGTAATACGTTTTGTCCATAAAAGGGGGGGAATACTAGAAAGCCATGTGTTAGTATTCTATCCCAATATTGGAGAATTATACGTACTACAGGAAATTTTTCGTTAATTTTGAATGAGTTCTGCCATAGTGGTATAATTTACTAATATAAGGTATGCGTATCCTGAGTCGCTTTACTTAGGATACGTACTAACTAATCGGATATTTAACAATAAATCATCTGCTTTGCTATCTACAATTGTAGAGAAAATGGTAAACGTATGGGAGTGTTTCATATGTCAGAACAATATACAACAGGAGTGGTTGTAACAGGGAAAGTGACTGGGATTCAAGATTACGGTGCATTTGTAGCGTTAGATGCAGAAACACAAGGACTTGTGCATATATCTGAAATTACAAATGGATATGTAAAGGATATTCATGACTTTTTAAAAGTCGGCGATACAGTAGAAGTAAAAGTACTTTCAATTGATGAAGAACACAGAAAAATGAGTTTATCGTTAAAAGCGGCGAAAAGAAAACAAGGACGGATTCTTATACCGAATCCATCTGAGAACGGATTTAATACGCTGCGAGAAAAGCTAACAGAATGGATTGAAGAGTCCGAGTTAACAAAGTAAAAGAGGAGCGCATATGAGCGTTCCTCTTTTACTTTGTCTTATGATATATATTTGCAAATATGATTGCATGCAATCATATTCGTATGTCGGAGGCGAAATAAAGACATACTGACTAGTGGATTTCGTTCGTTTCTGGGTGAGTACCAAGATTTTCTGATGGTTTAAAGAGTAAACCAAGATTGATAAGCCCAGAAATACCGACGATGCCGTAAATAATACGTGAAAGAGCTGAGTTTTGTCCACCGAAAATGGCTGCCACTAAGTCAAACTGGAAGAACCCGATTAGTCCCCAGTTTACAGCGCCAATTACAGTAAAGACTAATGCGATACGTTGCAGAGTACTCATGAAAAAGCCCCCCTTAATTGTGAAGCATGAGCAAGCGATGAGTTAATTAACTCCTTTATAGAATGGGGCAGTTATGTTGTTTTTATACATAAAAAATATAAGAAAAAGGATGTATATACATCTATACCGAAAAATGCGAATTTTTATGCAAAAAATGAACTTTTTCTAAAAAATATATATTGGTTACGTTTACAATTGTTGAATCGCTTGATTTACAACTTCAGTTTCGCTAAAGTGAATACAGAAATACATATACATTATTGGAGGGAAAAAGATGAGTACACATGTAACGTTCGACTATTCTAAAGCGTTATCCTTCATCGGTGAACATGAAATCACTTATTTACGTGATGCAGTGAAAGTAACACATCACGCAATCCACGAAAAAACTGGAGCTGGGAACGATTTCCTTGGGTGGGTAGACCTTCCGCTTCAATATGACAAAGAAGAATTTGCTCGCATTCAAAAATGCGCAGAAAAAATTAAAAATGACTCTGACATTTTACTTGTTGTAGGTATTGGTGGTTCTTACCTAGGAGCACGCGCAGCAATCGAAATGTTAAACCATTCTTTCTACAACACGCTATCTAAAGAACAACGTAAAACTCCACAAGTGCTATTTGTTGGACAAAACATTAGCTCCACTTACATGAAAGATTTAATGGACGTATTAGAAGGTAAAGACTTCTCTATTAACGTTATTTCCAAATCAGGTACAACAACAGAGCCGGCACTAGCATTCCGTATTTTCCGTAAGTTATTAGAAGAAAAGTATGGACAAGAAGAGGCTCGCAAACGTATTTATGCAACGACAGATAAAGCACGTGGTGCATTAAAAACATTAGCTGATAACGAAGGTTACGAAACATTCGTTATTCCAGATGATGTTGGAGGACGTTTCTCTGTATTAACGCCAGTTGGTTTATTACCAATCGCAGTAAGTGGCTTAAATATTGAAGAGATGATGAAAGGTGCAGCTGCTGGTCATGGTGACTTCGGTGCATCAGAGCTAGAAGAAAACCCAGCTTACCAATATGCAGCAGTTCGTAATGCTTTATACAATAAAGGAAAAACAATTGAAATGCTTGTTAACTATGAGCCAGCACTTCAATACTTCTCTGAGTGGTGGAAACAGTTATTTGGTGAAAGTGAAGGAAAAGATCAAAAAGGTATTTTCCCATCTTCAGCAAACTTCTCAACTGACTTACACTCATTAGGTCAATACGTTCAAGAAGGTCGTCGTGACTTATTCGAAACAGTTCTGAAAGTAGGTAAATCTACGCATGAACTAACAATCGAATCAGAAGAAAACGATTTAGATGGATTAAACTACCTTGCTGGTGAAACTGTAGACTTCGTAAACACAAAAGCATACGAAGGTACATTACTTGCACATAGCGATGGTGGAGTACCAAACTTAATCGTAAATATCCCTGAATTAAATGAGTACACATTCGGTTACCTTGTATACTTCTTCGAAAAAGCATGTGCGATGAGCGGCTACTTATTAGGCGTAAATCCATTTGACCAACCAGGAGTAGAAGCATACAAGAAAAATATGTTTGCTTTACTTGGTAAACCAGGATTTGAAGAGTTAAAAGCAGAATTAGAAGAGCGTTTAAAATAATAAAAAGCGACCGGATTCCGGTCGCTTTTTATTATTTAATCGAAAAGTCCATCAGTATATTCAAACTAGAGTGGGTATGCTAAAGAAAAAGTCTAGGAGGGATGGGCTTGATTCCGATTCAATCCAATTTAGAAGGACGTACATATGCGTTATATAAGTTAGAAGAGATAATGAAGCCGCTTGGGTATAACATTGGTGGCAATTGGGATTACGATAAAGGGTGCTTCGATTATAAAATCGATGAAGAAGATGGCTATCAATTTTTACGAGTGCCATTTACAGCAGTGAATGGCGAATTAGATGTGCCGGGCGTAATCGTCCGTCTTGAAACACCGTATATTCTTTCTCACGTATATCAAGACGAACTAGATGATCATGTAAATACTTTAGCAGCCGGAACGAGTGGAATGGATCAATTTGCTGAGCCGAAAGATCCAGATGGAGATGTGAAAAGAAAATATATCAATATTGGGAAAGTGCTCATACAAGAACTAGAGCGTCATTTTATTAATGGTGAATAACAATGAGTATGTCGCTTTCAATGAGAATAAAGGAATGGACTGGATTAATCATATATTGTTCGTCGCGCTTTATACCTAGTAATAGAATGTTTTGCTTTAAAAGAGTATAGCTGCAATTTGCGAAAGTTTGTCCTGTGCAGGAAGGAGAAAGCTCCATCAGTTGTAATTTATTATCAGAGATTTCATCGTAAAGTGAGAATAGGACACCTGAAATAGAAGGGAATAAAAGAGAAGCGGTAAATACATAGCTCGTTAATTTATTTCCTTCTATAATTTCTGATACACCAGCTCTCGTTGCATTTTGTATTTGTTCAGAAGTAAGAAGTTCAGCGATGCAATGAATGTTTGGATTGAGTCCTTTTGCAGTTAAAATATTTAAAATGGACTGTGTATCTGCTAAGCTTTCATTTTTTTCTTTATCAGCTGTTATTAATATAGTGTGTGCTGTTGTAATATTAGCTTTTAATAAAGTTTGATCGTGATGGGGGCACCCCTTTATAAATTCTAAATGATGAAATGGTTTTGGAAGTAAAGAAAGTGTTTCATCAATTAAAACGATATCAAGATTCGGTTGTAAAACATGCATTTGTTTGACAACATGCTTTGCCCGTTCGTTCCATCCTACAATAATCATATGTCCGTTAGAAGTCGCAGCTTCTTCTCCTTTAATCTTCATATATTGTTTACTAATCATTTCAGTAGCGAACAAAACCATATAATAAGAACAAAATCCGGTTCCTAATAAAATAATACCCATACCGATAAGTTTGCCTATTAGTGTATGCGGGGCAAAGTCACCATAGCCAACGGTGAAGATAGTAACGATTGACCACCAAATTCCATCAAACCATGTGGTGAAGTGCGATGGTTCTAATCTATGTATAAGAAATCCGGAAAAAGCAGTAAGTACAACAATAAAGCAAATTAAACGAAAAATAATGGAATCACGAAATGTATCTACTAAATTTGGACGGGATTTCAAACTCTTATTCCTCCTTACTTTGCAGGACTACATTCATTGTTACCATTATAGAAAAAAGAAAAACTCTCTAATTGAAAAGAGAGTTTTTTACATTACATACTTTCCACTTCAGTTTGTTGAACACTATCAAG